>JAZULJ010000031.1:0-24408 GCA_045603045.1 Alistipes sp.
TCACAAGAAAACAAATTTCTTGTCAGAAGGGGTTAGGCTTGGTCTCGACATGAAATTGGGCTGGATGGATAGTACTTGACGTACATTCCATTCAGCCCAATGATTGAGAGGCCGAGAATGACCCCTTATCACAAGAAATTATATTTGTTAGGATATAGAAGCCTCCCCCATCAAACCCGCTCCCGCAGCCTCCTGAGCCATCTCATTCTGCATAATGAGCATCTCGATAATATGCTCAGCACGCTCCTCACCACCTACGGTGATGACCATGTTCCACTGCATCTGCAACTGAACGATACCGTTCATTATGGGCATGGCGCTGATAAGTCGGTTCTCGGGCATGAGTATCACCACGCCATCGACGTCGGTGTACTCCGCAAGAAACTGCGTTGCAATGACTACATCATAAATTGAGGGCACGCTCTTAACCACAATATTTTGTGGTGCGCAACCCAGCTCCGTGAAGCGATCAAGGAGTCTCACAAGGTGCATCTGGGCATACTCCGCGAACTCACGCACGGCAACAACACCAAACTTCATGCTCGGTGCCGACAATTCCTCGGCTGCGCCTATATGTGCTCGCTTCTCAGCCACAATACCTCGTTATTGGCTCGTTGTTACTTACTCGCGGATAAGCGTGTCGTACATTGCCGAGTACTGAGGATACTTCGCTACAACATCCTTGTAACACTGCTGCGACTTAGCATCGTCGCCCATAGCCTCATATACACGCGCAAGCTTATCCATGAAGCGGCAATATGTAATCTCGTCGGCGCTTGCAGCTGCAGCCTGCTCGAACAACGAAACTGCGCTCTGCAAGTCGTTCTCCTCGACAGCGATATCACCACGAAGACCATATACCGCAGCGTTGATAACCTCACCTGCGGGGCCCTCAACATTCTTGTACTGCGAGAGATAGTTCTTAGCGGCAGCATAATCACCGGCGTCAAGAGCCAAGGCACCTGCCGAGTAGAGAGCCATGTTAGCAGCAGGTGTATCCTGATACTTATTGGCTACGTTTGCAAAATCCTCAATAGTCTCGGCATTGCCCAGAGCCACGCTTGCCTCCTGATTCATAGCCTCCTGCCTGCTTGCAGCATAATTCTTGTAGATAAAGAATGCACCTACTACAACTGCGATAATAACAAGGGCCCACAACATTTTGTTGCCCCACTTGTCGAAGAATAACTCCAACTTACCCTTAGCCTCAACCATTACATCGGTCTCGTTCTGTACTTTGTTTGCCATAATAGTATTTGTTTTAATTTTTTGTTATTCAATGACTTAACGTGCTATATATAGTTATAGCACCCATTTAACCCACAAATATACATATTTTCCCTTAAACTTCCAACACGACCATAAAAAAAGTTATCCCCACGCACAAGTGGAGATAACTCATTACCTATCAATTGTATTGGCCCGATAGCTATTCGGCACCATTCTGCTGCTTTGTTCCACAAATATACGAATTATTTTGTATTATATACCACTTCGATAAAACTATTTTTCCGAGGAGGGGAGTTGATTGATTTTCAATATATTAACACCTATTACAACATTGCACCAAACACACACAAACAACAATAATTGCAACACACCTTGCCATACCAAAAAATTTACGTAACTTTACACTGACAAATATTGCATTATGATACTCGACAACATATCCATCCTCAACTTCAAGAATATTGGCGACGAGCGCCTTACGCTCACGAGCGGCATCAACTGCTTCGTGGGGGACAATGGCGCGGGCAAAACCAATATTCTGGATGCGGTACACTACCTCGCATTGGCGAAGTCGATGCATACACTCACCGACCGTCAGAGTGTACGTCATGGCGAGGAGTCGTTCCTGCTCGATGGCCTATTCATAAGCGACGATGAGCGTCGCGAGCAGGTGGTATGCGCCTATACGTCGCGTGGCGGTAAGACGCTGAAACGCAATGGCAAGGAGTACGACAAACTATCGGAACACGTAGGCCTTGTACCCATCGTCGTAGTATCGCCCGCCGACACTGCCCTCATAAGCGACTCCGCGGAGGAGCGTCGCCGCTACTTCAACCGCCTAATATCGCAACTCGACCGTCAGTATATGGCGGCACTCATACGCTACACCGCAGCCCTCACCGAGCGCAACAAGCTACTCAAAACAAACCCCACAGAGGAGATACTGCTAATATACGACGTCATGCTCTCGGCCTCGGCAGATATCATCTACCGTCGCCGCACAGAGGTTGTCGAGCAGATGCGCCCCTTAGTGGCAAAGTACTACGCCCAACTCTCCGAGGAGCGCGAGGAGGTGGGCATGGAGTATCGATCGGAGCTGAGCAATAGTGCACTCGAGGAGTTGCTTCTTGCATCACGACAGAGGGACTTCGTAAACGAGCATACCACATGTGGCGTGCATCGCGACGACTTCACGATAAATATCAACGACTTCCCCTTGCGTAAATATGGCTCACAGGGACAGCAGAAGTCGTTCCTCATAGCCCTAAAACTCGCTGAGTACACCCTCCTCGCGGAGCACACCGCAAAGAAGCCAATACTTCTTCTCGACGACCTATTCGACAAGTTGGATATGCGCCGTGTGGCTCAACTTTTGAGGCTCGTGAGCGGCGACATGTTCGGCCAGATACTCATCACCGACTGCAACAAGCACCGCCTGCAACGCACCCTTGATGAGGCGGGCGCCAAGTATAAACTGTTTAATATTTCGGAGGGCAAGGCACTATGAGACGCACCTCACCCACACTTATCGGCGACATCTTGAAGGAGTTTTTCAGCCGTCCATATGTTGCTGCGAAGGTTGCCGAGGGCAAGCTCCCTGACTATTGGCGTATGGTCGTAGGCAACCACATAGCAGATATGACCACGGAGTTTAAGTTGGAGCACCATGTGCTGCATGTGCGCGTCTCGTCGAGTGTCGTGCGCCAGGAGCTCTTCTTCCGCCGCGACGAACTTATGATGCGCCTCAACGAGATAGCGGGAGTACGCCTCATAGGGGCAATGATAATAAGGTAGCCAAGAGCAATATATAGAAGAATGGACAAAGAAAACAGCCCGAATGGGTAGTACTTAGCGTACTGCTCATTCGGGCTGATGTTTGAGGGGTGCAGATGCATCTTTATCACGCTAAATTTAGTGTTAGAAGCCGTGAGGTATAGCGCGAAATGAAAGTACCCTGAATGGATAGTACTTGACGTACATTCCATCCAGGGTATCTTTCGTTTTCGTGCCGCAGATTGCGGCTAATCACGCTAAATGATTATGCCTCCAACGCAAAACGCTTGTAAGCCACAACAGTAGCCTCCTTATCTGCACGCTGGATAAACTCGCGGATAGACTCCTTCTCGCCTACAACGGCCTGGTTGAGAAGTGTATTCTCCTCGAAGAACTTACGCATCTTACCCTCAGCAATCTTCTCCAAGATAGCCTCAGGCTTGTTAGCGTTCTTAGGATCCTGCTTCATCATCTCCAAAGCAATGGTCTTCTCCTTCTCAACAACGTCTGCGGGGCAGTCGTCAACATCGATAGACATGGGAGCCATAGCGGTAGCCTGCATAGCTACGGCCTTAGCGGTCTCCTCGTCGATAGCCTTGTTGAAACCAAGGATGGTACCGAGTTTCTTGTTGAAGTGAACATAAGATACGCAGTAGGGAGCCTCGATACGAGCGTAGTATGCGAGCTCTACCTTCTCACCTGTCTGACCAGACTTCTCAGTAACGATAGCCTCAACAGTGATACCCTCGGCGTTCTTAACAGCCAAGAGAGCGTCACGGTCAGCGGCATCAGCGTTAACTGCGAGGTCAAGGATGGCGTTAGCCGAAGCCGAGAACTCGCTGTTCTGTGCTACGAAGTCGGTCTCGCAAGCAAGGCAAAGGATATATGCCTTGGTGCCTACAACCTTAGTTGCAACATAACCCTCGGTAGCAGTACGGTCCGAACGCTTAGCAACAACCAACTTACCCTTCTCGCGGATGATATCCTTAGCGCGCTCGAAATCGCCCTCAGCCTCCTGCAAGGCCTTCTTGCAATCCATCATACCTGCGCCGGTCATCTTGCGGAGCTTCATTACATCAGCTGCTTTGATTTCCATAGTATTTATTGTGTTTTAATTCGTTAATAATTGAAGTTTTGACTAACAACGAGTAGGCCAAAGACCTACTCGTTAATAGTCATTTTTTACTCCTCCTGAGCCTCAGTAGCTGCTACAACCTCAGCAACAGTAGCCTCCTCAGCATCAACAGCGGCCTTTACAGCCTTCTTGATGCGGGGCTTAGCCTCCTTCTTAGGAGCTGCCTCAGCTGCCTCAGCCTCCTGTGCCTCCTTCTCTTTCTCGAGCTTGCGCTCCTCAGCGCCCTCAGCAATAGCACCGCATACTACATCGAGGATAGTAGCGATAGACTTCTGAGCATCGTCATTTGCCGGAATAACGTAATCGATGTCGGTTGGATCACAACAAGTATCTACCATAGCAAATACGGGAATGCTCAAACGCTTAGCCTCCTTAACAGCGTTCTGCTCCTTCTGTACGTCGATAACGAACAATGCAGCGGGGAGACGGTTAAGGTCGGCGATAGAACCGAGGTTCTTCTCGAGCTTAGCACGCTGACGTGCAATCTGCAACTTCTCGCGCTTCGAGAAGTTATCGAAGGTGCCGTCGTTGGTCATCTTATCGATGGTAGCCATCTTCTTAACGGCCTTACGTATTGTGGGGAAGTTTGTAAGCATACCGCCAGCCCAACGCTCAGTAACATAGGGCTTACCTACGGCTGCTACCTTCTCGGCAACAATCTCCTTAGCCTGCTTCTTGGTAGCTACGAACAATACGCGACGACCGCTCTTAACGATCTGCTTCAATGCTGCTGCAGCCTCATCCAACTTGATAACAGTCTTGTGAAGGTCAATGATGTGGATGCCGTTCTTCTCCATGAAGATATAGGGAGCCATTTTGGGGTTCCACTTACGCTTCAAGTGACCGAAGTGTACGCCGGCCTCCAAAAGTGTATTAAAATCTGTACGTGACATTGTTTTAATTTTTTTCTTTGTTTAACTCTTATTATCAACCGCCATAGTAGCACCGCGGAGGGTGTTCTTGGCAGTTTATCCGCAATCGGGCAACCATCGAGGCAGCACACCGCGAGGTGGCTCTATTATGCCGCGCCCCGCCATCGACGAAGGATGCTTTGTGGGGTGTGGTCCACGAGGTTTGAAACCCTGATTGTGCTATTATGCCGCAAGTAAGGTCGGTAAGGATTAACGCTTACTGAACTGGAACTTACGACGTGCTCCGGGCTGACCGGGCTTCTTACGCTCAACCTCACGCGAATCACGCATCAGGAAGCCGTTCTTCTTCAACACAGGACGATACTCTGCATCAATCTGGCAGAGTGCACGTGCGATACCCATACGGGCAGCCTCGGCCTGACCCTTGATACCACCACCAACGAGGTTGATGGTAACATCGTAGTTCTCCAATGTGTTGGTTACCAGCAAGGGCTGCTTAACCTCATACTGAAGAATATTCAAGGGGAAGTAAACCTCCAACTCTTTGTGGTTGATTGTAATCTTACTATTACCCGGCTTCACGAATACGCGAGCCACAGCTGCCTTACGGCGACCTACGGTGTTTACAACTTCCATACTCCTTACTTAATCTCGTTTAACTTAATCTCCTTGGGGTTCTGTGCAGCGTGAGGGTGCTCAGCGCCAGCATAAACCTTCAAATTCTTCATGATTGCCTCGCCCAAACGAGTCTTAGGCAACATGCCGCGTACTGCGTGCTCAACAACAAACTGCGGCTTCTTGTCCGTAGTGAGGAAGTCAGCAGGAGTAGCGAAACGCTGACCACCGGGGAAACCGGTGTAGCGGGTATAGACCTTATCGGTCATCTTAGCGCCTGTAAGCTTCACCTTATCAGCATTAATTACGATAACGTAGTCACCGCAATTAGTGTGGGGAGTGTAGCTTGGCTTGTTCTTGCCGCGGAGAATCTTAGCCACCTGCGAAGCAAGACGTCCCAAAATCTCGTTCGTAGCGTCAATGACGAACCACTCTTTCTGAGCGTCCTCAGCCTTGACCGAGATTGTCTTGTAACTCAATGAATCCACTTTACTTTACGTTTAATTAATACTTAAATTGTAATCCAAACCCGATAATTCGGGTGTGCAAAGATACAAATTTTTCGATAGATACAAATCTGCGCGCACTCTTTTTTTTCAGTTAAAACATCAAATAAGTGATTATCTGCAAGTTAACACATTTTTGAGGCGCAAAATTAAGAGAGAAGGTTAAGAAAATTAAGGAGGTTAGGGAGGTTGAGAAATTTAGAGATACGTGGCAACGTCTCCCAATTTTCCTATCCTCCTTAACCTCCCTAACCACGCCGTTAATCGGCGCCAATGATTGAGAGTCCGAGAATAACCCCTTGCTACGCTAAAATATTAGTTCGAGGTCATCCACCAACATATTACTCTGCGTCGAGCCGGTGAAATAATCACCGAAACGCGAACTACTAAATATAATAATAATATGCGTTGGCACGCGCGAGGTAGATACATACTCCAACGGCACGGTAAACTCCAACCATCCGTCGGTCGATTCCGAGAAGATTATCTCGCCCGAGCCAATTACATTCTTGCCGCTCTTATTGAAGTAGGTACTCTCATCCTTGGTATTCACCGTTACGGGACAGCTCTCAGTGCCACCATACTCGTCAGCCGTCCAGTCGCCCACGGCAATAAGAATCTGGCCCTCATCATTATCACCCTTCTTCAAGTCGGGTCGCGATGCCGGCACACGACCCACCTCGTCGATAGTACCGCAGTTATACTTCACCCAACCATGAAGTGCCACGGGGCGCGCCGTGCAGGGACGACCAAAGTTAACAAGGCCATCGAGACCCACGAGGCCACCAAACTCGCCGAGGAAGAGGTTACCCGCAGCAAACTTACCGAGACCCATCACTGCCGCCTTCTTCGACTGTAACAATGCCGCACGGCTGCCTACCGAGCCGGGGCGTGTCTGCTCGACAGGCTCTGTGAGTGTCGTAGATGCCATCTTTGCGCCATCGTTACCCGTACCCCAGAAGGGTGTTGCACCCTCGGCGTAGGGGTATATACAACCATCCTTGGTTGACCAATCCTCGAAGCCCGCATTTAGCAGCGTGAAGGTATCCTCCGTGGTAACGGTCGTTATATCCGTGAAGTTATCGTTCGAGAAGGCCACCACATCGTATGATGTCAATGGTTCGAGACCTGTGATACATGCCGTGAAGTTACCGCCATCGACAGCAATATCCTCAACTGCTATCCACTCCTCAGCACCCGTAGGACGATACTTGAAGCCGAGGTCAGAGTCGCTACGTCCCGATGCCGAGAGCCATATACGCTTTGCCCAAGCATCCACGCTATTAAACTCTACCTCAACCTCCGTGGGGATTACCCGCAGTGTCCACAGCTCCTCAATATCGCCATGATAGGTAACCAATACGTGGTGCACCGTGTCATCAAACGATGTGAACGAGAGGGGGTCGGGCGAGTATGATGAGATGCCCTCGGGGCCAAACTTCGCAGCCGTAACCTTGATGTCGTTGAGGTCTTTATCCATGGGCACATACGCCGTGGCGATGTGGCTCACGACGTCAATCTCCGTCTCACCAATCTGACCATCGACGCGGAAGTAACGCTCGATAGTCTGCTCGGCAGTTATCTTCCACTCGTAGTCCTGATACTTCGAGAGTGTTACATAGAGGGGCTTGCGCAGGTCGAAGATACCCGGGAAGGTAACATTCGACGCAGCACCCTCGGTCATACCCACCTCGCCGATATGCACATTGCGTATATCGGTCGTCTCCTCCAACTCGAAACGCACGGTATGTGCCGTGGCGTCAATCTGAGGCGCACTCTTCGCACCCTCAACCTCGAAGGTGAGGATGTCGAGCTTGACTATGGGATAGGGAATATCATTCTCGATGCAACCTACAAGGGCTACACCCAGGAGTCCTGCCATAAGGTAGTTATATAGTCGTCTCATAGCTACTTTTTCTTTTTATTCCACAGATGGGCAACTACGCCTATCTGTATATCGGCAATGTTGAACTTAAACTGCAAGCCCGTGCGGTCGCGACGTCCTGCAACCATGTCCGCCTCATCCATGATGCGCACGTTATTGTAGTAGAGGCCGCCTATGCCCACCGTAACTGTTACACACACCTCGGGAAAGACGTACACCGCCAAGCCGGGGTTGAAGTTTATCTTCGCCGCGAAGTTACGACTCGTAGAGCTTGTAGGCAAGCCCTCCTTGTCGGTTGTAAATATGCTCGTCGTGCCCGTCTTTACCAGCAACTCCGACTCGAGGATGGCACCTATGATGCCGCGACGGTCGAGACCTATATAGTTACGGTGGAAGATAGACCACGCATAGTTCTCGCTTTTGAGCCCCACGCCACCCAAAGCAAACGATATATCGGCTGCCGAGCCGAGGTTCAGGGCGACATTTCCGAGGTCGCCACGAAGATACTCATAGCCGAAGCGCATACCTACGGCGCGGTTATCGCGGTAGGCGTATGCCAGGAAGGGCTTTACGGTGGTGCTATTGAGGCCGAGGTCAATGTTGTCGAAGAGCAACATGATATCCGAGTCCTCAATATTCAGCTTACCATGCGAGGCGGCAAGTCCGAGCATAACCTCGCCCTTATATACAAACTTGTTGCGGTCGATATGGCGATTTATGCGTCGCGATGTTGGCAGAAAGCGCGTCTTTACAGCCATAGTATCGACCTCGGTTGACACTGCCTCCGTTACGGTCTTTTCCTGCGCATGTGCTACCGTAAGCGTAAACGCAGCGACGATTGTAAGTAGTATGTATCTATTCATCTCTCTCGCGTGTTTATAGGTAGAACGATACGCCAAAGCCTATTGATAATAGGTTGACCTTGAAATTCATGTTCGTAGAGTTCATCACACCCTCGTCGAGGCGGTTGTGCAGCTGCTTGGTGCGGTCGTAGCCGATGCCAAATACGCCGATGGATAGTTCGAGCGCCGTATTATTGGTTACGAAGGCTACGATGCCGGGCTGCAATGCTAATGAGGCACCGAGACTCTCGGCATAGGTACCACGATAGT
This sequence comes from Alistipes sp., assembly GCA_045603045.1. Taxonomy (GTDB): domain Bacteria; phylum Bacteroidota; class Bacteroidia; order Bacteroidales; family Rikenellaceae; genus Alistipes. Next base: position 9,129 of record JAZULJ010000031.1, read on the forward strand.
CCTGCATGCCGTCGATGACGCCATTCTCCGCCACAATCTTGGACTGCCCGCCCGAGACGTTGAGCTGTACCTCTGCGAAGATGGCAAAGCGGTTGCTATGTCCTAACGGAATGTAGGGACGCCAGAAGATTGTTCCGGTGTATTCGTGCTTGACTTGATGATAGTAATCGACATTGATATTCACACCCGTCTCGCCATCACCAATGCTTAACGACGCATTGTCTATGGCAAGCATCGAGCGACCGTAACCAAAGCGTACACCGACTGCCATGTTGCGCCAGGGCGCAAAGGCTATCATGGGGCTCACCTTCACGGTGTAACCCTCGGAGTCTATGTCGTTGATAACTACGAATTTGTAATCGTCGTTCACGTGTGTCGAGTAGGATGCCGTACCGCCAAATATCCACTGACCTTTGGGTACGAAGCAATCATCAGTCGAGAAGCCACGTTGCTTGCGCGCCTCATTTGGCGTGAGCGTAACTTCGCCACTGTGTTGCTCGCTATCGACCACCGACGCCACATCAACCGCAGGCGTGTCGTTCGAGAGTGCTTGCTCTTCGCTCTGCTGCGCAAGGGCGCTGTTTGCCATGGCAAGCAGTAGAAGTGCTGTAAAGATTCTCTTCATCAATAAATTTGTTTAATATAAGGTATCCCGAAGGAGTTTTTTTGACTCCGGGACGATGAGACTTCGTGGAGCGAGACTCAACCGCCGACTACACAAAGTCTCATTGTCTCATTGTCGTTATTCGATAGGAGAGCATTGGTTGCTACCCTATCGCATTAGAGGTAATAGACCGCAGACGCGCCCTCGATTAAGAGTTGCTCCCAGATGGGACATACTTGACGTATTTCCCATTTGGGGCAACGATTGAGAGACCGCAGATGCGCCCTTATCACAATTAATAATTGAAGCGCATATCATCCACACACATATACGACTGCGTTGAACCGCAGAAGTAGTCTCCGTAAGCCGATGAAGCAAACGAGATAACGACCATTGTGGGCTTCGAATCGCTCACGTATGTAAGGTCGATAGTCTCCTCGCGCCATGTCTCGTTGGTAACCTGCGTACGGTAAAAGCCGTAGGCTACAACACCGGGCATCGTGGGCACTGTCTCGTGGCTGATGAAGGTGCTCTTATCCGCTGTATCTACAACGTGAGGCTCATCCCATGTTGTGAGCACAACCATCACCTGGTTTACATCGGCACCCGACGCGGGGTTACCCGAATTCTCATCAATCTGGCCAGCCTTATTCTTCAACCATACAGAGAAGTTCTTGGGCTTGGCATTGAACGAGAACTCGCGGCCAAAGCCTACCAGACCGTTAAGACCATTCATCGAGAAGGTACCCGTGAAGAGGTTACCCGCAGCGAACTTACCGATACCGGCTACGGTAGCCTTCTTTGATTCGAGGTATGCGGCTTTTGAGCCTGTTGAGCCGGGACGCACATCTTCTACGGGGTAGGTGATGTTGGTTTTCGCCTTCTGCGAACCATCGTTACCGGTGAGCCAGAAGGCTGCGCCACCCTGCAAGAAGGGATAATAGGCGTTGTTAGAGCCCTGATACCACTGTTCGAGGCCGGAGTTGGGCAGCTGCGAGCCCTGCTCGGTAGCATAGTTCATAGCCTTACCCTTAGTTGCACTATCGATGATGAGTTTATACTCATACTGCTTCTCGGCAGCGAAGTTAACACCCTGAGCGGTATATACACCCTCGCCCGCAGCAGTTGCTGTGAGCTCCGACCATGAGCCACCTGCCACACGGTAGGCAATCTTCACGCTCGATGCCGAACTGAGGACATTGGCCTTGAAGGTAACGTTACCATTCCACAAGTCGTAGTCCGCAGAGCTGAGGGGCATAACACCCTCGGCATTGTAGATGACATCCTTATTGAGCTTACCGCCATCGACATCCTCAACGAAGAAGTTTACTGCGCTCTGACCACCCGGGACATTCTGGAAGAAGGCCTCCGAGATAGTTACGTTGTAGTTCATATCGTCGGTCTTAACAACATCGAGACCCTCGGTCGTTGCGTTGAGAAGGTCGAACTTAACGCCATCAACTGTGATATACATGGTCTTGATGTTGGCCAACGCCGCGATGTTGTAGGTGCGGGGGCCAGCAACAGACGACTGCACGCTCTCGATAGCGAAGCCATCGCCTTTGAGCGTAGGATCGGGGCTGAACGAGATATTATCGTCGAACTCCTGAACGGTCTCATCGACGGTAGCCGTGATAACAAGCATACCGTCAGCATCCTTCGAGTATTTGAGGCGCACGGTATATTTTGCCGCTGCCTTAACATTCTCGATAACACCCTCGGCAACGATGTTGCCCTCTACGGGGTGCTTACCCTCGAAGTGCCATACGAGCTTCGTCTGAGCCTCGGGCATGAGGTAGTAGCCCTCGGCAGATGCAGTATATTTCAACGAATGAACATCGCCCGTCTTGATAGCCGTCGCATCATACGCATCGGCAACTGCAACAACAGTGTTATACCCCGCTTCGAGCTTCTCGCCAACCGTAGCGTCATAATCTACGGCAACAATGGTCGAGAGCAGCGAGCAGTCAACCGTAACGTTGGCAACATTGCCATTCGACACGGTGAACTCCTTCTCGCCACGGTAGCACTTCTCGTCGAACGAGGCCACGCGCTTCTCGCCAACCTCAACTACGGCGATGTAGTTGTCGGCAAGCAGTGTTAGGTACTCGGGAACATCGCTGAGCGAGGTGTAGCGACGTACAAGCTGACGCTCACCCTCGGCGTTCTCGTTATAAACCTTGATAGAGATGGTCTGGTCGTCTGCAACTTCGGCAGCAAGAGCAACACTCATCTTAACAGCACCCTCGGTAGCACTTGTTACTCCCGAGTAAATATCCTTATCGTTTGAGCACGATGCGAGTACAAGCACCGCACTCATCAAAGAAAATATCTTCTTCATAGTTACTGAACTAATTAAGCGTTACAACTCGGCATGCAACATTATAGTCTTTGTGGTAACATTACCCTCCATATCGGTAACCTCCATCTCGAAGTCGTGGTCGCCAGAGAAGCCGCCCAGAATGTCGAGGAAGCCGGTGATATTGAGGTTATCCTCCGAGATGAATGTCTGGTTGTAAACAGCATCACCCACAGGGAAGCCGAGACCCGACAACGCGTCGGCATACTGCGTAGATGTTACAAGGCTGAACTCAGCAGCAAGACCTACACCCTCCAACTCCGCGGGAGTAAGCGTATCAGATATAATCTTGATGGTGAAGTCCTTGATAGCCAAGGGGGCCGTAACACGAATCATACAAGTCATATCCGAAGTGATAGTCTGACGCTCGTCGATATTATAACCTACCCACTGAATCTTAGGAGCCACGTTCTGACCATATACTACCGTAAGCGTTGCGCTGCCCTTGCGACCATTAGCATCGGTAGCCGTAATCTCGTAAGAGTGTGTACCCTCGTAGCTGTGCATTAGCGACGCCTGCTGCGCAAACTTAATGCGCGTAGAGGTCTTACCTGCTGCATCCGTGGGGTAACCCATCATCGACAATAGCGCAGTAGATACTGTGGGGTTGCACAAATCCTGTTCCAAAGGCATGATGCCCGTGTAGGCTGTGGTAAAATCGCTATTGTCCGACGATGCCTTAACTACAAGTGAGGTCAAAGGCTTCTTCGAGGTGATGTCGAGGTTGATGCTCGAAGTGAAGTTACCATCGGTATCAAACATCTCGTCCGTGAGTTCAAACTCCTCGCTGAGGTCGTGGCCCTCCCATGTGATGATAGGCATATCGGTATCGTCGGCCAAAATCTCCTCCATGAGGTACGATGCGGTGTCGAATACTACCTCCTCGTCGTATGCCCATGTATCGCACTCGATGCCGATAGATACGGGACCATCGGTAGCGTGCTGGATAACTACGTTAATCTTACGCCACTGTGCAGCCTTAACGCCCGAGATGGTGTTCGACATCACAATATCCTTATCCTGACCCTTGTAGCGGCAGTTAAGCGTAAACTTCAATGTATTCTCGGCGGCCACAGGCTCGAAGTAACCAGCACGTGTCTCCGACATCACGAAGTTCAACGCACTCTGCTCGATAGCTACATCCATGTTGGTATATGCAGGGTCGAGTTGCTCGGCAATATCGGCAGCGTAGGTTACGGTAACCTTGATGTTGGCCAACTTACATACGATATCGTCAACGGTTGTGGTCTTCAAGCGCTCGATGATAAACTCCTTCTTTGCGCTATACACGGGAGCCTCCCATGCAGCACCTGTCATGACACCCGACGTCATAGTAAGAGTGTAGATACCTCCGGGGAGTGAGATAGGCTCCGAGGGACGCTCGCCATACTTGAATGATGACACGGTGGCACCCTCCGAGTTAGTAATTACAACGTCGAAAGTGTTGATATCGACGCTACCGGCACGTGTTGCTGACGATGTCGAGAAGTTCTCGGTATCTATCATCACAGATGCTTCGAGACCGCCAAGCGAGAGGTAGCCGATGTTGTCGCCATCGACGTCAACAGTAGGCTTATACTTGGTATTATCCTTGTTACATGAGCTGAGTGCCAACACAAGCACCAACGCCATGCTCAAAAATCGTGTTACAGAATTCATATCTTTGCTCATTATAGATTATGCAAATTCGTTAAGCTCCTCGTCGATAACAACCTCCTCAACGAGAGTATCGTTAAGGGTAACTCGGAGGGTTGCCGTACCTACGTTCGACACATCCATCTTAACGGTGTAGATGGTGCGGGGTGCGAGGTTCTCCTTCTTAAACTCGGGAAGAGTGATTGTCGAAGGTGTAGCACCCGACTGGTTAGCCTGCTTGGTAGCAGTACCCGTAACCGTGAACGATGTGGGAGCGATGAAGAGAAGGTCGCTCTGAGTGGTTACGTTGAACTTATTGCCCGCCTCGGTGGTGAGTTCCAACTGATAGCCACCGGGGAAGTAGGTCTTGAAGTTGTCGGTAACCTCAACCTTAACCAACGCATTGGCGATTGTTGCCGTAACGTTCACGTTGGTCTGCTGACGTGCCACAACCTCAAACTCCTTCTCGCCTACGAAGGCAGCCCTGTCGTAACCCTCCTCGGTGATATCACCGGCAGTCACGGTAGCCTTGTAGGTACCGTTGTAGAGATAGGTACCGTTGAACTCGGCGATTGTGGCATAGCTCTGCGACATGTTCATAGAGACACCGTCGATAACCAAGCCGAAATCCTCGACCGCAGGCACCGTACAGCTTACCTCGGTGGTAAGCTCGGCACGTGTAACCGTAACGTCTGTATTAACATCACAGACGATAGCCACACTACCTTCACCCTCAACATTCACAGCGGGCTGACGGTCATTGGTACACGATACCAACGCCACGGCCACGAGTGATGCAATTGTGAAAAGTTTTCTCATAATTGTTGTGTTTAAAATTAATATTAGTTGTTGTTGTTTTGTCTCATTTATTAGTCTATTACTGTGCTATCTGCACCTTGATATTATCGACGTAGAGCCAGAAGTTACCATTACCCGCAATGGTCGCAGGAGCATTGGTATCCGACATCCACGACAGACGTGTTGCATTGCTGGCACCCGAGAAGGTAATATCGGCATGCGTGCTTACATTGGTGAAGCTACCTGAAGCATCAACAATCTCCACGTTGTCGATAATCTTATTGGTGATGTTGGTCGTAGGAGAGATGACACCCGCTGTATTGGTCCAACCGAAGTTCAGAAGCGTAGAACCCGAGCCAAGAGCACCCACAACGTTTGCAACACTATAATCGAACTGCACACGCAACTTTGTCGTTACTCCACTCTTAATCTTCGTCAAAGGTGCTGTATCGATACGGCCACGGTAGTTCTTGATGACCCAAAGGCCTGTCTCCGAGCGACAACACATACGTATCGAGCCACTCGAACAGCCATAACGACCACCCGACCACCCTGCCATGCGCGCATGTGAGGAGTAGTCCGAGAACCAACTACTGTAATTATACGAATCACCACTACCGCCAACCGCGGGATTATCGTGTCCGTCGCCAAATTGCGAGATATCCGAGAAGTCCTCCTCGAATAGGTAAGGTACGTTCACAGGCTGCATCACATGCGTCGTATAGGGCGTAAGCTGACCCATGGCTATCGTATTCGTAACTATGGCATGTGTCGAATTGAACTCAATGGTAAAAATCTTGTTCTGATATGGTGCCAAGTCTATCTCACCGTAGTACTCCAAGACATATTCATTCTCGGCATTGCGCTGGAAGGTGCCGAGCGACGTGCCGTTATGGTCCTTGATGGTCAGCGAGTTGAAATCCTCACCAAGGTTGTTGACACCCACCGAGAAGTGGAACGAAGTGTAGCGTTCGAGGGGAGGTGTCGCCATGCGTATAGGTGTTACATGACCACCCTGCATATTACGCGAGAAGGGGTATGAGGCCAGCTCCGAGCGACGTTCATCGGTATTGACACGATAGCTCACATTGCCATCCACCGTACCCGGGAGCACAAATACCCAGATGGTATCTCCCGCATCGAAGCCCTTAGGGTTCGTTACGGTGATGACGTTCGAGAGGTTTGTGTATTGAGGCATAGCCTCGGGATTCGATACATCGAAGGTTATATCTCCTACCACAGGGGCAGGGAAGGTTATTTCGAGTGTCGTAAAGCGGTAGCCGAAGATATTGCGACCCTCGGGGATGTCGATGCGCACGGCATGGAGCTGGTGGTGCATCTGCACATCAAACTCAGTGCCGACCTTCGTGAGGGCACCCGCCTCCGTAGGTGTGGCGACCATGATGTCATGGATGCCGTCATACTCGCCGCTCTGCTGCGATGAGACGTTGTAGGTTACCATGGTGCCATTAACCGCGTCAGGCAGAGGCGAACACATGATGTAACGGTAGTTATCCTCCTCCATGGGCGATATCATCGCCGTAAAGAAGGCCTTATCGAACTGCTGGCTGAAACGCAGTAGCGTGAAGGGTTCAGCCTCAATCGAGTAGTTGCCCGCCGAGTTCTCGGCCCACAACATCACCATATCTCCTGCAACCCAACGTGTCGTACGGCCATCGGGGTCGATTGTCGTGCGGCTGGACTCCGTAGGCAGCATGAAGCCCACCTCGACCTTACCGTCAGTCGTGGGCGACTGCATAGGAGCACTCTCTACGTCGTGGCCACACCCCACAATCGTCATTGCGGCAGCAGCCATCGAGAGCATTGATTTGAATAATCTCATATTTCAGATATATCTTATTTTCTCACTGTGAGGTACAATCCTATGATTATACCAACCTTTCGGACAGAGTATCCCCCACCCAAAAATTCGGCACAAAGATAAGGCAAACTATTTCATTTAGGAAATAAATTCAACAAAACCGTCTATTTTGTCAATATAATTGCAATTGAGGATACTCCATACCCGCAAAAAAAGGGTGCTTTCACTCCCCTAATTAGTATAAATACTAATTGATTTATCGTTTCTGCCACATTTGCACAATGAGTTCCAAGGTGAAATCGCGGTAAAAAATGTGATAATATTAGTCGCTATTTCGATAAAAAAGAGTATCTTTGTGAGGTGCTGTGTGAATACCCCACCGCGCACATATTTTTAAGTATATGAGTATTAGTATCAAAGCAAAATTCAAGTGCAGCTCGGAGCGCATATCACAGGTGCCCAAAGATGCACTCCCCGATATCGCTTTCATCGGACGAAGCAACGTCGGCAAGTCGTCGCTCGTGAACATGCTCACGGGCATACACGGCCTGGCCAAGGTGTCGGGCACACCGGGCAAGACACGTCTCATTAACCACTTCATTATCAACGACAGTTGGTATCTTGTGGACCTCCCCGGCTACGGCTATGCACGCGTATCGAAGAGCACGCGCGGCGAGTTCTCGAAGCTCATCACTGACTATGTGCTCAAATGCGAGAAGATGCACTTCCTGTTTGTGCTTGTCGATTCACGCCTCGAACCCCAGAAGATAGACCTGCGTTTTATCGAGCTCCTCGGCATCAATGGCATACCCTTTGGCATCATCTTCACCAAAGCCGACAAGCTCTCTAAGGCACAACTCGAACGCAGCATGGCAACCTACCGCAAAACACTCTCGGAGCAGTGGGAGGAGCTACCCCCAATGCTCGCATCGTCGAGCGAAAAGGGGACAGGGCGCGAGGAAATTTTGGCATTTATAGACGAGTGTTTGACAAATGTTGAAAAATAGATTGGTCGAAGGCTTGTTTATTCCCAATAACTTTGTATCTTTGTCGAACTTTAACAAAACCTATACTTAATCTATGGCAATCCACAAAATCAAATTCTTTGCCGGCCGTGGTTCTCGTTACCTTGCCGAGAAGATTGCCGCCGAGTATGGCATTACCCTCGGCGACTCTGATGTATTGCAGTTCAGCGATGGCGAGTTCCAGCCCTGCTTCAATGAGTCTATTCGCGGCTGTACGGTCTTTATCATTCAATCGACCTTCCCGCCTTCGGATAACCTCATGGAGCTTCTAATGATGGCTGACGCTGCACGTCGTGCCTCGGCTCATCAGGTTATCGCCGTTATCCCCTACTTCGGTTGGGCACGTCAAGATCGTAAAGATCGTCCCCGTGTACCCATCACGGCACGTTTGGTTGCCAACATGCTAATCGCCGCAGGTGTTCAGCGCGTGATGACCATGGACCTCCACGCCGACCAGATTCAGGGCTTCTTCGACCTTCCCATGGATGCTCTCTATGCATCGGGTATCTTCGTGCCCTACATCCAGAAGCTGGCTATTCCAGACCTCTCTATCGCATCTCCCGACATGGGCGGTGCAAAGCGTGCGTCGGCATACGCCAAGCACTTCCAGGCACCTATCATCATCTCTCACAAGGAGCGTGCTAAGGCTAACGTGGTAGGTAGCATGACCGCTATCGGCGAGGTTGAGGGTCGCAACGTCATCATCGTTGACGATATGATTGACACGGCAGGTACTATCTGCATGGCTGCCAATATGCTTATGGACAAGGGTGCCAAGAGCGTACGCGCTGCTGTTACCCACCCTGTACTCTCGGGCAAGGCCTACGACCGTATCAATGCAAGTGCTATTCAGGAGGTTATCACCACCGACACTATTCCGTTGAAGGAGGGTGAGGATTTGTCGAAGTTCACTGTGTTGAGCGTAGCTCCCATCTTTGCAGAGGTCATCGAGCGAGTGCATAATTACAAGTCTATATCATCTATCTTCTACAGATAATTTAGCGTGATAAGGGGTCATTCTCGACCTCGCAGTCATTGGCGCAAATGGGAAAATATGTCAAGCATGTCCCATCTGCGCCAATTTCTTATCGAGACATAATCCACCCCCTTCTGATGCTAAATTCAAATACCTCTCATCGTCTCAAAAGCACACTGTTGCGGAGGCCGAGTGCAGCACTCGGCAAAAATGCCATCTATGGGTAGTACTTATCCGTACGTCCCATAGACGGCATTTTTTGTCAGGTGGGGGGGGGTAAGCCCCGTATGATGCTAAATTTTAGTTTAGAGCAGGCAAGAACCCATAATCACGACCATACTTCAACATCTGCTGAACATAGTTCGCAGGGTATGAAATACGGATATCGAGAAGATGACCTGCTCTATCATATACAGGGGTGTATTCGGGGTTAACAAAGCCACCATAAGGCTCAATCTTCAACGCGCTGTTACGCTCGATAACCTCGGCATGGAGTGCGGGGTCAACCTTCACGGCGTAGGTCTCAACAAGCTCGCGGCAAGCCTCATAGTCGCCCTCCGACTTGATGCGCTGCACCTCGTAGAGCAACTCGCCGAACAACTCACGAAGACGCTTGAAGTCATTCACCACAACATAGCGCTTACCATCCTTCACTACCCACTCGATAACATTCTCAGCCTTACCCTTCTCGTAGCACCACTCGGCAATGAGCTTACGGTTACGCATATGCGACTCCTCGACATTCTTGCCGGGCTCAATGCGCGAGAGCTGCGTCATGATACCATTCATAATATAATCGCTATACTGCGACCAAGCGACATCCAATGTGGGGATGAGGCCAATCTCTACGAGCTTCTCGTCGCCGAGGTAGTAGAGAGCAAAGAGGTCGGCACGTGCCTCCTCCAATGTCGATGAGTAGGTGCGCAACTCGTCGCCCTTAACGCCGGGAGCGAGCTGTCCCGAGCCGTGGCCGAGACACTCATGGAGGTCGGTGTGGAGGTCATCGCCAAGCTTGCCATACTTACGTGCGCGCTCACGGTCCTCCTCGCGGAGTACAAACTCCTCCATGAAGCCGTTGCCCTGTGCCGCCTTGTCGTAGGCGTATGTGATGTTGTCGATTGTTACCGACTTTGAGCCATGCTCCTTGCGAATCCAATCAGCATTGGGAAGGTTGATACCGATTGCTGTTGCCGGGAAGCAGTCGCCACCGAGCATTGCCACGGTAATAACCTTTGCCGAGATACCCTTCACGGTCTCCTTGCGGTATGCGGGGTTGATGGGGGCATTATCTTCGAACCACTGCGCGTTGGCAGCCATAATCTCGGTGCGACGGCAAGCCTCCTCATCGCGGAAGTTAACAACAGACTCCCATGAGGCCTTACGACCAAGAGGGTCGCCATAGTTCTCGATGAAGCCGTTTACGAAGTCAACATTCGACTCTGTATCCTTCACCCAGAGTACACTATACTTGTCGAAGTCTTTAAGGTTACCCGAGCGATAATACTTGATGAGCGCCTTGATTACTGCACGCTGCTCCTTGTTTGCTACCTTAGCAGCCTTCTCCAACCAATATACTATCTGCTCCAACGCGGGCGAATACATGCCACCCACGCGCCATACGCGCTCCACGATGTTACCATTCTCGTCACGCATGAGCTTCGAGTTGAGACCATACGATACAGGCTCAGGGTTGTCGCCATCGCTTGCAACCATATTCGAGTAGAAGGCCTCAACCTCAGCCTGCGACACGCCCTCATAGTAGTTGTTTGCCGACTCGGTAACTACATCCACGCCCTCGGTCTGGTTGAGACGCGACGCGTAGAGCTCAGGATCGAAGAGGATGGCACACAAGAAGTCCTCGTCAATCTCCATTTCGCTAAACAAAATGTGCTTGTGGAGCTGCTGGCGGAACCACTTCTCCGAGAACTCGGGCTTGAACTTGTCGTTCGAGTAGTGGTGGTGAATACCATTTGCAAACCATACCTTCTTCAAATACTTCTCAAAGGCCTTAAAATCCTCGCTCTCACGGTCCATGGTGAGGGTGTAGATTCTTTCGAGCGTATGACGCACTGCGAGGTTGTACTTGAAGTTCTGGTCGAAGAGGATGTCGCGACCACACTTTGCCGCCTCCGAGAGGTAGTAGATAAGCTCCTTCTCCTGCAAGCTAAGCTCCTCAAAGCCGGGCACCTCGTAGCGTATAACCTTGATGTCGTCGAAGCGATCCACAATCCAAGGCTTCTCGGGCTCCGATGCTGTTACGGCAGTTGACACTGCAAAAATTCCCATAACGGTAAGTCCAAAAAATTTGTTCATCACGATAGTTTATAGTTAATTACAAAAATTATTCATTAGGGGCATAAAGATACGACTATTTTCGGGAGCGCACAAATTTTCTGGCTCAATTAATTAATATTTCGGAATTGAAGTTCACCTAAGCAGATATTTTGTTAACTTTGCGCACCCAAAAACATGTTATTATGATAGGTAGAGGAATTGCGACCATCGCTCTTTTGGTCTGCTCAAATATCTTTATGACGCTCGCGTGGTATGGTCATATCGCCTTTAAGTCGCGTTTGGAGCGTTTCGGCTTGGTTGCCATCGTGCTTTTCAGCTGGGGCATCGCCCTGTTTGAGTACTGCTTCCAGGTGCCGGCTAACCGTATCGGCAGCGCCGAGTTAGGCGGTCCCTTCACGCTGTGGCAGTTGAAGGTCATCCAGGAGGTTATCTCGCTGGTAGTCTTCACATTATTTGCAGTATTGTTTGTCAAGGGCGACCCCTTGAAGTGGAACCATCTCGCGGGTTTTGCGTGCCTCGTTGCCGCGGTGTACTTTATATTTAGGAAGTAAGGCGCAAGTACGGCGAGACAATACGAATTTGTCGGGCCCTCGGACTCTCATATAAGAGCTTCAACCACACCAACCGCACACCAACCCTCTCAGACCCCGGGTAAAAGTGAAAAGGAGAAAGGAGAAATAGGGAATTTAGAGATAGCATCTATAAATCCTTAATACTCCTTAATGCTACCTATCTCAAAAGAGAGTGCCGAGGAACAGTACAAAACATACTGTCCTCGGCACTTTACTTGTTGTGATGGGGTGCAGATGCGCCCTTATCACGCCAAATTGTTACTCAGCAATAGGAGTAACACTTACATAAGACTTACCAGAAGCCTTCTTGCAGAAGCCAACAGTACCGTCAACCAATGCAAACAAAGTGTGGTCCTTACCCATACCCACGTTCTCACCGGGGTTGTGTACAGTGCCTCGCTGACGAACGATAATGTTACCCGCCTTAGCGAACTGACCACCGAAAAGCTTTACACCGAGTCGCTTGCTCTCTGACTCACGGCCGTTCTTAGAACTACCAACACCTTTTTTGTGTGCCATTTTCTACTACGTTTTAAGGGTTTAACAATTAATCTCCTCAACGAGAACCTGCGTCAGATACTGACGATGACCGTTACACTTCTGATAGCCTGTTCTACGCTTCTTCTTGAACACAAGAACCTTGTCGTCCTTCAAGTGCTTCAAGATCTTGCACTTTACTGAGGCGCCTTCTACTACAGGTGCACCTACCTTAACCTGACCGTCATTGTCTACAAGCAGGACTTTGTCGAAGCTCAAAGACGACTCTACGTCGCCCTGAAGACGGTGAACATAGAGCTTACGACCCTTCTCAGCCTTAAACTGCTGACCTGCGATTTCTACTATTACGTACATTTAATCTAAAAAATTGAATGTTTAGCGCACAAAGATACAAACATTTCTTCAAACTGCAACACCGGACACCATTTTTTTTACAACATTTCGACATTTAGCCCCTCAGCGCTGTGGCTGGCACGTTTTTGGAGTATGGGCGACGCATGATTTATTCAACGCCCATCTATCGCGTAGCACTGCTATGCAGCAGTCCCTCGTTGACCAGCGCCATAGCCACAGCCATCACGAGCGACTGCTGCCATGTGGCGTGTTACACCACGGCCAACGAGCTATATTCCGTGGTGCGTTACGTCGATATCGACCTTTTGATTATTGCCATTGCGCACTACTCACCCGAGGACAACACCCTCTACCGTACCGTTGCGCGCCTACACGCCATGGGTCTCGACATCTTCGTCATCACCAGCCACCACAGCGTGCGCCACACGATGCACCTCCTGGCGGGTGGCGTCAGGCAGTGCATGACCCTGCCGCTGAGCATCGAGCGGCTACGACGCAAGGTCTATGCCCATTTGGAGACAAAGTTACTACATAGGGAGCCTGTCTCCTAACTATGACAATAAAATATATCGCCGATAAGTTGTTTATATCAAAATATATTACTAACTTTACAAAAGTAAGATTTCATGATAGCAAAAACCGCCGAAACAATGCTTGACAGCCACATCAGAGAGTACCTCCTACCCCAGCAGTTTAATGCTGCGGTGCGTGCCGGTGCCGCCATAATGAAGATATATAAGAGTAGCGACGACTACGATATATCGCTCAAAAGCGACCACACGCCCATCACTATTGCTGACCGCATGGCACACAACACCATCAAGGAGGCGCTGGGCATGACACGCATCCCAATACTCTCGGAGGAGGGACGCGAGATGCTCTACGACGAGCGCCGCAACTGGGAGCTCTTCTGGCTGGTTGACCCTCTCGACGGCACCGTGGAATTTATCAAGGGTAACAACGAGTTCACGGTGAACATAGCACTCATGGAACAAAACGAGTGCGTAAGCTCGGTGGTATATGTACCCTATCACAATAAGATGTATATCGCCGAGCGTGGTCGTGGGGCCTGGGTCATGCATGACGTACGCCCCGACCAGGATGCCGCCTACACCTATGAGGATATACACCGCAACATCGTGTCGCTACCCCTCGCCGAGGCCTCACACAACGGCTTCCGCGTTGCCGTATCGCGCTCGCACCAGACAGAGGAGACACATGCGCATATCGAACTACTACGCACCGAGCACCCCGACTTGGAGGTTATCGAGCAGGGCAGTTCCTATAAGTTCTGCCTCCTTGCCGAGGGCGTCGCCGACTACTACATACGCACCTCCACAACCTCGGAGTGGGATACCGCCGCAGGTGAGCTTATCCTCGCAGAGGCGGGCGGCAGCACCAGAGCCTACCCCACCGGCGAAAGACTCACCTATAACAAAGAGGTATTAGATAATCCCTGGTTTGTGGCAAGACGATAGAGAGAGTGAGATAAAATATCTCCCAAGATGTTACATCTGGTTTGTGGCAAGACGATTGAGAGAGGCATTAGCGGATGTGGGGATGGAACGATGATAATATAGCTATCTCGCAAGCATATATCAACACAAAAAGGTAATGATGCAAAAAGCGGCGCTTTTTGCATCATTACCATATTAGATATCCTCTAAATCGTAATGTACAGCCCTATTGAACTGCTCGTTTTTGTTTAGTCCGGTTAGGGAATTAAGAGAATTTAATGAGCACCAATCCTTAATGTCCTTAATGCTCTAAGTCCTTAACCTCCTTAACCTCCTTAAACTCCTTAACCTCCTTAGTCCATCTGAATTTTACTTAGCGTACGACACCGCACGTGTCTCACGTATCACGGTAATCTTAACCTGGCCAGGATAGGTCATCTCATCCTGAATCTTCTTGGCTATATCGTGCGACAATGCCTCCGACTCCTGATCCGAGAGTTTATCGGCACCTACGATAACGCGAAGCTCACGACCCGCCTGGATAGCATAGGTCTTAACAACGCCCGGGTATGAGAGAGCGATACCCTCCATCTCCTTCAAACGCTTGATGTACGACTCCACAACCTCACGACGTGCGCCGGGGCGTGCACCCGAGATAGCGTCACACACCTGGATAATAGGTGCTATGAGCGAGGTCATCTCGGTCTCGTCGTGGTGTGCACCGATAGCGTTGCAAACGTCGGGCTTCTCCTTATATTTCTCCGCCAGCTTCATACCGATAATTGCGTGCGGCAGTTCGGGCTCATCATCGGGCACCTTGCCAATATCGTGCAGCAGACCTGCACGGCGTGCCAGCTTGGGATTCAGACCCAGCTCGGCTGCCAT
>JAZULJ010000032.1:0-3699 GCA_045603045.1 Alistipes sp.
CACTTATCACAAGAAAAACAATTTCTTGTCAGAAGGGTTGCAGATGTGCCCTCGATAAAGAAATCAGCCTGGATAGGTAGTACTTGGCGTACGTCCTATTCAGGCTGATGATTGAGAGGGTGCAGATGCGCCCTTATCACAAGAAATTTTACTTGTTTTGCTTCGCCCAACTATCCTTCAACGCTACGGTACGATTGAAAATAAGGTGGTCGGCAGTAGAATCCTTATCTACATTGAAGTAACCGATGCGCTGGAACTGGAAGTAGTCATAGGGCTTAGCATCGGCGAGATAGCTCTCCACGTAGCACTCGGTGAGTACGTTCAACGAATTCTCGTTAATCATCTCCTTCATCGCTTCGAGAGCGTCGCAACCACGCTCCTTGCGTATCGCGGCCATCTCGTCACGAGGATTCTCCACCTTCCACAAGCGGTCATAGAGGCGCACCTCGGCCTTGATGCAGTTGTTGCAGCTCACCCAGTGAAGCGTACCCTTAACCTTGCGGTTGCTACCAGGCAGACCCGTCTTAGTCTCGGGGTCATACTCGGCATATACGGTAGTTACATTACCTGCCTCATCCTTATCGCAGCCCGTACACTTCACGATATAGGCATTTTTAAGGCGCACCTCCTGCCCCGGAGTCATACGGAAATACTTCTTCGGAGCATCTTCCATGAAGTCCTCACGCTCCATCCATAGCTCGCGGCCGAACTCAATGGTGTGGGTACCCGACTCGGCATCCTCGGGGTTGTTGACAGCCTCGAACGACTCTACCTTACCCTCGGGATAGTTTGTTATAACGAGCTTCACGGGGTCGATGACGGCACTCACGCGTGTCGCGCGCTTGTTGAGGTCCTCGCGAACGGCACTTTCAAGCAATGCCATATCGTTCAGTGCATCGTAGGTCGTATAGCCAATCTTATCCACAAAATTGCGGATAGACTCGGGCGAGTAGCCACGACGACGGAAGCCACACAATGTCGGCATGCGGGGGTCATCCCAGCCATTTACCAAGCCCTCCTTCACGAGGATAAGCAGGTTGCGCTTACTCATAAGCGTATAGTTGAGGTTGAGCTTGTTGAACTCATACTGACGGGGACGCTCATCCGAAGTATCGACACCCTCCTTTACCCAATCTACGAAGAGGTCGTAGAGGGGACGGTGGGGCACAAATTCGAGAGTGCAGAGCGAGTGGGTTACACCCTCGAAGTAGTCGCTCTGTCCATGTGCAAAGTCGTACATGGGATATACCTTCCACTTGTCGCCTGTGCGATGGTGGGGATGGTTTACGACACGATAGATGATGGGGTCGCGAAAGTGCATATTCGAGCTTGCCATGTCAATCTTAGCACGAAGTACCATCTTACCCTCCGCAATCTCGCCGCGCGTCATCTTCATAAAGAGGTCGAGATTCTCCTCGACAGGGCGATTACGGTAGGGGCTCTCGGTACCTGCCTGCGTGGGCGTACCCTTCTGCTCGGCAATCTGCTCCGAGGTCTGCTCATCGATATATGCCTTGCCCTGCTTTATGAGACGTATGGCAAAGTCCCACAACTGCTGGAAGTAGTCCGAGGCGTAGTACTCGGCACCCCAATCGAAGCCGAGCCACTTGATATCCTCCTTGATAGCCTCTACATACTCCATATCCTCCTTCGTGGGGTTGGTATCGTCGAAGCGGAGGTTGCACACGCCACCATAGCGCTTTGCTACACCGAAGTCCAAGCATATAGCCTTGGCATGACCGATGTGAAGATAGCCGTTAGGCTCGGGCGGGAAACGCGTCTGAACACGTGTCTTACCCTCGGCTATTGACTTCTCGATAATCTCCTCCAAGAAGTTCAACGACTTCTCCTTAACCTCTAATGTCTCGTTTGCCATTGCTGTATAGTTTTAGCGTTTGTTACAAATGGTAATATTTCCGCTTCAAAATTACCAAAAATATTTTTATTTGTTTAATTTTGGGGCGTAAATATTAAAATAACTTAAAAAATAATAGTGCGTCATGCGTAAATTACTCAACGAAGAGCTCGGCCGCCCTACCCTTGACGAGTGCACCCGCGTAGCAAAATTGCCCGTGGTCATCGTCCTCGACAACGTACGCTCGGCACAGAACATAGGCTCCTTCTTCCGCACTGCCGACGCCTTCGGCATGGAGCGTATCGCGCTGTGCGGCATCTGCACCACACCCCCTAACCGCGAGTTACATAAGACGGCACTCGGCGCGGAGCAGAGCGTAGCATGGCACTACTACCCCACAACGCTCGAATGTGTCGAGGCACTGCGCAACGAGGGCTACCGCATCATCGCCATAGAGCAGATTGAGGGCTCCACGATGCTCGACACCTTCCTTGCCGAGCCCGACGTGAAGTACGCCTTAGTCTTTGGCAACGAGGTGGATGGCGTGGACCAGGCCGTAGTCGATGTCGTGGATGGCGCAATAGAGATTCCGCAGGTGGGCATCAAGCACTCGCTCAACGTATCGGTCTCGGCGGGCGTGGTGCTATGGGAACTCTTCCGACAGCTGAAATAGAGTGCGGCACAAACTCATAACGGAAAGGGGATGGCTAATTTATTGTTTAGCCATCCCCTACTCGTTATATCAAACTAAGGTATCGTGTTGCTTAGAAGTAGAACTTAACACCTACCGTAGGAGCTACCGAGAGTCCGAAGTTGACAGCATGTATATTCAACCTTGTGTCGAGAACCTTCTCTGACATAAGCGCATAGTCCAATGATAAAAGACTTGCCGACAGACCGATGCGCTCGGTAGGACGATACTCCAAGCCCACAAATGAGGCCGAGAGAGCAAAGCCGGGCATCGTCTCACCTTGTTCTGCTGCGAGGCAGAATCCCAACATCAACGATGGTGTATAATAGAGCTTTTCGCAGATAGGCACATAATATGCCAACTTGGGGCCGACATTAAACGTATGCATCGCATCGCCGCCACTTGCCGTGATGTTATACTCGGCACCAACGCCGACCATAAACCTATCAGCTACGAAATATCCGAACTCGGGAGCAACCGAAAACTCGACAGATGTAGCACTCTCACCCTCAATAATAGCAGAGGTAGTGCCCACACCTAAACCGCCACCTACATATAAATCGCCCTTGTTCTGTGCCGATGCATCATACAGCGAGAGGGCCAAAACTGCCATAAGACAAAAGAATAGTTTTCTCATAATTATAAAGTTTAGGGGTTAAACATAAAACAAAGATAGAATATTTTTTGAATAAATGAAATAGATGGAAGGATATTTTACAGAAATAATTTGCCAAAATTTTGCAGAAATGAAAATAAGTCGTATATTTGCATCACTTTTTCAAAACAGATGGTTTAGGAGGGTTGGGTGAGTGGCTTAAACCAGCAGTTTGCTAAACTGCCGATATCGTAAGGTATCCGCTGGTTCGAATCCAGTGCCCTCCGCTTAGCGTGAAAGATTTGATGACGACCTTCATGGTCGTCTTTTTTTTGTGCGGAGGGGTACGAGGGGTACATGGGGTGTATTAAACTATCTACCACGCTCCCAACCAACTATCTTACATCTGTACTCTGTACTCTCCCCACAGACCCACGCCATTAATCAGCGCGTTTTTTCTTGTCAGAAGGGTTGCAGATGTGCCCTCGATAAAGAAATCAGCCTGGATAGGTAGTACTTGGCGTACGTCCTATTCAGGCTGATGATTGAGAGGGTGCA
>JAZULJ010000033.1:0-22128 GCA_045603045.1 Alistipes sp.
TGGATAGTACTTGGCGTACATTCCATTCAGCCCAATGATTGAGAGGCCGAGAATGGCCCCTTATCACAAGAAAAACAAATTTCTTGTCAGAAGGGTTGCAGATGTGCCCTCGATAAAGAAATCAGCCTGGATAGGTAGTACTTGGCGTACGTCCTATTCAGGCTGATGATTGAGAGGGTGCAGATGCGCCCTTATCACAAGAAATTATTTTAGGTTCATCTGCTCAATAAGCGCCTTTGTCTTAGGCTTGTGGCCGCGGAAGTTCTTATAGAGCGTCATGGGGTGCTCGTGAGCTCCCTTCTCCAAAACCTCCTTGCGGAACTTATTGGCTACCTTCTGATTGAAGATACCCTCCTCGGCAAAGTATGAGAAGGCATCGGCAGCAAGAACCTCCGCCCACTTATAACCATAGTAGCCGGTAGCGTAACCACCGCTAAATACGTGAGTAAAGGCGGGGCTGAGAGCCATGCCATCAACAACGGGCATAACCTTAGTGGGCTCCAACGCTTTGAGCTCGAAGGCCATGATGTCGCCCTCGATAGGCGACGTGATGGTGTGGTAGGCCATATCCATCATGCCGAATGAGAGCTGACGCACGTTGAGGTAGGCTGCAAGGTAGTTCTTGGCAGCAACAATCTTCTCAACGAGCTCGACGGGCATAGGCTCACCTGTCTCATAGTGTTTAGCCCACAAGTCGAGGTACTCCTTCTCGTATGCCCAATTCTCCATAATCTGCGAGGGAAGCTCCACGAAGTCGCGCTTAACAGAGGTGCCATTGAGACTCTCGTACTTACCCTGCGCAAGGATGCCGTGCAAGCCGTGACCAAACTCGTGAAGGAAGGTGGTGAGCTCATCGAAGGTGAGCAACGAAGGGGTGGTCTCGGTGGGCTTCGTGAAGTTCATAACGAGCGACACCAAAGGACGCTGCTCCTTGCCATTGACACACTTAACACCACGGAACTCGGTCATCCATGCACCCTGACGCTTAGACTCGCGCGGGAAGAAGTCGAGATAGAGGATAGCAAGCATTTCGCCCGAAGCGTCGGTAACCTCATAAACGGTAACCTCGGGATGGTAGATGTCGATATTCTTTGCCTCGGTGAAGTTAAGGCCGTAGAGACGGTGTGCAAGCATAAAGACTGCATCTTTAACATTCTCCAATTTGAGGTAGGGCTTAATCTGCTCGTCGTTAAGAGCGTACTTCTCCTCCTTATATTTATTATTATAGTAGCCCCAGTCCCAAGGCATGAGCTCGCCCTCGAAGCCGAGAGTGTGAGCATACTCGGTGATGGCCTCAACATCCTTCAAGGCGTAGCCATAGGTTGCATCGAGCAGCTCATCGAGGAAGTTGGTAACGGTCTTGGTGCTCTCGGCCATGCGGTCTTCAAGGACGTAGTCGGCATAGCACTTATAACCGAGAACCTTTGCTATATTGAGGCGCAGCTCGGCTATACGACGGATATTCTCCATATTGTCATGCTTGCCACCTACGGCGCGGCTGTTATAGGCGCGGTAGAGCTGCTCTTTGATATCGCGCTGCGACGAATAGGTCATAAAGGGGCCATAGCTCGGCGCGTGGAGTGTGATGGTCCATCCCTCCTCGCCACGTGCCTTGGCGTCGGCAGCGAGGCCCTCACGCACAAAGGCGGGAAGCTCCTCGACCTTAGCCTCATCGGTGATGTTGAGCGCAAAGTCGTTGGTGGCAGCCAAAGCGTTCTGACCAAACTCCAACGTCAGCTTCGAGAGCTCCGAAGTGTACGCGCGATAGAGCTCCTTGTCGGCATCCGAGAGGGCAGCACCCGAGCGCTCAAAGCTCTTATAGGCATTCTCCAAGAGCTGCATATCCTCCTTGTCGAGTTTGAGCTTCTTGCGCTGGTCATAGACGCTCTTAACGCGCTCGAAGAGCTGCGGGTTGAGCGAGATATCGTTGCTAAGCGCCGTGAGCTTGGGAGAGACATTGAGTGCTATCTGCTGCATCTCGGGTGAGGTGTGGTTGCTGTTGAGCACGAAGAAGACACCCGACACGCGGTTGAGCAGCTGACCGGCCTGCTCCATGGCCACGATAGTATTCTCGAAGGTGGCAGGCTCGGGATTGTTAACGATAGTCTCAATCTCGGCACGATTTACTGCAATGGCGAAATCGAAAGCCGGCTCGTAGTGAGCGAGTTCAATCTCCGAGAAGGGAGGCGTCTGATAGGGAGTATCCCACTCCTCAACAAAGGGGTTGCCTACAAGCGTATCGGGCATGCGAACACCACCCCACTCGGGTAGGTCGCCACCTGTCGAGGCGAGAGTCAATGCTGACATAATGATTGATGTTGTTGTCATAGTTTTGATATTGTTTTATGATTTTCTGCTTTCTGCGTTAAAACTCTAAGCCATTGGCACGCATCGCGGGGCGCATAGCCTCCTTCTCAGGCATCGGCTCCATATCTACGGCAAGCGTATCGGCGGGCTCGGGCTCCGTCCACAAGCCACGCGATTTGAGCATAGGCGTCTTGTCGGGGTCGGCACCACGGAACTTGCGATACATCTCCATACCGGGCTTCTGACCACCCTGTGCCAACAAATCATAGCGGAAGCTGTGTGCCAACTCGCCGTCGCAGATGTCGCGACGCTCCTTGAAGGCGGCAAAAGCATCCTTGTCGAGAACCTCAGCCCAGAGGTAGAAGTAGTAACCCGACGAGTAGCCGCCATTGAAGATGTGGGCGAAGTAGGTGTAGCGATAGCGAGGAGCTATCTGCTCGATAAGACCACGACGTGTCGCGAGGTTATAGGTCTCGAAGTCGTTTACGTCCATATCCACGAAGGTCTCGATGCTGTGAATATCCATATCGATAAGTGCCGCTGCGCAGAGCTCCGTAGTGGTAAAGCCCTGGTTGAAGAGCGAGGCATGCTGAATCTTCTCGATGAGATTGTCGGGAATAACGTCGCCTGTACGATAGTGCGTTGCATAGCTGCGCATAATCTCGGGCTCGAATGCCCAATTCTCCATAATCTGCGAGGGAAGCTCCACAAAGTCGCCCTCAACCTCCGTAAGACCGCGGTAGCGCACATCGGCAAAGAGGAAGTGCAGCGCGTGGCCAAACTCATGGAAGAGGGTCTCGGCCTCATCGAAGGTCAGCAACGAAGGGGTATCACCCACGGGAGGCGTGAAGTTGCAGACGATGCCCACAACGGGAGCCTTACGCTGGCCGTCAACATAGAGCTGCTCGGTGAAGTTACCACACCATGCACCGCCACTCTTCGACTTGCGGGGATAGGGGTCGAGGTAGAGCACACCAAGGTGCGAACCATCCTTGTCGAGAACCTCAAATACCGAGCACTCAACATGATACTTGGGTGCCGAGATAGGACGGAACGTGATACCATAGAGGCGGTTAGCAAGACTAAACATGCCCTGGCGCACATTGTCGAACGAGAGATACTGACGTACAGCCTCCTCGTCGAGTTGATACTTCTGCTTGCGTACCTTCTCAGCGTAGTACCACCAGTCCGACATCTCGAACTCGGCATCGGGATAGTCGCGCTTAAACATGGTGTTCATCTCGTCGAGCTCCCTCTTTGCCGACTCCAAGGCGGGGCTCCATATCTCGTTGAGAAGTGCATAAACAGCCTCCGGCGTGCCGGCCATCTGGTCGTCGGTAACGTATGCCGAATATGACTTGAAGCCGAGCAAGTTGGCCTTTTCGACACGCAGGCGTGTCATATCCTCGATAATCTGCTTATTGTCGTATTCGTCGTCGTGGTTGCAACGTGTCAAATAGCCGTTGTACAACTCGCGGCGCAAATCACGGTCGGTAGAGTATGTAAGGAAGGGCAACATGCTTGGTTTGTCGAGCGTAAAGACATAACTACCCTGCTTGCCCATGGCTATTGCCGCCTCCTGCGCCTGCTTGCGGACGCCCTCCGGGAGGTCTGCAACCTGCTGTGCGTTGAGCTCCAAGAAGAAGTTGGCATTCTCGGCAAGGAGGTTATTACCAAAACGTATGGTCAGCGCCGAGAGCTCCGAGTTGATGGCCATAAGGCGCTCCTTCTCGGCACCCTGCAACAAGGCACCCGAACGCACAAAGTCGTTGTAAGTCTTCTCCGTAAGGCGCATCTGCAACTCGTCGAGACGCAACGTATGACGCTTATCATAGACAGCCTTGACGCGCATGAAGAGCGAATCATTGAGCATGATGCGGTTGCTGTGCTCCTCGACACGAGGCATCATCTTCTCCTGCACAGCCTGCATCTGGTCGTCGAGGTCCGACGACGAGAGCATGCCGAAGATGTAGCTCACCTCGGCAAGTTTGAGTCCCGAGTTATCAAGCGCGAGGATTACATTCTCGAAGGTGGGCTCGGCCTCGTCGCGCACGATAGCGTCAATCTCCGCATTGTGCATCTTCATAGCCTCCTCGAAGGCAGGCTCGTAGTGCTCGGCACGAATCTTATCGAACGGAGGGATACCCATCTCGGTATTCCACTCGTCGAGTAGAGGGTTGCCCGTAGAGGTATTTTCCTCCTGCGAGCACGAAATATTCACTGTCATAACGAACATTAATGACGATAATACAAAAAGACGTTTCATCGATAACATTTTTTAATTAACTTTGCAAAGTTAAAAAAATTATTGCCCAATGCAACTATTTTATGCACCCGAAATTACAATTCCACGTTATACACTCCCCGAAGAGGAGTCGAAACACTGTATCAGAGTACTCCGCATGGAGGTTGGCAGCACCCTTCATCTGACCGATGGACGTGGCACGTTGTATCGTTGTAAAGTAGTGGATGCCAACGCAAAACGATGTGAAGTAGAGGTCGTAGAGCGCATCGACGAGTATGAGGCTCTACCCTACCGTCTGACCATGGCCGTAGCACCCACAAAAAATATCGACCGTTTCGAG
This sequence comes from Alistipes sp., assembly GCA_045603045.1. Lineage (GTDB taxonomy): Bacteria > Bacteroidota > Bacteroidia > Bacteroidales > Rikenellaceae > Alistipes. The sequence goes on from JAZULJ010000033.1 coordinate 4,893, forward strand.
TGGTTTTTGGAAAAAGCTACCGAGGTAGGTGTTACGGAGTTCATACCCATTGAGTGCGAGCACTCGGAGCGCCGACAGATTAAGTTCGAGCGCGAGGATAAGGTTATAACCGCTGCCGTGAAGCAGTCGCTAAAAGCCTACCACCCCAAGCTCCGTGAGCTTACTCCCGTGAAGCAGGTGATGACGATGCCATTCGAGGGCGAAAAGTACATCGCACACTGCAACGCCGCGCTCGGCGAAAGGGAGTATCTCGGTAATTTGATAAAAAAAGGGGGTGATATACTCATTTTAATCGGCCCCGAAGGAGATTTTTCGGTCGAAGAGATTACCTTTGCACTCCGTAACGGGTTTAAGCCAATATCGTTGGGCAACCAACGACTGCGCACCGAGACTGCCGCAGTGGTGGCTACGGTGATTACATCGACACTTAATTCGCTATAAATAAAGTATTACCCAAACATAAAAGGAGACTTATGTATTTGTATTCGTTATTGACCGTGGCAGCACTCATCGTTGCCATCTTCCTTACGCCACAGCGTAAGAAGGTGTGGACGGCAACGGGCATCATCGCTACTTCGGCGATTGCCGCAATATGGTATGCCATAAGGTCGTTCAGCGAGGGCGAGATAACCATCGCACGCTTCTCTACCGACTTCTTCGGCGAGGAGAGCCTCAGCGTGGATGCCCTATCGTCGCTGTTCCTGGTTATAATCGCCATAGCATCTATCGCTACGGCAATCTACTCGCGAGGATATGTCGAGGGCTACCTTAAACGCTTCTCCTCGGCGCACATATCGCTACACTACACCGCGCTTACGCTACTTGTGGTATCTATGATGTGTGTAGTGATGTCGAGTGGCGGCTTCTCATTCCTCTTTGCGTGGGAGCTGATGACCATAGCCTCGTTCATACTCATACTCTTCGAGGCTAACCGCCAGGATGTGCGCCGCGCAGCACTCAACTACTTGGTGATGATGCACATAGGTTTCATGTTCCTCGTTATCGGCTTTGTACTGCTCTACAACGCTACGGGCTCGGCGAACTTCGATGCCATAGAGCACTACTTCAAGATATGCAACCCGCTGCCACTCTTTGTCATCCTCTTCATAGGCTTCGGCATGAAGGCGGGCGTCTTCCCCATGCACATTTGGCTGCCTGAGGCACACCCCGCAGCACCATCGCACGTCTCGGCGATAATGTCGGGCGTGATGATTAAGACGGGAGTATATGGTATCATCCGCCTGATGCAGGCGATTGACCACGACATAGAGCTACTCTACACCGTAGGTCTCATCGTACTACTCTCGGGTATCATAACGGGTATTTGGGGCGTGATACTCGCCGCCGTGCAGAACGATGTGAAGCGTTTGTTGGCATACTCGAGTATAGAGAATATCGGCGTGATACTCATCGGACTGGGCATTGCCGCCATAGGTCATGCCGCTGGCAGCGAGCTCATAGGCTTGTGCGGCATGTGTGGTGCTCTGCTGCACATCGTCAACCACTCGCTCTTCAAGACTATGCTCTTCTTCGGCGCGGGTAACATCTACTCACAGATGCACACCACGGCGATGAATCAGATGGGAGGTCTTGCCAAGCACATGCCCATCACGGCAATACTTGTGATGTTGGCAACGGTGGCTATATGCGCTCTGCCACCCCTCAATGGCTTCGTATCCGAGCTACTCATCTATATCGGCATGTTCAACGGCGTAAGCGATGGCCACGAGGTGCTCTACTCGGTAGCAGCCATCATCGCCCTGTCGCTCATTGGTGGCGTCGTGGTACTTGCTTTCACGAAGCTCTACGGCGTGGTCTTCCTTGGTTCACCCCGCTCGACACATGTGGCCGAGAGCCGCGAGGTGGATAACTTCCGCATAGGCGCCATGGCAATACCTGCGGTGCTGATGCTCTTCATCGGTCTGGTGCCTCAATACGCCATTTACCCCATTGCCGAGGTTGCCGAGGCCGTTACAGGACGAGATAGCGTAATTGTCGTTGAGCACTTCACGCCAACACTCGAAACACTCAGCTATGTATCGTGGGCCCTGGTTGTGGTGATTGTACTTATATATATATTAAAAGTACGCGCGCAGCGTAGCCGAAAGATTGTTGAGGGTCCCACGTGGGGCTGTGGTTTCACGTCGCTCAATACGCGTATGCAATATACCGGTGAGTCGTACTCTGAGGGTCTCGAAAACATCACCAAGTCGCTGACAAAGAATACCGTGGATGGTCGCTCGGTGGATAAGAGCGAGATATTCCCATCGAAACACAACTACGATATACGCCATAAGGATAAGGTTGATTCGCTGCTCGGACAGTGGTGGGTACAGCTCATGCACCGCCTCAATGAGTATGTTATGCGCCTACGCACAGGTCGTGTAAACAAATACATCACCTTTGCTCTTGTATTCCTCGTAGCGATACTGCTACTCACAATATTCAACCTTATCTAATATAATCAGAACGAGTATGTTGATTAAACTACTAAATACACTGCTTATGGTCATTGTGGCACTCTCGATTACGGGTGTCATCAACCGTACGCGCGCACTGCTGGCGGGACGTAAGGGTATCCGCTTTATGCAGCATATCTACAACGTGCGCCTGCAACTGCGCAAAGGTGCCGTATATTCGCCTACGACGACCATCCTTTTCCGCATAGCACCCTGCGTATATCTCGGTGCCGCGCTCATGGCCTTTCTGTTTATCCCTATCGCCGACCTCGAACCGCTGTTATCGTTCCACGGCGATATAATCCTCGTCGCCTACCTCCTCGCACTCTCGCGTGTAGCGTTGGTGCTTGCGGCACTCGACACGGGCAGCTCGTTCGAGGGCATGGGAGCCTCGCGCGAGGCTCTATATGGTGCCCTGGTAGAGCCTGCACTGATGATGGGCATGGCTACATTAGCACTCTTCTGTGGCTACTCGTCATTTGCCGAGATATTCTCAACAGCCCAGGAGCTCGACATGAACCTGACAATCGTCCTGCTGCTCCTAGCCTATGTCTTCGTTATCATCATGTTCATCGAGGCGGGACGTGTGCCCGTGGATGACCCCCGCACACACCTCGAACTGACGATGATACACGAAGTTATGTGCCTCGACTACTCGGGCATCGACTTCGCACTGATACACATTGCCGGCTGGCTTAAAAATGCCATTATCGCAATGATTGCCGCAAATGCCGTCTCCGTAGCCTTCTGCTTTCACTGGTGGTTTGCTGCGCCCCTCGCCATCTTCGGCACGGGTATCGCCATAGGCGTCGTAGAGTCGTTGCGCGCACGCAACAAACTGTCGCGCAACACCACATTCATACTCACCATCGTCGCTATGTCGGCATTGGTGCTTCTGACAGGTTTCCTCTTAATGCAAAATATCGAGATTTAGTATGGTACTATCGCTTATAATACTCTATGTACTGACGCTCATATACCTCTCTACCGCTGAGCGTTTCCGTAACCACACCTCAATACTCGCCATTCAGGGTATTCTGCTCTTTGGTATAGCCATGGCGCGCCTACACTCATATCACCCCGTCGAGATGAGCTTCATCATCATCGAGACACTCGTGTTCAAGGCTATCGTCATACCGGCAATACTAATGCACGTCATAAACAAGACCAAGATTAGCCGCATACACTCCTCGTCGTCGCAATTTGGCGCGTTGGTTATGTCGATTATGGCTCTTGTGGCGAGCTGCACTATAACATATTATATGGCAGATAACCGTACCGATATGATATTCTTCGGTGTAGCACTCTACGCCCTACTCTCGGGACTCATCCTTATCGTGATGCGTAAACGTATCTTCGCGCACCTCGTAGGATTCCTTGTTATCGAGAATGGTGTATTCCTCTTCTCGATGGCTATCGGTGTCGAGTTGCCAATACTTATCAACCTCGCCATCATGCTCGATATCCTCATATCGATACTTATCCTCGGCATGTTCCTACGCCGTATGGACGACGACATACATACCGACGAGACGGATGCTCTAACCTCAATTAAAGACTAACGCCATGCTTATATATTTAATATTATCGGTATTGCTCGCCGTGGCACCCCTCGTACTGCGCAGCGAGAAGGCTACAAACTACGTCGCAGCACTCTTCTTCACGGTGCAGGTGGCAGCCATAGGAGCTATTCTTCACTTGGGTTTGGTAAACCAAACGATGCTCTCGATATTTCGTGCCGACACTATGGCCGTACTCTTCCATGTGTTGATGACCGCGGTATTGGGCTTTGCCCTCATACACTCATCGTCATACCTCAAAGCCGAAAAGGTGAGCACACGCTCCTATAAGGTATATTACACGCTGCTCATGCTATTATCGGTGGCTATTACATGCGTCTATTACTCGAGTAACCTCGCCATGACCTGGGTATTCTTGGAGGCCACAACAATCTGCTCGGCAGGTATTATCTACCACCGTGAGTTTAAGCAGTCGTTGGAGGCTACATGGAAGTATATCTTCGTCTGCTCGACAGGTATCGCCATGGCCTACCTCGGTATTCTGCTACTCTCGACCGTGGCCACGGAGGGCTCGTTGGCATATACCAACCTCGCAGCGGTCATCGCGGATGGTAACCCCCTATATTTGAAGGTTGCATTCCTGCTTATTGTCGTGGGTTACAGCTGTAAGATGGAGATTTTCCCGCTATACACCGTGGGCGTCGATGCCAACTATGCAGCACCCGCACCTGCCTCGGCATTTATCTCTACGGCCCTCGTCAACGCCGGCTTCGTCGCTATCATGCGCATATATACGCTCTACGCGCATACAGAGGTCTTCGAGTGGGCTCGCCACGTGTTGCTCCTCATAGGTATCCTATCGCTGGCCGTGGGAGCCATGTTCCTGCGCCGCACCAATAACTATAAGCGCTTCCTGTCCTACTCGACAGTCGAGAATATGGGTATCGTGGCAATAGCCATGGGTATCGGTGGCATGGCACTATGGGCTGCGGTATTCCACGTTGTGGCTCACACCTTCGTCAAGAGCTCGATGTTCTTCCAGGTGGGCATTATGCGCCATATATACGATAGTTACAGCATCAACCGAATTGGCAACTACATGAACATCAACCGCATAGGCGCAATAGGCTTCATCGTAGGCACCCTCGTATTGCTGGCCTTCCCACCCTCGCCGCTCTTCATCTCGGAGGTATATATCTTCACGGAGATTGTAGGTCAGGGTGGCTGGTGGCTCCTGGCTCTTATGCTGGTGCTCATGTGCGTTGTCATCTACTCTATATGGTCGCGCACGCTGCGCCTCGGCTACCACACCAACCAAGATACACTGCATCTCTCGGAGGTTAACCGCCGCCTATCATACTCGGCCGCCGTACTGCTCCTCGTGGCTATTGTCATGGGTCTCTGGCAGCCCGAGATACTTAAAAATGCTATTGATACCATCGTAACCTTAGGATAATATGGAACTATACCTCAGGACAAACAATACAGCCTCGGCGGTGGCCATCGCCGACATCCCCGTTGTGGACTATACGGCGCTCTATGACGACCTCTCGGAGCGCATGCACGACGCCCGCTACCATGTGGCACACTACTTCGCCACGGAGGTTGCTACGGGGCTGAAATTCTATATGATAATCCTCGATGACGACACCTCGGAGGTGCTTATCACCTCATTTGCTCCGGACTACTACTCGGAGGAGGGTCTCGCCTCTCTCACAGCCATACACGCAGCGTTTCACCCCTTCGAGCGCGAGATACACGAGCTCTATGGCGTGGCCTTCAACCACCACCCATGGCTCAAACCGTTGCGCTTTCCGCATGACCGTCGCGATAAGTCATCGACGATGGACAGCTACCCCTTCTACTCTATTGAGGGCGACGAGCTGCATGAGGTGAACGTGGGCCCCATACACGCGGGTATCATCGAGCCGGGCGCCTTCCGCTTTATATGCAATGGCGAGCAGGTGCTTCACCTCGAAATAGCCCTCGGCTACCAGCACCGTGGCGTAGAGAGCGAAATGGTGCGCAACCAAAACCGCTTGCGCCAAATGCTCATCGCCGAGTCTATCGCTGGCGATAGCGCTGTGGCACACGGCACGGCCTACGCCGAGCTTATCGAGAAGCTCGCAGACTACGAGACCGACCTCTATTTGGAGCGCGAGCGACTTGTGGCTATCGAGTTGGAGCGTATAGCCATGCACCTTGCCGACACAGGCGCCTTGGCTACCGACATCGGCTTCCAACTCTATCAGGTAGCATGCGAGGCTCTGCGCACAATGACCATCAACACCACGCAAGCGTGGTGCGGCAACCGCTTTGGCAAGAGCCTTATCCGTCCTATGGGCAGCAACCACCCGCTCACCAAAGAGAAGATTGAGATGATACGTGGCAACGTGCGCGAGATACGTCGCCGCTACAACGAGGTACGTACCGATATACTGGATGCACCGACGCTGCTTGCACGTTTCGAGCAGTGCGGTCTCGTTCCGAAGTGCGAGATGCAGCGCATCGGTGGCGTTGGCATGGCGGCACGTTCAAGCGGCCTTGCGCGCGATATACGCGCTACACACCCTTGGGGCTTCTATGCCGATGCCATGAGTCACACAGCCGTTGTTAAGCACGAGGCAGATGTCATGGCGCGCCTTGCAACACGCATGGACGAGGTGTTGCAAAGTGCCGACTATATCGAGCAGGTGTTATCGTCATATACGCCCTCGGGGAGTATCTCAGCCCCCAACTACGAGGCTAAACTTATGGGCGAGGCACTCTCGTTTTCGGTTATCGAGGGCTGGCGTGGTGAGATATGCCACGTAGCACTTACAGATAAGCAGGGTAACATCACGAAGTATAAAGTTAAGGACCCGAGTCTGCACAATTGGCTCGGCCTGGCTATTGCCGTGCGCTCGGAAGGTATCTCTGACTTCCCCATCAACAACAAGAGTTTTAACCTGTCGTACTGCGGACACGACCTATAAACAAAAGAGTAAGGTATGCTATTTGGAAAAGTAAAGATATTGCGCAGCCATGGCTGGCAGTATATCCCCGATTTGAAGAATGTAACGCTCACGGAGGAGTTCCGCGGTTTCCCGCAGCTTAGCGAGACAGAGGATACTGCCGATGTGGAGCGTGCCGCGAAGATATGCCCTACGCAGGCAATAAGCGTTGCTCCACTGACTCTCGATATGGGTCGCTGCCTCTTCTGTGGCGAGTGTGCAAAGTGCGCGCCACGTAACATAAACTTTACGAACAACTACCGCACGGCAGCCACCAAGCGTGAAGACCTCATCGTAAAGGCCGGACAGAGCGAACCTACATTCGACAAGGAGGCCATACGCCCCGAGATTGCCAAGTACTTCGGCAAGGCATTGCAGTTGCGCGAGGTGTCGGCAGGTGGCGACGCCTCGATAGAGATGGAGCTTGGCGCTACGGGCAACGTAAACTTCGACTTCGGCCGCTACGGTGTTGGCTTCACCGCCTCACCACGTCATGCCGACGGTCTTGTTCTCACAGGCCCTATCTCGAAGAATATGGCCGAGGCCCTCGATATATGCTATAACTCTATCGCCGAGCCCAAGATATTGGTTGTATGCGGCTCGGAGGCTATCTCAGGTGGTCTGTATGCCGAGAGCGAGGCTGTGGATAGAACATTCCTCGATAAGTATAAGGTTGACCTGTGGCTCCCGGGTGCACCTACACACCCTATGTGCTTTATCGATGGCATCACACGCCTACGCGGAAAGTAATTTCGTATCAGAAGGCGCGCAGATATAACACTCGACGAATTTGAAACAGATGGGATGGCTGTAATATAAATTAGCCATCCTTTTTTCGTCATAGGGGGGCAATTGTCGATAGCAAAAACTTACCCCACAGACCCCACAACAGAAAGAGTACAGAGTACAGAGTACAGAGTACAGAGTACAGAGTACAGAGCAAAGAGGAAAACGGAAAACGGAAAACGGAAAACGGAAAGCGGAAAACGGAAAGTGGGAAATCCCCACAGACCCACGCCATTAATCAGCGCTCAATTTCTTGTCAGAAGGGGTTAGGCTTGGTCTCGACATGAAATTGGGCTGGATGGATAGTACTTGACGTACATTCCATTCAGCCCAATGATTGAGAGGCCGAGAATGACCCCTTATCACATGAAAACAAATTTCTTGTCAGAAGCCGTGAAATGTGGTGCGAAATGAAAGTACCCTGGATGGATAGTACTTGGCGTACATTCCATTCAGGGTATCTTTCGGTTTCGTGCCGCAGATTGCGGCTTATCACAAGAAATTTATGCGCCGAAATTATCAAAGAGAATATTCTCAGCAGGGACACCGAGACCATCCAACAGATTTACTACCGACTGCGCCATCATCGGAGGACCGCACATGAGGTAGATAATGCCTTCGGGCTCATCATGCTGCTTGAGGTATGTCTCGTAGAGTACGTTGTGTACGAAGCCTGCTACGTAGGGTACACCTGCCTTGTCTGCCTCGGGATCGGGACGATCCAACGCCAAGTGGAACTTGAAGTTGGGGAACTCCTTCTCAATCTGATAGTAGTCGTCGAGGTAGAAGGCCTCCTTCAATGAACGTGCGCCATAGAAGAAGTTTACCTTGCGGCCGGTCTTCAACGTCTTGAAGAGGTGCATGATGTGCGAACGCATAGGCGCCATACCTGCACCACCACCGATGAATACCAACTCCTGATCATCCGACAAATTATCGGGCAAGAAGAACTCACCGAAAGGACCTGACATGATAATCTTATCGCCGGGCTTCAACGAGTAGATGTACGACGAACATACACCGGGGTTAACATTCATGAAGCCTCCCTTAGCACGGTCGAACGGAGGTGTTGCGATACGCACATTGAGCTTGATGATATCGCCCTCGGCGGGATAGGTAGCGCAAGAGTATGCACGAACCTGAGGCTCGGGGTTAACCATTTTAAGGTTGAAGACGCCCATCTTCTCCCAATCCTCGCGGTACTCGGGATCGACATCGATATCCTTATAATCAACAGTGATTGCAGGCACGTCAATCTGGATATAACCACCCGAACGGAAGTTGAGGTGCTCACCCTCGGGGAGCTTAACAACAAACTCCTTGATGAAGGTAGCCACATTGTGGTTCGACACAACCTCACACTCCCACTTCTTGATACTGAGCACCGAGGCGGGAACCTTGATCTGCATATCCTCCTTAACCTTCACCTGGCAACCCAGACGCCAGCCCTCATTAATCTGGCGGCGGTTGAAGAAGCCTCGCTCGGTAGGCAAAATCTCGCCACCACCCGAAACTACCTGGCACTTGCACTGACCACAAGCACCCTTACCACCACAAGCCGAAGGGAGGAAGATACCCTGCTCCGAGAGTGTGTTAAGAAGTGTTGAGCCTGACTCAACCTCCAATACCTTACCACCATCGTTGATGTTGATCTTAACAGCACCAGACGATGTAAGTTTTGCCTTTGCAAAGAGCAACAGTGCCACCAAAAGGAGGGTTACTGCAAGAAAGGCAACTATTGCATAGATAATAATAGTAAAATTCATACCTTATACTCTTATTAAAGGTTTACAACTGAATACCCGAGAAAATCATAAACGCGATACCCATCAAACCTGTGATGATAAAGGCGATACCCGGGCCCTTCATCGCAGCAGGAACGTGCGAGTACTCAATCTTCTCGCGGATGGCAGCCATCATAACGATAGCCAACCACCAACCAAGACCCGAGCCAAGACCATAGACGATAGAGTCGCCAACAGAGTTAATCTCGGTGCCCACCATCTGCTGCATGAACAACGAGCCACCCATGATGGCGCAGTTCACGGCGATAAGCGGGAGGAAGATACCAAGCTGGTTATACAACGAGGGCGAGAACTTCTCGACAACCATCTCCACCAACTGCACGAAGGCAGCGATAACGGCGATGAAGAGGATGAATGACAAGAAACTAAGGTCGATACCCTCACCCAAAGCGTTGGGAGCCAACACATACTGATTTAACAAGTAGTTCAAAGGCACGGTCATAACCTGAACGAAGGTAACGGCAGCACCAAGGCCCAAAGCGGTCTTTACGCTCTTCGACACGGCAATGTACGAACACATACCGAAGAAGTATGCGAAGACCATGTTTTCGATAAATACCGAATTAATAAATAAATTCAACATACGCTACCCTCCTATTTTTCCTGTAAATCCTTGTTAATAGTGCGGTGTACCCAGATGATACAACCTACGATGATAAGAGCCATCGGCGGGAAAAGCATCAACGAGTTACCAACATAGCCAAAGCGGTTGAGAATGTCGATACCGAACAATGTGCCCGAGCCTAACAACTCGCGGAAGAAGGCCACGAGAAGAAGAATCAGCGCGTAGCCCAAACCATTTGCTACACCATCGACAAACGAGTCCCAAGGCTTGTTGCCAAGAGCAAAGGCCTCAACACGACCCATCACGATACAGTTGGTGATGATAAGACCTACGTAAACAGACAACTGCTTAGACAAATCGTACATATAGGCACGTAGGAACTGGTCAACGACAATAACGAGTGTAGCAATTACGACCAACTGCACGATGATACGAATACGCGAAGGAACGCCGTTACGCAACAACGACATCACAAGGTTAGAGAATGCAGTAACGAAAGTTACTGAGAGACCCATAACCAAGGCAGGCTCCATCTTAACAGTTACGGCCAACGCCGAGCAGATACCCAGAATCTGAACGATAACAGGGTTATTGGCGGCCAAAGGATTAGTAAAATTCTTGCTTAGTTTCATGGCTTACTTCTCCTCTACTTTTACGGGTTCAACATTCTCCGAAGCCTTTGCGCACTGCTTCTCGCACTCCTCGCACTCCTCACACTGGTTGTCGCAGGTAGCGCACTCCTCGCAAGACTTCTTGCAATCCTTAACGCAGGTCTCACGCTCAGGGCACTCAGCACACTTCGCGCAAGCAACCTCCTCTGAAGTAACCTCAGTATCGGCTACGGCCATACCTGCCTCAGCCTTCAAGAAGGCCTCATACTTGCCGATGCACTCTTTGAGCATGGCGTTAACGCCATCACTAGTCTTTGTACCACCCGTGATAGCATCTACCTGATACTCATTCTTGGCACCACCCTTCTGCATACGAACAGCGAAGGCATTGCTCTCATCATAGAGCTTCTTATCGACAAAGAGTGCCTGCACTGCATCGGTAGCTATCTCGGCACCAAGACCGGGAGTCTCGCCTGCGTGGTCCATAACGATACCTGTGATAGTAACGTTGCCCTCCTTGGGCTCAACAGATACATAGCCCCAGATATCACCCCAAAGTCCCTTACCGACCATAGGGATTACATACTTAACGGTAGAGCCCTTAGCATACTTGAACAAAGGGAGGTTCTCGGTTGCTGCGGCCAAGTCGCCACGCTTCTCGAGCTCCTCGAAGATAACGGGCTGCTGCTCCTTTGCCACCTCAGTAAGCTCAGTGCCGTTAAGACGATACACGGTAACGCTCTCATCGAAGTTAGCCTTGGCATCGCCAAAAGCCTTCATAATAGCGACCTTCTTCTCCTGAAGTTTATTCTCATCCTGTCGGGGCTTCAACGTTGTAGCAAGGAATGCCAACAACGCACCCACGATAGCGACCATAACGACCGTATAGAGGATGATATATACGTTTGAATTCTTATTTATTGCCATAGCTCCGATTATTTAACGTTCTTAATAAGCTTCTTACGACGTGCTATGTTACGCTCAACGACGAAGTAGTCGATAAGCGGAGCCAAAGCATTCATAAACAGAATCGAAAGCATCATACCCTCGGGATATGCAGGGTTAACAACACGGATAAGGATAGCCAAAGCACCAATCATGAAGCCATAAATCCACTTACCTGTGTTGGTCTGAGCCGAGGTAACAGGGTCAGTAGCCATAAAGACCGCACCAAATGCGAAACCACCAACCAACAAGTGGTAGTAAGCAGGAGCATCGTCAATCATGGTACCCTCAACACCCACAGCCTGGAAGAGGTAGGCGAAGGCCAAACCACCGGCAAATACCGACAACATGATACGCCATGAGGCAACACCCGTGAAGAGCAAGATGGCAGCACCAATGAGTATAGCAGCTGTCGAAGTCTCACCCACAGAGCCGGGGATAAAGCCAAAGAAGGCATCCGATACCGAATAGCTCATATCGCCGGTTGTGGCAAGCTGCTCCAAGGCAGTAGCACCCGACTGACCATCTACCGAGTACCATACCTTCTCACCCGACATCTGTGGAGTGTAGGCGAAGAAGGCGAAGGCACGTGCCAACAACGCAGGGTTGAAGACATTCATACCGGTACCACCGAATACCTCCTTACCGATAACTACGGCAAAAGCAGTAGAGAGAGCCACAATCCAAAGGGGCACACCGATAGGCATTACCAAAGGAATAAGAAGGCCCGTTACGAGGAAACCCTCGTTAATCTCGTGCTTACGCTTCTGGGCGAATGCAAACTCGATAGCAAGACCCGTAACGTAAGATACGATAATCATGGGCAACAACTCCAAGAAACCATACCAGAATGCAGGCATAACACCCTCCACACCTGCCATGCGACCGATATTATACATACCGAACAACATGGCGGGGATGAGTGCCAATACCACTACAATCATCACACGCTTGATATCGTTACAGTCGCGGATGTGGGCACCCTTCGTTGTTGTTGTATTAGGAACAAAAAGGAACGTCTCGAAGCCCTCGAATGTCGAGTGCAAGAAACTGAGCTTACCGCCCTCTGAGAAGGTAGGCTTAATCTTATCTACAAATTTACGCAATCCCATAGCTTAGCTCTCCTTAATCATTAAGTTAATACCATCACGCAAAATCTGCTGCATCTCAATCTTCGAGGGATCAACAAACTCACAGAGTGCCAAATCCTCGGGCAATACCTCGTAGATACCGAGGTTCTCCATCTTATCGAGATCCTTAACCAAACATGCCTTCAACAGATATGCTACATAGACATCCATGGGCAAGTAGTTCTCGTAGAGACCTGTTACCACGAAGGGACGCTCACCGCCATTGAGATTGGTATCGAGCTTGTACTGCTTCTTAGGACAGAGCCATGAGAAATAAGCACGCGATACCGAGAAGCGGTGGAAACGAGGCATAGCCCAGCCAAGCAACTCGTAAACGTTACCCTCGGGAATGAGAGTGAGTTGGTTGGCATCCGATGTAATGTAACCATCGGCCTCAACCTTGCGACCTGTGAGCACATTACCGGCGATAACACGCACATTCTCGCCCACCTTGCCTACGATAGACTCGATAGCGGCTCCCGAGATGATGCGCTTGTATGCGGGCTTCTGAGCCTCGCTACCGGTAACGGCGATAATCTTGGTCATATCGAGCTTACCACCCTTAACGAGACGGCCGATAAGCGCAACATCCTGAATATTTACCGTCCAGACGATGTCGCCCTTGGCAATGCGGTCGATGTGGTGAATCTGGACTCCCACGTTGCCCACGGGGTGCTTACCTGAGAAGGTGTGGTACTCAACGCCCTTGACCTCGGCCATAAAGCCCTCATCGCCCTTGCGAGCCGAGAGGTGTACTTTGCCGTCGGTAAGACGTGCCAAAACTGCCATACCTGCCTCGATAGCCTCCTTCTCGGCGCTCAACACGAAGTTGTAGTCGGGCGCAAGGGGTGCGCTGTCGAATGCCGATACAAAGATAGCCTTGGGAGTAAGTTCGGGGTTAGCGATAACTCCGTAAGGACGCTCCACGATGCGAGTCCACAGACCCGATTGAAGCAACATCTCAACAATCTCCGAACGCTCTGCCTTGGCAGGATTTACCACAGCCAACTCTTTAACCGTCTGCTGCTGGTCGGGCTCTACGGCGACATTCAGCAACTTACGCTTCTCGCCACGATTGATGGCCGAAACGATACCGCTAACGGGTGAAGTAAAGAGAATACGGGGGTTGTTCTTATCGAAGAACAGCGCCGTACCTACCTCAACCTTATCACCAACCTTAACCAACAGTTTGGGTGTAACGTTCTCGAAATCCAGAGGACTAACAGCATACGATGCAGCCATGGGAGCACTCTCCACAACTGCCTCAGCCTTACCCGCCAGATTGATGTCGAGACCTTTACGTAATTTAATGTTTTTCGACATAAAAACTGTTTGTTAGATTAATATAATTGTTTTGTAGTTTATGAATTTAACTCTTCAAATTTCGTCGTGTCGCGCATTTCGTTATAAAATGCGCACGAAGATAGTGCTTTTTTTTGAATTAATCAACCATTCGCGCGCGATATTTTTGTTTTGAGCGATATTTTATTAATTTTGTAGTCGGAGAACGATTTACGATGCCACGATACTACGACATACACACCCACAATCCACGCCCCGAAGTATGCTCACCCGAGGCCGTGGGCATACATCCGTGGGATGCCGCCGAGGATATGCCCCTGCCAGACTTTACGACTGCCGACATCGTGGGTGAAACAGGCATAGACACCCTCTGTGGCGTGCCTCTCGATACACAGGAGCGCCTGTTTCGTCGCCACCTTGCCGAGGCAGAGAGGCTGAATAAGCCCGTAGTGCTACACGTGGTGCGTAGCTTCGAGCGTGTGATGAGCATCCTCGACAACTACAAGGTTCGCGGCGTCGTATTTCACAGCTTCGTAGGCTCCATGCAGCAGGCGGCAAGATGTGCCGAGCGCAGCTACCACCTCTCGTTTGGCGTGCGCTCCCTCGGCTCGTCTCGCACACGCGAGGTTATCGTTCGATACCCCGCAGAGCTACTCTTCGCAGAGACCGACGACAGGAGACTACCGAGCATCGAGAGCATATATGACGAGGTGGCGCAGCTGCGAGGTTGCAGCATCGAGAGTCTTGCACGAGACATAGAATATAATTATAACAAATTGATATATAGCAAATAGAGATATGACAAATTGGTTGGAACGAACCGAGTTGCTCCTGGGTAGCGAGAAGCTGGATATGTTGCGCCATGCCAACATCCTTATTGTGGGCGTGGGCGGCGTGGGGGCCTATGCTGCCGAGATGATTGCGCGTGCCGGCGTGGGACACATGACCATCGCCGATGCCGACAGCGTCTCCGCAAGCAATATCAACCGACAACTCGTGGCTCTGCACTCGACCATAGGTCGCCCCAAGTGCGAAATATTGGCGGAGCGTCTGCGCGACATAAACCCCGAAATAGAGCTCACCATCGTCAACCGTTTCATCAAGGATGACGAGACGGACGAGCTCCTCGACAGCGCACCATTCGACTATGTCGTAGATGCTATCGACACCCTCTCGCCGAAGTTGGCGCTCATCAAGGGTGCCATAGACAGAGGCATACCCTTAGTCAGCTCGATGGGGGCAGGTGCCAAGACCGACCCTACACTGATGGAGATTAAGGATATCGCCAAGACACACCACTGCCCACTGGCGCACATGCTGCGCAAGAGGCTGCACAAGATAGGTATCAAACGCGGCTTTCGGGCAGTCTTCTCACCTGAGCCTGTAAGGGAGGGGGCGATGATACTCTGCGAGGAGCAAAACAAGAAGTCGAACGTAGGCACCATATCCTACATCCCTGCCCTCTTCGGTATAGGATGCGCCTCGGTCGTGATACGCTCACTCGTAGGCGAGATGGAGACAACAAACGAGAGTGAACAATAAATTAAAAACGCAGATAATTATGAATAAAATTGTTTTTTTGGATGAGTACAGCATCGCAGGTCGCGATATGTCAAAGATAACCTCACAGGGCGAATACATCGCCTACGAGAATACGCGCAAGGAGCAGGTCGTGGAACGTCTGCGCGGCGCAGATGTAGCCATCTCGAATAAGGTACTTATCGATGGTGAGGCCATGCGCCAGCTACCCGACCTCAAACTTATATGCGTGGCCGCTACGGGCATGAACAATATCGACCTCGACGCCGCCAAGGAGCTCGGCATCGAGGTAAAGAATGCCGTGGGCTACTCGACAACCTCTGTTGCAGAGACTACCCTTGCCTCGGCTCTTGCTCTGGCGCGTAACATTGTCTATTTCAACGAGTACTTCCACAATGGCCGCTATGCTGCCGCCGACCGTGCCTTCTGCTACGACCGCACCACATACGAGATTCGTGGCAAGCGCTGGGGCATCATCGGCCTCGGAAATATCGGCCGCGAGGTGGCACGCTTAGCCAAGGCCTTTGGCTGTGAGGTTGCCTACTTCTCGACGTCGGGCATTAAGCGTGAAGAGGAGTTCCCCGCAATGTCGCTCGACGAGCTCTTGGCATGGAGCGATATCATCTCGGTACACTCACCTCTGAATGAGCGCACACGTGGTCTCGTAGGCCGCGACGAGTTGCAGAAGATGAAGCCCACATCAATTATTATCAACGTGGCACGTGGCGGCATCATCGACGAGGCAGCCCTCGCCGAAGCCCTCGACAACGGATGGGTGTCTGCCGCTGCATTGGACGTATTCTCGGTGGAGCCATTGAAGGAGTCTCCGCTGTATGCCATCCGCGACAAATACCGCCTGCTTGCCTCACCGCACAACGCATGGTCGGCAGCCGAGGCCATCGACCGCCTTATAGATTGCGTTGCGGAGAACATACGCACCTGGCGCGAGAGGCAATAGAAGAGCAAAGAGTACAGAGTACAGAGTACAGAGTACAGAGTGCAGAGTACAGAGTACAGAGTACAGAGTACAGAGTACAGAGTACAGAGTACAGAGCAATGAGGAAAGTGGAAAGTGGAAAATCCCCACAGACCTCGCAGACCCCAAAAAACCTCAGCCTTTTGCGCGAGGGGGAGCAAGGGGTACATAGGGTATAAGGGGTACATGGGTTACGAGGGGTACATGGGCGTATTAAACTATCAACCACGCTCCCAACCAACTATCTTTCATCTGTACTCTGTACTCTGTACTCTGTACTCTGTACTCTGTACTCTGTACTCTGTACTCTCCCCT
The DNA here is from genome assembly GCA_045603045.1 of Alistipes sp. GTDB lineage: Bacteria > Bacteroidota > Bacteroidia > Bacteroidales > Rikenellaceae > Alistipes. Next base: position 21,839 of record JAZULJ010000033.1, read on the forward strand.
CAGACCCACGCCATTAATCAGCGCGTTTTTTCTTGTCAGAAGGGTTGCAGACACAACGCTCGGCGAATTTGGAGTCGATGGGCTGTACTTGGCGTACTGCCCATTGGCGACATAATTCGTTAGCGGAAGTAGATGCGCCCTTATCACAAGAAAAACAATTTCTTGTCAGAAGCCGTGAGATGTGGTGCGAAATGAAAGTACCCTGGATGGATAGTACTTGACGTACATTCCATTCAGGGTATCTTTCGGTTTCGTGCCGCAGATTGCGGCTTATCACATGAAATTACTTT
>JAZULJ010000034.1:0-31374 GCA_045603045.1 Alistipes sp.
TAAGACCGCTTGGCCTCCGACTTCCACGCTACCGTCGTACCAACCAGAATACTACCGTAACATTGAAGCCCACGGTACTCACGGGTGAGCGTGTAACAAAGGGTCAGATTTTGACCGAGGGTTACTCTACGCAGAAGGGAGAGTTGGCGTTGGGCCGTAACCTCAAAGTGGCGTTCATGCCCTGGAAGGGTTACAACTTCGAGGATGCTATCGTTATCTCGGAGCGTATCCAGCGCGAGGATATCTTCACCTCGGTACACGTCGATGAGTATATCATGGAGGTACGCGAAACGAAGCGTGGCTCGGAGGAGCTAACGTCGGATATTCCCAACGTTTCGGAGGATGCCACCAAGGATTTGGATGCCAACGGTATTATTCGCATTGGCGCTAAGGTAACTCCCGGTGATATCCTTATCGGTAAGATTACTCCCAAGGGTGAGAGCGATCCTTCGCCCGAGGAGAAGCTGTTGCGAGCCATCTTCGGTGATAAGGCCGGTGATGTTAAGGATGCCTCGTTGAAGGCACAGCCCTCGTTGCATGGTATTGTTATCGACACTAAGTTGTACAGCCACGCACAGAAGGAGGGTAAGCGTAACCGTGCCGACGAGAAGCGTAAGATGGAGGTTCTCGATGAGGAGTATGCAGCAAAGGTTAATGCCTTGACCAAGACTCTGGTTGAGAAGTTGTGGCGTCTGTTGGAGGGTAAGACTACCACGGGTATCTACGACTACTACAACGTAGAGATGGTAGCTCCCGGCGAGAAGTTTACCGTAAAGATGTTGGAGGATGTAGCGTCGTCGTCGCACGACAGCAAGACGGGTGTTGCCAACGGCTATATGACGCTTGGTCAGACACGTTGGACAGGCGATGCGCATGACGATGAGTTGATAAGCCTCACCATTAATAATTATATTATAGAGTGCAAGAAGGTTGCCGCAGCCGTAAACCGTGAGAAGTACAACCTGACGAACGGTGATGAGATTCCTACATCGGGTGTTATCAAGATGGCTAAGGTATATATCGCCAAGAAGCGTAAGTTGAAGGTAGGTGATAAGATGGCAGGTCGTCACGGTAATAAGGGTATCGTAGCGAAGGTTGTTCGCGACGAGGATATGCCCTTCTTGGAGGACGGTACTATCGTTGACATCTGTCTTAACCCGCTTGGTGTGCCTTCGCGAATGAACCTTGGTCAGATTTACGAGACCGTACTCGGTTGGGCAGGTCGTGAGCTCGGTTTGAAGTTCGCAACACCCATCTTCGATGGTGCATCGTTGGAGCAGATTAACGAATATACAGCTCAGGCCGGCGTGCCTCGCAGTGGCCGTACCTACCTCTATGATGGTGGCACGGGTGAGCGTTTCGACCAGCCTGCAACCGTAGGTGTTATCTACATGTTGAAGCTGGGCCACATGATTGACGATAAGATGCACGCACGTTCTATCGGTCCCTACTCGCTCATCACGCAGCAGCCGCTTGGCGGTAAGGCACAGTTTGGTGGTCAGCGTTTCGGTGAGATGGAGGTTTGGGCATTGGAGGGCTTCGGTGCAGCCAACATCTTGCAGGAGATATTGACTATCAAGTCGGACGATGTTGTAGGTCGTGCCAAGGCTTACGAGGCTATCGTCAAGGGTGATAATCTGCCACGTCCGGGTGTTCCCGAGGCGATGAACGTACTGTTGCACGAGTTGCGCGGTTTGGCACTGTCGGTAAAGCTCGAGTAATGAGCAGGTATTAATGCGGATTAAAAATTAGACTACTATGTCATTTAACAGAGATAATAATAAGATGAGCAGTTACAGCCGTATCTCGATTGGCCTGGCCTCTCCCGAGGAGATTCGCGCCCAGTCGAGCGGCGAGGTGCTCAAACCCGAAACCATCAACTACCGCACCTATAAGCCTGAGCGCGATGGTCTCTTCTGCGAGCGTATCTTTGGCCCCGTGAAGGACTATGAGTGCCACTGCGGTAAGTATAAGCGTATTCGCTACAAGGGTATTGTCTGCGACCGATGTGGTGTGGAGGTTACCGAGAAGAAGGTACGTCGTGAGCGCATGGGACATATCTCGTTGGTAGTACCTGTGGTACACATCTGGTATTTCCGTTCGTTGCCCTCGAAGATTAGCTACCTGTTGGGTATTCCTTCGAAGAAGTTGGAATCTATCATCTACTACGAGCGTTACGTGGTTATTAACCCCGGTAAGGCTGCGGAGCAGGGTGTTGAGCGTTTGCAGACGCTCTCGGAGAAGGAGTATTTGGATATCGTAGCACAGTTGCCTAAGGGTAACCAGGCGTTGTCGAACGATGACCCCGAGAAGTTCGTTGCCGAGATGGGTGGTGAGGCTATCCTCACACTGTTGAAGCAGGTGGACCTCGACTCGATGTCGTATGCGTTGCGTGACCGCGCCTCAAAGGAGTCGTCGCAGCAGCGTAAGACCGAGGCGTTGAAGTGCTTGAATGTCATCGAGTCGTTCCGTGCCTCGAATGGCAAGAACCGTCCCGAGTGGATGGTGCTCACCGACATTCCGGTTATTCCCCCCGAGTTGCGCCCCTTGGTGCCGCTGGATGGTGGTCGCTTTGCTACGTCGGATCTCAACGACCTCTACCGTCGTGTGATTATCCGTAACAACCGTTTGAAGCGTCTTATCGAGATTAAGGCTCCGGATGTGATTTTGCGTAACGAGAAGCGTATGTTGCAGGAGGCTGTTGACTCGTTGTTCGACAACTCACGCAAGAGCAACGCCGTTAAGAACGAGTCAAATCGTCCTCTTAAATCGTTGTCAGACTCATTGAAGGGTAAGCAGGGTCGTTTCCGTCAGAACCTGTTGGGTAAGCGTGTTGACTACTCAGCGCGTTCGGTTATCGTCGTGGGCCCCGAGTTGAAGATGCACGAGATGGGTATTCCAAAGGATATGGCGGCTGAGTTGTATAAGCCATTTGTTATCCGCAAGCTCATCGAGCGTGGTATCGTTAAGACCGTTAAGTCGGCAAAGAAGATTATCGACCGCAAGGACCCCGTAATCTGGGGTATCCTTGAGAACGTCATAAAAGGTCATCCCGTATTGATGAACCGTGCCCCGACGCTTCACCGTCTGGGTATCCAGGCCTTCCAGCCTAAGCTTATCGAGGGTAAGGCAATGCAGCTTCACCCGCTGTCATGTACGGCGTTCAACGCCGACTTCGACGGCGACCAGATGGCCGTTCACTTGCCACTGGGCAATGCCGCCATCTTGGAGGCACAGTTGCTCATGCTCGGTTCGCACAACGTCCTCAATCCTGCCAATGGTGCGCCTATCACCGTGCCTTCGCAGGATATGGTTCTCGGTCTGTACTATATCACAAAGCCCCGCCCCAATGCTAAGGGTACAGGCTTGATATTTTACGGCCCCGAGGAGGCTATCATCGCCTACAACGAGAAGCGTGCCGACCTGCATGCCGTTGTTAAGTGCGTGGTTCGCGACTTGGATGAGCAGGGCAACGAGGTATTCGTGTTGAAGGAGACCACCATCGGTCGTATCCTCTTCAACCAGAACGTACCTGCCGAGGTAGGCTACATCAATGAGGTGCTCACGAAGCGTTCGTTGCGTGATATCATCGCCGTAGTGATGAAGAAGGCCGGTGCCGATAAGGTTGCTAAGTTCTTGGATGATATCAAGAATATGGGTTACCGCATGGCATTCCAGGGTGGTCTGTCGTTTAACCTCGACGCTGTGGTTATCCCCGACGTTAAGCAAAAATTTATCGACGAGGGTTATGCCGCTGCCGACGCTGTTATCGGCGACTACAACATGGGTCTTATCACCAATAACGAGCGTTACAACCAGATTGTCGATATTTGGACAAATATCAATAATAAGCTTACCAACCAGGTAATCAACACGTTGAAGAACGACCAGGATGGCTTCAACCCCGTATATATGATGCTTGACTCTGGTGCCCGTGGTTCAAAGGAGCAGATTCGTCAGCTCTCGGGTATGCGTGGTCTTATGGCTAAGCCCCAGAAGTCGGGTGTCGAGGGTGGTCAGCAGGTTATCGAGAACCCCATCTTGTCGAACTTTAAGGAGGGTCTTTCGGTGTTGGAGTACTTTATCTCTACGCACGGTGCGCGTAAGGGTCTTGCCGATACCGCTCTTAAAACGGCCGATGCCGGTTACCTGACACGTCGTTTGGTGGATGTGGCACAGGATGTCATCATCAACGAGGAGGATTGTGGCACATTGCGAGGTTTGACCGCTACGGCTATCAAGCGTAATGACGATGTTGTTCAGACGTTGTACGACCGCATTTTGGGCCGTACGGCGCTCAACGATGTTATTCACCCGCTCACGGGCGATATCATCTGCCGTGCCGGTGATGAGATTACCGAGGATATTGCCGAGGCTATCGAGAAGTCTCCGTTGGAGTCTGTTGAGATTCGTTCGGTTCTTACCTGTGAGGCACGCCGTGGTGTCTGCGCCAAGTGTTATGGCCGCAACCTTGCTACTGCCCGCATGGTGCAGAAGGGTGAGGTTGTAGGTGTCATCGCCGCACAGTCTATCGGTGAGCCCGGTACGCAGCTTACACTTCGTACGTTCCACGTCGGTGGTGTTGCCGGTGGCTCTACTGTGGAGACCAATGTTGTCTCGAAGTATGAGGGCCGTCTTGAAATTGACGACTTGCGTACCATCAAGGGCAAGAACTCAGCAGGCGAGGCTGTCGATATCGTTATGTCGCGTCAGTCGGAGTTCCGCATCGTAGATGCCAAGACCGATATCGTGCTTTATACCCACGCACTGCCCTATGGTGCTACCTTGTTCATGAAGGATGGCGCTATGGTTAAGAAGGGCGATATGATTTGCGAGTGGGATCCCTACAACGCAGTTATCATCGCCGAGTCTGAGGGTAAGATTGTTTACGACAGCATCATCGAGGGTGTTACCTACCGCGAGGAGCGTGATGAGCAGACCGGTTTGTCGGAGCGCGTAGTTATCGAGTCTAAGGATAAGACCAAGAACCCTGTCATCAAGATTGTGAACAAGGATGGCATGGAGATTAAGTCATACAACTTGCCTGTTACGGCGCATATCATGGTTAAGAACAACGCCAAGATTCACGCTGGCGACATTCTTATCAAGATACCTCGTGCCGTAGGTAAGACAGGTGGCGATATCACCGGTGGTCTTCCCCGTGTTACCGAGCTCTTTGAGGCCCGTAATCCGTCTAATCCCGCTATTGTATCGGAGATTGACGGTGAGGTATCATTCGGCAAGATTAAGCGTGGTAACCGTGAGATTGTCATCACGTCAAAGGATGGCGATGTTAAGCGCTACCTCGTACCTCTGTCGCGTCAGATTATCGTTCAGGAGAACGACTACGTGCGTGCAGGTATGGCATTATCGGACGGTGCTATCACGCCGAGCGATATCTTGCGCATCCTCGGTCCTACCAAGGTTCAGGAGTATATCGTGAACGAGGTTCAGGAGGTTTACCGTATGCAGGGTGTGAAGATTAATGATAAGCACTTTGAGGTTATCGTTCGCCAGATGATGTCTAAGGTGCAGATTGAGGAACCGGGCGACACCCGTTTCTTCGAGGACCAGGTGGTAGATAAGTGGGAGTTCATGGATGTCAACGACGAGCTCTACGACAAGGTTGTAGTTACGTCTGCGGGCGACTCGCAGAACGTGCAGCCCGGACAGATTATCTCGCTCCGCAAGTTGCGCGACGAGAACTCGTCTCTCAAACGTCGTGATATGGCCCTTGTTGAGGTACGTCCTATCGTTCCTGCAACCTCTAATCAGGTTCTTCAAGGTATCACACGTGCAGCATTGCAGACGTCGAGCTTCATCTCAGCGGCATCGTTCCAGGAGACCACAAAGGTACTTAACGAGGCAGCTATCCAGGCTAAGACCGATGATTTGATTAACCTCAAAGAGAATGTCATCACGGGTAACCCCATCCCTGGCGGTACGGGTCTGCGTGATTATGATAATCTCGTGGTGGGACTTAAATCAGATATAATTTAGCGGGATAAGGGCGCATCTGCCCCTCTCAATCATCAGCCTGAATAGGACGTACGCCAAGTACTTCCTATCCAGGCTGATTTCTTTCCTCGCAACCTATGTCCTATAACACAAAAAAATGGTGCGTTACATTGTAATACACCATTTTACGTCTGGTCAATACAGCCTATTCGACAAGTTTTGCTTGGTCAAAATTGAAGGACGTTGCAACAACTTGACCGTCAATAAATGTCAGCGTAAGCTCATACTTCTCCGTTACCTTCTTTTTACCCTGTTTGTGTATGCGGCATACTACCTCACACTCTTTTGAGAAGTTATAATCATTGCTCTTTTCTGTAATAGAGACAATCTCATATCCAATAATCGGGCAGAAGGGTTTGAGAAGCTTTCCGAACTCCAATTGCCAATAGTCAGCAGGTAGCTTGCCTGGCTTAACATATTGTGTTACATTCGTGTCGTACGAGATGCCTGTGGCACTCTTGTTCTCTACAAAAAATCTAAGACACTTCTCGATAGGCTCTCTTTTAGCGCGCTCAGCCTCCTCCGCTGCACGTTTCTCTGCCTCCTGCTTCTCGATGAGTGCGCGCTCAGCCTCCTCGGTCTTCTTCTTCTCTAAAAGCGCCTCCAACTCCGGAATAAGCTGCAGAACGGCATCGTATGAACTCTTGGTAAAATATGAAAGATGCGATTTGAGATTCTCGTTAGAGACCATAAACTCTGCGTACTCGGGATGCGGGTGCAGATTAACTTTCTGCAAAATATCTCGCTTAATATTCTCTATTGTGTACTCCAATTCCTTCGAGGTCATCGAGGCGTAAGCGTCGATATTAGTGTCGCAACCAATGTACTCTGCGTAGTCTCTTGCTCTCTCTACGCGCGATTCGTGCAGAGCTTGCTGCAACCCTAAGAAGGCCTCGGCGGGCATATAGGCGAATGTGTCGTCGCTATTTCTTACCGACAGAAGCGAGTCGTCGAGTTCGTAGAAGTGTACGTAGGCTACACCGTTGCTGAGTACGCGTACACAGCTATGGTAGTAGGACTCTCCATTGCCACCATCAGTGGCGCGCAATATACTTGCTTGTGCAACCTCTTCCTCTTCCTTCTCGCTGTCATTGTGTGAGTATGACACTTTCTTGAATACGCTCTTGTCGCTCCATATATCTGATGCGATAATATTCTCTGTTACCCTCTTGATGCCCTCCTCGTTGAGTATATTAACCTTGTTGAGGAGCTTAAATGAAACGCTCTTAGGTCCGCTGAACTCGTAAAAATTGGCATTAGTAAAGCCCATAAATCCAGAGTATTCATCAAGTGCTATCGCCGCCTTTTCGCCGAGCATAAACTCCTCTTCGAGGACGATATATCCCTTGGCGTACAGCTCCTCCTCGCTGATTGAGCCAGCAGCATAGCTCTTCGCAGCGGCGGTTGTAGCGGCATCAGTGGTTGTATCCATCGGGCGGATGTTGCTGGTATCTACGTAGCGTTCGCTAAGAAGCACACCGTTCTGCATCTGCATTGTGCGGGTGATATGAGCATCGCTCTTATAGACCCACTGTCCCGTAGGTTTACCCTCTTGCGTGAGGGTACCAGTAATCTTATGCTGTTTGAGTACCTCCTCGTAGTAGAACGAGCCAACAAGAACGCCATTCTTATATGTAGCGGTGAGCTTCAACTCGCCATTGCAATCCATCTTGAACGCACCATTGGGAATGCCTTTTAGGAAGTTGCCCGAGAATGTGTAGTATTCACTCTTTGTCTCGGGGTTGCGACCCTGCTTTACAACATTGAGTCTATAAGACGAGGTGCCTGCGCCGTTGAGCTTGCCGTGAGCGAGGCTAAAATTGCTGGTGTATGTACCCGATAGCGTAAAGTCGTAGGGCCAGACGCTGACATTTGTGTTGTTCAGTTTACAACTTACCGACATAGGTCCATCAAAAACCTTTTTGCCGTCATCTCCCAAATACCACGAACGAGTAATCTTGCCTGGCATCTTAATATTGCCATAGCCCGTCGATTTGTTGTAGTCAAGGACGTCTGTTTGGCGCTGCTGCGCCGAGAGAGAGGCGCAGCATAGCACCATTACAAATAGTATAAAAAGCCTTTTCATCGTCTCTTTCAATTATTATTCAACCCACACCGAATTTTCTGGATCATTGACGCTCTGCTGTGTCTCCTTTTTCTTTTCATAGCGGTATGTTACGAAGGTAGCGCCTACTGCTTTTGCGAAGATATTGTCCTTGTTGTCATAGCAACTCTCGCTACGGTCCCAGCCAGAATTGAATCTAACAACGCTTTTCTGACCAGCTTTGGGAAGTTTATAGGTGCTTGCATCGAGGGTCGTTAGCGTGAAACCTTCGGCATCAACTACGTTCATAGATATACCGTCGCAGTCGCTATCTTTGAGCGCTGCTACCTGCACATCGGCGAAAATACGCAACTTTACATCGTCGTTGTAGGTGTAGTCTGTCTCATAGTCTAAGACCAACTCCTGCGCAGGGATAGTATAGCTATCCTCGACGTTCTGCTCTGCAATTTGGGGCGTTGAACTCTTTTTCTCTGAGCCGCCGCACGCTACCATAAGCATACAAACCGATACAAATAAGAGTACCTTTTTCATAATGAAGAAATGTTTTTAATGAATAAATTAAGTTTGATTGTTAAGTGTTTTTCTGTTTAACAATGCAAAGATATACCCTTAAATATAGTTGCGCAAAGTTCAAATCAGTCCAAATCAGTCCAAATTAATTCAAATTGTACCAATTAAAATAGATAATAAATATTTTAGTATCTTTGCAAAAGAAATGGCTTCTGTATGGAACTGGATACTCAAATAAATGTACTAATAAAATATGTAGAAAAGCGCGTTGGCAGACCCATAAAATCGCCTGTTGATTTTGATTTGCTGTCGTTGCGTATCAGTGAGCAGATCTCCGAACAGGTATCTACCACGACACTCAAACGCATTTTTGGATATATCTCTACCGAGCATACACCCCGATATTCGACACTTTCGACACTCTCGCGTTTTGTTGGTTACGAAGATTGGGAGGACTTCTGTTGTAACATAATCCGCAAGGAGGAGGAAGACTCGGGCTTTATTACCAGCAAGGTGATATATTCGGAGTATCTCTCAAAGGGCGACCGTGTGGAGTTGTGCTGGCGCCCCAATCGCAGATGTCTGGTAAGGTATAATGGAGATAATGGCTTTACGGTCGTGGAGTCCTATGGCGCAAAAATTCAGTCGGGAGATACTTTCCACGCACGATGTTTTATGCTTGGACACCCTCTCTATATATCGGATTTGACACGTGGAAGCAATGGCGTACCACGCTGCTATATCGCTGGAAATAGGTACGGCCTAAGTAGTGTAACAATATTAAAGTAGTGGTGTTATGCGTACCGACGATATTACTTCCGATTCGAGCTTCATATCTGCCGAAAAGCCGCTCCTCGATAATCGGTTTACCAATATAGAATTGCTACATAGCAACCCTACAACACACTCGGAGTTGTATGTGGCAACACGCTTTGGTAAACGATTTGTCCTTAAAGCCTTAAAGCGAGAGCATCGCACTAACAGCCTCTATCAGGGTATGCTTCTCAATGAATTTGATATAGGCTATTCGCTTTCGCATCAAAATATAGCCCAGACGCTATCTTACGAGTGCGTAGAGCCTCTTGGCGAGGTTATCGTTTTGGAGTATGTCGATGGTGTAACCTTGCAACAGGCGCTCGAAAAGAGGGCGTTGTCGTCGGCTACAACACGTAAACTCTTAGCAGAGTTATGCGATGCTTTGCACTATATGCACTCGCTGCAAGTAGTGCACCGCGATATAAAGCCCGAGAATATAATGCTCACGCATAACGGTCAGAACCTCAAACTTATCGACTTTGGACTTTCGTGCATCGACTCGCAAACGCTCTTCAAGCAGCCGGCAGGTACACGCCGCTACGCTTCGCCCGAGTTGCTCGATGGCAAGCCTATCGACAACCGTTCCGATATATACGCCTTAGGAGCTATCATTACGCTTTTGGCGCATACAGCACGTCAAAGACGTGTTGCCAAGCGTTGTTTAAGCTTCGAGCGTGATGCCCGCTACGCCGATGCACTATCGGTTAAACAGGCGTTGATGCCCTCTAAGGTACGTCGATATGCAATTGCCGCCCTTGGACTGCTGCTCGTCGTAGGTGCTGCCTCCTATGCGGGCTATAAGGTTGGTGTGGATAGGCGAGGTGTTGAGGTTGTTCATACCGAGACCATTAGAGAGGTCGCCGATAGCGCTACAATGGAGCAGTCCGCCAAAAACGCCCAAGCCATAGAGCGTGCGGCGTACTACGAAGAGCAGTTCAACGCCCTCTATCGAGAGATGCAGCGAGAGGTTCGTGCTGCCTTAGATGCCCACTATGCGCAGTTATCGACTATTTCGAGCCGCGAGGAGCTGAGCGCGCATAGTCTGAGGGGAGCGGGTTTTGTCGATGAGTACTCTGTATTGGCGGCAAAGAGAGTAGATGAAATCTTTGGTCCCAACTACGTGAAGAGTGTTCAGCACAAGCAGGTTTTACGCTCGATGATTGATGAATTGTGGACTAAATACTTTACAGACTACCAAGAACTGAGCTTGGAGACGATACGGCGCGTAACATCAAGCAAAATTGATGTTAAGTGCGATGTGCAATGAAGAGCGTGAGTAAAGAGTGGGTTTTGTCGTTATGCTCGCTCTCAAAGTGCTCATTTGCTCGTAGTAACGCCGCTTTTTGCATCATTACCCAAGCCTAAACTACATCTTTTTATAGACACTCTTTTCCAATGTTAGCGTTGTTCAGGTTATATACCTATCTGCTAACTCTCAACTAATACATATAGTCGTACTGCGTGTAGCTCTTGTCGAACTTCAAGTCGGCAAGCGAGGCGGCCTTAACACCGATGTTAAATGCCCAGCTACGGTGTGCGCCGAAGGGTATCCATGTGAACGACATCTGCCAACAGTGCAGGTCGCGCGTAATGGCAATAGAGGTCATCGACATCTTGCGTGCTGTGAAGTCGTAACCCGATGTGATGGTAATCATCGTCTTAGGCGTGAGCTTGACACTACCGTTGAGACCCAGCGTCTGCGTGATATTCTTGCGGTAGCCCGTGGTGCCGTTGTTATAGGGTTGTGCCGAGTAGTTGATGCTATAATTGAAGCCGAAGTTCCACGGTATTGAGAAGTCGTAGTATGTGCCTGCCATCCACTGTCGGCGCATTGCGGGGTTAAGCGTGCCATAGGGGTCGGACCACGAGTTGAAGTACTCGGGGGGCAGTGAGTTGATATCGTTTGCTGCCGGCTGCGACTTATCGGCGCGCGACTGGAAGGTATATCCGAAGCTCCAACCGATGCTGGCGATACGTCCCGGAAGACCGCGCTTCCACATGAGCTTATTGTGGCGCACGCCCTGTGGTGTAACCTCGTAGGGGTCGAGTGTCATCGATAGGTTGAGGCCGATGTTGTTGTATATGGTCGTGCGTAGCTGTATGGGCAGATTCGAGAGACGCATAGAGTCGGCAAGGAAGTTGTAAGAGCCGTTAATCGACAGCTGGTCGATAATCTTAATCTTCTTAACGGTATCCTTGGTGCGTATCTTAGCTTCGAGCGACTGTGATAGACCGAAGGTTATTGAGAACGACTGTCCGCTGCCAGGCACGCCATAGGCGTTGTCCGTGAAGGGCGAATATACCTTGAAGCGTCCCGTGGTGTCGGTCTGCACGGTCTCGTAGAAACCATACTTCTGGCGGCTGAAATCGGGAGCATACGAGAGTCCGATATTGGGCGTGAGCGTATGACGCACAGCCTGCAACTTACGCTCCTTCTTCTTGGCCACGTATGTACCGTAGATGGTGGTATTTGCCGATACTGAGGCGTTGTAGTTGTAGAGTCGCCAAAAGCCATACTCGGGGTCGAGGGTTTCGACCTTACGTGTCTCGTTGTTCCACCTCTGGCTCACCTTCTTGAAGTACCAGCGCTCGGTATAGTTGAACGAGGGGCTGATGTTGATATAGTTGAAGAGCGTGAGCGACGTCGATACCGGGATAGTGTGCTGAATACCGTTCTTCATCTTTTTGAGCGTCTCGGGCGTAAATATCTCATTCTCCTTGGTATTCACCGTGTTAGTCATCTTCATCGAGTAGCTCATCTTAATCTTCTCGTACCAGCGTGTCTTGCCCACAGCCTCCTTGCGCTTGAATGGGTTAAAGCTTGCAACGTTGAAGGTGATGGTGGGGAGTGTTACCGATATGCTCTTATCGCGCGAGTTCTGCGACACGGCGAGGTTCAGGGCGAGTGAGAAGGGTGTGCCCTCCCAATTCTTTGAGTATGATATCGACGAGTTGGTCTGCGTGGCGAGGATGTCGCCAATCTGCGTTGCCGAGTAGCGGCTATAACCACTCGATGTCAAGTTTACCGAGGCCGAGAACGTAGAGCCGGGGTTGGCCTTGGGGTCTTGTGAGTGTGTCCACTGTATGCGGTAGTTGTTTTGCTTTACGAAGTCGGGTTGCCCCTTGTCGCCCGAGCGTATAGATGAGTATTGCAGGTTGAAGTTACCTCGGAATTTGTAGCGTTTCACATATTGTGAGCGTGCCGATACCTCCCACGAGCCGAGGGTGTAGATACCGCCACGTATGGCGAGGTCCATGTGTTCGCCGAGGGTGAAGTAGTAGCCGAGGTCGCGAATGAAGAAGCCTTTGGCATCCTCACCGTATGTGGGCATCAGGATACCCGACTTGGGCCCCGAGCTAATGGGGAAGAAGGCCTCGGGAACACCTGGGAAGTAGATGGGGACATCTTCCATTACGAGGTACGAGTAGCCGGCGATAATCTTCTTGCCGGGGATGACCTTCGCCTTGGTCATTTGGAGGTAGAAGTGGGGGTGGTCCGTCTGGTCGCATGTGGTGTACTTGCCATCGCCGATATGTATGCTCTCGTCGGGGTGCATCTTCACGCTACCGCCCATTAGCCAGCCGTCGCCCTCCTGTGTGGCAATACCCTTAATCTTGGCCTTGCGCGAGTCAAGGTTGTAGGTGATAGTATCCATGGAGTAGGGTGTGCCGCCATCCGAAAATTCGGGATGTGTGGTTGTGGGCTCCCCCGTCTCGGTAGTGTCGGCATAACCGTGTGCAAAGACATCCTTCGTCTGCATGTTAACGCGCATGAAGTCGGCTTTGAGGTTCATGCCCTGATATGTAACGTCGCCATCACGATAGCTGTAAATGAGGTTGTTACGGGCATCAAAGACCACCGAGTCGGTAGCCTTACCCTTGATGATGTCGTTGAATGTGGTACTGCGCTTTGTCTTCTTTGGCTCGGCAGTTGTGGGCTCGGGTGTGGGGCGTGTGCTATCTGCACTTGCGCGCTCTACGACACGCTGTGCTGTGGTGTTCTCCCTATCTGTCGGGGTGTTTGTCGGACGTTCGGTGTTGAGACGTGGGTTGTTGGCGCGGCGCGACGTGTTGGTCGAAAGGTCGCCTGTTGTATCCTGTCGGGCGTACTGCACCGAAGAGCTGTCGCGTGCGGTAAGCATGCGAAAACCCTTAGCACCAGCCTCTCCGAGGCATAGACACATGCCGAGGAGTGTTGCTGCGAGCAGCGCGGACGAAAGATATTTTCTTAAAAAACGTCTCAAAATTCAATAATTTTTTGTAACTTTGCCGACGTCGTCGGCAAAACGCCTAACGTGCAGCATCGAGGTCGCTCATTACGTGCGCCCTACGCTCGCGCGGGTGCGTTTTTAACTCGGCAAATATAGTAAATTTTTTGCAGACTATTTAACTTTTGGCTACTAAATATGAGAAAACTCTTCCTCTCCATTTTTGCGGTCGTAGCGTTCACATTCTCTTATAACGCAGAGGCAGCGCAAAATGTTGCGTCGCCCGAGAAGAGAGTGGTCGTACTCGATGCCGGCCATGGCGGTATCCGCTCGGGTGCTCATTACAATAACGTTAGTGAGAAGAGTATCAACCTCGCCGTAGCCAAGGAGACAAAGCGTCAGCTCGCCGAGAAGATGCCTGAATTGGAGGTATATCTCACGCGTGAGAGCGACACGCAGCTGCACGAGAATAAGACGACGGATAACCGTAACCGTGCAAAGTTTGCCAATGCAAAGGGTGCCGACCTCTTCATCTCGATACATGCCGACGCCGCAAAGACGTCGAGCGTAGTGGGCCCAACCATCTATCTGCTCTCGTTCGACGATACGCTGCTCGAACAGAACAGAGACCTCGCATCGCGCTTTGTCGATGACGAAGATATGATTAATATCGACGACATCTCACGAAACTCGATGGGTTATATCCTGGCTCTCTCGAACCAGATGAATAATGACCCTATGAACCACGTGTTTGCCGATATTCTCAATACGAAGTTTAAGGAGCGCAAGCGCAAGGCGCACCCCGTAAAGTATAAAGTGTGGACGGTGCTCTATTGGCTCGAAGGCCCGGGTGCGCTTGTCGAGTTGGGCTACATGACCAACCCCGACGAGTTGGCATACATGAACTCGGAGAGGGGACAGGCTGAGTTGGCCGGTGCGCTGAGCGATGCTATCGTGCAGTTTATCAATAACCTCAATGCCATGCAGCAATATACGGAGGATGGTGTCGGCGAGGACAAGGAGCAGGGTGAGACCGCGACCGCGACGGAGGCTAAGGATGCTGCGATGGCGGTGGATAGTGGTGATGCCTCTGGCGAGGGATATGCCATACAGCTCCTGTCGAGTAAGTGCGAATTAGACATCAACGACAGCCAATTCAAGGCCTATCGCGGCCGTGTGGCACAGGTTGTGGGCGATGGGTCATATAAGTATAAATATTGCTTGTGCGGCTATGGTAGTCGTAGCGATGCCCAGGCCGATATAGACGAAGTGCGTAAGACGTTTAAGGATGCCTACATTGTGCGTTACAAGGATGCTAAAATTGTGAAATAAGAGGTATGCGGATGCTATACAGTGAGTTGTCTGCATCGAAAAAAGATAATAACTAAAAAAAAGAGATATGAAAATTAGAAGAGAATTTAAGGTCGGCATCTTTGCCGTTATCGTAATTTTGGTATCATGGTGGGGCATCAAGTGGCTCCAAGGCAAGGACTTGTTCAAGTCGTACAATACCTATTACGTAAACTACGAGGAGGTGTCTCGCGATTTGAAAGTGTCGTCGCGTGTCTATATCCTCGGCGTGAATGTTGGTAATGTGAGCGACATTCAGCTTAATAAGGATGGCGTGAAGGTGGAGATTGCCGTCGAGAATAAGTATGCTGCGATGATTCCCGATGACTCGCAGGCGATGATTACCGAGGGTCTTATGGGAGGTGCTCAGATTGAGATTCGACAGGGTGAGTCGGCAACGATAGTGCCCGATGGTGGTACCATTGCAGGAGCTATGGATAAGGGCCTTATGGGTATGATTGCTGATAAGGGCACGGAGCTTATCGATGGTCTGAACACCACTATCGAGGGTGTGAATACCATTCTCGATGACAACAGCGCAAATATCACGTCGCTCGTTGCCAACCTCGAATCGATGTCGGCATCTATCGATGCGCTTCTTGCATCGGGTAAGATTGATGGTGCTGTTAGCGATTTGCAGGCGTTTACCTCTACGTTAGCCGAGAATACAGGTCGCATAGAGTCTATGCTCAATAGCCTCGATACCTTCACAGGTGATTTGGCCGAGGCCGACATCATCAAGCAGCTCACCGCAACGGTATCGTCGCTCAACGATGTGCTCTCTTCAATCGAGAATGGTGATGGCTCGATAGGCATGTTACTCAACGACAAGCAGCTATACGAGTCGCTCAACACCGCTGGCGATAACCTCGGTGCGTTGCTCAAAGACTTGAAGGAGAATCCTATGCGCTATGTTCACTTCTCGTTGTTTGGTAAGTCGGAGGAGCAGATAGCCGAGAAGCAGGCCCGAAAGGAGGCTCGTGCCGAGAAGCGTGCCGCCAAGACTGCCGATGAGTAGAAAGTTAGCATATAAACACTTATAATCGATGATTTATCCGTCGAACTTCGAGCAGAGGGTGGGCTTCGACCGCATACGCAGCCAGGTCGAGGCCTACTGCTCCATGCCGGCATCGCGTGAGCGTATCGCCGCCGAGGGCTTCGTGCGCTCGCAGCGTGAGGTGGAGTTGCGCTTGCAGCTTGCCGACGAGATGCGCCTCATACTCTCGATGGAGACGGCCTCGGAGATTGGCGAGCAGGACGATATACGTCCTATCGTCGAGAAGATTGCTGTCGAGGGCTCATACCTCGCAGTTGAGGAGTGCGCCACACTGCGTTGTGCTCTCAGCATGGCGGGTAACATCGTAGGTTTCATCCTCTCGCGTAGAGAGGGCTTATATCCGGCACTGCAACGCCTCAGTAGTGGCGTCGAGGTATTTCCGTCGCTTGTGGCAGCCATCGACCGTGTTGTCGATGATAAGGGTGAGGTGCGCTCGTCGGCATCGCCCGAGCTTGCAGAGTTGCGTCGCGCCATACGCGAGCATGAGGGACAGGTGTCGAAGAGATTGCAACAGGTGTTGCAGCGTGCCAAGAGTGCGGGCGTGGTGGATGCCGATGCGATGATATCTATTCGTGACGGACATGCCGTTATCCCCGTCTCGGCAGCCAATAAACGTAAGATTGCGGGCTTCATTCACGACGAATCGGCCACGGGACGTACCTTCTACGTTGAGCCCGTGGAGGTCGTTGAGTTAAATAATGCCCTGCGTGAGTTGGAGTATGAGGAGCGCCGCGAGGTGGTGCGCATACTCACGGAGCTTACAGCAGTGCTGCGTCTCGATGTCGAGGGCATACGTCGCATCGAGGAGTATCTCGCGCGCATAGATGCGTTGCGTGCCAAGGCGCGTTGGGCATTGGACAATGACGCTGTGAAGCCTATAATATCAACCGAGGGACGTCTGTTGCTGCGTCGGGCTCGTCATCCGCTGTTGCAGCAGACGCTGCGTCAGCAACATAAGGATATTGTGCCGCTTGACATGGAGCTAAATGCCGAGCAGCGCATATTGGTTATCTCGGGCCCCAATGCGGGTGGTAAGTCGGTGTGTTTGAAGACCACGGGAATACTGCAATATATGGTGCAGTGTGGCTTCCTTGTGCCGGTGTTGGAGAACTCGGAGTTTCCGTTGTTCGACTCGATGATGATAGATATCGGCGACCAGCAGTCGTTGGAGAACGACCTTTCGACCTACTCGTCGCATCTGCTCAATATGAAGGCTATGGTGCAGGAGGCCTCGGAGCGCACGCTCATCCTCATCGATGAGTTCGGCTCGGGCACGGAGCCTACCATAGGCGGTGCTATCTCGGAGGCTATCTTGGAGCGTCTGGTGGAGCGTCGAGCCTATGGTGTCATCACCACACATTACGCCAATATCAAGTATTTTGCCTCGCGTCATGATGGCGTGGCTAATGGTGCTATGGCCTTTGATGTGAAGCAGATACAGCCGCTATTCAGTTTAGAAATGGGCAAGCCCGGTAGCTCGTTTGCCATCGAGATTGCACGTAAGATAGGACTCTCGGAGGATATCGTACGCAAGGCCATGGAGCTTGCGGGTGAGGACCATATAAATCTCGAAAGGCAGCTGCGCGAGATAGCCCGCGATAAGCGTTATTGGGCGGAGAAGCGCGACCGCATACGCCTCACCGACCGCAAGGTGGAGCAGTTGGAACAGACCTACACCAATCGTTTGCAGAGCATACGCGATGAGCGTCGCGAGATACTCGACAAGGCGCGTAAGCAGGCCGAGGCGATGATTGCCGAGGCTAACCGCACTATTGAGAATACTATACGTACCATCCGCGAGTCGCAAGCCGATAAGGAGCTTACACGCCTTGCTCGCAAGGAGCTCGGAACCTTTGCCGAGGGTGTCTCGGAGGGTGATAGCGCCACGCATGATGAGCAGATAGAGCGCGAGATGCAGCGCCTGGCACGTCGCCGTGAGCGTCGTGAGCAGCGCGCAGCCGATAGAGAGAGGGGTGTGGAGCAGCCCACGGCACAAAGTGTCGAAGAGAGGACGAAGATGCTGCCCGTAGAGGTGGGCTCGAAGGTGCGCCTCGAAGGTCAGGATGTCCCGGGCGTGGTGCAGTCCATCAAGGGCAAGCGTGCGCAGGTGGCTTTTGGTCAGATGATAATGATGGTCGAGACTGTACGTTTGAAGGTTGTGTCGTCGGCAGAGTATAAGCGTGCCACGCGCAGCGATGCACCCCGTACGGTTGTGTCGGTGGATATACGCGAGCGCAAGCTTAACTTTAAGGACCATATTGACGTGCGTGGCATGCGCACCTCGGAGGCGTTGGAGGCTGTCGAGAATCTCGTGGATGATGCCCTTATGGTGGGTGTCTCGGGAGTAACCATCCTCCACGGCAAGGGCACGGGAGCGTTGAAGGAGGAGATACGTCGCTACCTGCGTGGTGTGAGCGATGTGGCAACCATCGCCGATGACCATGCCGACCGTGGTGGCGCGGGTATTACGGTCGTTACG
This sequence comes from Alistipes sp., assembly GCA_045603045.1. Taxonomy (GTDB): domain Bacteria; phylum Bacteroidota; class Bacteroidia; order Bacteroidales; family Rikenellaceae; genus Alistipes. Next base: position 18,504 of record JAZULJ010000034.1, read on the forward strand.
TTCCGTCGCGATTAATACGAGAAGAGATAAAAACAGAGATATATGAACTACCTATTGTCCGAAATAGCCAAAATCGTGGGCGGTGAGCATCGTGGCGCAGACTTGCGCGTCAGGGAGGTGGCTACCGACTCGCGTAGCGTGTTGTCTTCCGATGAGGTTCTCTTTGCCGCTATCGACGGCGAGAACCACGATGGACACAACTACATACAGCGTATGGTGGCACGCGGCGTCGAGGCTTTCATCATCGAGCGCGATGTGGAACTTCCGGCCGAGGGTTGCGGCATGGTGCGCGTGGCTTCGACCATCGAGGCATTGCAGATGCTCGCGGCATATCACCGTAGTCGCTTTTCGGGTAGGGTAGTGGCCATAACGGGCTCCAACGGCAAGACGATAGTTAAGGAGTGGGCAGCACGTTCGATGCCCGATACGGTGCGTTCGTTTGCCTCGCCCAAAAGCTATAACTCGCAACTCGGCGTGGCGCTGTCGCTACTCATGTTGGAGGGTGAGGAGCAGGTGGCATTCATCGAGGCAGGTATCTCGCGTCCCGGCGAGATGGAGCGCTTAGAACGTATGATAGAGCCCGATACGGTGGTCTTTACGTCGATAGGCGATGCTCACTCTGCAAACTTCCTCTCCGATGAGCAGAAACTCGACGAGAAGCTACTTCTGGCTAAGCGTGCTCGTACGATAATATATAGTAGCGAGTACCGGACGTTGAGCCGCCGTATCGAGGAGCGCTATTCGGAGCGTCAGCTTATAGACAGCAGCCGCGAGAGTATAGACGATGTCCTCGAACTCAACGACGCTCTGACCATCGACGCCCTGCACGTTGCGGCACTCATGCATCACCTGGGCTATGGTATCGATGGTGCTGTTTTCTCGGCAAATGTGGCCATGCGTCTCGAACTGAAAGAGGGTATCGACAACTCGATGATTATCGACGATACCTATAACTCCGATATAAACTCCGTGCTTGTTGCCCTCGATGCACTGCACGTACAGTCTATGGGTCGCCGCCGTGTTGCCGTAATTTCGGATATACGCCAGAGCGGTATGCCTACCGCGGAGCTATATGGACGTGTTGCAGAGGCTGTGCGCAAGGCGGGTGTTGACCACCTTGTGGGCGTGGGCGAGAATATGCTCTCACACGCACACCTCTTCGAGCCCACATCGTCGTTCTACCTATCGACAGATGAGCTTATCGCAAATATGGAGCGTGAGCGCTGGGCAGACTCTGTTATCCTTATCAAGGGCAGCCGCGATAGCCGCTTCGAGCGTCTCAGTCGCCTCTTGGAGCGTCGTACGCATACCACGACGTTGGAGGTTGACCTCGCGGCGATGAAGAAGAATCTTAACTACTTCCGTCGTCATCTGCCGCCACATCACCCCATAGTCGCTATGGTCAAGGCGTGGAGCTACGGTACGGGCGATGTAGATGTTGCACGTATGTTGCAGCACGAGGGCGTGAGGTATCTTGCCGTGGCCTTTGCAGATGAGGGTGTCGCGCTACGCTCGAAGGGTATCACAATGCCTATTGTGGTGCTCAACGCCGACCACGACAGCTTCGACGTGATGATAGCTCATGACCTCGAACCCGAGATATACAGCTTCCGTTCGTTGGACGAGTTCCGCCATGCGGTACACCGCGCCTCGAAGAAGCATTACCCGATACATATCAAACTCGATACGGGCATGCACCGCTTGGGTTTCGTCGAGGATGAGATAGACCTCCTCGGTCGTGTACTCTACAAGGACGATACTCTGCGTGTGGCAACCATCTTCTCGCACCTCAGCTGTGCCGATGTGCCTGCGGAGGATGCCTTCACGCGCGCGCAGATAAGTAACTATACGTATATGAGCGAGCAGCTTATGGAGTGGCTCGACTACACGCCGCTGCGCCACCTCGCTAACTCGGCGGCCATCGTGCGCTTCGGTGAGGCTGCCTTCGATATGTGTCGCCTGGGTCTCGGTCTCTATGGCTATGGCTATGAGCACTGCGACGAGCTTATTCCCGTCGCTACGCTCTCGACACGCATCGTGCAGCTCAAACATCTCTCACGTGGTGAGTCTGTGGGCTATGGCCGTGCCTGTCGCCTCGAACGCGACACCATTACCGCCACAATACCCATAGGCTATGCCGACGGCCTCGATAGGCACTTAGGCTCTGGGCGTTGGAGCGTAAAGGTGCGTGGCATGGAGGCACCAATAATAGGTCGCGTGTGTATGGATAGCGCAATGATAGACATAACCGATATTGAGGGCGTTGAGGTGGGCGATAAGGTTACCATCTTCTCCTCGGAGCGTGGCCATACGCTCGAAGATATGGCGCGTGTGCTCGACACCATAACATACGAGATTATGACCTCCATATCGGCGCGTGTAAAACGAATATATACAGATAGATAATGAAGGGTACGATATACATGATACCGTGTCCCATTTCGGACGAACGTGCCGTGTGGGATGTGCTGCCTGAGGCTAACCGCGATGTGATGAACTCCCTGGACTACTTCATTGTTGAGAATACACGTTCGGCACGTCGCTTCCTCTCGAAAGCGGGCGTGGAGCGTCCCATTGCCGATTTAGAGTTCGTGGAGCTCAACGAACATACTACCTCTGAGGCCGACATCGAGCGCATGCTCGCTCCTGTGTTGGCAGGTCGCTCGGCGGGTGTCATCTCCGAGGCGGGAGTGCCGGGTGTTGCCGACCCCGGTGCCGACATCGTGGCGTTGGCACACCGTCATAGTGTGCGCGTGGTGCCTCTGGTGGGTCCCTCGTCGATACTTATGGTCATGATGGCTTCGGGACAGAACGGACAGTCGTTCTCGTTCGTGGGCTACCTCCCTGTCAAAGAGCCCGAACGCTCACGCCGCATCAAGGCCCTTGAACGTCGTGCCATGCAGGAGCATCAGGCACAGATATTCATCGAGGCGCCCTACCGCAATGTGAAGCTCTTCGAGAGCCTCGTGGCGACACTCTCACCCACGATGCGCCTCACCGTAGCGGCAGATATAACATCGCCCGAAGAGCTTATCCTCACACGCCGTGTCGAGGAGTGGCGACGACTGGGTGTGCCAAAGATTGAGAAGCGCCCAACAATCTTTGTATTAGGCATATAATTTGTTCCATATAATATGAAACACTTTAATAAAAATAGTTTTATGAAGAAGCAAACATCTGAAAAAGAGCAAGATATCAGGGATGTGAACGATGCCGCTGCTGCCGAGGTGCAGAGTGAGGCTACGGCTGCCGAGGACAATATGTCATGCGAGGCCGAGGCCGAGGCTGACAAAGTGGCAGAGCCCTCGTTAGAGGAGCAGATTGCAGCATGGCACGATAAATACCTGCGCTTGCAGGCTGAGTTCGATAACTTCCGTAAGCGTACTATCAAGGAGAAGATGGAGCTTGTGGAGCGTGGTTGCGAGGGTGCCTGGAAGTCGATACTTCCGATTATGGACGACATGGAGCGTGCTGTGGCTGCCTCGAAGCGTAGCGACGACATTGAGGCGTTGCGTCAGGGTGAGGAGCTCGTGATGAAGAAGTTCGAGAGCGTGTTGCAGGTGGCGGGCATAACGGTCATCGATTGCGTGGATAAGCCATTCAATGAGGATGAGCAGGAGGCCGTGGCGCGCTTTGCTGCGGGCGACCAGAAGCGAGGTCTTGTCATCGACTGTGTGCAGCGCGGATATAAGCTTGGCGACCACATATTGCGCTATGCAAAGGTTGTCGTAGGCGAGTAACGAGCAAAAACGAAATAGACAGATACGATATATGTCAGAGAAGAGAGATTACTACGAGGTGTTGGGTGTCGAGCGTAATGCCGATGCAGACACCATCAAGAAGGCATACCGCAAGGCTGCCATCAAGTATCACCCCGACAAAAACCCGGGAGATAAGGAGGCCGAGGAGAGGTTCAAGGAGGCTGCCGAGGCGTATGATGTGTTGTCGAACCAGGATAAGCGTGCACGCTACGACCGCTTTGGTCATGCGGGCATGGGTGGTGCCGCCAGCGACGGTGCCGGCTTCGGAGGCTTCGGTGGAGGCTTTTCGATGGAGGATATCTTCGAGCAGTTTGGCGATATCTTCGGCGGTGCATTTGGTGGCGGAGGTCGCTCACGTGGTCGCTCACAACGCGTAAACCGTGGCAGCGATATCCGCGTTACGGTGAAACTGACATTGCAGGAGATTGCCGAGGGAGTAACGAAGAAACTCAAGATAAACAAGACCGTGGCATGCGATAAGTGTGGCGGCTCGGGTGCTAAGGACTCGTCGTCGTACGAGACATGCTCGACATGTCAAGGCTCAGGATATGTCGTTACGGTGCAGAACTCGTTCTTCGGCCGCATGCAGACACAGAGCGTATGTCCCACGTGTGGTGGTACGGGCCGTGTCATCAAGGAGAAGTGCGATAAGTGTGGTGGCGAGGGCGTAATGAAGGGCTCGGAGGTTATCGAGGTTAAGATTCCGGCGGGTGTGGGCGACGGCATGGCTCTTACGGTACGTGGCAAGGGTAATGCTGCGCGCAATGGTGGTCAGAATGGCGACCTCCTCGTAGTCATCGAGGAGGAGTTCAACCCCCAGCTTGTGCGTGACGGCAACGACCTTATCCACAATATGAATATCACCGTTACTACGGCTATCCTCGGTGGCGAGGTCGAGATACCCACCATCGACGGTAAGGCGCGCATAAAGATTGCACCGGGCACACATGCCGGCAAGGTTCTACGTTTGCGTGGTAAGGGCCTTCCGGATGTTAATGGCTATGGCCGAGGCGATATTATGGTTGTAGTGGATGTAACCATTCCCGATGAGTTGAACAAGGAGGAGCGTGAACTGGTGGAGAAGCTCGCCGAGCAGCCTCATTTCAAGCAGGCGACAGGCGTGGAGAGTCAGAATATATTTGAGAGGATGAAAAACTTCTTCCGTTAATTTTTTATGATAAGGGCGCATCTGCGGTCTCTCAATCGTTGCCCCAAATGGGAAATACGCATAGTATGTCCCATCTGGGATCAACTCTTAATCGAGACCACATTTGCAACCCTTCTGATAAAAAATTGGTTCTTTTTGTGATAAGGGCGCATCTGCGGTCTCTCAATCGTTGTCCTAAATGGGAAATACGCTTAGTATGTCCCATCTGGGAGCAACTCTTAATCGAGACCACATCTGCAACCCTTCTGATAAGAAATTGGTTCTTTTTTGTGATAAGGGCACATCTGCGGTATCTCAATCGTTGTCCCAAAAGCGCTGATTAACGGTGTGATTTACTTGGGGGTACAAGGGAAAAATAGTTGATAGCTAAAACGCTCCCACAGACCCCACAGACCCCCTCCAAAAAAAACTAAAACCCCACAGACTCCAAAACATAAAACGAAATATGTCAATTTTCAAACCACACAAGACCAAGCCGCGTCAGTTCAACTACGTGCCGCGATACTACGACCCCGTAAAGGAGGAGCGAGACCACCGTCGCCGTGAGTTGCATGGCACATCGTCCGAGGACGACATGGAGGAGTACACCCCGGGTAAGTACATACGCACGCAGCGCGAAGCACGCGATGCTGCGCGTGAGACGAGTGCCTCGGAGGGTTTTCGCAAGGTGCGTAACCTCGTATTTGTGTCGATAATAGTGGTGGTGGCAGCATTGCTCCTATATCCCCGCTTCGTGAGTTTTATGGAGCGTGCCAACATGGAGAAGATGGCAGCAGCTGTGGAGCAGGGAAGCGTGGTTGCGATGCCCGCAGACTCGTTGCGCTGGGAGGCTATAATACTCGATGAACGGCATGGCGACATAGACTTCCGCGAGTTCGAGAGTCTCACGCCCGAGGTGCTTAACGAGATTGAGGAGTGGAACACTATGCATCCCAATATCAACATATATTCGGACGATGTTGAGATAGATAACGACAAGCGTATAGTAGAGTAACCAAACAACCATGAACCGCATAAAACTGCTACCCGAGATAGTAGCCAACCAGATAGCCGCAGGCGAGGTTGTAAACGCCCCATCGAACGTCGTCAAGGAGATGATGGAGAACTCCATTGATGCGGGGGCTAAGTGCGTGCGTGTGAATTATCGCAATGGTGGCAAGGAGTTGATACAGATTGTCGATGATGGTGTGGGCATGTCGGCCATAGATGCACGTATGGCCTTCGACCGTCATGCGACGAGCAAGATACGCTCCATAGAGGATGTTTATTCGCTGCATACCTTCGGATTTCGCGGTGAGGCGTTGGCCTCCATAGCTGCCGTAGCCGAGGTCGAGCTGCGCACACGTCAGCATGATGACGAGGTGGGCACGCTCACGCTCATCAGCGGTGGCGAGTTTCGCAGTCAGACACCCGTGGCATGTCCGGCAGGCACACAGTTTATGGTGCGTAATATCTTCTACAACGTGCCCTCGCGTCGTAAGTTTATCGATGGCGACAATGCACGCCTAAACTCGCAGATACGTCAGGAGTTTATGCGTGTGGCGATGTGCAACCCCGATGTGGAGTTTCACCTTGCGCAGAACGATGCTCCGCTATACTCGCTACTTCCGACAAACCGCGCAGGACGCATCGTCGAGCTGGTGGGTAAGCATATCAAGCAGAACCTCCTCGAAGTGGAGGTGGATACTTCGGTGGTACGCATCGAGGGCTTCGTGGGACGTCCCGCAGCGGCCAAGAAGCGCAACAATGAGCAGTATCTCTTCGTCAACGGACGCTACTTCCACTCGTTGCAGATGCAGCGTGCCATAGTACGCGCCTACGAGAAGCTTATACCCGAGGGTTGCATGCCTTCGTATTTCATATACCTCACCGTCGATGCTGATAGGGTAGATGTCAACGTGCATCCCCAGAAAACGACGGTGAAGTTTGCCGACAACGACCTTATATTGCAGATATTGCAGGCTGCCGTGCGCGAGACCCTCGCAAAGACAGGTGCCGTGCCGATGATGGATTTTTCGGATGAGGGACGTGTCGAGATTCCCGTGATGCGTCGTGAGGCACAGACCCTGTACTGTGAGCCCAAAGCCATGAGCAACGCCTCGTACAACCCCTTCCGTGCCGAGTATATCGACCCTACGGCGCCGATGCCCGATGTGCCATTCACGGGCTTTGATGTCCCCTATGACGGCTCGATGCCCAATGAGCGGAAGGTGGAGGATGTGGCGACCGAGCAGTACACGATGCACGCCTCGCATGGCACCACGTCGATAGAGTATATCGACGATACGTCCACCGAGGAGCAGGGCGAGTTCGACTATGTGTCGTCGTCGATGGGCGCCAACATCGAGCAGCGTACCTTCGACGAGGTTATGACCATAGGTGGCGGCTATGCTGTGGCTATGTACTCGGGACGCTGCGTCGTTGTCAGCTTGCGTCGTGCCCGTGAGCGTATCCTCTACGAGGAGATTTTGAGTATGATAAGTGCAGGTGCAGCACCATCGCAGCGTATGTTCTTTGCCGAGGTGCTGACGCTCTCGACAGACGAGTATGAACTTATGGAACTGCATGCGACGGAGTTTGCGGCATTAGGCTTTGAGGTGGAGTATCGCGGCGAGGGATGCATCGAGGTCGTGGGACGTCCCGCGATGATAGATGTGGCAACACCCCTCGACGAGCTGCTATACGAGTTGCTGCACGGCATCGAGGAGGGACGTCTGCCCATAGACGAGGAGCGCCGCCGCTTAGCTATGCTCATGGCACGCCGTGGTAGTGCCGGTTATGGACGCAACCTACGCTCAACAGAGGCGCAGGAGCTGCTCACGCGCCTACAAACGTGCGACGACACGAGCTTTGCACCGTCGGGGGCTCCCATCATGGCTGAGATAACGCTCGACGAGATACGGGCTAAACTTAGTAAACAATAGACGAAACATCGAATAATTATGACTTCATATCGTAGCCAATCATCCACACCCCCTGTGGTGCTGAACCTGCTTATAGCAAATGCTGTGGCGTTTCTTGCCATGATGTTGCTCGACAGAATAACCATCATGGAGAACTTCGCCCTCTTCCCCGTCGAGAGCCCCTTCTTTAAGGTTTGGCAGCCTATAACCTACATGTTTCTGCATGCCGACTTCTCGCACCTATTCTTCAATATGTTTGCGCTATGGATGTTCGGACGCGGCTTGGAGTGGGAGATGGGTGCGAAACGCTTCCTGCTCTACTACTTCGTGTGTGGTGTGGGTGCTGCCGCCATACAGTTGCTCATGGCCGAAATAGACCTCTCAAACCTTGCGCAGGGTAGCCTCAACTACTATCACTACCTATGGACACCCACGCTTGGTGCCTCGGGTGCGGTCTTTGGCTTGTTGTTGGCATTCGGCATGTTGCACCCCAACGCAACGATAATGCTCCTCATACCCCCTATCCCGATGAAGGCCAAGTGGTTTGTCATCATTTACGGCCTCATAGAGTTGGTATTCGGCATCAGTGGTAGGATGGATAGTGTGGCGCACTTTGCCCACCTTGGCGGTATGTTCTGGGGATGGCTGCTGCTTATGTGGTGGAAACATAGAGCGCGTAACAGATACTACTAACAATGGCACGATATAACGATACATACGGAAGTTCATTTGGTGGCCGCTCGTCGGATGTGGGTGCCGCATGGTGGGTGAGGTTGCTTTATATCTTACTCTTTCTGGCAAGCGTGGGGGCGGCACTGGCGCTTATCATTGCCTATCTTACACCCTATATCTCGCCCTCGACATTCGGGTCGCTGACCATCGTCGGCATCTTCTTTCCGATACTCTATGTTGTGGTGCTGATGCTCGTGATGTTGTGGTTGGTGCTACGTCGTTGGATTATGACGGCAATACTCGCCGTGGTGCTCGTACCCGGTCTTTTTACTATCTCGGATTTCTACAAGATATCGCTTTTCCGCGATAAGGAGCTGCCGAAGGATAGGACAGCCTTTACGCTTATGACCTACAACGTGCATGGCTTCGCCGACATGGAGTTCACGTCGTGTGTCGATGATTTCATCGCCTACTTTGAGCGTGACAGACGCCCCGATATCGTCTGCTTTCAGGAGTATCTGCGCTCGACAGAGGGCGTAGAGCGCATAGACTCGCTCTTCGCAGACTACAATAAGCACGAGACTGAGGAGTATCTGGATTTGAAACTCGTAACATATAGCCGTTACCCGATTATCCGGACGGGGTCTATCAAGAAGCATGGCACGACGCAGTGGTGCGACGTGGTGATAAACAAGAGGGATACACTGCGCGTTATCAACAACCACCTCTATTCAATGAGTATCTCGGACGATGAGCAGAGCGATATCGATGCCGGCCGTATCCTCGCCGTTGGCGAGCGTATGGCAACAATTGTGCATCGTATCGCCGATAACTCGGCACTACGCGCCCTGCATGTTGATACAGTGCGTCAGGTAATTGCAGCAACGCCCTACCCGCATATCGTCTGTGGCGACTTCAACGATACCCCCATGTCGTATGTGTATCGACGCATCAGCGAGAACCTCAGCGACGCCTTTGTAGAGCAGGGTAGTGGCTATGGCTATACGTTTAGGCCTATGCGTAGCCTGCTGCGCATCGACTATATCCTCTACACAGACGATGTGGAGTGCCGTAGCTATACTGCGGACATGGAGTGTAACCTCTCCGACCACCTGCCTCTTATGGTAAATATGAAACTCAAAAAACAACTATGATACTCGATACTATACGTAATGCCGAGCGTTACTATTCGCTCAACCCACGATTGAAGATGGTCTTTGACTTCCTCGCAACCGCCGATTTGGAGCGTTTGGCGGTGGGTCGCCACGATATCGATGGCGAAGCCCTCTTTGTCAATGTTTCGGAGTTGGAGTTGCGACCCTTGGATGCGGCACACTTGGAGGTGCATAACCGATATGTGGATGTGCAGGTGGTGCTTGGCGGTGAGGAGCTCTTCGGATGGAGCGACCGTCGCGACTGCCGCGAGGCCGAGGGTGAGTTCGATACCGAACGAGATATACTCTTTTATGGCGACCGCCCACAGACCTTCTATAAAGTGCGCCCAGGGCAGTTCACTATCCTCTATCCCGAGGATGCACACGCCCCGATGCTCGGTGAGGGTAGTGTCAAGAAATTGATATTTAAGGTGTTATTATAATCGTAAGTGCTTTTAAGGTGCTTGGAGTGAATAATTTTTGGGAGGATGCTTTGAATTCTGAAATATTATTCTTACCTTTGCGGGCTATGTTTAACTAATTTAACTTTTTACAACAATGCCAAAAATGAAAACAAATGCCGCTGCGAAGAAGCGTTTTTCTTTCACCGGCACAGGAAAGATTAAGCGTAAGCACGCTTATCACAGTCATATCCTGACCAAAAAGACTAAGAAGCAGAAGCGTAACCTTTGCTATTCGGGTATCGTATCTGCTGCCGACGAGGCTAAGATTAAGCAGTTGCTCGTTAAGTAATTAGCAACAAAGGCTTAAAAGTAGTAGCACAAAACACTTAATTTTTAACAACGGAGTGAAATAGCCCCAAAGAGTGTGAGAGAATCACACCGCTATTAACTCTCTCAAAAACTTTGAAACTATGCCACGTTCAGTAAATGCTGTTGCGTCACGCGCAAGAAGAAAGAAGGTTTTGAAACTTGCCAAGGGTAACTTTGGTTCAAGGGGAAACGTATGGACAGTTGCGAAAAACACTGTCGAGAAGGGTTTGCAGTTTGCTTATGCACACCGTCGCGAGAAGAAGAGAAATTATCGTTCATTGTGGATTGTACGTATCAACGCTGCGGTTCGCATGTACGGTATGACTTATTCAGAGTTTATTGGTAAGATGAATGCGAAGGGTATCGCTCTTAACCGTAAGGTTTTGGCTGACCTCGCACTCAACGAGCCTAAGGCATTCGAGGCAATTGTTAATGCAGTTAAATAGTATCTTCCATAAGTGAAGAGAGAGGGAGAGACCGCAATGGTCTCTCCCTTTTCGTTTGTGTGCAAATAGGCGTAAATAGGCGAGATTTGGTGAGGTACGGTCGGGCTCGATAATGAGGGAGGGTGTGGGATTAAGAAGGTTGGCTGAATTAAAGGTATTGGGGAGATTTATGAGATTAGGGAGTTTAAGGATGAATAATAATCAAGCTCCTTAAACTCCCTAATCTTCTCAGTGAGTCCTAAATTCTCGGGCCATCTAAGCTTCCATGACTTTCGCCATCCGTTATAGGTTCTCCAAGCAGTAGCGGAGCATCTTCTCACGTATGTTGGTCATATCGTCGGGACGCATAGAGTGATTCTGGTCAGGATAAATCATCATGTCGTACTGTTTGCCTGCACGGTTCAGCGCGCGACACATCTCCATAGCGTTCTGGAAATGTACGTTGTCGTCGGCCGTGCCGTGGATAATAAGCAGACGTGTATTGTCGCTCAGGCGAGCGGCAAAGTTGATGGGCGAGTTATCGTCGTATCCCGCAGCGTTCTGTTGGGGTATGCCGTTGTATATCTCCGTGTAGATAGAGTCGTAGTAACGCCATGAGGTCACGGGGGCCACGGCGATAGCCATCTTGAAGAGTCCATCGCCCTTCAACGAGCAGCCCAATGCCATGAAGCCACCAAACGACCATCCGTAGATGCCGATGCGTGCCTCGTCGATGAACGACTGCTCGGCGAGGTGACGGGCAAACGAGAGCTGGTCCTCGACCTCGTTATATCCGAGGTTGGCGTATGTAACCTTCTTGAAATCCTCGCCACGATAGCCCGTGCCACGTGCATCGCAGCATGCTATGATATAGCCGTTGTGGGCGAGAGCCTCCTCCCAGTCGGTTGTCCAGCGGTTCTCAATCTGCTGTGAGCCTGGACCCGAATACTGCGTCATGAGCACGGGGTAGCGCTTTGTGGCGTCGAACGACTCGGGATATATGAGGTAGTACTGCAACTCGTCGCCACGCTCCGTGGTGAAGGTGTAGTAGTTACGCTGGAAGCGGGGCTTGGCAACAGTGGGGGTGTCAATCATCAGCGAGCGTACCATGCGGCCCTCGGCATCATATACGGCAGCCGTGGGGTAGCAGTCCGTGGCTGAGTGCTCGGCGGCGAAGTAGCTCATATCGGCAGAGGGATATACGCGCCAGTAGCCAGGTGTCGAGAGCAGACACTTCTTGCCCTTACCATTGATGCCTACGCGGTAGAGATGACGCTCCAAGGGCGACTGCTCGGTAGAGAGGTAATATACATACTTCTTATTCTTCGATAGTCCCACGAGCTTTGTAACCTCCCACTCGCCAGCGGTGAGGGCGCACTTGCGACCTTCGCTGATGGTGTGCAAGTAGAGGTGGAACCAGCCTGCCGAGGTCTCCTCGCGCACGATGAAACGTTCGCCGTCGATGAAGGTGATGGTTGAGTGGTCGGGTCGCTCAACATAGCGCTCGTCGCACTCGTCGTAGATGACCTTTAAACTACCGTCGGCCTCGACAATGACAACCTCGAAGTGGTTTTGCAGACGGTTGACGCGGTAGAAGAAGAGGTCGCCTGCGGGTGTGTAGTCCACGCGCGGGATATATTGGTCGGTGGTGGTGCCGAGGTCTATCTCGCGAGTTTGCTTCGTGGCAATGTTATAGACGAAGAGGCGAACGATAGAGTTCTCTTCGCCGGCCTTTGGGTACTTGAAGCGGTATGCCTTGTTGTAGAGTGTGGCATCGTAGCGCATCATCTCGAACTCCTTGACGTGGCTCTCGTCGAATTTGAGGTAGGCAATCTCCGAGCCATCTGTCGAGAAGGCATAAGCCTTAGTGAAGCCATACTCCTCCTCATATACCCAGTCGGTGGTGCCGTTGATGATATGGTTCCAGAGTCCGTCGTCAGTAACCCTCACGAGGCTGTTCTCGGCGATGTTGTAGAGGTATAGATTATTGTTGAAAAGTCGGAGGCCAAGCGGTC
>JAZULJ010000035.1:0-26505 GCA_045603045.1 Alistipes sp.
CATGGGATACGAGGGGTACGAGGGGTACGAGGGGTACATGGGGTACATGGGGTACATGGGGTACATGGGGGACAAGGGGTACGAGGGGCGTATTAAACTATCAACCACGCTCCCAACCAACTATCATTCATCTGTACTCTGTACTCTGTACTCTGTACTCTGCACTCTGTACTCTGCACTCTGTACTCTTTACTCTGTACTCTGTACTCTGTACTCTTAATGAAAGTACCCCGAATGGGCAGTACTTGACGTACGGCCCATTCGGGGCAGCTTTCTGTTTCGTGCCGCAAATTGCGGCTTATCGGGCTAAATTACTTTACCTCAACCATGAAAGGCTCATAGTAGTTACCCTCAGCATCGCACCATGTTGTCCAAATCTGCATCATACCCTCGCTACCGTAGAATACGTCGCAGAGAACACCAGGATACTCAACCTCATTGTAGAAGTAACCATCGGCGCTATACTCGCATTTGAATGCTTCTTCATGCTTTGCAATGAAAGCAATCATCGTCTCAACGTCGGTAGTGTCAATGTTATACTCGGTGAAGTTGCCTTTGTGCTCACCAACAGAGTAAGCTGTGAAGCCCTCCTTAGGAGCTACGGTCCATTCGAATGTTAAGAAGTCTGCAATCTTCTCAGTAGAGTAAAGTGCTACCGCAGGCTTGTTGGCCTCCCACTTGGGATCTTCCTTGTAAACAACAGTACCCAAGTTCATAGTAGGAGTGAAGAACTTAACAACAGCCTTCGATAACTTCCAGCTCTCATCCATTGCAGCTACAACAACAACATACTCCTTGTCGGGCTGTGCTTTGGTGTAGATAATCTGGTTGTCCTCAAACACGAGTCCATAGTAAGTTGACGAACTATTGTTATCCGAATGGTAAATCTGGTAAGAATCTGAGTTTAGAACAATATACTTGCTTGCGCCATCAGCAGTACCACCGCAGTACTCAGTCCACGTGTACGAGTCGGTAGTAGTAACGAAGTAGAGGAACTTCGTTGCACCATCGCATGTTACGTCAATAAGGACCTTATCAACATTAGTATCGCTTACAGTTACATTAGGAACGAGTGAGCTATACTCAATAGCCTTGTAGTTGTAGTCATACTTAACAGGAGTACCAAGCTTGCCATCAGCATCAGCTGCTACGGCGAACAATGTGAACTCGTCACCGGGCTCACCCTTGAGATTATAAGCACTTGCGCTGCACCATACCTGATTAGCGGGGCTCTTGATTAAGTTGTTCTGCATGTTCTCAGGCTCAAGGAGCAATGCGATGATATCCTCGTCGGTTGCATAAGCCGAAGCCTCGTACTTGGGAACATACTTGTAAACTACGAATGAAGCCTTATCCGACAAGTCGAATCCTACCGTCATTTGGTCGTAGTCATTGTAAGTTTGCTCTGCGTTTACAGTCATAGTTACAGTACCACCGGTGGTCTCGATAGCCTTGGTAGTGAACTCCCAGTAGATGACATCAGACTCAGTGAATACCAACGAGTCTTTAGCATTAATCAACCAGAATACGTATTCAGTATTGGGCGTAAGGCCATCAGCCTGATTCCAAGATGAGAACAATTGACATACATTGCCCTCATATGTACCATCGCTGTATGAGTAACCATAGTCAGGTCTGAAGTAGTAGTCATTCTCGTTAGCCCAAGTTGCCTGAACTGCGGGTGTCCAGTCGGCAGCAGGCTCCCAGTCGGCACGGAAACCACTAGAACCCACAACGCTGAACTTAACGTCAACATTGAACAAGCGAGTAGCCGTAACCTCGAACGTAGCTACCATGTGGCGGTAGTTGACAGTGTGGATATAGGCCGGTTCGTAAATATTATTATAGTTGCTATCATAAACGGGAGTGTAATACCATACAATGTACTCCTCGCCGGCAACGAGCTCCTGCGAGTAGAATTCGCTCCAAGCAACCTCAGCCTCTGTGTTACCCCAGAAACCGAAAGATGTAACGCCATCAACATACATACCATACCATAGATACTGTATAGCCTCAGCAGCAGCATCGTAAGAGAACTCATCAGCCTTGCTGATACCGAGCACAAGCTGCTCAACACCGGGGTATGCAGATATGCTAACACCATCAGTACTCAAAACAATCTCAGCGGGCTTAGATGTAGCATAGAACTTAGCGATAGCCGAAGTACCATTCTCGAAGGTTACAAGTATCTTACCCTCGCCCTCAGCAACTGCGGTACCCGATGCGATAGCTTCGGGAGAAGGAGCAGCAGCATAAAGGTAGCCCTCGCCATACTCTGCGTAGTACTGGAAATCAGCCTCCCAGCCTGCGGGCATCTGGATAAGCCAATCCTGAGCACCATCGATAAGGAATGGGATGTAAGCATATGATGATGAACCTGCAGTTGCATAGATAGTATCGCCATTGGGCATCACAATCTTCGAACCAGCCAAGGGAACATTAATCTCGGTGCCATCAGCCATTACAATCTTGCAGTAGAGGGCGATAGGGTTATTATCATCGTCAACCTGCCATGTAGAGTAAACTATCTCGGCCTTAGCGATACCGGTAGAAGTGCCGGTCTCAATCCAAGTGTTACCACCGTCGAATGATACCTCGATAGCGTTAGTAGCCTCATTTACGCGAGTCTCGGGTGCAATACCGCTTACAGGGATGTTGCTACCGCCAACAGAGATGAGAACAGGCTCACCCTCAGCGTTGTACTGTGCCCAGTACTTAACACCGTTCTGCTCAACGATAGTAATCTGACCGTCGATGCTTGCCTCGGGATAAACAGTAATGGTCTTGTCATTAGACAAGGTAATAGTTGTGCTACCGTCCTGGTTTTCTACAACCGACTTAACGGTAACCTGACCCTCAACGAGAGCCTTCAATGCGTCAAGCTGCGACTGAACATCCTGACGAAGCTGGCTGAGCTCCTTCTTGATGTTATCAATCTCGCCACGGATCTCAGTATCGTCATACGAACATGACACAACCGAGGTAGCCAACATAGTTACGGCAACAGCGCAACCTATGAAAGCCTTCATGAAAGAGAAAAACTTCTTCATAAAAATTTGTTATTAATGTGGTTTGAAAATAGTGTTTAGTTACTTTACGGGTAATGATTTTGCGCGAGGGGAATTAAACCTCCGCACATTAATCATTATACAAAGGTAATAAAAATTATTTGTACTGCAAATTAATTTCGCAAATTTTTACATATTCACTGCATAAATCCGTGCATATATTGCATAAAAATCGAAAAATATACAACGCTGCGCGCCACCTTACCAACTATCTTTCATTTTTACTCTGTACTCTGTACTCTGTACTCTGTACTCTGCACTCTGTACTCTGTACTCTGCACTCTGTACTCTGTACTCTGCACTCAGGCCCTTGATAACAGCGCCCCGAATGGATAGCACCTTATCGTACTATCCATTCGGGGCAGCTTTCTGTTTCGTGCCGCCGGTTGCGGCTTATCACATCACTTTACTTATGCTGCTCAGCCTTGATACGCGATATCTCCGCCTTTGCCTTGGCAACAGAGCCCTTATGACGCTCAACAACAGACTTGGTACGTGCCTTGGCCGCCGCTATCTCCTCCTTAGTACGCGCAGACTCCTCCTTATAGCGCACCTTAGCAGCGTTGAGGTTACCCTTAGCCTCGGCAACAAGGCGTTTCTGCTCGGCAACAACAATCTTATAGCGCTCCTTGACGCCCTGGTAGTCGGCCTTAACTGTTTCGAGGCGGTGGCTGGCAGCATCCGAGATACGACGCTCCAAGTTGCGAGCCTCACTCACGGCACGCTTCTGCTCGATGACAGCCTGGTCGTACTCGGTCTGTGCATCGCTCAATGTCTTAACAGGCTCCTGCGCCGACACGCCACCAATAACGGCAGCAAATGCCAGCATCAAAAAAAATCTCTTCATTATAGTAGTGTTATTAGGTTTTCGCAACAACAAAGTTACATCTTTTTTCTCATAATACAAAGGCTGCCCACGATTTTTATCGCAAGCAGCCTCCAATTAAGTATTTATACGATGGGGCGCACTACCCTATCTACGAAACTCGACAACAAGAGCAGAGAGGGCCGGCACACTACACTCCGTCATGTCGATAGTCGCACCCGTAATGACGTCGCGCACCTCGGTAATGCCCTCCGTAAGCTCCTTATAGCGTGCCCAAGGCACCGTGCGCACACTATCGGTATTATTGACAAAGACAAAGACGGCCTCCGCATCATCATAGCGAAAGTAGGCATACGTATTGTCGCGGTCGATGAAGTGGAGCGTGCGGCCGTTGTGGATGACATCCTTCGTCTTACGCCAGTTCATGAGGTGGCGCGTATAGTCGAAGAGCTCCTTCGAGGCGCCCTCATGCTGCGCCCTGTCGAAAAGGTTTACATCATCCCCAGCCCAGCCTCCGGGGAAGTCGATACGCAGCGTAGGGTGTCCCTTAGAGCGGTCCGAGGAGCGGAAGAGCAGCTCGTCGCCATAGAGCATCTGCGGCATGCCACGCATGGTGCAGAGCATGGCATGGACAATCTTCATGCGGCGGACATCGCCCTCGCATATGTCGCCGATACGGTCAGTATCGTGGTTGGCCGCCATAATCATCATATTCGAGAGGTCGTGATATACGAAGTCGTGCGACAGCACATCATAGACGCGCGTCATGCCCTGGCCCCAGCCCGGAGTGTCGCCACTCTCGGTCATGGCGGCGCGCAAAGCATCGTGCAAGGGGAAGTCCATGATGGATTTAAGGTGCGAGTTGAAGCCATCCTTATTACAATTGTCGCCCTGCCAGTAGGCCAACTGCGGGATAGAGGATGTCCACACCTCGCCCACGATGTTGAAGTTGGGGTACTCGGCCATGATAGCCTTGCACCACTCGCTCATGGGACCCTTCTCGTTATAGGGGTAGGTATCTACGCGGAAGCCATCCAAGCCCGAAAACTCTATCCACCACACGCCCCACTGCTTGAAGTAGGTGAGCAGATACTCGTTGTCGAGGTTCATATCGGCCATCGAGCGGTCAAACCAACCACTCTCCATCTGGTAGAGGTCGGCAGCCGAGGCGTTGAAGTCCATATTCGTAGAGAATGTCCAGTTGGACTGCGTGTACCGGTCAAACTGATGCGTCCAATCCTTAAAGGGCTGGTCGCCATACCACCAATGCGATGTCGAGCTATGGTTGGGCACGATATCCATAATGACCTTCAAGCCCTTGGCATGTGCCTCCTCGACAAAGCTCTTATAGAGGTCGTTGCTGCCAAAGCGAGGGTCTATATGGTAGTAGTCGCTACACGAGTAGCCGTGGTACGACGCGCCATTTTCATCATCGAGCAGCAGCGGCGTGCTCCATATAGCCGTGGCACCAAGGTCGGCGATATAGTCGAGGTGGTCGATAATACCGCGCAGGTCGCCACCATGACGGCGCGAGGGGTTGCTACGCTCAACAGCCTCAACAGTAGAGGCGGTAGTGTCGTTCGACGGGTCGCCATTGGCAAAACGGTCGGGCATGATAAGATATACGAAGTCGGCAGTGGTGAAGCTCTTACGCTCGCGCGAGCCCGCCTCACGTTCGGCGATATGGTAGGTGTAGTCGTAGCGACGCTTGCCACACGTGAAACGCAACGTATAGTCGCCAGCAACGGCATCCTCGGCGATGTGAACATCGACGAAGAGGTAGTTGGGACTATCGGCATGGTGTACATCGCCTATGGTTACACCCTGCGTAGCGGGGATAATCGCGACATCGTAGGCCGAGATATTATCGCCATGTATCATGAGCTGCAACGGCATATTCATACCTGTCCACCACGAGAGCGGCTCCACATGCTTGATAATGCTCTTGGGCTTCGCAGCAGAGGCCTCACCGAAAGATAGGAGGAACAGCACAACAAAAAGCGCTAATCGTTTCATCTTAAACTATTTTTTAGAACATCCTTTAAGTATTTGGAAGTACCAGGGCGCAATATCGCGCTCTACATGTGTGGCAAGGTGAACACGCTCGCCAGTGATGGCATCTTGGTACTCTCCGGCATATATTCCCGTATTAAAGTCGGCATGTATGACATAGGGCGAGAGGTTGACGATAGCCACCACGCGGCTACCCCCCTTCTCACGCACGAAGGTCATGATGCAGTCCTTGGCATTATTCTCAATCTCGATAAGTTCACCACCACGCTCGCCCGCAGCCAAAGCCACCTCGGAGTGCTTCAACGCTGCAAGACGCCGATATAGCTCCGTACGGTGTGTCTCGCGATATCTCTCCGCAGGGATAGGGTCTCGTTCAAAAAATTCAAACGAGTGATCGTAGCCCACTTCCTGACCCGTATATATCAGCGGCATGGTCGAGGGCATGAGGAACGTCATGGCAGTCATAACGTCCAAAGCTGCACCGAAGCGCGACTGCTCCGAGCCACTCCACGAGTTCTCATCATGGTTCGAGGTGAAGCTCATACGCATAGCCTCGCGTGGATACCTCGCACGCTCTTCATGGATGGCGTTGCGCATATCCCACACGCGGCGTGCACCCTTCGCGATATCACACATCATATGGTGGATGTTCCACTGATAGCTCATATTGAAGGCGTCATCGAAGAGGTTATCCTCCTCAGCCTCAGCCAAGAGGAAGATATCGGGTTTCAACGCGTGAAGCTCGCGCGACACCTCCTGCCAGAAGGCGATAGGCACCAACATAGCCATATCGCAGCGGAAGCCATCGACATCGAACTCCTCGACCCAATAGCGCATGGCGTCAATCTCTCCGCGCCACACATCATGGTTGGCGTAATTGAGCTTCGCGGTATCGGTCCAGTCCCACGGCACCAGAGGCTCTCCCTCGGCATCACGCTCATACCAGTCCTTAGGTCGCTCCGTAACCCAGCGGGCATCGCGCGCCGTGTGGTTGGCAACCCAGTCGAGCAACACGCGCATACCCATAGCATGTGCCGCGCTTATGAAGTGGCGCAAATCATCTGCCGTACCAAACTCCGTATTCACGGCGCAATAGTCGCGGATGGAGTAGTACGAGCCAAGCGTGCCCTTGCGCCCCTCAACACCAATCGGATAGATGGGCATGAGCCATATAGCATCGACACCCACCGAGCGCAGGAAAGCTAAACGCTCCTCGGCAGCACGAAACGTACCCTCGGCAGTGAACTGCCGAATGTTCATCTCATAGAGGACGGCAGAGTAGCTCCATTCGGGATTTCTATACATCGTAACAATCTTTGCTTACTTAACAAGAAAAAGAGTGAATAAAAAGATGAAGTCCTCGACCCACAGAGCCATCGACCCACAGAGCCCTCCGAGCGGCACTCGCCATAACGGATGTGCTACGCGAGGTACGTAACGTCCAAATTCACTTTTTACCCACTCTCAGTAGTTTATCGTGCTGCCACTACGCACTGCCAAGCGCCGAGAGTTACCTCGTCACCCACCTTGTAAGATACGCTCTTACCGCAGGGTGCCGTATAATCACCGGCAACAGGCTCTGCGATGATAACCGTAGCAGGCTCAGCCGAGAAGTTGAACAAGCCGATAACCTTGTTACCCTCCTTCTCGCGTGCAAAGGCAAATACCGTCTCGGGGGCACCCTCCATATAGATTATGGGGGCTACGTTCTCGCCTGCAGCCAACACCTTATTGGCATGACGGAAGGCTGCCATATTCTTGTAGTAGGTGCGGAACTCCTTGCCATACTCAACGTCAACAAGCTCCTTAACAGAGTCCTTCTCAAAGAACTCCAAGCGACGGTCGAGACCAATCTCCTGACCCGTATAAATCAGCGGCTGACCCTTAGGCAACACGAAGGTAAGGGTTGCGAAGGCACGATAAGCATCACCCATACGCTCAAACTCGGTACCTGCCCATGAGTTCTCGTCGTGGTTTGAGGTAAACATAAGACGCATCGCGGGTGCAGGATACTTCTCATCGTCGCGTGCGAGGTACTCTTTAAGGTCGGCAACACCCTTGGCGTCGGTCTTGATGGTGCCATCGCCAGCTACATTCTTAGTCTCGCTACCGCCCTTAGCCATTGCGTTGAAGATGTGGTGCAACTCCCAAGCGTAGGTAGCGTCGAAGCCGCTCTCATGCAACCATGTCTCCTCACCCTCGGCCAGGAGATAGAGGTCGGGGTTAATCTGCTTCAACTCCTTCCATGCGCTCGCCCAATAATCTGCGGGAACGTTCATCGCCACATCGCAACGGAAGCCATCTATACCCTTCTCAACCCAGAATTTCAAGGCGTCGGTCATAGCAGCACGCATATCCTGGTTCTCGTAGTTGAGCTTCGCAATATCTGTCCAATCGTACTCAACGATAGGAAGGTCGGTAGCCTCATCCATAACGTACCAATCCTTCTTACCCTCCTTCCACCAGTTTGCATCGCGCGAGGTGTGGTTGGCAACCCAGTCGATGATAACCTTCATGCCAAGCTCATGTGCCGTGGCAAGGAAGCTATCGAAGTCCTCCATAGTGCCAAACTCGGGGTTGATAGCCTTATAGTCGATAATCGAGTAGTATGAGCCAAGCGTACCCTTACGGCCATCAACGCCGATAGGACTTATAGGCATCAGCCATACGATATCTACACCCATCTCCTTCAACTCGGGAAGGTAAGCCTCGGCAGCTGCAAAGGTACCATCCTCGGTAGCCTGGCGGATGTTGAGCTCATAGACAACCGAATTATACTTGTCGTAAGATGTTGTCTGTTCGTTGACCTGCGCGCCACATGATACGAGCATAGCTGCGGCGGCAATCATCATAAAAATCTTCTTCATAATGTTCGTGTATTAGTATATTTTTATTACTTATTTACAACAACATAGCCGTAGGCAGGCAGGCTTACGCGCACCTTACCATCGCCCAAGCACTCTACCTCGGCACCCTCCACAAAGGCTACCTTCTCCAACGAACCACACTGTGCAAATGAGGGCATCGTGGCCTCAACTTCGCGAGCCTCGCCTCGCACATTCATAGCCACAAGAGCCCAATCGCCCATGTAGTGGCGCACGAAGACCCAAACATCGTCGTCGGCATACAACGTGCGGTAGTCGCCATACATCAACGGCATTGAGGCACGACGTGCTTTGAGCAGCTGCTGCGTAGCGGCATACTGCGCCATCTGATAGTCATCGTAACCCTCGAAACGCATCATATCACGATTATCGGGGTCGTTAGCACCAGGCACACCATACTCGTCGCCCTGATAGATACAGGGAACACCCGGCACGGTACTAATAATAGCCTTCAACAGTTTGAGGCGTGCATGGCCCTTATCCATATCGCCCACGCCAACTTCACGATTCCAGCCCTCGGCCTTATCGTCGGGACACCAGAGCGACATATCGCCACCTGCCAACGAGATGAAGCGAGGCTTATCGTGGTTACCTGTGATGTTACCCATGGTGTGGTGCGAGCCGTACGCTGCCTCCGACTCCTCGACAACAAAAACAACATCACGCATAGAGCGATTCTCATCAACGATGACATCGCGCGAGGTGTGATAGAGATTGAAGTCGAACTGCGAGTCAATCATACCCGACTTAACATACGAGCCGATAAGCTCTACCGAGCCATAGGTCTCGCCAATCTGCCACATAACACGCTCGGGCATTGCCGACTTCATCTTATGAGTGAGCATACGCCAATAGTTGAGCGGAATGTGCTTGCACGCATCGTGGCGGAAGCCGTCGAACTCGAAGTTCTTAACCCAATGTAGTGCCGAGTCGGTCATGGGGTCGCATATCTCCTCGCGCTCCAAGTCCAAAGTGGGGATATGCTTATCGAACCATGTCGTCAGGCGCTGCTCATCCCACAGTGCGATATTCTCGCGACCATCCTCCAAGTAGAGAGGCGTAGTCCAATCGGGATGCTCCTGCAACACGGGAGAGTTGATATGCAGGTGGTTGGCCACATAGTCCAAGATGACGTTGAGCTGCTCTCCGTGTGCCGTAGAGAGCATCGTGCGAAGCTCCTCATCGGTGCCGAAGCGCTTATCTACGACGGTGCTGAATATAGGCCAATAGCCATGATAGCCCGAAAACTTAGTGTCGGGATTTACGTTCTGTCCCCACGCATCGTAGGGGTTCTGCGTGATGGGCGAAATCCATATTGTCGAAACGCCCAAATCCTCGAAGAAGCCATCCTCAATCTTCGCGGTGATACCCGCAATATCGCCACCCTGATAGTCAACCTTGTCGAGTACCTCGGGCGAGTTAATCTTCCAGTCGTTCTCGGCATTGCCATTGTTGAAGCGGTCAATCATCAGCGAGTAGAGAGCCTGCGACTGATGGTCCTGACGCTTAATTTGCGAAGCATCAACGACTACGGTGCCTCGCTCCAGGGGCAAAAGCACATCGTTAAAACGACCATCCTCCGACGTAGCATATACGCGGACAACAGAGCGGTCGAAGTTGCTTGCCACAGCAGGGATGGCGAGGCTTACGACATTACCCTCGACCTTAACATCCTCAATCTTCTCGTTCTGCCACATGGCAACAGCCTCCACAACGGGCTTCTCGGCGACAATCTTCACGCGGCCACCCTCAACGCCCACAGACGACATGTAGCTATCCTTGTCGCGCTCGCCACCGAGAACTACAATAGCGAGGCTTGTGCCGTCGTGCCATACGTCGATGGTCGAGACCATAGCATCGGCCTCGGTGCAGATATCGAACTCTGCATTATTCTCCGCGGTGGGGATAATCTGAATACGTGCATCGGCAGTTGTGAGTGAGTCGGCACCCTCCCACTGCGGGTAGTAGTCGGTTAGGTAGTGCTGCGTAGTACCACACTTCACACCGAGGGGCATCACGGCAGCATTGTTGCCGAGTGCGAACTCGCCATTGGCAGGCTCCTCGGTGCCACACGATACCATAGCGCCAGCCAGGACAAACAGAAATAGGCTTCTTAGCTTCATATATCAATTATTTTAGTTTCGTTCTTCGTCATGAGGGGTCCGAGGGCCGATCAAAGCCCTCGAACCAAGAGAATATACCGCGCGCACGCATACGCGCGGTATGTTTAATAGGAGAGATTAGTTGGCAAGCTCAACCTTCATCTTGGCCTTACCGTCAACAATAGTGAAGGCCACGTTGTACTTACCGGCATTCTCAACTAGCATGTTCTTACCATTGAAAGCAACCTCGAACTCCGAGCCGACAACTACGTTCTTGCCATCCTCGCTGTGGCCGAAGCTAACATCCCAGGTAGAAGTAGCCTTAACCTTGAACTCCGCACCTGCGGCGAAATCGACAGTTGCAGTAGCCCAACCATCGGCAACTGTCATCTCCAAGTTGCCCCACTGGTTGAATGTACCGGCCAGAGCCCATGCATAATCAGTGAAAGTAGGGATAGGAGAAGCGCCATCAATAGTTACTTTCATGTCGGCAGCAACTACGAAGCTGTGGTTCTTGCTAGCATCGATACCTGTAATATCGGCAGTCTGGGCCGTACCATTGTTGAAGATTACAGAAATCGTCTTGCCAACAGCCTCGGCAGGAACAACCCAAACATACTTACCATCCTTCAACTCGAGAGCCTGACCGGGCCATGAGCCACCTGTGTAGTTAACATTAGCATCGTCCCAAGCCCAGATGTTGCAGTTTGTCCAGCCGGTAGCCGTAACATCAATATTGAACGTTACAACCTCGGGGTCGGGCTGTGCACCATCCATAGTCCAGCTCAAGTCAGCGTTAAGAACGAACGTGTGGTCCTGATCCAATACAACATCGGTGATGTCGGCAGTCTGCGCTGTACCATTGTTGAAGATTACACTGATAGTCTTACCGGCAGCAGTCTCGGGAACTACCCATACATACTTGTCGTCCTCCAACGTGAGGGCCTGGCCGGGCCATGTGCCACCTGTGTAGTTAACATTAGCATCGTCCCATGCCCAGATGTTGCAGTTTGTCCAGCCGGTAGCCGTAACGTCAACATAGATCTTAAAGTCCGAAGGCTCAGGAGTAGGACCGGGCTCAGGCTCGGGCTCGGGCTCGGGCTCATTACCACCACCAATCTCGGTATAGGTAAACTTGCCATCAGCACCAGGAGCAGCAGATATCTCATAGAAACGGTTCTTTGAGAACTTTACGCTCGTGATATCTACGGTCTGCTGACCATCGCCATTGTTGAAGATGATGTTACCGGTAGTCTCGAATGCCTCCATAGGCAACTCATAAACGAACCACTCCAAGTCGTCAACAAACTCGGTCATAGTAATCTCCTCACCGGGCCACTCGAACGATACGCCCTTAACATCCCAACCATAGAGATACATCTTTGACCAACCAGCCAACGAACGAGCATAGAGCTTAATCTTCTTAGGAAGCACCTGCTCAGTAGCGATATACTTACCATCGGTAGCCTCTGCTGCGATAGTGAAGTAATGGCTCTCATCCATCTTAACGCCAGTGATATCCTGAGTCTGCTTACCATCACCCGTGTTGAAGATGATGTTACCGGTGTTACCCTCTGCTTCGCGAGGAATCTCGAAGTAGTAGTACTCCTTGCCGTTGACAGTCTCCTTGTTAGACGTAATCTCAGTACCGGGCCAGTCGCCAAAGTTGCAACCTGCAAGGTCCCAACCGTAGATAAAGCATGTAGGCCAGCCACCCTCAGAGTGAGCATACACCTTAATAGGCTCACGAATCTCGAAGATTGTAAGCTCGAGCTCACGAGACTCCGAGTAAACTACGTTATTGGCACCAACCTTCGCTGAGATGTAGATATTAACGACGGTAGGAACCTCGTATTCGATAGCCAAACCACCCTTCTCAACTGCATTGTGCAAACGGCTCAATGTCGAGTTTGAAAGCTCAGCCTCGGTTGCTGTAATACCGGTCATGAGCTCAACAGAGTTATCGCCGACCTTTGCGCATACAGCATACAAAATAGATACAGGGGCTTTGAAGTCAGCCTTATCCCAGGTGAGCTTCATCTTGTCCGAAGAAGTCTCCTCGTTGATGGTGATTGCTGTTTCAGGCAACTCGTGAAGCACGGGTACCACAACCTCATCAAGCGGGGCAATCTGCGTCTTCTCAATATCAGTCGTGCAGGCAGCAGTCAAACCCACCACTGCAGCAAGCACAGTTAAATATTTCAAAAATTTCATAATCTTTCCCTTTTTTTGGTTCATCACCAATGATTAATAAATATCAGGGTTACGAAGGCCGGGGTATACTCTAAGCTGCGAAGCAGGGATAGGATATACGTTGCGACCTGCATCGAATGCCTGACCATTGAAGCTATCGCCACCCTTATATGGCCACAAATAGGCCTCCGAGTGGAAGAGGTTATGACGGATAAGGTCAGTACGACGATGACCCTCCCACATAAGCTCGCGTGCGCGCTCTGCGATGAAGAAGTCAACATTAGCGGCGAAGTTTGCATCCTCGCTCTCGGCCTTAACATTTACATCACCCTCAACCTGAGCTGCGGTAGGTGCGCTAACACCTGCACGCTCGGCCAACTTAGCAAGATAGGGAAGACCTGTTGCAGTCTGGCCCAACTCGCGGCAAGCCTCGGCATAAGTCAAGTAGATCTCACCCAAACGGATGATAGGATAGTCGATGCTTGCGAAAGCAGTAGAAGAGGCTGTCTCCTTATACTCCTCGGCGGTCTTGTCGTGAGGAATGTTGTTATACTTCCAGCAAGTCCAACCGGCCTTGAACTGTGAGAGCTCATCCTTCATGCTCGAGTGGCGCAAGATTACCTCGTCCAAAGTCATCTCACCCTTATCAATCTTAGCCTGTGTCTCCTCGTCAACCTTATCCTTCAACCAGAAGAACTGACCACGAGCATCGTCGCAAGTGTATGTACCGGCAGTCCAATCAACGTCCTTCACATCGAAGTACATCTTGGCATACTCATAGGTAGTGCGGATACCACCCCAACCACCATTTACACCTGTGGGGCAACCATAGTTTGCGATATCGGTACTTGCAGTAGCAGCAAGAGTCAAGAACGATGTACCACCGTATGATTGAGCAACTGTTGCATCGTAGTCAGCAGTGAAGATCAACTCCTTCAAAGCATCGGGGTTCTGACCATTATCACCACGGAACAAATCACCGTAGTTAGAGCATAAATCGTACTTGTTGAGCTGGAAGAGCTTCTCGCAAGTCGTCTTACACTTATCCCATGCGGGAGTACCAGAATAAACCTCAGCATTGAGG
This sequence comes from Alistipes sp., assembly GCA_045603045.1. Lineage (GTDB taxonomy): Bacteria > Bacteroidota > Bacteroidia > Bacteroidales > Rikenellaceae > Alistipes. The sequence goes on from JAZULJ010000035.1 coordinate 14,172, forward strand.
TAAACACGGCTCAACAAACCAAGTGCTGCACCCCTACCTGCACGAGGATACTCGGGATCAACGGGAAGATTGCTGTTCTCGCCAGCCAAAGCCTCCAACTCCGACACGATAAAGTTGTAAATCGTTGCACGCGAAGCCTGGGGGAGCTCAGTACCTACCGCATCAGCCTCAGTACCAAAGGGAACAGAGCCGAAGCAGTCAACCAAAATCCAGTAGTAGAAAGCACGCAAGAAACGAGCCTCATCGCGGTACATTGCGATACGCTTCTGAACATCTGCCTCAACACCACGCTCAGCGAGCTTGTCGGCTGAGGTCTGACGCAAATACTCGTTAGCGTATGCTACGGTCTGCATAGCGCGGTAGTAGATACCCGAAATAACGTCGTTCTCGGTATCAGTCCATGTGTTCTTATTCACGGCATCTGTCCATGCATCACCACCCCATGCTACCTTTGCAGCATCGGCAGAGATCTCCTGGCAGGCCCAGAAAGAACGGAAGGTCTCAGACGCACCACCATCGACACCTGTAAGGTCGGTAAGGTTGTGCGAGTTGAGCATCTTATAGATTCGACCCAAACCCTGAATATAGGCGGTCTCGTCAGCTCCGTAGGTATTGTCGGCTGTTGGATCCCACTCGTTCATAGGAACAGTATCCAAGTCCTTAACACACGAGGTGCAGAGCACCATAGCGCCGACAACCAAGGTTAAATATTTCTTAATTTTCATTGTCGTAACTATTTAATTGATTAGAAATTAAGGTTTACACGCAACGAGTAGATGCGGGGACGAGGCCAAATGCTTCCATCCATACCCTCTACACCGGGAACCTCAGGATCGAGGCCACTGTACTTCGTGATAACGAATACGTTCTGAACGCCGGCAGCCAAACGGAGTGTAAGACCCGAGTTACCGAGCTTATCGAACGTATAACCTAAGTTGATGTCATCCAAACGGAAGAATGAAGCATTCTCCAAGAACATATCAGAGTAGTTCTGCTCCACCTTGTTTGCATCAGTCCAACGTGTCTTAGTAACGGTGCTAGCAAAGTTCGAAAGGATACCTGCGTTAGGATCTACGTACGACTCTGAGTTTGCTGCGAAGAAGTCATTGTAAACATAGTTACCTACTGAGCCGTGGCCGTTGAAGCCGAAGTCCCAATTCTTGTAGCTAAGTTTGAGGTTTATACCGTAGAAGAAGTCGGGCATAGGACTCTTGCCTGTGTTGTAACGGTCCTCCTTAGAGATCTTACCATCGCCCGTGCGGTCGATAAAGGTGTTCTGGATAGGATTACCATTAGAGTCGTATGCCTGCTGATAAGTGTAGAAGGTGTAGGGAGCAGAGCCAACAGTGTGCATCTGCAAATCACCGGCAGCACCCTCACCGGCACCCGAAGGCTTAGTCATATAGACAGCGTAGCCGGGCTCATCCGAAATCTGAAGCTTAGTAAACTTCGTATCCTGGAATGTACCGTTGATACCGAAACGCAAGCTCCAATCCTTGGTGCGTACGGGGTTAAAGTTCAATGAGAACTCAACACCCTGGTTGCGAATCGAACCTACGTTGGTAAATACCAAGTTACCGTAGTAGATACCCAGAGGTGTAGTTACCTTGTTCAACAGATCCTTCGTGTCGCGACGATATACATCCAAGCTACCATCGATAAGACCATCGAGGAAACCGAAATCAACACCTATATTATAAGTAGTTGTAGTCTCCCACTTAATAGTCTCGTCGTACACGAGCGGAGTGTAGTAGTCCATCCAACCGAGGCTACCACCCATATTTACCTTATCCGATGTGTTCTTATTTTCGGCATAACGAGCCAAGAACTGGTAGTTAGGAATATCCTGCTGACCTGTCTGACCGTAGCTCAAACGAAGTTTCAACGCCGAAACAGCATCTACATCCTTCAAGAACTGCTCGTTCTTAATGTTCCAAGCGAATGCCGCTGCGGGGAAGTAACCCCAACGGTTGTCCTTCGAGAACTTCGACGAACCATCGGCACGCAACGATACGGTGAACAAGTAACGAGAGTCGAACGAGTAGTTGATACGACCGTAGAACGATACGAGGTAGCTCTCCTCCTGATACTTCAAGCCCTCGCTCTTAGGATTACGCTCACCTGTCTTATTCGAGTAAGAGAGGTCGCGGTCGAACTGATAGAACCACTGCCAAGAGTAACCCAACATTACATCCAAGTTGTGCTTACCCCATGTCTCATTGTAGTTACCGTAGAACTCGATATCCTGGCTACGACGCAACTTTCTACCCTCAGAGTACTGACCCCAACCACGATAATCAGTATCCTCGTAAGCCTGGAACGAACCGGGGTTAGTTTTGTAGAATGAGCGGTAGTCAGATATGTCCAAACCGGCCTTCAAATTGAAGCGCAAAGCCTCGAAACCGTGAACCTTATAGTCCAAAGCTACATTACCGAGTGCACGATATACATCACCCTTATTCTCAATGTCGTAAAGCAATGCGAGAGGGTTAGGAGATACCAAGTTGTTGGGGATAAAATCTGAGCCCGTACCAGAACCTAAGTTCCAGAAACCGTTTGTAGTGGTTCTGTCGATAGAGCCATCCTCGTTATACCAGTAAGGTGGCTGTGTGGGGTTGAAGAACGCAGCAGTACCTACTGCACCACCATCAGCATAGTTCTGGTGAGTGTAAACACCCTTAGCGTTAATCGATACGGTAAGGTGATCCTTCAAGAACTTGGGAGCAAGGCTCACGTCCAAAGTAGCACGATCGAACTTCGATGTCTCGAGCGTACCCTGCTGACCTGTGTAGCCAACAGATGCACGATAGGGGAATACATCGTTGTAATTACCATAGAGGCTCACGTTGTGGTCGTGCGAAATACCTGTGCGGAATACAAGGCTCTGCCAATCGGTGTTGTAGTTACCCATCAACGCCTTAATCTGACCTGCATTGGGCAACTCCTCGGCATAAGCACGGAACTCCTCGGGAGACATAACGGGCATATCGCTCGAATTCTGCGAAACAGATACAGAGCCATTGTACGATACGCCAATCTTGTTACCCTTACCCTTCTTGGTGGTGATGATGATGACACCATTCGAAGCACGCGAACCGTAGATAGCGGCAGCCGAAGCATCCTTCAATACGGTGAACGACTCGATATCGTTGGGGTTAACCAATGACAAGGGGTTAGCCATACCGGCACCCGCATTGCTTGCTACGGGCACACCATCGATAACGATAAGAGGATCGTTCGATGCGTTCAAAGAGGCAGCACCACGAATACGGATAGTTGAGCCTGAGTTGGGGCCACCATCGCCGGGGATAACCTGCAAACCGGGAACCTTACCCTGCATCATGTCCTGTGTTGATACCACAGCACCACGGTTGAGCTCCTCTGCCTTAACAGCTACTACCGAACCGGTAAGGTCGTTCTTCTTGACCGTACCGTAACCGATAATCACAACATCATCGATAAGCTCGGTATCCTCTTCGAGGACCAAATTAAGCAAGTTGCTTGACGAAGCAACAAGCTCCTGAGTCTTGTAGCCAATGTAGCTGACTACAACAATAGACTCTGCATTGCTAACTTTGAGCGTGTACTGACCGTTAAGGTCGGTAGTAACACCGTTAGTGGTACCCTGCTCGACAACAGATGCACCAATAACCGGAATACCGGCGGTGTCAGTTACCACACCTTTAACCTCGTATTTGCTCTGAGCAAACACTTGGTACGGAGTCGCCAGCGTTAGCAGCGCGAGTCCCAAACACATAGTTAAGAATTTTCTCATAGTGTTTAAGTGTTAGTTAATAATAAGTTAATGAATAATATGTATCGTTTCTTCGATTTTCATCGTTCATGCGATGCATTGTAAGAGTGTCGGGCGGACATGCCGCCCGTGGAAGGACTCCTTTTACTTTTACGATATTTGTTATCTCTTCTTTGTCGAAATACCGAATACGGCAAGCGCACCAAGCAGTAACGAGATACCCGCAATTACGAGCATCGCAATCTGACCACTTGTGGCCTTAGGCATAATCTCAGCAACGTTATCGGCACTCTTATCGCCATGCTCCATAACGAACAGACGGTCGCAACCCGGATAGAAGTAGGCCTTAGACAATGCCTCGACAGCTACCGTCTCACCATCATCGTTGCGCTTCTCGACATATACATTCTTAATTGCAACATCCTCCGTACGACGCGTCATACCGAAGGCCTCGTTGGGCGCGAGATTTGAGCTCGCAGCATCCTTGTTGATACCGTAGTGAACAGCACCTCCATTGGCCTCGATACGGAACGACTTGGTAATCTGCTCGGCATTAAGGCTATCTATGGCATAGCACTTCGCCGCCTCGTCGTAGCTCATAGCAAGGCGAACATCACCCTCCCCGGCATCATAGACAAACTCGCAGCTCTCAATCTTCGGACTCTTGGGGTACTCCAACTCGTTAACAAAAATCTCCTGGCCAACCTGCTTCATAACGGCAACACCGACCAACGAAGCGATAATCTGAGGCAGACAGATAGTGCAGTTGAAAAGACCCATATACGAGCCGAGCGACTTACCCGTAAGCGAATTTGTGAGCATAGCAAAGGGTAGAGCCAGCATTGCAGCCCAAGCGCAGCCGATGAGCAGGAATGATACGGCGAGCATAAACTTATCGTCGATGAAGTATGTCGAGATAAAGCCTGCCGCACCAATAACCAAGCTGAGCGCATAGGCAACCTTAACATTTCTAAATCGAGGAATAATCATCGCCCAAAGGATAGAGCCCACAGCCTGCACTGCAAACAAGACACCCGTCCAATCACCCGCAGCCTGGTAATCGGGAGTATTGGTATCGATAGTCTTCCACTCCGCAACATTCTCAGCAATACCTCCCGTCGTATAGGTCCACATAAAGAGGAAGGCAAACCATGAGAAGAACTGCACAAGGCCAATCTGCCAGAAGGTCTTGGGGGCATGTACAAGAAGTGTAATAAGATTTGTCTTCTCGGCTTTTTCCTCCTCCGCGATGTTGTTATACTTGGCATAATCCTCGGGATTCCACTCCTTAACCTTGATGCCCGTATAGAACACACAGAGGATGAGGATAATGGCACCGATGTAGAACGACCATGTTACCGAATCGGGAATTACACCCTCGGGGGCGACATTCTTCACCCCTATCCAAGTCAAACAGAAAGGCAAAAGGTATCCCACCAACGAGCCGGCGTTACACAAAAGGCTCTGAATAGAGTATGCCTTGGTCTTTTGCTCCTCGTTGACCATATCGCCCACCATCATCTTGAATGGCTGCATAGCCATATTGATTGACGTATCGAGCAACATAAGCATTATAGCACCGAAGGCTAACGCCGCCTTGATGGTCATGTTGAAGCTACCCGAGTTGGGCAGAAGCGCCATGACGATAATAGCTACAATGGCTCCAATGTAGAGATATGGTTTACGGCGACCCCACCTACACCAGGTCTTATCGCTCATAGAGCCTACGATAGGCTGAACAATCATACCCATAAGCGGAGGCAATACCCAGAAGATACTCAACGTGTGTGGGTCGGCACCCAACGTTGCAAAGATACGACTAATGTTTGCACTTTGAAGTGCGTAGGCAATCTGAACACCGAAGAAGCCGAAGCTCAAATTCCACATCTGTCCAAAAGAGAGAGTTGGTTTTTGCATATTTTTTGTTGTTTTAGTCTCTTCAACTTTAAGTTTATTAAAATATTTAATAACTAAACAGTTATAACGTTACAATTTTACAAAAAAAATCACAAACCGCCAAAAAGAAAATACCCAAAGGGTAAATATCTGGGACGAAAAGCGCGTTTCGGTAACCGAATGGTAAAATAACGCCCCAAACAACAAGAGCTCAAAGCACAAACCGAAACACTCCGCATATGCATCGTATATGCAAAAATCGCATAATGGAGACCTCAAACAGTCGCAGCACAGTCGCAGTATAGGTTAAATTTTGGAAATAAAAAGAAAAGATGTATCTTTGTGAATGTAATTGATTTCCGAGATGAAGGTACGCTCATTTGGCAACATAATAATCACCCTTCTCTTTGCGGCACTTCACTTTGCCGTGGCCGTGGTCAGCCGTATGCTCGACTACTACGACGATATTCCCCTGACCATACTCACAATAGCCATGGTGCTCGTCATATCGCTACGCAACAACACCCGCGTTGAGTTGATGGCGCTGCTGATGCTCGTAGCCACCCTACTCGGCTTCCTCATAGGCACATGGCTCTGGGAGCCAATCGGACGCATAGTAGGCAACGACACCCTTGCTCCCGCGATATCCACATTTCTAATTACCAGCATATTAGGACTTTCGATAGATGCGATAACAAGCCATAAAAAGAGCTTTCGTACAAACTCATACACACTACACCTCTCGACGCGCAATATTCTCGTAGCCGCGGCCTCGATACTCATACTACGCATGCTCTATGTTGCACTCTTTCGCACAAACATCTTTACCGAGGGGGACCTCCTTGACTACATAGTCATCATACTCGGAAATACCTGGGCAATACTCCTTCTGTTCGCCGGCAACGTAGTACTCACTATGCGCGCACTGAGAGACTACCGCCCCGGCACCGGTATCCGAAGACACAACATATGGCTGACAGCAGGCACAATAACCCTAACAATAGCCACAACCATCATAATATACTTTGACCTGCCATCGACGGACAATCCCCATAGCGCCCCATTAGACCTCATACGCATACTCTCGGCGGTGTTGCTCATCGACCTGCTCATTGTAACCTTATGCTACCTTGTGCAGCTATCACTAAGTTCGAAGCGCGAGCTTTACGAGGAGCGCGAGCGCAAGCATCGCGCAGAGTATCAATACGATAGGCTCAAACAGCAGATAAATCCACACTTCCTCTTCAACTCGTTAGGCATCCTTGACTACCTCGTACAGGAACAGGAGACCGAGCGCGCAAGTGCCTTCATTCGCAAACTCGCGAACATGTATCGCTACATGCTTAACAACGACCAAAGACCTCTCATCAAACTCTCCGAAGAGCTCGACTTTACGAATATGTATATCGACCTTCTCAAAGAGCGATTTATGGAGGGCATGGTCATTGAGAGTAGCGTAAATAGAGCCCTTGCGGAGCGAATGGTCGTACCCTGTTCACTCCAACTTTTGGTTGAAAACGCCACTAAGCACAACATTGTAGCGGCGGATAGTCCGCTGACCATATCGATATACTCCGAGGGCGATATGTTGGTGGTGCGCAACAACCTCCAACCACGCAAACATGGACAGCCCTCAACGCGTCTTGGGCTATCCAACATACGACGACAATATCTCGACATCACGCGCCGCGATATTATCATCGAAAAGACTGATAATGAATTTATTGTAAAGTTGCCAATAGTATGATAAAAGTACTTATAGTCGAGGATGAAATTCCCGCACAGATAACCCTCAAAAAGCTCATCGACAAGTGCTGCGCGAACAGTCAAATTGTAATGACACTGACCTCCGTGCGCTCCACCATAAAGTGGCTCGAAGAGAACCCCAATGGGGCAGATGTAATTTTCATGGATGTTGAACTTTCCGACGGCATTTGCTTCGAGGTTTTCGAGAAGGTGCCGATATCGGCAAACGTCATCATAACCACGGCCTACGACAACTATGCAATAAATGCCTTCAAGGTGCAGAGCATCGACTACCTACTCAAACCCATCGTCGAGGAGGAGTTGGAGCGCGCTTGGGAACGTTGCATAGAGCGCATAGAGTCAAAAAACAGCCACAATATCGAGGCGCTGCTCGACATAGTATCCAAGGCAAGCACCCCACAGAGCAAAGAGTATAAGAAGCGCTTTATCGTAAAGGCAGGAGAGAAGATTATAATCATCCCCGTTGACGACATATCATACTGTTTCTCAGAAGACAAGATTACATACGCTGTATGCCGCAACGGTCTGCGCCGCCTATTGGACTACTCGCTCGACACAGTGCAGGAGATGCTCGACCCAAAGCGATTTTTCCGCGTGTCGCGTAGCTGCATAGTCTCTATAAATGCCATTGAAAGCATATCAAAGCATTTCGGCACACGTCTAAAACTACAACTCACACCCCGCTTTGACGACGATGTAGTGGTAAGCCGCAGCCGTACATCCGATTTTTTGGAGTGGCTCGATAACAACTAAAATAAGGAGACGATAACAGCATAAACCGATGGCGAACTACCCTGCCATCGGTTTTCTATTTAGCGCAAGATTATATTTTAATATAATTTTTACATTTTTCACTCACCGTTTCACGGAATTTTAGTATATTTGCGGAGATTATGCCCATGTAAAAGTTGATAGCTACAACATAATCAGGATAAAACATTGTTAATCAATAAAAAACACAATACCATGAAGTACTACAAACTATTTATTCTTAGCATCGCAATCCTACTCGGAGCATGCAATGCTCAGGACCGCGTCCTCTACTTGCAGGATATCGAGAGTGGCGCGCAGATAGATTTGCCAAGCAATTATCTCATCCGCCTCAAACCACTCGACCAAATTACGGTTGTGGTAAACAGCAAGAACCCTGAGCTCTCGGTGCCCTTTAACTCATCATCAAGCTACAACAGCCTTGCAGGAACCCCCTCTGCCGGTTCAGCTACCGAGTCGAGTTTGCAGGTAATTACCGTTGACAACAGCGGCTATATAGACATGCCCATCATCGGGCGTATCAAGTGCGCAGGTCTAACGCGCGAAGAGCTCGCTTCGGTCATCGAGAAGAAGATTAAGGATGGCGGCTATATCGTTGATCCTAAGGTGAATGTTCGCTTTGCAAACCTAACCATTTCTATCTTGGGTGAGGTTGAGCGTCCCGGTCGCTATGATATTAAGAAGGACCAATTGACAATCTTCGAGGCTTTGGCACTGGCTGGCGACATGACAATCTATGGTAACCGTGATGATGTAGCCATTATTCGCGAGAAGGATGGCAAGAACATAGTTACCAAGGTGGACCTCCGCTCTAAGGATATATTCAGCTCGCCCTGCTTCTACTTAGAACAGAATGACGTTGTTATAGTAAGCCCCAATGAGTATAGGGCAGCAGCAGCGGAGATTAACCAAAACCGTTCATTCTGGATTTCGCTGGCATCTACGGGTATCTCACTTGCAACACTCGTGATGACCATTATTACCGTATCTAAATAAAATGTAAATATGTCGGAGAACAACTCAATTCAGACGAAGGAGAAGAAGGCTACGCGTAAATTCTCCTTTTACGACTTTGTGCAGCTAGTACTATCGAATTGGTATTGGTTCGCACTGTCGCTTATCATCTGCTACCTCTGCGCCTCATTCTACATCCGCCGCACAGCCCCCATATATGAACGCTCTGCATCGGTACTTGTGAAGGACTCGCGTAAAGGTTCAAGTAGCGAGATTACAGCATTCAACGATGTGCTTGGAGGTATGGGCCGCCGCTCCGTGGATAACGAGGTACACATTATCAAGTCTCGCCGCTTAATGGAGATGGTTGTTAAGAAGTATGACTTAGCAACCAAGTACACCACATCGGGACGTATCCGCACAACGGATATGTACGGACGCACACCCGCGCTTGTCAAGTTCATCACCTTAGAGCCCAACAAGTCGGGAACGTTCAAATATGTAATTGACAAGGATGGCAAGGCCGTTATTCGCGACTTCTCGAATGGTGCAGGCTTCAGTGCGACAATCAATGCGGGCGACACCATCGCTACGCCTCTTGGTAGCATCGTGCTCATCCCCACCACATACCTCGACAACTACGCCGGCAGCGAGATTACTGTAACACGTTACACTCTGAACGATATCACCGAGATATATCGTTCACGCTTGCAGTGCAACATCACCGACAAGATGGCTTCGGTCATCAAGATTTCGATGACTGACGAGGTGCCTAAGCGCGCCGAGGATGTTATTAACGGCATCATCGATGCCTACAACCTAGACGCAATTGCTGACAAGCAGGCCATCTCGACACTTACCGAAGACTTCATCAACGAGCGTCTCGTAACTCTCGGCAAAGAGCTAAATATCGCCGATAGCGAGATTGCATCGTTCAAGCAGGAGAATCGCATGTATAGCCCTCAGGATGAGGCTTCGCTCAGCGCCGACGAGATTGCACGCCTCAAAAAGGAGTCTATGTCGTTGGAGGGCAGTTTGGAGATTGCGCAATATATCCTTGACTTTGTGAATAACGACGCCACAGGACGCAGCCTTATCCCAGCGACTACGGTATCGATGAGTGGTGCCTCTACCGCTCTCGCCTCACAAATCGATTATTATAACAAGGCTGTGCTTAACTATCAACGTCTGCTGAACGAGTCTTCGGATAATAACCCCGTTATATTGGACCTGAGTGCACAGATTTCATCATTGCGTAGCTCAATTATCGCCTCGTTGCAGTCTCATATCGAGACATTGAAGCTCCAAATCAACAATGTCAACGCGGAGCAGCGCAAGGCCGACTCTCGTATGACCAGCTCACCCACCAAGGAGAAGGAGTTGTTGTCTATTACGCGTCAGCAGAAGGTTAAGGAGGAGCTCTACATCTACCTTCTCACCAAGCTCGAGGAGAATGCTCTTATCGGTGCTACTGCCGAGAGTAATGCCCGCGTTATCGACTACGCATACGGTAGCAACACGCCTATTAGTCCGAAAAAGACCTTCATCTATCTCTTGGCTATCGCTATCGGTCTTATCATTCCGTTCCTCATCCTCTATATCATGGAGTTGCTCAACACAACTATCCGTTCGCGCCACGAGGTTGAGGAGGCTTTGAGTGCGCCCTATCTTGGCGATATTCCCCGCTTCGCGGGCAAGGCTGAGCACGATATCGTTGTTAAGGAAGATAGCCGCGATGTTATCTCGGAGTCGTTCCGTATCTTGCGCACGAACCTCAGTTTCATGTCTATCGACAATCAGGTGCAGGTCATCATGTTTACCTCGTCTATACCTCATAGTGGCAAGACGTTCGTATCTACCAACCTCGCTGTTACGTTGGCCTTGTCGGGCAAGAAGGTGCTGCTTATGGACTTCGACCTTCGTCGTCGTACGCTCTCTAAGCAGATGGGCCACCGCAACGACCGTCGCGGTATCACCAGCTACCTCTCGGGTAAGATTGAGACTATCGACGATGCTATCTCGAAGACTACAATCAACGATAACCTCGATATGATGTATGCAGGTCCTCAGCCACCTAACCCCGCCGAGATGCTAATGTCGCAGCGCGTGGATAACCTCATCGAGGAGCTTCGCAAACGCTATGACTACATCCTTATCGATAGCGTTCCTGCTATGGCTGTTGCCGATGCGATGATTATCGACCGCTTCGTCGATTTGACCATCTATGTTATCCGCCAGGGCAACCTCGATCGTCGTCAGTTGCCCGATATCGAGCAGCTCTACCAGGAGAAGAAGTTCAAGAACATGAGTGTTCTTCTCAACAGCATGACACAGAGCAAGCGCGCCTACGGCTATGGTTATGGCTACGGCTATGGTTACAGCTATGGTTATTATAGTGATGAAAATACACCTACATGGAAGCGTCGCTGGCATAAGTTAAAGCGACTCTTCAAAAAACGTAAGTAACGATGGCTACGGAACAGAAATTGGTTATTGCTATTGATTTTGACGGCACGTGCGTTGAGCACGACTACCCCGCCGTAGGCATGGACGTCGAGGGCGCAACCTCAGTGCTGCGCGACCTCGTCGCCAAGGGACACCGTCTTGTTCTCTTCACGATGCGCTCGGACGAGAAGCTCGATGCTGCTGTTAAGTGGTTCAAGGAGCGCAAGATTGAGTTGTGGGCGGTGAACGAAAACCCCGAACAGAGGGCGTGGACCAAGTCGGTTAAGGTCTATGCCGACTACTATATCGACGATGCCGCCCTGGGTTGCCCCATCATGTTTATCGATGGTGTGCGCCGCCCCGTTGTTAACTGGGCTAAGGTACGCACGTTGCTCGAAAATAATCGCGTGCTATAAAACATCGAAACAACAGTAAAAGAGTGTCGCAGACCATTTACTATGGTCTGCGACACTTTCGTTAAGGGCAAAGGAGGAGTGAGAAAGCATAGAAATATTGGGGAGTATCGGGAGTATCGGAAGGGGTAATTGTTGATAGCAAAAAGACCCCTCAGGCCCCACAACAGAAAGCAGAAAGCAGAAAGAGCAAAGTGGAAAGTGGAAAATCCCCACAAACCTCGCAGACCTCAAAAGACCTCAGCCTTTTGCACGAGGGGGACATGGGCGTATTAAACTATCAACCACGCTCCCAACCAACTATCTTTCATCTGTACTCTGTACTCTGTACTCT
>JAZULJ010000036.1:0-21320 GCA_045603045.1 Alistipes sp.
TCAGCGCGTTTTTTCTTGTCAGAAGGGTTGCAGATGTGCCCTCGATAAAGAAATCAGCCTGGATAGGTAGTACTTGGCGTACGTCCTATTCAGGCTGATGATTGAGAGGGTGCAGATGCGCCCTTATCACATGAAAAACAAATTTCTTGTCAGAAGCCGTGAGATGTGGTGCGAAATGAAAGTACCCTGGATGGATAGTACTTGACGTACATTCCATTCAGGGTATCTTTCGGTTTCGTGCCGCAGATTGCGGCTTATCACAAGAAATTATTGGGTGAGGCGCTGATAATGACATACAAGAAGATTACCATCGTCATCGTAGAGGTGCATGCCATTGCCCTCGCAGTACTGCCACATCTTACACTTGGCACACCTACCCTTCTTCGCCCAATCGCGGTTGCGGAAACGCTCAAAGCGGTTTTGCCACACATCCCAGAAGTTATCGCGGTAGATGTTACCCTGAGTGAAGTTGCCACGGACACTGGTACATCCGGAGATATCGCCATTGACACGTATAGAGGCCACAGAGATACCTGCGTGACACTCGAAGGGTGAGTTACGCACCTTTAACTCGTAACCACCAAGGAAACCCTCACAACCATAGGACATCCTTATACGTCCCTCGCGCGCAGTCTCCTCAATGAACTGCATAAGGTAGGTAAACTCCTCGTCGTTGAGCTGCAACGAGGGGTCTGTGGCAGCGCGACCCACAGGAAAGATGGTAAATGCTCGCCACTGACGCACACCAAGCGAATAGAGGAACTCCTTGAACTCGCCGAGGCGCGGAAGCAGCGCAGGTGTTACACAAGTAACCACATCCGAGGTAAGCTCCTTATCGGCAGATATCATGCGTACTGCCTCCACAGCACGCGCGAAGCTATCCCTGTTTTGGCGTATATGGTAGTGGTGCTCCTCGAAGCCGTCGAGCGACACGGTGATAGAGTGTAGGCCTGCGCGAACGAGCGAGTCGAGACGCCGGCGGGTGAGTGCCATGCCATTTGTTACCATGCCCCACGGGTAACCACGACGGTAGAGTTTTAGGCCTATCTCCTCGATATCCTTGCGCACGAGCACCTCGCCACCCGAGAGTATGACGAGCACCTTATGAGGGTTTACGTTGGGGGTAATCTCATTGTCGAGGACGCGAAAGAACTCCTCGGCGGACATATCCGTAACCGAGGTATCGACCTTGCAGTCACTACCGCAGTGGCGACATTGCAGATTACAGCGCAGCGTACACTCCCAAAACAGGGTGTCGAGGATATGCTCCTTCCGGCGTATCTTATGCAGTTTCTTGAACAGTTTGAGTGCGAGCCACTGTCGCACACCGAGGCGTTTTCCCATGTTATAGTCTATATTTTAGTACTTTACTCCTCCGTCTGGCGGTGCAACACCACCACACCGACATCATGGACGCCCTCGTGCAGGGTGATTGTCCGCTCCACAAACTCGCCACCATTCTGCTCGCCATCGACATCGCGAAAGGTTATGACACGCTCGTCGTTCGTGATGAAGAAGCGGCCATTGGTGCCCGACGTCGATACCTCGTCGCCGGCAGTAACCTCTATGCCGATGATGCCGTTGCCGCCATCATCGACAACACGTCCCGACGTGCCGAAGTCGGGATTATACTCATCATAGGGGGTGCCGTAGCATGCCACCGTGGTTATCGAGATGCCAAAGAGTGCCAAAAGGCGTGTTAAGAAGCGTCCCATAGTAGTTTTGTCTATTAATAATGTGTTATTAGTGTGTGGTTACTCCTCGGCAGGCGACAACACTATATCGCCCATCTCCAAGAAACAACTACCCGAATATCCCCACTTGTCGGGCTCCTGAGGCAGGTCAATCAGCGAGGTAATATCCACCACGCGGGTATGCCACACACCACGATTATACTCGCCATCGACATCCTCAAAAACAATCTTAACGCTATGCGGAGGCGCAATATGGGTATTCGCGCCTATTGTGCCTTGATAGTCGGTGTAGCCCTCCCGCCCCGGAAAGGCGTAGCCCTCGGGATAGACGTATATGCCTTGTATAGGCTCGCCAGCCTCATCGACAACACGTGCCGTTATCCACAACACGTAGTACTCCCGGTACTGCGTCTTCTCCTCGCAACCACATAGACCAAGCGCACACGCGCACGCGACGATAAATAATAGTCGTCTCATGACTACTCCTCGGTTATCTGTTCGTCCTCGGCAGTCTCCTCGTCGGCAACCTTACGTTTCATCACCACATCGCCCATATCGACCTTATAGGCTCCTCGATACCAATGGCCATCACCACTCTCGGTCTTAACCACTAACTCCGCGATGTCAACAACCGTAGTCTCGAACTCACCACCGTTCAATTCGCCATCGATATCTGTAAAAATTGCCTTATCATCCTCCTCACTCCACATCATACTACCCCGAGCATCTATTACGCCGAGATAGTCCGAATACCCGGTATTGTTATCGAAGGGGTACCCCGAGTACTCCTCGTAATCAACATATTTATTACGTCTGCCCACCTCAACACAGATACCCTGTATAGGCTCGCCCGCCTCATCGACAACACGTGCCGAGAGCTTAAATTCAACGTGCGGAACGCCATACTCAGCAACGCCCAAATGTTCACAACCTGCCGCGCCAAAGCCGAGCAGTGCCATCAAAAAATAGATAAATCGTTTCATGGTAACTTCGATTTATGTTGTAGCCTTATATATACGTCGCCGCGAGCATTAGCCGCCATGTCCTGCACAACGGCAGATGCTGCGACACATCACTTTCCGTTACTGCAAAGGTAACGCATAAATGAGAGGCAGCCAAATTTTTTTGCCGAAAAGTTTTCAGCAAACCACTTGTAAATATCTGAATATCAATCTATTACAAATGCAGTTTTAATTATTTTTTCAACTTATTGAAAATCAAGAAGTTACAACTGTCGTAAGACAGAAAAGCAACCATTGGTTGTAACACGCTGATAATCAGCATACAATATTGAGACGTGAGTTAAATTGGGGCGTAGTATCGCATATTCTCGGAAAAAACTTTAACTTTGTAGTACGAAAACACGATAACCATGGATATCACGAGATTTAAGCGCAGAGAGACGCATGAAGTACGTATTGGCAAGACCATAATTGGCGGCAACAACCCTATTGCCGTGCAGTCGATGACCAACACCCCGACAGCCGACATCGAACGCTCGGTGGCACAGACACTGAGCATAGCCGACGCGGGGGCTCCGATAGTGCGTCTCACGGCACAGGGACGCAGAGAGGGTGAGGCTCTCAGCCCCATCATCGAGCGTGTGCGCGATGCGGGATACGATACCGCCCTTGTTGCAGACATACACTTCACGCCCGAGATAGCGATGATTGCTGCCGAGGCTGTGGACAAGGTGCGCATAAACCCCGGTAACTTCCGCACATCGAATGGCGAGTTGGAGCGCCTCGTGGAGATATGCCGACGTCGCGGTGTGGCACTACGCATAGGCGTAAACCACGGCTCACTTGCAAAGCGCATATTCGACGAGTGGGGCGATACCCCCGAAGGCATGGTAGCCTCGGCGATGGAGTTCCTGCACATGTGTCGCACACTGCGCTTCGACGATGTGGTGGTATCGATGAAGTCGAGCAACACGCGCGTCATGGTACACGCCTACCGACTCCTTGTCGAGGCTATGGAGCGTGAGGGCATGACCTACCCGCTACACCTCGGCGTGACGGAGGCAGGCGACGGAATTGAGGGTCGCGTGAAGAGTGCCGTAGGCATAGGAGCACTGCTGGCTGACGGCCTGGGCGACACGCTGCGTGTATCGCTTACCGAGGAGCCGGCAAACGAGGTACCCGTAGGTCGTATCCTTGCCGACTACTTCACAAGTCGCAAGGGAGAGTTCGAGGTAAGACACCCCGAGCGCTACTCACCGACGAAATATCAGCCACGTACTAACGCCAAAACTATAATACACAACGAATTAAATGACGAATACGACATCATAGATGCCACATCCAACAACCCGACAGCCGAGTGGCGCGCAGCGATACTCAACCGCGAGGATGAACGCCCCGTGGTCATACGCCGCCACTACGACACCGCCGACAAGGAGCTCGTGGCGATATATGCCGCAGCGGACATGGGCCAACTCCTCATAGATGGCCTTGCCGACGGCGTATGGGTAGATGCCCCCGCACTGAGCAACGCCGAGCAGAGCGACCTCGAACTGATGATACTACAAGCGGCACGCGTACGCTTCTCGCGCACCGAGTATATAGCCTGCCCAAGTTGCGGACGTACGCTCTACGACATACAATCGACATTGGCAAATATCAAGTCGCGCACCTCACACCTCAAAGACTTGAAAATAGGTGTCATGGGATGCATCGTAAATGGCCCGGGCGAGATGGCCGATGCCGACTACGGGTATGTGGGCTCGTCGCCCGAACATATCACTCTCTATCGTGGTCGGGAGATTGTCGAGCGCAACATACACCAGACCGAGGCTCTCGACCGCCTCATAGAGATTATCAAGGCTGACGGTCGCTGGACAGAGCCCAAATAAGACTCCAAACGGGCGCATGGCACTCAAATCATATAAGGCACGCGGCATAGTTCTCGGCACATTGAAGTATGGCGAGAAGGGCCTCATCGTGCACATGCTCACAGACACACATGGCCGCCAAAGTTATATGATTCAGGGTGTTCGCCCCACGGCACGAGGCTCACGCATGGCACTGCTACAACCAATGTTCGCCGTAGAGTTCGTGGGTCTTAACTCATCGAAAATGTCACTGCACCGTCTCAAAGACCTCGCACCAGGCATAGTGCTGCAAACAATACCCTTCGACGTGCGCAAATCCACCATGGCTCTCTTCATGGCCGAGGTGCTCTACCGCCTCGTTAGGGAGAGTGAGCCCGCCGATGCCCTCTTCGACTTCGTGTGGGGCTCGGTGGCAGCCCTCGACCACATAGACGAAGGTATCGCCAACTTCCACCTATGGTTCTTAGCAAACCTCAGCCGTCCCCTGGGCTTCTCGCCCGACAATGAGTATGAGGATGGCGCATGGCTCGACATACGCGACGGACACTTCACGCCCCATGCCCTGCTGCCAAGCCACGCCCTGACACCCGAGAATGCCCGCATACTGCACGACATGTTGGAGTGCGACGTACGCTACCTCGGCGAGATAGGCCTCAACCGCACACAGCGCGTAGAGTTCTTGGAGGCGATGCTCAAATACTACGCCTACCACCTCGAATCGATACACTCGGTAGAGTCCATCCGCATCCTGCGCGAGGTATTTTAGAGTGATTACTCCCCGCGAGAGCAGGAGCTCCCACATTTTAGAAAAGAAGATACTATTTAAGCAGGTATTCGCGGGCAATGGTCTGCGCCACACGTCGTAGGTTGGCCGTGGCAACATCATGACGCATAGCCACATCCAGAGGCATCGCATCGTCCATGGCAGCGTAGATAGCCTCGAAGCCGCTATCATGCAGCTCGTCGCACCATACAACACATCCTCCCACGGCAATAACAGGCACACCGAGCCGCTGTGCACGGCGAAGAACGCCCTGCGGAGCCTTACCCATAAGTGTTTGGCTATCAACACGTCCTTCACCCGTAATGACCATATCGCAGTCGGCTGCAACAGTGTCAAAATGTTGAGCCTCCAAGACGAGCTCCACGCCACGCATAAGGCGTGCTCCGAGGAGTGCATGGCAGCCACCACCCATACCACCCGCAGCACCGGCACCTGCAAGCGCGACGATATCGACCCCCGTATGTTGCAATACGACATCGCCAAAATGACGCAGTCCACGCTCTAAACGCTCAACAGCGGCAGCATCGGCACCCTTCTGCGGTGCATAGACTGCCGCAGCACCACGCTCTCCGACAAGGGGGTTATCTACATCCGTAGCGATGATAAACTCCGCAGCACGCACCACAGCCGGGACCTCGCTGTCGTCTATGATGGCGATACGCTCCAACTCACCGCCTCGTCCCATGAGCTCCACACCCTCAGCATCCACAAAGCGGAAGCCCAAGGCACGAAGCATACCCACACCACCATCATTCGTAGCACTGCCACCAAGACCTAAAACCACACGTTTGCAGCCACGAGCAAGAGCATCACTCACAAGCTCGCCCGTGCCATAAGTGGTAGTAATCAGAGGGTTGCGTTCATTCTCTGCGAGCAGTGTGAGGCCACTTGCCGAGGCCATCTCGACAATAGCCATATCGCCACTAATAGCATAACGCGCACCGACAATACGACCGAGGGGGTCGCACACACGTACGGCGATATACTCGGCATTCAGAGCCTCTGCGAGAGCCTCAACGGTACCCTCCCCGCCATCGGCAAGCGAGATATGGCGCACCTCACAGTCGGGCACGACATCACGCAGACCGAGGGCAAAAGCTGCGGCGACCTCCGTTGAGCAAAGAGACCCCTTGAAGGAGTCGAAAGCGAGGGCTATACGTTTCATATTCGTATGTTTATCCATTGCAAAGATACAAATTTAGACGATAGGTTGTTATGAATATTGAATTTTAGTACCTTTGCGTCAAAATTATTTGCAGCAGAACAACATGAAACAACTGTGGGTGAGTTTGAAGAGATGGTGGAAGGGGCTCTCGTTTCGCACGGGAGTCATCATGCTCCTCATAGCGCTCATCTGCTACGTAGTCTCATTTGCACAGATGCTCTTTTCAATCAGCGCAACGATGAAGGGGACACTCTTCATCGTCTTCTTCGGCCTTGCAAAGGTGGCACAGTATGCCGGTCTGATGATAACAGGCACGGAGGTCATACGCCACTTCAAGACATGGCGACATCGTCGGCGCGGAGAGTAGCAAGTTGCCTATTTCAAAAAAAAGTTGTACCTTTGGGGTACAGCACAAATATCGAAAAAATTAAATCACAATACCATGAAGGTAAAAATCGTAAACCATTCGGCATATGAGACTCCCTTCTATGCCACCGAAAAGTCGGCAGGTATGGACCTCAAAGCCAATATTGCTGAGCCTATTGTTCTGCGTCCCTTGGAGCGCGCAATGATACCAACAGGTATCTTCATCGCCCTACCCGACGGCACCGAGGCGCAGATACGCCCCCGCAGTGGCCTCGCAGCGAAGCATGGCATCTCGGTACTCAACTCACCCGGCACCATAGATGCCGACTACCGTGGCGAAATAAAGGTTATCCTCGTAAACCTCTCGAACGACGCCTTCACCATCAACCCCGGCGAGCGTATCGCACAGATGGTCGTGGCACGCTACGAGAAGGTTGAGTGGGACGAAGTGGAGCTCCTCGATGAGACGGAGCGTGGCGCAGGCGGCTTTGGCTCTACGGGTCGCTAAATATTGCTATATGGCCGAAAATCTTATCATAGCCGAAGGAGGCAAAGAGGCAAAGTACGACCTTCTGCTACGCCAGATTGTAGCCACGGTGGAGGGCGAGAAGGACATCATAGCGCGCATGGCCAATATCGCTGCAATGATACACCACACCTTCGGCTTCTGGTGGACGGGCTTCTATCGCGTTGCGGACAACGAACTTGTGTTGGGACCTTTTCAAGGTCCTATGGCTTGCAGCCGCATAGCCTACGGCCGTGGCGTGTGTGGCACGGCGTGGGCAACTAGGACAACACAAGTGGTGCCCGACGTGGAATCGTTCCCCGAACATATAGCATGCAGCTCACTGTCGCGTAGCGAGATTGTTGTACCTGTATGGCAAGATGACCACATCGTCGCAGTGTTAGATATTGATAGCGAGAAACTTGCTACGTTTGATGACACCGACCGCAAGTGGTTGGAACGCATCGTTGCCGCCCTCGTAAAAGTGGACTAAGACAAGTTATAGGGTGCCACAATCGACCATTATCACGCAAATTTAGCGTTAAACGTCGAGGAATGTGGCGCTTAACAAATGAGAACCCCTCGGGCTGTACGTCAATGTACTATCCCGAGGGGTTCGATATTTTGGGATATGCCGCAGATAGCAGCTTATCACACTAAATTACTCTTTGGGCTTAGCCTCAATCTTCACCTTAGCAAAGGCCTTGACCAACGCCTCGTTGTTAGTCTTTGCAGGGTCATAGGTAACCGTAACGGTCTTGGTTGCGATGTCAATCTTAACATCCTTGACACCCTTCTCATAGGGGATGGTGTTCTCAATCTTCTTGGCACAACCTGCGCAATCGAGGTTAGTGGCAAACTCCACGGTTACGCTCTTCTTCTCCGCCTTCTTGGGCTGCTGTGCGCTAACCATACTGATACCGAAAAGTGCAACGAGGCACAAAACAATAATCTTCTTCATATCTCCGTAGTTTTATTAGTTTAACGTGTCATCGATTGTTTTATTGCGCTATTAGTAGATATTTAGGCGCAGGCCTATGTAGAACTTACGTCCCATAAGCGGACCCCATACCATCGATGAGTTGAAGCCGGGGTCGTAGGGCTTATCTGCACCTATGATGGGCTTGTTGCCATGGCCATTGTGTCCCTGAATATAGTTGGCGATATTCTCACAGCCGACGTATAGCGTGAGGTTGCTTATCTTGTAGCTCACCTGCGCAAAGAACATGGGATATACGGGCGAAAGTGTGGGATTCTCCTGTGCCTTTATAAGGTCGCCATCGAGTTGGGGTAGGCGCACGGGGCCATTGAGCTGGGCTGTGGCGTCGAATACCCAGCGGCGCACGGCATACTGGATATTAATAAGGCCCTTGTAGCGCGAGGTGAGGGGACGCTCAACGAGATACTGCTTGCCATCGCGCTCCAATGTCATCTTGGCATTGGTATAGCGGAAGGTGGCAAAGAGGTCAAAGCCACGGAAGGGCGTCCAATTGAAGTCCACCTGGTAGTTGTCCGTAAACGACTTTCCCGTACTATTATATATAAGTATAGAGTTATCTGTCGTCTCCTGATCAAAGACCATGGTATTGAAGAACTGCGAGCGGAAATAGTCGAAGCTGATTGTCGCCTGGTCGTCACCCGCCAGGGGGAAGGTCTGAGCGAAGCTACCTCCCACGGTTAGCGCCTGTTCGAGGTCGTCGCCCATCGTAACAAAGCCATCGGCAAAACGTATGTCGCGCGAGGTGGTCATCATCCAGATATTATCCGTTACGAGGTTTTGGCGGCGTGAGCCGAGACCCGCCGAGGCACGCAGCGTTGTGCGTGGCGTGATGTTCCACTTGATGTGTGAGCGGGGTGTGATGATGAAACGACCGTTGTTCTTGGGGTTTGTAATGTAGTAGTCGCCATCGATTAGTGAGTAGTCGCCACGCAGACCCACCACCAACGAGAACTTCTCCTCGATGTTGTATGTGTACTCGGCAAAGACACCAGGCTCGATGTTCATGGCATCACCCCTCCACACAGAGTTATCGCTAACAGCGATAGGGTTATGCTGCAAATAGTCGTTCTTCGACATACGGGCATAGAGCGAAGCTCCCGCATTGAGCGAGGAGCGCTCCGAGAAGTAGTGGGCATAGGTACCACTGAAACGGAAGGTGTTCTCGGCAACATCCACATTGTTGAAGCCGAATTTCGAGTCCGTGAGGTAGTTGTCGTAGTCGAGGACCATCGCAAAGTTGTTCTGCACGGCATCGGCCATATCGCCCGTAAATGTGCGCTCGGGGCCCACGGGGATACCCAGCTTGGCATAGGCGTTGATGTTGCGGTTGTGAATCTTCGAGCCGTATGTGCCGCTCGCGAGGTCGCTTACAACCTCATCAAAGAGTTTCTTGCCCTTGATATAGCTACCACCGATACGGTTCTCCTGCAAATACTTCCAACCCCAGCGCAGCTGTGCACCGTTGTTGGCCTGCCACAACCACTTGTTAGCCACGTTTATCTGGTTGGCCTCGGGCATATCCACAAAGCCATCCTCGTTCATATCGTGAATCTGTGTATCCATAGAGCCGTGCACCATGATTACCGTCGAAAGGCTCTTATCCTTGGTGAGGGGTATTGCTGTTGACATGTTCACTTCGGGGCGCAACTCACTATCGAAGTAGAGGTTGAGGAAGAAGCGCTCGTCGTCGGTAGGCTTGCGATGTTCAAGGTTTATCTGTCCTGTGATGGCCTCATGACCTGCGGTCACAGATGCCACGCCCTTGGATACCTGGATAGAGTTGAGCCACATGCCGGGGGTGTAGCTGAGGCCATACGCCGCGCCTGCGCCCTGCATGATGGGGCGGTTCTCATCCAAAATCTGCGTGTAGGTACCTGCCAGACCGAGCATCTTAATCTGTCGTGCACCCGAAATAGCATCGCTATAACCCACAGTTACCGATGCCGAGTTCTCGAACGACTCGGCGAGCGAGCAACATGCCATCTTGCAGAGTCCGGCGAAGGATATCTGCTCCTGACGCGTGATGCCGCTCTGCTTGGCGTAGTTACCACGCTGTGTGCCGCTGATGACCACGGTGTTGATATCTACCGACTCGGGGTAGAGGACGATGGTTATATCCTCCTCGTCGCGCTCAATGTCGCGTGTATATGTTGTGTACGAGAGGAACTGAGCAACGAGCGTGTTGAAGCCACTCACGCGTTTCAGCGTAAAGGTACCATCCGAAGATGTGGCAGCACCCGCTGTGGTGTCCTGCCAATAGAGTGTAGCACCGGGGATGGGGTCGCCATTCTCGTCCACAACCTTACCCGTGAGTGCCTTCTGCGCCATCGCCACAGCTGACGATGAGAGCATTACAATAAGAAATATAATTATTGATTTTTTCATAATTATCCGCTTTGGTTAATAATTCACGTTGAGATGCACACCTACACACGATGTGCTCGGCAGATAACCTGTGGCGTCTGCCATGTTAAACCAAAACAGGAGGTGCGCGCAGACCCTTCGATGAGGTAAATGCCGCCCTTAGCGGCTCGGCGACCGTGCCATATTCTATGGGGGGCACTATGCGCTCGGGGCACGATAGCTCGTCGATAGAGGTCATGACGGCGGGGGCAAGGAGCAACATCGCTGTCAATGATGCGCGCGAGTCGTTACGCTGCGACGAGGCTATGTAGTCGGTATGATTATCACCCAGAACGGGGTGATGATGGTTGCAACAATCTGCCGTGATAGTTACACCCTCACAGCTGCACGAGCAGTCGTGATGCTCGATGTGGGTGCTGTGGGCGTGGTGATGATTGCAGAGGAGGAGCGATACGGATGAGAGCACCGTGGCAACAATATAGACCGTCGCCATAAAAAGTGCATATATCTTCATTCGCTGCTTATTCATCCTTCGTCTAAATTTATCTCTTCTCTGTCCGAGTTATCTCCTCTTTCCTCTCTGCTCACTGCTCACTGCTCTCCCACTCTCTTCTCTCCCACTCTCTGCCCACTGCTACTCTATGAGGCCGCACTCTTCGAGGCGGTCAATCCAGCGTGCTGCATCGCGCTGTGCCACCTCGTCGTCGATGCCGTAGTGCTCGGCTAAGAGGTCGGCAACGCGGTTTACGTCGAACTCCTGACCCTCGATAGCGCGCCATAGGTAGAGGGCACTCTCGTTAAGCGAAATGATGCGTGTGAGGTCGCTGCCGAGCTTTCCCTGCATGATTACAACATGCTCGCCGGCCATCTCACGAACCTTAAACTGCTCCTTAATCTTCATCTAAGTAACAAGTATATACGTATATAACATTTGTACGTCGCGACAAAGGTAGTAAAAAATCTTAATTCTGCATATTTTTTTTGTATCTTTGTGCTATGAAGTTGTCGCAACGACATAATGGGTCCACCACCATTGACAAGGTGTTGGAGCAGTGGTGGGGCTATAAGGAGTTCCGCCCCATGCAGCGCGAGATTATCGAGTCGGTACTCTCGGGCCGCGATACCCTCGCCTTGATGCCCACGGGTGGTGGTAAGTCGCTCACCTACCAGGTGCCGGCCCTCGCCCTCGATGGTCTCACCATAGTCATCACGCCCCTCATCGCGCTGATGAAGGACCAGGTTGACCGCCTGCGCTCGCTCGGCATACCCGCCGTGGCAGTCCACTCGGGCATGGATGCTCGCAAGGTGGAGATAGCCCTCGACAACTGCACCTATGGTGATGTCAAGCTCCTCTATATAGCCCCCGAACGTCTTGCCACAGAGAGCTTTCGTGTGCGTCTGAAGCGTATGCGCGTAAGCCTTATCGCGGTGGATGAGGCACACTGCATCTCGCAGTGGGGCTACGACTTCCGACCATCGTATCTGCGTATCGCCGAGGTGCGACAATATATCCCCAAGGCCACTATCCTCGCACTCACAGCCTCGGCCACGGGACTTGTAGCAAGCGACATAATGCACCAGCTCAACTTCTGTGAGGAGTGCGTCATACGAACAAGCTTTGCCCGCCCCAACCTCTCGTATGCCGTGCGCCACACGGAGGATAAGTATGAGCAGCTGCTGCGCATAGTGCGCAATGTCGATGGGTCGGGCATCGTCTATATGCGCACACGTGAGGGCGTCGAACAACTCGCCGAGCAGTTGCGTGGCGACGGCATAAACGCCAACTTCTACCATGCGGGGCTCCCCGCTATGGAGCGCTCCCTGCGCCAGGATGAGTGGCGCGAGGGCAAGGTACGTATCATGGTGGCTACCAACGCCTTCGGTATGGGTATCGACAAAGCCGATGTGCGCTTCGTCGTACACTATTCGATGTGCGACTCGTTGGAGGCATACTACCAGGAGGCGGGACGTGCAGGACGTGATGGTCAGCGCAGCTATGCCGTGCTTCTCGCTGCCCCCGACGATGCACCACGCGTGGCACGACGCTTCGCCACGGAGTTTCCGCCAATTGAGCAGATAAAGCATATATACGAGCGCATAGCCAACTATCTGCAAGTGGCCATTGGTGATGGCGCGGAGGCCACATTCAACTTCAACATATTCGAGTTCTGCCAGCGCGAGCGTCTCTTTACGGGCATGGTTGAAAGCGCCCTCAAACTATTGGAGATGAACGGCTATATGACGCTCCTCGACGAGCACGACAACCCCGCGAAGCTGATGTTCACATGTAGCCGCGACTCGCTATATAAGCTCAACGCCGAGGGTAACGACATGGACCTCATGTTGCGCACGTTGCTACGCATGTACGACGGCCTATTCAGCTGCTTCCGCTCGATTGATGAGTTGCAGATTGCTGCCACATCGGGACTCAGCGCCGAGCGTGTTCACAGCCTGCTGAAAACGTTGTGGCAGATGCATATAATACGTTATATTCCGTCATCGCGCTCGCCGATGATACACTTCAACTGCGAGCGTCTGCCCAAGGCCGACCTCTACATCTCGCCCGAGACATACCACCACCGCTACGCCCTCATGCGTGAGCGCTTTGAGAGTATGATTGAGTACACCACCAACGAGGCTAAATGTCGCAGCGTAATCATCGAACGTTACTTCGGCGACGAGGCAGCCACGGAGTGTGGTGTGTGCGATGTATGCCTTGCGCGCAAGCGCGCAACACGAGACGCATCGCCGTCTGTGAGCACCGAGCAGCGCATAATGGAGCTACTCGAAGAGGAGGAAAAGAGCGTCAAGGAGCTCATCGCCGCCATAGAGGGAGAGCCTATGGTATTGGTGAGGGTGATAGATAAATTACTTTCGGAGCAGAAAATTTCGCTTTCGGAGGGCGGAAAACTGAAAATAAATAAGTAACTTTGCGCACTTGTAACTATATAGCAGAAGATGAGTTTTCAGGCGACCATAGATAACAATACGGTAGCGGCTATGCCGGCAATATGCTTTGGCGGCCGCGTCGTTGTCGTGGATAAAACGGAGCAGATTGAGGCGGCTTGTAACGACCTGCAAGAGTGGGATATCATAGGCTTCGACACCGAGACGCGCCCCTCGTTCAAGGCGGGAGTGTCGCACAAGGTGTCGCTGCTGCAACTCGCCACACCCGAGACATGCTATCTGTTTCGCCTAAACCGCATACGTCTTGACAACCGCATACTCAAAATTCTCGGCTCGAAGCGCATACGCAAGATAGGTGCCGACGTAGCTGGCGACATACGCTCGCTGCACGCCCTGCGCCACTTCCAGGAGGATGGCTTCGTGGATTTACAGCACGAGGCACCACGCTGGGGTATCGAGGAGAAGAGCTTGCGCAAGCTCTCGGCAATAGTCCTCGGGCAGCGCGTATCGAAGGCGCAGAGGCTGAGTAACTGGGAGGCGGGGGTGTTGACCATTCAGCAGCGCGAGTATGCAGCGACGGATGCCTGGGTGTGCATTCGCATCTTCGAGGAGTTGATGAAGAGCCCCACGGTAGCGGAGCCTGTGCCGGCAATAACGGCATCCACACAGAGGGTAGCAGCAAAGGAGGCGCACGACGAGACATCAAAGAAGAGCACTCGTACGAGACGTCGCTTCTACAAATCACACAAGGTTAAAAACAGAGATTAGAGAATATGATTAAGCAACCAACAATAGGTGTCGTGCAGCTACGTCGCGGCAAGGAGGAGTCGCTTGAACGTCGTCATCCGTGGGTATTCTCGGGTGCCATAGAGCGCATCATCGAGAGCGACAAGCCTCTGGCCGAGGGCGACATTGTCGATGTGGTAACCAAGCAGGGCGAGTTTATCGCCCGTGGACACTATCAGA
This sequence comes from Alistipes sp., assembly GCA_045603045.1. Lineage (GTDB taxonomy): Bacteria > Bacteroidota > Bacteroidia > Bacteroidales > Rikenellaceae > Alistipes. The sequence goes on from JAZULJ010000036.1 coordinate 14,585, forward strand.
TAGGCTCTATCGCCGTGCGCGTGCTCACATTCGAGCGCGTTGAGATAGACGACGCATGGTGGCAGAGACGCATAGCCACGGCCTATAATCTGCGCCAGGTGCTCGGCCTCACGGAGAGTGCCGAGACCACATGCTACCGCCTTGTACATGGCGAGGGCGACCTGCTGCCGGGCTTAGTTGTCGATATATATGGTCGTGTGGCTGTGGTACAGTGCCACTCTGTGGGCATGTATCACTCGCGCCAGGCCATAGCACGGGCCATACGCGCCACATACGGCGAGCGCATAGAGGCCATCTACGACAAGAGCTCGCAGACACTTCCCTTCAAGGCCGACCTCGGAGCTATCGACGGCTACCTATGGGGACACATGGACCAGAAGGACAACGTGGTATTAGAGAATGGTCTCAAATTCAAGGTCAACTGGGAGGAGGGCCAAAAGACCGGCTTCTTCATCGACCAGCGCGTAAACCGCGACTTGGTGCGCCAATATGCCTGTGGACGCAAGGTACTAAACACCTTCTGCTATACGGGAGGCTTCTCGGTGGCAGCCCTGGCAGGTGGTGCCCGCGAGGTGGTATCTATCGACCTCTCGGAGCGTGCCGTGAAGCTCGCCGACGAGAATGCACGCCTCAACTTCGGCAACGACGTGGCACACGAGGCCATCGCCTGCAACGCTGTGGAGTATTTGAAGGATATAGACGATACTTTCGACCTGATTATCCTCGACCCGCCCGCCTTTGCCAAGCATCATAAGGTGCTGAATAACGCTTTGCAGGGCTACAAGAAGATTAACGCACGTGCCTTGCAGAAGATACGCCCCGGGGGTATCCTCTTTACCTTCTCGTGCTCACAGGCCGTAAGCCGCGACCTATTCCGCACAACGATATTTACCGCTGCGTCGATAGCACAGCGCAAAGTGCGCATCATAGGTCAGCTCACACAGCCCGCCGACCACCCTATAAACATCTACCACCCCGAGGGCGAGTACCTCAAAGGCCTCGTGGTATATGTCGAGTAGCGGATAAAAGATGATTTTACATAACACAAATTAAATAAGCGTATAATGAATCGATTACTATTCATTCTTGGCCTTGCCGCATTATGTAGTGCATGTGGCAACAGCAATAGAAATGAGGGAGACAGCGACATCTACCTCGAAGAGCAGAATGCACAGTCGCTTGCATACACACTGAGCAGTGAGCTCGCACAGAGTATCGCCGACGCCCAAAGCTATGAGGAGTTTAAGGCTGCACGCACCAACCTTTTAAAGTATGATGCGGCATTTGGCGACCAGATAGGTGGCGAGTACTACACAATATTTATCGAGGAGTGCAACTATATTTTGGACGAAATTTAAGCAACTACGGCCATGAAGAAGAGAATACGCCACATATTGGCATACGCCACAGTTATTATCCTTTTATTGCTCGCCACAAAGTGCGAGAAGCCCATTAAGATTACTACCCCACAGAAGGATGCTCACTATATCGCGGAGCTTGCCGCTACGGTGGAGACCGAGGATGAGCTCAAAACCGTTGAGGGCCTCGCTCGTGAATATGAGTTGGCATACCGCAAGAGTGCGAATGGCGCTACGGCACTTAAATTCAGAAAATTGTGCGCGCCCATCATCGACGAGGCCAGCAGTCGCTGCGCCGAGACAGCAAACGCCGAGATGTATCTCAACGAGGAGCATCAGAAACTCGTCGATAAGCTCGATTTGCTGGATGCAGCATGGCAGTATCAGATTACCACGGCCGAAGCCGACTTAGCGAAGATTGCCGCTATCGAGGAGTCGGTAGCCGACATATACACCACCATCGATTCGTTGAGCGTGGTGAAGGGCAACCTCGGCGTCGAGATTGTAGAGAAGGGATACCCCCAGGATATGCTCGACAAGATTGGCAAGCTCACCGAGCGCATCGCCAGCGAGGAGGCCAAGATTGCCGGCGTGCTGCGCGAGGCCGAGATTATCCGCTACGCCTACAAGTTGCAGGGCAAGCCGCTGGTCGTGGAAAGCTATGCATTTGAGGCGGAGGCTGCCGAGGTGTGCGATGGGGGGTATTGCGAAGAGTAGGCATGAAACAATATTTTATGTTGGCACTGTTGCTTGTGGGTTGCAGCACTACGCCGACGAGTGATAATGCCACGGACACGAAGTCTGTGGCATTGCCTTATAGCAGCCCCGAGATTGCCGGCGAGCTATTTGACTCGCTATACACGAGCCTCGATGCCGAGTACGGCGTGCTGCACGCGCGTCGCACCGAGGCATACGCCACGCACGACAGAGCGCAGCGTGATAGCCTTCTCTGCCTGAGCAATGTGGAGTGCGAGCTGTTTGCCACACGTCTGCGCGAGACCGACAGCATGTGGCGCGCCACAGCACGCTACTACTACGACCTACGCGATAGTAGCTTCACGCGCCTATGCCTCAGCCGAGATATAGACTCGGCACATGTGGCTGCAAATTTGTGGTAGAGAGCTATTTTATTGCGCACGAATGTCAATTATTAACCAACTTTTCTTACCTTTGTATCAGTGTATATCCCAAAGATATAGAATATGACCATGAAAAAACTATTTTGTAAGATTGTCAGCATCGCACTATTTGCACTTATGCTGATTGGCGATTATCAACTATCGGCCAGGGAGGTTACTCCCGCGCAGGCCATTGCCACGGCAAAAAAGTTTATCGCCACCAATGGGCGCCACCTCTCGGCAACAGCGCCTCTTAGCATAGCTTGGAACAGCCGTGCGCTGCATGATGGCATGAGCCTCGCTGCTACCGAAAGCCCCACATTCTATGTTGTGGACGTGGATGGTGGTCGTGGCTTCGTGGTTGTTGCTGGCGACGATGCCGCACAACCCATCCTCGCCTACTCGTTCTCGCACGCAGCACCCTGTTTCGACAACAGCAACAAATACTGCAACGTGCGTGGTTGGTTTACCTATGCCGACAAAGCCATACGCGCACTGCGCAAAGCGGGAGGTGCCGCTGATAGCCGCTGGGGTGATGTAGCCACGACACGTGCCACAACCAACGTCATCGAAACGGCATTGTGGGATCAGCGAATACCCTACAACCTTGATTGTCCCATGGTGGATGGCGAGCAGTGTATCACGGGATGCACCCAGACAGCCTTGGCGATAATCATGTATCACCACCGATGGCCCCTCCAAGCAACAGGTACTACACACTCATATACGACTGATACATACGGATATAATATCCCCGCGCGCGACATAAACCACACCTACGATTGGGATAACATGCTCTTCTCGTATGACAACGACTACACCAACGAGCAGGCTATGGCCGTGGCAACAATCATGGCCGACCTCGGACATGCTAACATGGCAAACTACGGCATTAACGAAACAGGGGCACTGCCCAACACGTTATCCATGCACGAGAATTTCGGATACTCGCCCAATATAACCCTTATCATCCGCGATGGCTTTGCGGATGACGAGTGGTACTCGATGATACGCGCCGACATCGACGCCAATAGACCCATCTTTTACAGCGGCTACAACGAGTCTTATGAGTCAGGACACGCATTTGTCATCGACGGTTATAGCGATGCCGACTACTTTCACATCAACTGGGGGTGGTCGGGTGCCTACAACGGTTTCTTCCTCCTCGACAGACTCCAACCCATGAAGGGGCATGACTACAGCTCCGAGCAGTGGATGCTCGTAAACTTCGTGCCCTACCGCGGTGGTGCCGCCGAGGGACAACTTATGATGTACTCGCCGGGCATGGTGCACGATGTCGAAACATTCGAGGTGGATGTGCCATTCGTCATTAACACGGTGGCGGTTTGCAACATATCGCAGCAGTACTTCACGGGCGAGATAGCCCTTGCGCACACCGACAGCATGGGCGCCATCAAGGAGGTAGTGAGTGAGATTCAGAGTATCAACGACCTCCCCGGAGGCTATGCCGCCACGATTGCCGATGTCCACTGCCTTATACAGATGCCTATCGCACCTAACGACCGCCTGCGTTACTTCTACCGCGAGAGCGAGAAGGATGGTTGGCATGTGCTGATGCCCTATTGCGGCCCCTGCCTCTGGGAGATTGTGCTAAACGAGCAGGGTTTAGCAACTATTGAGGAGTCAACGTCGGTGAACTTCAATAAGTTGACGAAGATACTCACCATCAACCACAGCCCGAGCGCCAGCGTCTCGGTGCTGGTTAATGGCTCGGCATATACCAATGGTGTAACATACCAGATGGGCGTCGTCACCATCGACACCACGAAGTTCCCGAGCAAGGGGTGCAAGATACGCCTAAAACGCAACGACGAGATTAAAGAGTTTACGTTGAACATTCAACCTACAAAGTAATTATGAGACTACATAACATATATATCATGACCGTCGCAACCCTGTTTGCGGCGCTGGTGTCGGGATGTGAACTCTTCCAGGGCGAGGAGCCCGCCCCCGAGACCACGTTGGATGTTGCTATCACAGCCTTCAATATTAACTCTGCGGGCGACAAGATAGCTGTGAATATCACTACCAATGCCGAATTCGACTACGAGATAGTCGGTAGCGCAGATAAGTGGATAAAGGAGCAGTCGAGCAACAACATCTTCGTCCTGCGCTTCGAGATTGCCGAGAATACGGAGTATGATAGTCGTGAGGGACAGATACGCATATACACCCTTGATGGCAAGAAGGAGAAGATGGTAAAGGTGCGCCAGATGCAGCGCAATGCCATCATCATTTCGGAGGATGAGTATGACTTCGACTACGAGGAGCATACGTTGCAGTTCAGCTATAATACCAATGCCGAGTGTAAGATAACGTGCTCGGAGGTGTGGCTGCGCGAGACCACTACACGAGGTTTGGAGCAAAAGGAGGTGAGCTTCACCATCGACAAGAACACCTCGACAACGGCGCGTGAGGCCACCATCACGCTGAGATGTGGCACCATCGAGCAGCGTGTCGTTGTGCGCCAGGAGGGCTCTCCCGAGCGTATAACGCTCATCATGGAGCATTGCGAGGCCACATTATACAGTCCATGGTGGGATGGTGGTGATGTGTGTGGCTCGGTGGTGTGGGATAGCGGCATGGATGCCGAGCCGTGGTCGGAGAACATCAAGTATGAGTACCCCATAACAGAGGCGGTGCGCACTGCAACCTTCGACATGGAGAACGCCACGCAGTTTACAATCTCGCAGATAGGCTCAATCTCCTCTATTACCATCTACACCAACTAACCATCTGATAGAGGTACGAAGAGCAGAAAAACAGATGTATTTCTGCTCTTTTATAAAACAGCCCCTGAGGAGTTTGCTTCACGGCAGACAAAGCGATAAAACTGACGTATATGAAAATAGCGATTATCGGAGCAGGTAATATGGGTGGCGCATTGGCACGTGGCCTGGCGCGTGGAAGCATGGTTGCCACCTCGGACATCTATGTATCAAACCCCTCTACGGCCAAGCTCGACGCATTGAAGGCAGAGTTCGCGGCGCTGAACACCACGACGGACAACTGTGTGGCTGCCGCAGCTGCCGACTTAGTCATCCTCGCCGTGAAGCCCTGGAAGGTAGTGGAGGTGCTCAACGAAATAAAGCCCCACATGGAGTATGGCCGCCAGGCTGTGGCCTCGATGGTAGGCGGCTTAGGGTTAGAGCAGCTCGGCAGGTGGCTCGATAAGGGCGATGGCATACTTCCCGCAACATACCTCATAATACCGAATACGGCTATCGCCACCATGAGCAGCATGACCTTTCTCTCGGCTGCACGCTCAACAGCAGCACAGGAGCAACACCTCGTCGATATCTTCAACGAGCTTGGCGAAGCAATGTTTGTCAATGAGTCTCTTATCGCTGCGGGCACGTCGCTCGCCTCGTGTGGCATCGCCTATGCCCTGCGCTATGTTCGCGCGGCTATGGAGGGTGGCGTAGAGCTCGGCTTCCGCGCCGATGATGCTAAGCGTATCGTTATGCAGACGCTACGCGGTGCAGTAGATGTCCTTGCCGCAAGTGGCGCCCATCCCGAGGCAGAGATTGACCGCGTAACAACCCCCGGAGGCCTCACGATTAAGGGTCTCAACGCCATGGAGTCCGCAGGCTTCACCCATAGCGTCATCGAGGGTCTCCGCGCCTCAACAAAGAGGTAAACTTAAATATAGAATCTCCGCGTAACAACGCAACACGAATCAGGGCAGCGTTTGCTGCCCTGATTCGTTCTTTGTTAAACCGTATTTTGTCAGAAAACTATTTTGCTGTCCGTCAAACGCGGTGTCGAAAAAACACTACCTTTGTACCCGAAAAACCAATTGACAATGAAGATAGAAACATTTACCGAAGAGGATATTCGAGAGGCGGCACGGCTTGCCTACCCCGTTTGGGGCGAGGGACACGCTGCAAATGGTCAGGGCGAGGAGTTCGGTCTGCTGATGTGCGAGTATATCATCCGCTATGGGTGGTATGGTGCGCCATTTGCCTTCAAGATTACCGACGAGGGAAAGATGGTGGGTTGCATTCTTGCTGGTAATATCGAGCAGGATAACGGCTACAACGAGTGGTTGGACAGCGTAATGCCATCGTTCAACGAGCATCAGCGCGGGGAGGCGTTGGCACTGCGCGAATACTTCGGCAAGACCTCACCAAAGGTCTATCGCCATATGCGGGCAGAAAAGGATTTATATTTGTCTTTCTTTATCTCGGCAGTGCAGGGTTGCGGAAAGCAACTGCTTGCGGAGGTTGTGGCATCGGC
>JAZULJ010000037.1:0-47587 GCA_045603045.1 Alistipes sp.
GGTGGAGCTTATCGTCCGAGCCCTTGTACGTGAGGTCGAAACGCTCGGGTAGGTTGTAGTCAACCTGTATAGTGCCGAGCTGCCAGCTGCGACCCAGAGCATCCTTAACCATGAAGTCGAGCTTAGGACCGTAGAACGCAGCCTCGCCATACTCCACGATGGTCGAGAGACCCTTGTTCTTTGCGGCCTCGATGATGGCGCTCTCTGCCTTCTCCCAGTTTTCGTCAGAGCCGATATACTTCTCGGTGTTGTTGGGGTCGCGGAGCGATACCTGTGCGGTGAACTTGTCGAACTTCAACGTGCGGAAGATGTACAATACGATGTCGATAACCTTCTCGAACTCCTCCAACAGCTGGTCGGGACGCACGAAGAGGTGGGCATCGTCCTGTGTGAATGAACGTACACGTGTGAGGCCATGCAGCTCGCCCGACTGCTCGTAGCGATATACCGTACCGAACTCGGCCAGGCGTACAGGAAGGTCCTTGTATGAGCGGGGCTTCGAGCGATATATCTCGCAGTGGTGGGGGCAGTTCATGGGTTTAAGCAGATACTGCTCACCCTCGATAGGTGTGTTTATAGGTTGGAATGAGTCCTTGCCATACTTTGCGAAGTGTCCCGAGGTCTTGTAGAGGTCGATGTTACCGATATGGGGGGTGATAACCTGCTGGTAGCCCCCCTGCTTTTGTATCTGACGCAAGAAGCGCTCCAAGCGGTCGCGTAAGTCGGCGCCCTTGGGCAACCACAAGGGGAGACCCTGGCCTACACGCTGCGAGAAGGTGAAGAGCTCGAGCTCCTTGCCGAGTTTGCGGTGGTCGCGCTTCTTGGCCTCCTCCAACATTGCGAGGTGCTCGTCGAGCATCGACTTCTTCGGGAACGACACACCGTAGATACGTGTGAGCATCTTATTCTTCTCATTACCGCGCCAGTAGGCACCGGCAACCGATGTCAGCTTGATGGCCTTGATGTAGCCTGTATTGGGGATATGCGGACCACGGCAGAGGTCGGTGAAGGCACCGTTGGTGTAGAACGAGATTGTGCCATCTTCGAGGTCGGTGATAAGCTCTACCTTGTATTGGTCGCCCTTCTCGGTGAAGGTCTTCAACGCGTCGGCCTTCGATACCTCGGTGCGCACGAGCTGCTCCTTGTTGCGCGAGAGTTCGACCATCTTCTGCTCGATTGTCGCGAGGTCAGCCTCGGTGATTGCCACCGGTGAGTCCACATCATAATAGAAACCATTGTCTATGGCCGGGCCGATACCGAACTTAATACCGGGGTAGAGGGCTTCGAGAGCCTCGGCCAAGAGGTGCGATGAGGTGTGCCAGAAGGCGTGCTTACCCTCGGCGTCATCCCACTTGAAGAATTTAATCGAACAGTCGCTGTCGATAGGGCGCATCATATCTACGGTTGCGCCATTTACCTCGGCAGCGAGTGAGTCAGCAGCTAAACGAGGGCTGATGCTCTCTGCTACCTGAAAGGCAGTTGTCCCTTTGGCAAACTCTCTTACCGAGCCATCGGGAAAGGTTACTTTAACCATAATTGTCTGTTAGTTTTTAGTTGTTTATATTGCGAGTGCCTTCGTAGCTCCACAATCACGAGACGGATTACTACTCAGCTGCACTCCTTGTTTTACTCTTCGTCCTTGTGTGCCAGGGTCTTTGCGAGTGTGGCAATGCGCATTATGGCGATGAAGCCTACCATGAGTATTGCTACCCACAGCACCCACTCTCGGGCTGTCGTGGGCATCCACCACTCCATGCACTTAACCACTACTAAGCCGAGCAACACGGCGCTGATGGAGATGCTTACGATGATATGTATCTTATTCTGCATACCTTAATTCTTACTTATGGGTCTTCAACAACTCCTTGGCGACCACTTTAATCGTTATGCTCCTGCTCGGGCAGCTCCTTAATCGATATGTCGCGGCCCTTCTCTCTCTCGAAGTGCTCCAAGGGGTTCTTGTTCCACCTCTCCCAGGCGCGACGACGACCTACGATGTCGATAGCGTCGTAGATGGCGTTACGCATAGACTGCGCGTCGGCGATACCCTGGCCTGCGATGTCGTAGGCTACGCCATGGTCGGGTGAGGTGCGTACTGCCGAAAGCGATGCCGTGAAGTTCACACCATCGGGCGAGAGGGTCTTGAAGGGTGCTAAGCCTTGGTCGTGATACATGGCCAGGATAGCGTCGTACTTCTTGTATCCGCCTGCCGCGAAGAAACCGTCCGCAGCAAAGGGGCCGAAGCAGAGGATGCCCTCCTCGTATGCCTCGACAATGGCGGGTTTGATGATATCCTGCTCCTCCTTTCCGAGAAGTCCTCCATCGCCCGCGTGGGGATTGAGGGCCATAACTGCGATGCGTGGACGAACCACGCCGAAGTCCTGCTTCAACGAGTCGTTTATTTGCTTCACGCGCTCGACGATAAGCTCCTTGCTCAGTGCCTCGGCCACATTCGCTACGGGAACGTGTATCGTGGCCAGACCTACGCGCATAAGCTCCGAGCACATCATCATCAGAGGCTCGCCATCGAGCTCCTTGGCCAGAAACTCGGTATGTCCCGTATATGCGAAGTCGGCACTCTGTATCATCTCCTTGTCGATGGGTGCCGTAACAAGTGCGTCGATAACCTCCTCTTTGAGGTCGTCTATGGCACATCGTAGGGCTGCTGCTGCCGCCTCGCCACCGCTCTTCGAGGGCTTGCCGGGCGTTATGCTCAGCTCCTTCGAGCCGCACTCCACGAGGTTTACTCTGCCGTGTGCTGCGCGTGAGGCGTTGTCGATGATGTTCAGACGCACGGGCTCATGCTCCGTAAGACGCTTCTGGTAGAAGAGCGCTGCGGCCGACGAGCCGTAGATGACGGGTGTGCATAGCTCCGTGAGACGACTATCCGAGAATATTTTGAGTATCACCTCCCAGCCGATACCATTGGTATCACCCTGGGTGATGCCTATCTTTAACTTGTTGCTCATATACTTTACCGTACTATTAAAGTACAAATATACTAAAAGTTATGCAAAACGCAAACACTTATTCCATTTTTTCGCTCTTGCGCACCTCGTTGCTCTACAAGGGGGGGGGTATGAGCTCTGCTACCTGCGGCGGAACTCCGAGAGTACGATGCCCGTGGCCATCGCCACGTTGAGAGACTCTGAGGTGGGGCAGTTGGCGGGGTACGATGGTATGAGCAGGCGGCTGCTTACCACCTCGCGGCACTCATCGCTGAGGCCGCGTCCCTCGTTGCCCATGACCACCACGCCGTGAGGGGTGAGTGTTGCGGTGTATATGTTTTTACCGTCGAGCAGCGTGCCATATATCGGCATGCCAGCATTGGCGAGGTGTCGTAATGTTGCGGCGAGGTCATCGACATAGTGTATTCTCACGCGCAGGATAGCCCCCATGGTTGCCTGTATGACCTTGGGGTTATAGCAGTCGGCACACTCCTTTGAGCAGATGATATCCTTGACACCAAACCAGTCGGCAAGACGTATTATGGTGCCCATATTACCGGGGTTCTGCACGCCGTCGAGGGCAAGTAGAAGCGACACGCCGAGAGCCTTGCTGTCGAGGTGGTATTGTGGCTGCTCGACAACTGCGAGACTATCTGTGGCGCTCTTTAACTGTGTTATTCGCTCCATCACGCTACGCTCTACACGTTCTATATTTACACCCGTCATGTCGTCGCGTGTGGTGTATATGCGACGTATGCGCAGTGTCGAGGCAAGTATCTCTTCGACGAGTTTACCTCCCTCGGCAATGAATAGGTGTTCCGCGTCGCGCACGCGTTTGTCTGCGAGTGAGCGTACAAATTGTATCTCGGCCTTGGTCATGTTACTCTTGGTTGTAGGGTTGTGGCTCGATGATGAAGGTGTGCCCCTCCTCGGCGATGTGCGTATTGGGAAATATCGTGCGACACTCCTTGGCGAGTGCCTCAATGTCCTTATGTCGCGATGAGAAGTGGCCAATGATAAGTTGTCCGACCCGGGCGAGCGTGGCAACTTTTGCGGCATCCGTTGTGGAGCTGTGGCCACGCTGTTGTGCCAAGTCGCTAAGCTCGGCACTATACGTTGTTTCGTGGTAGAGCAGGTCGGCACCACGCACTCGCTCGGCAGCCTTCGCCGAGTAGTTGGTGTCCGAGAGGTAGGCATACGAGCGTGCCTTGTAGGGGTAGTAGGTGAGCTCCGCGTTGGGTATCACCTCGCCACTGTCGAGTGTTACATCCTCGCCACTCTTTGCTGCCACAATCTGCCTCAGGCTCAGTCCATAGCGCTCTATCTTCCACTTATCGACATTCAGTCCCGGCTGCTTCTCGCGGAAGTGGTAGCCGGCGGTGGGCACGCGGTGGCGCAGAGGTATGCTCCACACTTCGAGCGTGTTGTTTTCCATAATCTTGGCATACTCCGTCGTGCGCACCTCGTGCCACACTACCTTGTAGGGCAGGTCGCTATCGAAGTAGCGCAGGTGTGTCTCCAAAATTTCGCCAAAAGGTGCCGGAGCATAGACATCGAGGGGTGTCTGACGGCCATAGAGCCCGAGGGTCGAGATTAGAGGGAAGATGCCGAAGCAGTGGTCGCCGTGGAGGTGCGACAGAAACACAGCCCTAAGGCGCAGCGGGTTGATGCCGCGCCTTATAAGCTGCTGTTGTACCCCCTCACCCGCATCCACAAGGTAGTACTGCTCGTTGAGGTTTACTACCTGTGCCGAGGGGTGCTGGTTTACTGTCGGCTTTGCCGAGGCATTGCCAAGTATGGTTACGCTGAATGCCATCTACGCTCTTTTTACTGCGCAAGCAAGAAACGCTCGCAGTCCAAAGCGGCGATGCAGCCCGAGCCTGCGGCGGTGATAGCCTGACGGTAGTGGGGGTCCTTAACGTCGCCGGCAGCGAATACGCCCTCAACAGAGGTCTTTGAGGTGCCGGGAACAACCTTGATGTAACCCTGCTCGTCGAGCTCCAACTGACCCTTCAATACCTCGGTGTTGGGGTGGTGTCCGATGGCGAGGAAGAAGCCTGTGATGTCGATTGTACGCTCCTCCTTGGTTACGCTGTGGTAGAGACGTGCGCCTGTTACGCCATTCTCATCGCCGAGAACCTCTGCGGTGTTGTGCTCGAAGAGAACCTCGATGTTGGGCGTGTTGAACACGCGCTCCTGCATAGCCTTCGATGCGCGGAGGAAGTTCTTACGAACAATCATATAGACCTTGCGGCAGATAGATGCGAGGTATGTAGCCTCCTCACATGCTGTGTCGCCGCCACCTACAACGGCAACATCCTGCTTGCGGTAGAAGAAACCGTCGCAAGTAGCACATGCGCTCACGCCCTGGCCGCGGAACTTGGCCTCAGACTCCAATCCGAGGTACTTGGCCGAGGCGCCTGTGCATACGATGATAGACTCAGCCTCAATCTCGTGCTCGTGGTCAACCTTCACCTTAAAGGGGCGCGCAGAGAGGTCGAGGTCGGTGATGATGCCGCGACGTACGTCGGCACCGAAGCGCAATGCCTGCTTCTTCAAGTCCTCCATCATGGCAGAACCGGTGATACCCTCGGGATAACCGGGGAAGTTCTCAATCTCGGTAGTTGTAGTGAGCTGTCCACCGGGCTCGATACCCTCGTAGAGTACGGGCGAGAGGTTAGCGCGTGATGTGTAGATTGCTGATGTGAAACCGGCAGGACCGCTACCGATAATCAAAACTTTTACCTTCTCCATAGTAAGTTTTCGTTTAAGTTGTGTTATAAATTGATTGATGTTTTCTGTCTGCTATCTTGTGTTTTTGAAGTCCGCTTCGCGCACTTCGGGGGTGTTGTAGTCATAGCCGTAGCCTGTCCACATATCCTCGTTGGAATCGCGGCGACGGTCGTTGTCTGTGGTCTCGCGCATGCGGGCGAGGATGTTCTCGGCTGCCGCTATGGTCTCCTTGACCTCCTCCGTCGTGGGGTTATGGCCCATCAGTCGTGCAAGTATCGAGTAGGCGTATGTTGCTGCCATGTCGTCGTAGTCGGCCATAGCCCTGTTAAGCATGTCGCCTATTTGCTCTATGGTCAGCGTACCATGCTCGGTCTTTGTCAGAATGTCATCCACGAGGCATAGTGGAACATACTGTCCCGCGAGGTCTATCCACTCGCCATCGCAGGGTGTAGCCTCGTAGTTGTGCTCCCCTGCACGTAGCATCTCACCGAGTGATGCTCCTATGGCGCTGTTGTATAGCTTTATGCCGCGTGTGAGCATCGATGCCTTGATTATTGTACGGTTGTAGGTGTATGTCTTTGCCTCGGGGTCGTTTTCGCGCATGCGTGTCAGCGCATCCACACCACGCAGCATCCTGCCCGTGATGAATGGGTTAAACTCCTCGAAGCGTATGTTGTCGCGTTTCTCAGTGCGTTTGTCTCGTATCTTCCACTTCTCGGTGTCGCGCACTGCGCCGTAGCTTGTAAGTGCCATGCCGGGTAGTAGCGATGAGTGTCCCTCCTCCTCAATGAGGTAGGCGTAGGGCATGTCTTGCAGGTCGTGGTGGCGTGTGTGTCGTCCTAATACTACGGTGTAGGGACCCTCGATGGCGGGTGCCATGACGTAGGCATTGCTGCCGAATTTCGTGCCTCGCATGTGTACGGACTGGTGCACGGCGCCGCTCTTGAAGAGGTGGTTCGACTGGTTGGTACCACTTCCCGCATTGAAGAACGAAAAGACGCCTGCTATGAGTAGTGATGACTTATGGTGCGACACGGTGTAGGGACCGGCAAATATCGCTGCCGCCTCGCCATTCTCGCAGTGGCAGTTGGCGAAGAAGAGTGAGTCCACGGCCGTGAAGCCGTTCGAGAGTATCGTGTTGGCACCCACGTAGCAGCGTTCGACGATGGCGCCACCCATAATCTTGCTATCCTCGGCGAAGATGAAATCCTCGGCTCGCACATCTACGCCGACCGTTGCGCGGCGACCCACGGTGCCATTTTCAAGCTGTGATACACCCTCGATGGTTGCGCCATCCTCGACATATAACTCGCGCAGAAACTTAGCGCCTATAATCGTTACGTCGTTGCCTATGTATCCGCGCTCCGAACGTCGTTGCTCAGCCTTGTCGTTGGCCATCGTCATCAGTGCGTCGGTTGCTGCCTTGCGGTGGCGCATCATGGCCATCAGGTAGGCTACCTGTGCTGTGAGGTCGCGGTATATTACAACCTCGCGACCGCCATTCTCATTGACGGCAGATACGCGTACGCCTTCGCCAAATGTCGTGCTACGACGACACTCCAAGCGCATGACACTCTCTATGGTGCAGCCATCGCCGATGTCGTAGTTGCGAATCGTGGCATCGCTGATGAAGGTGTTGGCTCCTATCGACACGCTACCCACGAAGTGTACGTTACGTAGTTGCTCCACACAAAATGTTGGGGCAACGAGAATGTTGTCCCATGCCTCGGCGAGGCATCCGCGTGCTTCGAGTGCTGTACGCTCCTCGGTGGTTAATGTGCGTCTATTCTGCATAAGTTACTCCTTTGCGGTATATACTACGCGCTTGGTGTCGAAAAACTCGTCATCAAACATTGCGCTTATGTCGTAGAGGTCCCAGCGGTGGCGTGTTGCAGCTAACTCCTCGGCGAGGTCGCCACCTTTTAGGTAGAGTATGCCGTTTGGCAGCGTGCCATGCTGACCTTTGCGTAGCAGTCCCCATGCCCACGGCATGAATCGCGCCATCTCTGTTACGGCGCGCGACACTACATAGTCGAACTTCTCGTTCAACTGCTCGGCGCGACAGTTTACGGCTCTCATATTCTCGATGCCGGCACCCTCGATTATCCCCTCTACCACGCGTATCTTCTTGGCTATGGAGTCCACGCCCACGAAGTGGGCCTCGGGGAACATTATGGCCAAGGGCACCGAGGGGAAGCCTCCTCCGCAGCCTATATCGACAATCTTGGCTCCGGCATCAAAGCGGCATACGCGCGCTATGGCTAACGAGTGGAGTATGTGGCGGGTGTATAGGTGCTCCATATCCTTGCGCGATATGACGTTTATGCGGCTATTCCACTCCTCGTAGAGTGCGCCGAGAGCCTCATACTGCTGCTTCTGGTGGTCGCTCAACTCCGGAAAATGTCTTATTATCGGGTTAATATTCATAATACTGCTTCTTTCTGCGTTTATCCTCTATGCTCCGTTATCTTAGCTGTCAGGGCATTGAGCCTCTCTCCTTCTTTCTCCCTCTCCTTTTTTCTTCCTCTCTTCTTTTCACCTTTCACCTTTCACCTTTCACCTTCCTCCACGCCCTCTTTACTCTTTATCCAAAATCATGCGGCACACTTGCGCCTTGGCGCGACGTATCTGCGTCTTTATGGTGTTTAGTGGGCGTCCCAATTTCTCGGCTATCTCCTCGTAGGAGTACTCCTCGAGGAAGCGCATCTCGATTATGCGTCTATACTCCACCGAAAGTTCGTCGAGCGATGCCTCGAAGTGTGCGCGTGTCTGACTTATTATTACACTCTCTTCGGGTGTTGGCGTCGTGGCGGCAGGGGCGCGAAAGCGCTCATCTATGGCCACGTCGTCGGCGCGTCGTCGCAGATGGTCAACCAACGTGTTGCGTGCTATGGTATATACCCACTGTCCGAAGGTGTAGCTGTCGGAGTAGTCGGCCAGGTGCAGATATACCTTGATGAAGGTCTCTTGCAGGAGGTCGCTCGCTGTGGACTTGTCGCCGAGACGCTGTTCGAAGAGGTGCATTATAGCCTCCTTGTATCGTGCAAAGAGATACTCAAAGGCCTGCTGGTCGCCCTTCGCGGCATGCGCCACAAGCTCGCTGTCGGTAGCTACGATATAATCTACTATCTCCATGCCGAGGTACACTTTTGACTATGGTGCGTAGCTATGAGGTGCTCCACGGTGGGGCCGAGAAGGTCGAATATCCAGTAGCGCCATGCTATGTTGCGTTCGCCAAGCTTACGTGCAGTGCGGCGTGCTATATATACTACGACGAAGTAGCGCAGTATGACAAGTGCGAGTGCCATGAGTCGTACTTCGAGGGGCATTACCACCATCGTTGTAAGTGCCACGAGCAGGAATAGCATGCGGCTGCCACTTTCCCAGCGGGCGAAGGTACCCACGGTGGCGGGGTAGTAGGCGCGTGTGGTGTCGTAGAAGCGCATGAGGTCTATCCACTCGCGCCACTCGTCGGGACGTCGCTCGACCATTATCGAGTGTGGCGACATCACCACGGCTATACGCTCGGGCTGGGCGATAGTCTGTAAGTATAGGTCGTTCTCGCCGAGGTCGAGGTTGAGGTGGTCGAAGCCACGTGTCGAGTTGTAGAGGTCGCGCGTGAAGCCGAAGTTGCTGCGTGGTGCCCAATATATGTTGCCGCGTACGGCCATGGTCATAGCATTACGTGAGCGGTTGAACTCTGCCATGCGCATAAGGTATGTCTTTGTCGTCTCCTTCTCGAACTGTGGCACGGCGGGTGCTATGACCACCGAGCCGCGCTCGAAGCCTCGGCTCATGGTATCTACCCACATGTCGTCGTGAGGCATGGCACCGGGTGTGGTGAAGAGCAGACAGTTGTGCTGTGCCGACTTGATGCCGACGTTGAGAGCCTGCTTCGTGGTTATGTATAGGCGCTCGTTGCCACCCATGCGAGTTAGGCGTAGGTGCATGTTCTCCTCTTGCAGATATTTCAGTTCGCCGTAGTAGCTCATGTCGCCGCCGACATATACAACCACTACCTCATAGTTGTCGTACTGCTGTGTGAGCAGTAGCGGAAGCTCACTCGTGAGGAAGTTCTCGTCCTCGCCGCGTGCAACAACGATAACCGATATTGCGGGCTTTTGGCAAAACTGCTTGCGACCACGCATAAGACGGTAGCGATAGAGGCTGCGGTAGGCAATGGCGTGGTAATATAGTTGCACGAAAAAGAGGATGACAAGGATGACAACAAGTGCTATGCCCTGCCACGAGTAGTGTTCTAAGATATTATCGATAAATGACATACTTCTATGTAAGAAAAATATTGCGCACAAAGATAGTTAAAAACTATCTAATTTGCAATTTTTTTAATACCTTTGTCATAGGCAAGGTGCTGTTTTGAATTTTATTAAGCATAGTTTTGCAAATTAGTAACGGGGTAAGTTCCGGACAACCTCTGTCCAATGGTCAAAACAACTACTCGAAAACGTAAAAAGTATGAAGAACTACACTTGTGCGCTTTTTCTTGCGCTATTTTGTCTCTCTCTTGTATCTGCATCGTGTGGCGACGAAAGTGGTAATCCCGAGGCCCACGAGCCGCGATTTTTAGCCTCCGTATCACCTGAGGTCGTGCTCTATGACAGGGGTGAGGATGGTCTCTTCGCGGGTCGCGATACCGTGGTGCGTGGTGCCGAGGTTACGGCGTACATTAATGATGTTGTACAGTCGGAGGGAATAGCTTATACGAGAGTATCTTACGGAGGTCAAATATGCTATGTCGCAACCGAAAATCTCGCTGTCGCCGCCGACGATGTTGTGCGCGAGAAGAGGGTGTGGGTGCGTACTCCGGCAACGATTATTGGAGATTTGAAGAGCTCAACTATTGCGGGTTTTGCCGATAAGTGCGCCGAGCTTGAAGTGCTGGGCTGCGATGCAATCAACGATAGGGGTGTGGTTGAGACCTATCATGTGCGTCTCGGCAAGGTCGAGGGTTATGTCTATGGTAAGTATGTGGTGTCGAGTGTCGAGGAGGCAGCTCTGCGCTATAAGGCCGAGGAGTTGGACTCTATCCACGAGCTTGCCAAAGACCGCTTTGGTGGCGGTATGGCTACGGGCTGCGACTTCTACCCTGTGGAGAAGCCTAAGTTCGAGAACAATGTGATGCCCGAGGCTTGTTACTCGCTCTATATCAATGCGGGAGGCAACGCCCTGCGCAATATCGATAAGTATATCGAACTTGCCAAGCAGAGCAAGATTAACACCTTCGTTATCGATATCAAGGATAACCAAACTCCGGGTTTTAAGGCGGCGGCCATGCAGAACTATTCGCCTACGAACTACCGTCGCGCTCCCGACCAGGAGAAACTCTATCGAAGTGTGGTTAAGAGACTGCACGAGGAGGGCTTCTACACGGTGGGTCGTATCACCTGTTTTAAGGACTCATATTTCGTTGAGGATAATCCCCGGTGTGCTATTACGGAGAGGGCTACGGGAGAGCCCTTCAAACACAATAAGGCATACTGGCCGAGCGGCTTCGATAGGCGCGTTTGGGAGTTCAACGTGGCCCTCGCGAAAGAGGCTGTTGAGAAGTTTGGTTTTGACGAAATCAACTTTGACTATGTGCGCTTTCCTGATCGTATGACAAGTATCGAGGAACTCGTTGATTATCATAATCGTTATGGCGAGAGTAAGGTGCAGGCAATACAGCGTTTTGTGCAGTATGCAACTGACGAAATTCATAAACTCGGCGCCTACGTCTCAATCGATGTTTTTGGTGAGACTGCGAACTCGGGTTATACCACTGCCTATGGTCAGTATTGGCCTGCTATAAGCAACGTCGCCGACGTCATCTGCGGTATGCCCTATCCCGACCACTTCTCGGCGGGATACTATGGCTTGTCGAAGCCATGGAACTCCCCCTTTGAGATTATGTATCGCTGGGGTACAAGGGTGCAGGATAGGCAGCGCGCTACGCCTACGCCGGCCGTGGTGCGTACATGGATACAGGCCTATAATGTGATGCGCTATGTTGACCCTAACGGTATCGCCTACGATGCCGAGAATGTGGAGCGCGAAATACGAGGTCTCTATGCCGCGGACCTCACGGGAGGCTTTATCACGTGGCTTGCGTCGTCGAACTTGGAGAAGTATTATCAGCAGCTCGGGGCCTATAAAGTGGACTATCTCGATGAGTGGAAGCGAGGTGTGATAGTTGCTGAGAAAGAGGAGGATATAGCCGAGCAGTAGCGGCGAGTGATGCGGCTGTGGGGCAGTGAGGCTGTGGGGCAGTGAGGCGTTTTGTCGGCAACGACATCTCATCGTCCCATAGCCTCTTTGTTTTGCGCTCTCAAAGTCTTTGTGCTGCTTCCGTCTCGTCATAGTCGAAATGATGCCTGAAAGGGTGGTAAAAAGTTGTGATTTTGCAATTTTTTTACTACCTTTGTGCGTTATATATACATTATGGAATTTAAGTTACAGCATACAGCACCCCTGAGTAAGGCTCGCGCGGGCGAGTTGCGCACAGACCACGGAGTGGTCGAGACCCCGATTTTTATGCCCGTAGGCACAGCTGCCGCGATGAAGGGTATCTTCCATCGTGATGTGCTTAACGAGGCGCACGCACAGATAATCCTCGCAAATACCTATCATCTCTACCTCCGCCCGGGTATGGATATCATCGAGCAGGCGGGAGGCGTGCATCGCTTCTCGTCGTGGGACAGACCCATGCTTACGGATAGTGGTGGCTTCCAGGTATTCTCGTTGGCAGCGTGTCGCAAACTCAAAGAGGAGGGTTGTCATTTTCAGTCGCATATAGACGGCTCGCGCCACCTCTTCACTCCCGAGAGTGTCATCGATACCGAGCGCACCATAGGTGCAGATATCATGATGGCCTTTGACGAGTGTCCTCCGGGTGATGCTCCGTATGACTATGCTGCGAAGTCGTTGGCGCTGACCGAGCGTTGGCTTGACCGCTGCTTCAACCGCTATGCGCAGACGCAGCCTAAGTGGGGACACTATCAAGCCCTCTTCCCCATTGTGCAGGGCTGTGGCTATACGGACCTGCGCGAGAAGGCGGCGCGTAATGTCTTGCAGTATAATGCCGACGGCTATGCCATTGGTGGTTTGGCCGTGGGTGAGCCTACCGAGGTTATGTACTCGATGATTGAGGTGTGCAACGCCATACTTCCTGAGAATCGTCCCCGCTACCTTATGGGTGTGGGTACGCCTGTCAACATCCTTGAAGCCATAGACCGCGGTGTCGATATGTTCGACTGCGTGATGCCCACGCGTAATGGCCGCAACGGACAACTCTTCACATCGGAGGGCGTTATCAACATCCGTAATAAGAGGTGGGAGAACGACTTCTCTCCTATCGACGAGAATGGCGTGGCGTTCGTCGATAAGCAGTACTCGAAGGCCTATCTGCATCACCTGGTTGTATGCGGCGAGATGCTCGCAGCACAAATAGCCTCGTTACACAATACGGCATTCTACCTGTGGTTGGTGGGTGAGGCGCGTAAGCATATTATTACGGGCGACTTCAAGGCGTGGAAGGAGCAGATGGTCGTAAAACTTGCGCGCCGACTCTAAGATGTCAGAAAAATAGAGAGTTAAGCAGTGAAAATAATACCATCCATCCCCGGCTATCGTACCATCGACCGATATATCCTCAGCAAGTTTCTGAGAACCTACATCTTCGGCTTGTTGATGATTATCATTATCGTCGTGGTCTTTGACTATGTAGAGAAGATTGACGACTTCACGGAGTTGAAGGCACCGTGGAAGAGTATAGTCTTTGACTATTACCTCAACTTCATTCCCTACTTTATCAATCAGTTCTCGTCGCTGTTCACCTTCATCTCGGTAATCTTCTTCACCTCGAAGATGGCTATGCGCACCGAGATTGTCGCCATTCTCTCGGGTGGTGTCAGCTTCCGTCGTATGATGTGGCCCTACTTTGTGGGCTCGGCGCTTATTACGATACTAAGCCTCTGCCTCAGCCTCTGGGTTATTCCCACGACGCAGACGGCGAGCTTGGAGTTTCAAGACAAGTATCTTACTCGCAACCAATCGATAGTCTATCCTCAGCACGTATATCGTCAGATTGAGCCGGGCACCTATGCCTATGTTCGTGGCTATCGCCCCAATATCGAGCGTGTGCCATACTTCGCGCTCACAACCTTCGAAGGGCACCACATGGTCGAGTCATTGGATGCCGCAAGCGCCTCGTTCGATGCAGAGACAGGACGTTGGACGGCACCGCGCTATACCATTTCGCGCCGTGGCGAGAATGGAGTGATGGAGTTTAAGCAGTATCGTAACCTCGATACACTCATCAACCTCGATGCTCGCGAGCTTAGCGAGGTGCAGTCGCTCATCAAGACCATGACCATCGTCGAACTTAACGACTTCCTCGAACAGCAGCGTAGCAAAGGCTCCGATAATGTCTTCCTTATCGAGGTGGAGCGACATACGCGCTACTCCTATCCGCTCTCGACCTTCATCCTTACGCTTATCGGCGTGTCGCTCTCGTCGCGCAAGGTGCGTGGCGGTATGGGTGTGCATATCGGTTTGGGTATCACGCTGTGTTTCAGTTATATCATGTTGGGGCGTGTTTTCGAGCAGATAGCCATCAGCGGTTCGTTGACACCGTGGTTTGGAGTGTGGCTCCCGAATTTCATCTTTCTTATAATAGCCATTATCGTCTATCTTAAAGCACCTAAATAACGATGCAAAATATTGATTCTATAATCCGCAAGGTACGTGCCGGTGAACGTATAAACTCGGCCGAGGCTGTTATGTTATGGCGTGAGGCCCCGCTATGGCTCTTGGGCGAGCTTGCCGTGGAGCGTAAGCGCCGATGGAGTGGTAATGACGTGTTTTACAACCGCAATGTACATATAGAGCCGACGAATATATGCCTGTTCAACTGTGAGTTTTGCTCGTTTCGTCGTCGCGAGGGCGATAGTGATGCGTGGTTTATGACGATGGATGATATCGCCGAGCGCGCACGTTCACTCAGAGATAAGCCCATTACCGAGGTACACATCGTCGGTGGTGTGCACCCCTCGCATACGTTGGATACCTACTGTACGATGATTTCGACTATCAAGAGCATCCTCCCTCATGTCGCGGTCAAGGCTTATACGGCAGTTGAGATATTCTACATGATACGCAAGGCGGGTCTCACTATTGTCGAGGGTCTGCGTCGTTTGAAGGAGGCGGGCATGGAGTCTATTCCGGGTGGCGGTGCCGAGATTTTCGATGAGACGCTGCGTAAGAAGATATGCCCCGATAAGTGTACGGCAGACGAGTGGCTGGCAGTGCATCGTGCGGCACACAACATGGGTATCTCGACAAACTGCACAATGCTCTATGGTCATGTGGAGACCATCGAACAGAGGGTTGACCATCTCGATCGTCTGCGTCGCTTGCAGGATGAGGCTCCGGGCTTTGATGCCTTTGTGCCGTTGAAGTATCGCAGTCGTAATAATCGAATGTCGGATGTGGGCGAGTGTTCCATAGAGGAGGACTTGCGAACGATAGCCATGAGCCGCATATACCTCGATAACATCCCCCATATCAAGGCTTACTGGGTGGCCTATGGCAAGGCTACGACGGAGATGGCGTTGGCCTTTGGTGCCGACGATATCGATGGTACTATCGATGACTCGACGAAGATTTATTCCATGGCCGGCGGCGATGCCAAGCCTACGATGAGCGTTGCGGAACTCGAAGCGTTGGTGCGCGATGCGGGTTTTGTCGCCGTGGAGCGTGATACACACTATGCACGTGTCGTAAAGATTGCACCACAGCCTACCCCCGTGCAGCCGCAGCAAAATAGTGCTACACCGAGAGTAGAGACACACAACCCAAATATCCAAACCAATAATAATATGCAGAGTAATAAGCCGTTCGCAGCACCACGCAATGTACCTTCGGACAATAGGCAGACAGTGGTAGTTGGCAAACCGAATTTTTGGACGAGAATTAAGAATATATACTACAAGATGCCCGTATTGAGTCATCTGTTTTTGATGTTCATCGTGGGTATATTCCTCCTTTTGTGCCTCTATTTGGGTTTGAAGTGGGGTACGCGTCATGGCAAGGAGATAGCCGTGCCCAACCTTATAGGTATGTCGGAGAGTGATGCGCGTCGCACGCTCGA
This sequence comes from Alistipes sp., assembly GCA_045603045.1. GTDB lineage: Bacteria > Bacteroidota > Bacteroidia > Bacteroidales > Rikenellaceae > Alistipes. The sequence goes on from JAZULJ010000037.1 coordinate 15,829, forward strand.
AAATATGGACTTGCAGATTGTTGTTGCCGACTCGGTATTCGATGCCGACATCCCCGGTGGTACGGTCATGGATCAGTTACCTCGCACGTCGAGTGTTCGCACTGTAACGGTGAAGCCCAATCGTAAGATATACGTTACGATTAACGCCTACAACCGTCGTATGGTGCGTGTGCCCAACGTTGAGCAGGTGTCGTTGGTGCAGGCGCTCAATCAGTTGGAGCGTTCGGGATTTGTCGTCGATAAGCTCATCTATCAGGTTGATGCCGTATCGACGGACCATGTGCAGCGCGCCAAGATAGGAGGTCGCACGATTAACGCCTCGTCGAAAATCGATATGCCCTATGGTACGGGTGTTACGCTCTACGTGTCGTACCAACGCACGATGCAGAATACCGTGGCACCACGTCTCTTCGGTATGCGCTACTCGCAGGCACGACGCACGCTGTGGAATAATGGACTCAACGTCGAGAAGGTCATCTATGACGAGACGGCCACTGACCTGTTGCGGCGTCGCGAGGCAAAGGTGTATAAGCAGTCGGTAGCTCCCAACTCGGGAGTGCGCCGTGGCTCGAACGTTACGCTCTATATGACGTGCGATAATGACCTTATCGACTCGTTGGCGAAGATTAGTGATGCCGGTGCCAAGCAGCGCGAGGCGGCACGTCTCCGCGAGCAGCAGGCCTTGACGGAGCGTATCGAGGCTGAGGAGGCCGCAGCACGTGAGCAGACGGCTATGACCGATGGTGGCGAGCCTTCGTCGGAGACTATCGTAGAGGAGATGTAATAATAACAACGTTTGAAGATGATAGACGAAAAGTATGTAGGCGACGAGGAGCTCGACGATATCGACGATGTGGCGTCGGAGAGTGGCGATGAGGGTGATGAACTCTTTGAACACTTTGCCGTGACGGTTGACAAGGGACAATCGCTCATGCGCCTCGACAAGTTTCTTACGGCGCGTTTGGAGCACACCTCGCGCAACCGCATACAGGCGGCCGCCGATGGTGGTAACATCCTCGTAAACGGCAAGGCGCAGAAATCGAGTTATAAGGTAAAGCCCCTCGACCAGATATCTATCGTGTTGCCCTATCCGCGTCGTAAGGAGGAGATAGTGCCCGAGAACATACCGCTCGATATTGTATATGAGGATGACGATATTATCGTTGTAAACAAGGCTGCGGGCATGGTCGTACACCCTGGCGTGGGTAACCACAGCGGTACGCTTGTGCACGCCTTATCTTACCACCTCAAAAACCTGCCGATGTTCTCCGAGGGTAATGCCCGCGCAGGACTTGTACATCGTATCGACAAGGATACCTCGGGTCTGCTGGTTGTTGCCAAGAACGAGAGGGCACATGCATCGTTAGCCAAGCAGTTCTTCGACCATTCCATCTATCGTCGTTATGTGGCGTTGGTGTGGGGTAATATTGCCGAGGATGAGGGCACAATTACGGGACATATAGGTCGCAATCCGAAGGACCGTATGCAGATGTTTGTCTTTGCCGACGGCTCGGAGGGTAAGCATGCCGTCACGCACTTCAAGGTGCTGCGTCGCTATGGCTACGTTACGCTTGTGGAGTGCCGCTTGGAGACGGGACGTACGCACCAGATACGTGTTCACATGTCGTGGCAGGGACACCCTCTCTTCAACGACGAGCGCTATGGTGGCGACCGCATATTGAAGGGTACGACCTTCGTCAAGTATAAGCAGTTTATCGAGAACTGCTTCAAGCTTATTCCGCGTCAGTCGCTGCACGCCCGCGCTCTCGGTTTTGACCATCCTACGACGGGTAAGTACGTGCAGTTCGAGTCGCAGTTACCCGATGACTTCTGTGCCGTGTTGAAGAAGTGGGATGTATATACCGACTCGGTGAAGCTCGACGAGGTGTAGCGTCTGATAGCAAAACAGAGATACTATGTTTCTACCAACAACCATAAAGGAGGTACGCGAGCGTGGCTGGGATGAACTCGACGTCATCATCTTCTCGGGTGATGCCTATATCGACCATCCCGCCTTTGGGCCTGCGGTCATAGGGCGCATCCTTGAAGCTGAGGGCTACCGTGTAGCCATCGTACCGCAACCCAATTGGCGTGATGACCTCCGTGACTTTAAGAAGTTGGGGCAGCCGCGCCTCTTCTTTGCAGTTACGGCGGGAGCCATGGACTCCATGGTCAACCACTATACAGCAAACCTACGTCTGCGCTCTAATGATGCCTATACGCCGGGTGGTAAGGCTGGTTTTCGTCCTGACCGCGCGGTGGATACCTATACACGCATTCTCAAAAAGCTTTATCCCCATACACCTGTGGTTGTGGGCGGAATTGAAGCGTCGCTGCGCCGCCTGACACACTACGACTATTGGACAGATAAGTTGCAGCGTTCGATACTCATGACCTCGGAGGCCGACCTGCTCATCTATGGCATGGGCGATAAGGTTATCCGTGAGGTGGCACGCGCCATGCGCAATGGCTTCAACATGAAGCTGCTGCGTGGCCTGCGTCAGGTGGGCTTCGTGGCCGATAAGGTGTATGTCGAGCGTCTGTATAACGATAAGACCATCGTTCTCAACTCCTATGAGAAGTGTTGCGACGATAAGGAGGCCTACGGTCAAAACTTCACCACGGAGGAGACGCTGAGCAATATGATGTGTTGCGAGACTACGCTCGTTGAGGCTGTTGGTGATAAGTATGTCGTCATTACACCGCCGCATATAACCCTTACTACCGAGGAACTCGACTACTCTTTCGACCTACCCTATGAGCGGGCACCTCATCCGCGCTATGCGGGTAAGGGCGATATTCCCGCGTGGGAGATGATTAAGCACTCTATAAACATACACCGCGGCTGCTTCGGAGGTTGCTCGTTCTGCACCATCTCGGCGCACCAGGGTAAGTTCATCAACTCGCGCTCGGAGCGCTCTATTCTCGCCGAGGTGGAGCGTGTGGCTCAGATGCCCGATTTCAAAGGTTACATCTCGGATATAGGTGCTCCCTCGGCAAATATGTACCGCATGCGTGGACGTGACCAGACGCTGTGTCAACGTTGTAAGCGCCCCTCGTGTCTGCATCCTAAGCTATGTCCTAATATGAATAACGACCACCGCCCGCTCCTGGACCTATACCGCAAGATACGCGAGATGAAAGGTATCAAGCGAGCCTTTATTGGCAGTGGCATACGCTACGACCTCTTCGACGATTCGGAGTACTTCGCAACGGTGGTTAAGCACCATACGTCGGGACGTTTGAAGGTAGCACCCGAGCATACCGAGGAGCATGTGTTGAGGCTCATGCGCAAACCGTCGTTCACTATGTTCGAGCACCTGAATTCGCGCTTTCAGCAGGTGTGTCGTCGTGAGGGGTTGAATTATCAGCTTATTCCCTACTTCATATCGTCGCACCCCGGCTGTGAGGAGCGTGATATGCGTGCTTTGGCCGATAAGGTGCTGGGACGTCTCCACTTTAACTTGGAGCAGGTTCAGGATCTTACGCCTACGCCCATGACCCTCTCGTCGGTGATGTTCTATATGGGTAAAAATCCCTATACCGGCGAGGAGCTGTATGTAGCACGTTCGCAGGATGATAAGCGCCGACAGAAGGCCTACTTCTTTGGCGGCAAGCTCCCCGATGAGGGGCGCAGTAATGCACCGCGCAGCAACCATACGGGGGCAAAGGACCGTCCTCGGATGAAGATGGTGCCGCGTAAATTTGCAAAAAAGAGATAATTTCCGTATATTTGTGATGCGTATCGCAATTCGATAGAGTTACAACAAACAATAAGTATAACTAAAAACCAAGAAGAGTATGAAAAAGCTTTTGATTTTGGCCGCAGCGTTCGGTTTCGTAGCATGCGGTGGTGCTAACCAGGCAGAGAATAAGACCGAGGAGGCTCAGGCTCCGGAGGTAGAGGTTGTTGAGGAGGTTGTTGAGGCTCCCGCAGAGGCTGTTGAGGCTGCTAAGCCCGTCGAGAAGCCCGCAGTAGAGGCTGAGAAGAAGGTTGACCTGGGTCAGGTAGCTGTAAGGGAGAACGCCGTAGAGTTCAAGACTGCCGAGCAGGCGAACAAGGAGTTCAAGGAGAAGGTAGAGCAGGAGGCTAATACCATCGTTCTCAACGCAGGTAAGAAGGTAGATGCTGCCGTTATGGAGGCCTCTAATGGTGCACAGCTCTCAGCCGAGAAGTCGGAGCCTAAGACCCTCAAGCAGGCTGGTTCACTCAAAGTAGTGAAGTAATATCCTCTGGATATATACGATTGAGGGCATCCGTAAAGGGTGCCCTCATTATTTATATATAGGTGCGCGGCTAAGCACGTATGCTGCGTACTTCTATCGTTACCTCGCGCAAAAGCACGCCACACCATTTATATCTTATCACCGTTAAAATAGGTACTTCTCCGAGCGTACCTTCTCTACTAAACGGAAGATGTCTGTCCACACCTCCTCACCGAATGTTGTGCCTACAACCTCGATGACCTTACCTGCCGTTATTGCGCCTATTGTACCGCACTGTCTCAGTGTCATGCCCTCGCATAGCGCCGCGAGGAAGCCTGCTGCGTAGAAGTCGCCTGCACCTGTGGTGTCCACGCGCTTTGCGGCGGCCATGATGCCTACGCGCAGCACCTCGCTGCCACGCTGTATTAGAGCACCACGCATGCCAATCTTTACAACCACTAACTCGCACATGCGGCTTATGTGTTGAAGGGCATTCTGAGGCACCTCCTCGCCGGTGAAGGCACGTGCCTCATCCTCGTTGGCAAAGAGTATATCAACATGCTTCTCGACGATGTCGCGTAGGAAGTCGCGGTTCTCCTCCACTACGTTGAACGAGGCGAGGTCTATGGCCACTTTCAGGCCGTGTGCCTTCGCCTTCTCTATCGTCGAGCGTATCAAGTCGTGGTCCTGCACAAGGTATCCCTCGACATATAGGCAGTCGTAGTTGTCGAATATTGAGGCGTCGATGTCGTTCGCCGTGAGGTCGAGGGCTGCGCCGAGGTGCGTAACAAAGGTACGCTCGCCGTCGGGCGATATGAGCGATACGCACTTTCCGGACTTATGCTCCGAGCGCAGTATGTAGGGCACGACGCCACAGTTGCGCAGCGCCTGCTCGTAGAACTCACCCGTGGTATCCTCGCCCACCTTGCCGATGAAGGCTACGGGGGTGCCGAGGCGTGCCATGGCACGTATGGTGTTGCCCGCCGAGCCGCCAAGCGATAGCGAGTAGGGGTAGCCCGCTACGGACTTCGATATGTCGGTCTGCAACTTGCTATCCACGAGGCTCATCGAGCCCTTAGCCAACTGATAAGTGTGTAGCACCTCGTCGCTCGGTAGGTTTACGAGCATGTCCGTAAGGGCATTACCTATGCCAATAACACGTTTCATATCTGTTTAGGTCGTTGTTTAGGTTGTTATTTGTAGGATGCGACGTTATATCGAGAGCATCTTAACCAACTCTACGCCCTCGTGGTCTATGACTTTGGTGTGTGTAGTGGCCTTCGAGAAGGGCACATATACCAACTCTCCATTCTTTATGCCTATCATCACGTTGCGCTGTCCCTCGTCTAATGCCGTTATTGCCTGAGCCCCCATGCGCGAGGCGAGTATGCGGTCAGCTGCCGTGGGCGAGCCTCCGCGTTGCAGGTGTCCGAGAATGGTTACTCGCGCGTCATACTCCGGAAACTCCTCCTTTATGCGCTGTGCAAGCCCCATGGCACCTCCCGTTTCGGGATTTTCGGCCACGAGGACTATCGCCGATGACTTACTCTTGCGGAAGCCACGATTTATCAGGTCGGCAAGTTGGTCTATCTCGGTCTCCATCTCGGGTATTATCGCTGCCTCGGCACCCGATGCTATTGCGCTGTTGAGCGCGAGATACCCCGCCATGTGTCCCATCACCTCGACGAAGAAGAGGCGCTCATGGCTTGTTGCCGTGTCGCGTATCTTGTCCACCGCCTCGACTATGGTGTTTAGCGCCGTGTCGTAGCCTATGGTGCGGTCTGTGCCTCCTAAGTCGTTGTCTATGGTCCCTGGGAGGCCGACAATGGGTATATCGTACTCGTCGGCAAAGATGCGCGCACCTGTCAGCGTGCCGTCGCCACCGATGACCACAAGGGCATCTATCTCGGCCTTACGTAGGTTGTCGTAGGCTCTCTTACGCCCCTCGGCTGAGGTAAACTCCTTGCAGCGTGCCGTTTTCAGTATTGTGCCGCCATGCTGTATGATGTTGCTCACGGACTTAGACGTGAACTCCTCAATCTCGTCATACACCAAGCCGTAGTAGCCGCGCTTGATGCCCATTACGCGGAAGCCGTTGTATATGGCCGTGCGTGTTACGGCGCGTATTGCGGCGTTCATGCCCGGGGCGTCGCCACCCGATGTGAGTATGCCTATTGTTCTTATCTGTGCCATTACTCCTCTTTTTTCTCGGATGTATCAATTACATTGCCATTTACATCCAGGAGTGGCTCCTCGGGGATGAGATACCACATTATGAAGTATGCTATGAGCGTCAGGCCGGCAAATATGGCCAATACTACGGCCGTTATGCGTATCTTGCCTACGGGCAGATTAGTGTACTTCGCTATGCCGCCACATACGCCCGCAATCATGCGCTCTTCGCGCGAACGATATAGGTGCGTGGGGTAGTCGTAGGGCTCTGCTTGTGGCTCTATGGGTGCTGCGGGAGCTATTTCACTCTCCTCGCGGTGAGCCACAGCCTGCCCTTGCGACATACGTTCGAGGCTTCTTGGCTCGCTCTGATTTACCTCCTCAGCGTCTATGTACTCCACTTCGTTACGTTGTGAGTGGCGCATCTTGGGCGTAGGCTCTGCTTGAGGCTCTATGCTGCCAAACGATGCAGGTGTCCCTATCATCGCCATAGCGTCGCGTACCATATCGATATTTACCACTTGACACTTATCGTTCAGACGGCTGTCGAAGAGGCGAGCTATGCGCACCTCTATATTACGCATCGAGCCGTGGTCGTCAGCGCCGAGGCGCGCCTCGATGTCGTTCAAATAGTCGTTAAGAGTCTGGTAGGCATTGTCGTCCATGGTGAAGGGCAACGAGCCGATGTTTACGTTTACGGTCTTTCGCATCGTTACTAAATATTTGTATATACTGCCTCAAAGTTAAGAAAAATATAGCAAATAAAAAAGCGGAGCGGTAAAAAGGTTTATGCCCCTTTTAACCGCCCGCTTTCAACTATAACTTAAATATAGCCTTGTTATTGGTTATCGCCCATTATTGCAAATTACCGTTGAAATAGAAGGTCTTATCCTTTATTACAAGGTTAATTGTGTATGTGCCATCGCTGTTTGCTGTTACAACCATTGAATTATCAGCACTTATACTAATGCCAGCGTACTCGCTACCGTCAAATACAGTCTTTTGGGTCGATTCGATTATCTCTGTGCTGAAATATAGAGCATCGCGTGAGTTGAAAGTTTCGTTAGCAGTTTTATTCGTGTACGTGCCTGCCTTGATATAGTCGGGATCAGCATTGCCTGTATATACCGAGAAGTATATTACATAGTTGTTGTCAGATGTTTTAAGAACAAACTGATCAAGTAGTCCTACACCAAGAAGGTCTCCTACATACGAGAATGTTGAGAGGCCGATAGCGCCAGCGGGAACATTGCCCTCGTTGCCACCCTCGTTGCCACCTTCGTTGCCACCATCGTCATTACCACCGTCGTCGTTACCGCCCTCGTTGCCGCCGCCAGCGACTGACCAACCCTCGGGAACGCCCTGATAGCCAAATGTGATGCCATCAACGGTGATGATTACGGTAAAGGTGTTGTTGCTTGTATCTACGGTCATCGACGCGCTTTGTACATTTCTGCCATAGGTAATGCTACCATACCAGGGGTCCTCGCTATATCGCTGTACGCAGAACTCGCCCTGAGCCAATGAGGGATACTCTGTTGATGAAGGCATAACCTTGTGGGTATATGTGCCGGGAGCCATACCGTTTACACGATCTGCATCGTTGAGTACGACGCGCACAAAGGCATTCTTTGTTGTGTTACCATCAATGGTAAAGGTATAACCTGCGTTACCACCGTCGTTATAATTAACAACAGTATTCATTACGTGATCTACATCCAACGTTGAGCCGCCACCTTCGTTGCCGCCCTGCTCCTGAGTGAGACCGTCGATTTTGCCTGTCCACGTGCCTGTTACCTTCTTGTCGGCGCCAAAGATGATATCGTTGAATGTGAAGGTATAGGTGTCATCGGCTGCGAGTGCTACCTCGATGGTGTTGTTCAAAGTGTTCATGTCGGAGTTGAAGTCGTAGCGTGTACCATCCACGGTGAGTGTGCTGGCCATGCTATACTTGCCGGCGTCGGTTATACCGGGGGTGTAGGTGCCTGCGGGAAGATAGGTAGCATCCTGGGCTACGTAGAATGCTGTGCTGAAAACGTTATTCTCGGCGTCAGTGAAGAGAAGCTCTACTATGCCACTGCCGATGCTTTTGAGTGATGCCGATGTCCAAGTGTTGTACTCGGGGGTAGGCTCGGGTTCCTCGTTGCCGGTCCATACGGTATCGTTAGCGAATACGCCGTTGAATGTGGCCTTGAAGGGGATACCGTTGTTGTAGCTGATGGTGGTGTCAAACGTTACGACATACTGGCCGTCAACAATCTCTACCTTGATAGTACCACCGGTGAAGTAGACGCCTGTAACCTTCTCCTCGTTGTCGTAGAAGCTCACGCGGCTATCGCTGATTGAGAATGTGGGCTCTTTTGCAGCAACGTATTCAGTAGCTTTGTAGGTGCCTGGTGCCAAGGGGTGTGCCAACGACTTCTCGAAATATACGTTTGCCTGTACGTTGTCGTCGGTGCGGAACTGATATACCTCAGCGTCGCCATATTGGCTGGTCATTGTATATGATGCGCTTGTAAACTCAACGTTGAAGCCCTCGATGGGACCTGCGCTGGCAGCTGCCTGCTTGATAGCTACTTCGAAAGAGTGCTCCTCGCCATATGTTACAACAATCTTAGTCTCGCGGGGGGCAGTCTCGTTGTTGGGGCTAACAACAAAGGCAATCTGATCCTCGGGGGTGAGTGCTACCCATGCAGCCTCGCATGTAGCATCTACTACGGCACCCTCGATAGGGCTGACAATCTCGTAGGTGATGAAGCCAAAGCCACCGGCAGCCTCGAATGACATCTCGGCCTCTGATGTGAGCTTGAATACCTCGCTGGGCTCAGGTTCGGGCTTCTGGTTGCCATTCTCATCTTTGAGAGTGGTCATCTTAACAACCAACGACTTTACTGTCTTGTTGTTACCTGCTGCGGCAGCAACAATCTGATACTCGGTCTCTGCGTTGAGACCGTCAGCGATTACGGTTGTTACCTTGTTTACGGCAACGGGCTCGCCGCTGCTGATGATAGTCTCTGCTGTGGGCTCTGTCTCCGAGGCCTCAACTACAACGTAGGCTGCACTAACGGCATCCTTAACGTCAATAGAGAATGTGAGCGACGTGGCGGTAGCCTGACCTGCGGTAATGCTTACCGAGGGATCAGCCACCGGAGTAAGTTCGGGCTCATCGTTACAAGCGGCAAATACGAAGGGTACTGCCACAAGGAAATAGAGTAAATGTCTCAGTTTCATAATGTGAAATTTTAATTAATTATAGTTTTGTTTTTGGTTTTTCAAACGCGGTTATGCTGCGTATCTTCCACCTAACCAAATACAAAAATAGTATATTTTTTCTAAATAGAGCAAAAAATAATAAAAATCACAAAAAAAACGTGGGCAAGGGGCGAGATGCAGGGGTAGTTCATTGAGTGTAACTCCTGATGCCACCGCCACTGCCACTGCCACTTGCCACCATCGGCAGACACCTATTAAAATCGGAGTGCCTCCGCTTGCATACAAAAAATGAGGGATGGCTGATTCAGATTTCAGCCATCCCTCATTTTGTTATGAGCTTAGATAAAAGTTGTAGTCTTGCTAAGCCTCCAAAAACAGAGTTTACTGAGTGTAAAGCCTATTTCGTGGTAGCATAGCGACAAACATACTCTTTATTAAGTCTCAAAGAGTTGCCACTCTGGTTGCTCGCTTACTCAGTCTTGGGAGCCTCATACTCCGCGGTAGGATTGTTTGCGCTACCATACTCACCAGATGTGCCAATGTAAGTACCCTTAATGTTCTTACCTGTACTTGTGGTTACGTCGAGGATAATCTCATACTGGCCTACGTGGTGCTTAACCTCTATGGTACCCGAAACAACGTCAAAACGGATAGTGTTTAAGTAGCCATAAGATGTATTAACGCAGTATAGGTACTGGTCCTTACCCGAAGCCTCATAATCGGCCGCTGTCTTTAATGCTTCAACATTATATACGCCTGCGGGCATCACCTTGTCTGAATTCGCGGGATAGGCGTAGCAGTCAAGGTTGATTTCCAATGAGCCATCAGCCGAGTATCCACAGAACATGTATTCGCGGTCGCCGCGTGAAGAACTCCATGTCTTGATGTTGCTGTTGCTAGCCCACTCGGTGAAGTTATTAGAATCCTCGTCTGTCGAGAAGTCGAAGCCGGCAACTTTACCGCTCCAATTAAGTACCACCTTCTGGCCGCTTGAAGATGTGAACGAGCCTACGAACGATGCAGTCTTAGCGTCTGTATCAAGCTCAACGGTGATATCTGCCTCTGTGATATTCTCCTTGGCGGTGCTATTGTTGTGATAGAACGAGTAGTCAGTGCCTATCGTTCCGTTTTTGGTGCTATACTCGCCGGCAACAAGAAGCTTCGAGTTTGCCTCTGCGGGGATGAAGTCAATTACGTTAACGTCATTGCCGTTAGCCTCGTTCTCGCAGAAATAAACATCCCATGCGCCATCGTAGTACTCGGCAAATACCTCATAAACGGTTTCGTTGTTGAGCTGCTCGGCCTCGGGAGCGCCCATGAGCGTACCGTTGGGAAGAGCAATGTTGCCTTCGAAAGTAGCGATGTACTCCTGGTTGCCTACAAAGAAGTTCATATTAGCCTGGTAGTTAGCATTTTCGCGAGTAATATTGAACTCGCCACCCTCAGAGAGTGATGTGCCATTGAACTTACTCTTCTTGGCTGTTACGGTGTTGGTATCGTATGAGCCATCGATAGCGTATGTGCCGGTCTCGACAGCCTTGGTGTTAACGTTGAAGTATGCTGCGAAAGTGTCGGTGTCGTTAGCGAAAGTAACCTCGATAACGTTGTTCTCCTCCCACTCATACTTGGTAACATTAGCCTCGGTGAAGTTAACTGAGATGGGATCGGGTACCTCGAATGAGAAGCCCTCGATAGTGCCTGTCCAGTCGATATCGCCGTGGTGACCCAACTCTGACTCAAGGTAACCCTTCAAAGTTACGGTCTCGTCATCATTGATAGTGAGGTCAATCTCAGCAGCAGTAAGCGGGTAGTTCATAGCGTAGCCATCTGCAAAGAGTCCCCATTCTGACCAATCGTCGATAGTGCCATCCTCCATAGAGTAGTGGCCTGCGCTGAGGTAGTTGTCGTTAGGTGCAATATGGTCGTACATATCGAGACCGTGGTAAACACCGTTCTCGGCGTCAACCCATATCCACAAGTAGAAGTTACCGGTCTCAAAGTACTCAGCCTCAATAGAGACGGGGTTGATAGTCTCGGGCTGGGGTGCGGGCATAGGCTCCATGTTCATAACAACGCCCTCGTAAGTAACCTTAACGATAGTCTCGTCCTCTGCTGTGAAGAGCATGTCGAATGCGTAGATACCCTCCTCCTCGTCAGTTACTGTAACATTTACGGTAGCGTCGGTGAAGATGTACTCGGCTGCGGGCTCATATACGGTCAAGCCTGCCTCCTCGAGTAATACGGTCTGGTCGGCAACCGTGTAGGTACCGGGCATGAGAATCTCGGTGCCCTCTTCGCCTACCAAAACAACGCCGAACTCAACGTTCTCAGCGTCGTCGCACATGTAGAGGCATACCACATTGTTCTCAAGCTCGAGCATGTGGCTGGGAATACGTTCAGCATAAGACATCTCGAACTCAACTTTGGTGGGTTCGGGCCCGGGCTCGGGCTCCTTATTGGTAGTGCCGGCCTGGTTGATAGTTACGTCGATGGGTGCCAAGGTGCCGTAAGCAAGGGTAATAGTTGCTGTACGTGCCTCCTCAGACTCGTTAGCCTCAACGAAGTAGGTAACGGTCTCACCTACGGTTACATCAGAAATCCACTCGGCCTCCTCGGTAGCTGTAAGAACAGTGCCCTCAACGGCGTTCTTCAACTCATAAACGATAGTGCCTGCGCCACCCTCAGCCTCGAAAGCTACGGTAGCCTCAGATACGAGCTTCAACTCGGGCTTGGGAGCGGGAGTAGGCTCGGGAGTCTCTTTACATGCCGAAAACAGCAATGGAAGAGCAAGAAGCAAATAGAAAAGTCGTTTTGCGTTCATAATGTTTTTTTTAGTTTAAGTAATTGATTATTAGTAAATTGTTTGATTTTATTGTCCTCTGTTTTTCAAACGCGCCCTACAAAACGCGCTAAAACGTTATACAAAGATATAAAATATTTTGCTGAAATAGCAAATATTTAAGCATAAAAAAGGTCGCTTCCTACGGAAACGACCCTTAATTGTGTGAAAAACTATCAAACGACAGGCTATTTCAGATACTTGTCCAACCATCCGAAGAACTCGCGGTTCCATACTACTGAGTTCTGGGGCTGGAACACCTGGTGTGCCTCGTTCTCGAACGATACCAGGCGGGCATCGATACCCTGTACGCGGGCTGCTGTGAAGGCCTCCAACGACTGGGTGTATGGAATGCGGTAGTCCTTCTCGCCGGTGATAATCATAATCGGTGTATCCCAGTTGGACACGAGCTTATGGGGCGAGTTTGCGTATGAACGTTGTGCCGTAGCATTTGCCTTATCCCAGTATGCGCCACCATAGTCGTTTGTAACGAAGAAGAGCTCCTCGGTATGGCCATACATAGACTCGAAGTTGAAGATGCCGCAGTGGGCGATAAAGGCCTTGAAACGCTTGTTGTGAACGCCTGCAAGGTAGTAGGTCGAGTAGCCACCATACGAAGCACCCACGCAGCCCATGTGGTCGGTGTCCACCCACGGCTCCTTAGCCACGGTGTCGATAGCTGCGAGGTAGTCCTCGATATTCTGTCCCGAGTAGTCGCCCGAAATCTGGTCGGTCCAGGCCTGGCCGAATGAGGGGCAGCCGTGGCGGTTGGGAGCCACGATGACGTAGCCCTGTGCGGCCATGAGCTGGAAGTTCCAACGGTAGCTCCAGAACTGCGATACGACGCTCTGGGGGCCACCCTGACAGTAGAGCAGCGTGGGATACTCCTTTGTGGGGTCAAAGTTGGGAGGAAGAATTACCCATGTGAGCATCTTCTGACCGTCAGTGGTGTCAATCCAACGCTCCTGAACCTCACCAAATTGGATGTTGTCGTATATCTCGCGGTTAACGTCTGTAAGCTGTGTGAGCTCGCCCGTCTCAATATTCACGTCGTATAACTCGACAGCCTTCGAGATGGTGTTCATGTTAGCCACGATACGACCCTCGGCCATGGTGAAGGTGTTGATGTCGTGGTTGCCCGAGGTGATAGCCTTGAAGTTGCCGTTGAGGTCGATGTGTGCAATCTGATGTGTACCGCGCCATGGAAGCACGAAGTACATAGCCTCATTGCCATCCCATACAACCTCCGTAGCACAGAAGTCGTGACCACGGGTAATGTAGTCGGCTTTGTTGGTTGTGAGGTCGAAGACCCAGAGGCGCTGCTGGTCGGCTTCGTTGCCGGGGCGACGCTGCGAGCGGAAGGCAATCTTGGTGCCGTCGGGCGAGAATACGGGGTACTTATCGTAGCCCACGAACTTCTCCTGGTCGGTGGCAGCCTCCTTCGAGAGGTTGCGTGTAGTCTCCGTGGCGAAGTCGTAGAGGAAGATGTCCGAGTCGGTAGAGAGGGCATACTCCGTGCCCTTCAAAGGCTTGCATGTGTAGGCAAGCATAGAGCCGTCGGGCGAGAGACGAATCTCGGCATTATCAAAATAGGGGGCGAGAGGTGCATCCCAAGCCGACTCTGCTCCGATTATATCCTTGCCCTCGGTAATCTTGCCCTCGGCGTAGTTGGCAGCGAAGATGTGGAGGTATGAGCCGTCATCCCAGTAGTCCCAGTGGCGCACCATGAGGTCGTCGTAGATGCGTACCTTCGACTTATCCATGTCGGCATACTTATCCGAACCTTTGAGTGGCGCAACCTTCACGCGCTGAACGTAGAAGGCATGGTCGCCGGCGATGCCGAAGCCCTCAACATCCTTCTCGAATGAGGTGAGCTGATGCACGTTGCTCTGGTCGATGTTCATAGCCCATACCTGCGTGCTTCCCGAGCGGTTCGAGAGGAAGGCGATAGAGTTGTTGTCGAGCCATTGCGGAGAGTGGTTCGACGATGTGTAGTCGGTAATCTGTGTCTGCTCGCCGGTGGTCATATCGCGCACCCAGAGCGTCGTAATGCCTTTGTTCTCAGCGAGATTGTACTCGGTGAGCGTATAGAGGAGCTTGGTGCCGTCGGGCGAGAGGTGCTGTGAACCTATACGGCCCATCTTCCACATCACCTCGGCGGTGAATAGGCCTGCCTGCTTCTCGGCATCTGAGAGTCTGTTGTCGATGGCGACGGCCGTGTTGACAGCCTGCTCATCGGCCTTCTCGTTGCAGCATCCCGCAGCGAGAACTGATGCAAATGTCATAATGAAGAGTAATTTTTTCATAAAATATGGTTTATAAATTCATTTAATTGGCATTGGTTTAGTATCTTTGCACTCGTAACGACTGTTTTTAAGCATGGCGCCCACAATCTATATAGGCTCATCGAAGCTTATCTTTACCACGGAGCAATCCTCCGAGGCATGCCTCGTCTTGGAGGCCGATGCGTCGTTGTACATTTCGAGAGCGAAAGTAATAAAAAAACTCGAAACAAACAAATTTGTAGCCGTTATAAGTCCCGACCCCGAACTTACGTTCGCCCATTTTGCCGAGCAGTTTGTGTGTGTCGAGGCGGCGGGAGGTGTCGTTAGCAATGAGCGTGGCGAGTTGCTTATGATACTCCTGCGCAATCGTTGGGATTTGCCAAAAGGACATGTCGAGGCGGGTGAGAGTAGCCGTGAGGCAGCCCTGCGCGAGGTTGCGGAGGAGACGGCAGTAGTGGCGCAAGTGGTTGGTGATAAGCCTCTTTGTAGAACGTGGCACGCCTACGATACCTATGGCCGCTGGGAGCTGAAATGCACCACATGGTGGGCGATGACGGCATCGTGTGAGGCGTTGCAGGCGCAAGAGGAGGAGGGTATAAGTGTGGTGCGCTGGTGCTCGGAGGAGGAGGTGCGCGAGAATATGAATACTACCTACGAGACAATTAAAACAGTAGTGGCAGCGTTAACAACTAAAACAGATTAGACGAAACACTATGAACAGCAAGATACTTTGGGTCGATGACGAGATTGACCTACTCAAACCGCACGTCATGTTCCTCGCGTCGAAGGGTTACGACGTAGAGACATGTAACAACGGCTACGATGCCGTAGAGATGATATCGAATACGGCCTACGACCTTGTCATCCTCGATGAGATGATGCCCGGCATGACGGGTCTCGAAACGTTGCCTCTAATTAAGGCGGTGCGCCCCTCACTACCTGTGATTATGGTAACCAAGAGCGAGGAGGAGAATATCATGGATAAGGCCATTGGCTCGAAGATTGCCGATTACATCATCAAGCCCGTGAACCCCAATCAGGTGCTGCTTTCGATAAAGAAAAACCTCCATTCGCAACAGCTTGTTACTGAGCGCACTACGGCCGACTATCGTGCTGAGTTCGGACGCATTTCGGCACAGCAGCAGTCGGCCTCGACGTTTGCCGATTGGTGTAACCTCTATCGCCGCCTGGTGGGGTGGGAGATAGAGCTTGCCGACTCGTCGGATGCAAGCATACGCGAGGTGCTTAGCTACCAGAAGCACGAGGCAAATCAGGAGTTCTGCAAGTTCGTGCGTCGCAACTACTACGATTGGATAAATCGTCGCTCGGCGGAGGAGGAGACCCCAGATATGTCGCATACGCTCATGCGTCGTCGCATCTTCTCGGAGGTGGATGCGGGTAAGACCACGCTGATACTCATCGATAATATGCGCTACGACCAGTGGCGCACCATAGAGCCTCTGCTCAGCGGATACTTCGACGTTGCCGTCGATGACTTCTACTGCGCCATACTCCCCACGGCTACGCAGTATGCGCGAAATGCCCTCTTTGCGGGACTTATGCCTCTGGCTATCGACAAACTCATGCCCGAGCGTTGGCTCAACGACAATGAGGATGGTGGCAAGAATCAGTACGAGGAGGAGTTTCTGCGTCGCTTGGTGGCGCAGGCGGGTAAAAGCTACCGTCTCTCGTTCGATAAGTTGGTACGCCCAGAGGCTGGACGCAAGATGCTCGATAACATGCAGCGCGTCTATGATGCCGACTTCTCGGTCATTGTATATAACTTCCTCGACATTCTCTCGCATGCCCGCACAGAGACCAATATCATTCGTGACCTCACGGACGATGAGGCGGCCTTCCGTTCGCTCACGCGCTCATGGTTTGAGCACTCGGAGCTCTTTACGATGTTCAAGATGCTCTCGGAGCGCGGACACAAAGTTATCGTTACCTCGGACCACGGTACAATACGCGTTGATAACCCCGTGCGCGTTACCGGGGATAGGGAGACCTCGCCCAACCTGCGTTATAAGACGGGACGTAACCTCGCCTACAACGCACGCGAGGTGTATGAGGTGTTGCGCCCCGAGGATGTGCAGCTCCCCGCAGGACGCTTGACATCGAGCTACATATTTGCATATAGCCGCGACTTCCTGGTGTATAACAACGATGCTAATAAATATATAAGGTATTATAAAAATACATTTCAACATGGTGGTATCTCGATGGAGGAGATGCTTGTACCCTATGTGGTTTTGAACCCCAAAAAACGATAGTTTTCCTGATAAGTGGCTATATGTGGCATCTGCCTTAGTTGATAAAGGGGTTAGGAAATTTAAGGAATTTATGGATTATGGAAAAGATATTAGAGATAGGCTCGCTTGACGAGCTAGATAGGGTTGCCGAGGCTGTCATCAACGCCCTCGATGGTCGTACGGTGGTGGCTCTCGATGCCCCGATGGGTGCGGGTAAAACCACGCTCATAAGCCGCATAGCGGCACAACTTGGCGCTGAGGACGATGTTACAAGCCCTACGTTTGCCATCGTTAATCAGTATGAGGGCATAGAGCGCACAATATACCACTTCGATATGTATCGTATCGACCGTATCGAGGAGGCGCTCGACTTCGGATGCGAAGAGTACTTCGCCTCGGGTGAGCTATGCCTCGTGGAGTGGCCCGAGAAGATTGAGGCGCTGCTGCCCGACGACACGATGGTAGTAAAGATTGAGATACTCTCGGACACGGAGCGACGTTTTGTAATTCGATAAAAAAGAGTATCTTTGCGCCTAAATAGATTTAAGCTATGGAGAAATACGAATCGAAGCAACAGCAGATAAACCACCCCGCGTCGCTTATCTTTCCGATAATCTCGCGCATGGACTTCCTTACACCGGCAATGCAGGATAAGGTCGAGGAGTGGGAGGCTACGCCCGACACATGTTCGTTCAAGGTTAAGGGCTTCAAGGTGGCACTACGTATCGTCGATAAGGTTGAAAATAAACATGTTAAGATTGTCGCCGACCAGGGTGGCGTGCCTATCGACTTCACCTTCTGGATTCAGCTGCACGAGGTATCGTCAAACGATACGCGAGTGCGCATGGTGCTACATGCCGAGCTCAATATGATGATGAAGATGATGGTAGGCTCAAAGCTCCAGGAGGGCTTGGATAAGGCTGTCGAGGGGCTGGCCACGGCGCTCAATACGTTTCGCTAAACAACCCATATCGGCTGCATATAATTTGCCGTACAGTGAGTTGCATGAATAAAAAATAGATTTTATTTCTCTTTTTTTGTTGCATATTAACTCAATATGGTGTATATTTGCCGTCTGAATAACGAAAATGCGTTGTTTCGAGAACGACTTGTTTCTGAAAAGGAAAACTTGTTATTAAAAATAATTAACATAAAAAGATTAAAATCATGACAAAAGCAGACATCGTAAACGAGATTGCAAAATCTACCGGTGTAGAGAAGATTCAGGTTCAGGCCATCGTTGAGGCTTTTATGGAGAATGTAAAGGGTGCAATGATTAAGGGCGAGAACGTATATTTGCGTGGCTTCGGCAGCTTCATCATCAAGAAGCGTGCTACTAAGGTTGCCCGTAACATCTCGAAGAACACCACTATCACCATCCCCGAGCACAACATTCCCGCTTTCAAGCCCTCGAAGAGCTTCGCCGGTGAGGTAAAATAATTCGAACTTAAACCTTAATACATTATAGTTATGCCAAACGGAAAGAAGCACAAGCGCCATAAGATGGCGACCCACAAGCGTAAGAAGCGTCTTCGCAAGAATCGTCATAAGAAGAAGTAATTTTTCTTACGGACAAGGCAAGAAGAGGTTGGCTAAAAGGCTTTTTAGTCAGTCTCTTCGCCTATTTAGAGGATTGTTCAGCAGACAATCTTCCGATATTAACCCCGTAATTTACATTGTATCATGAACAGAGAACTTATCATCAATGTAAATCCAACGGAGGTCTCGATAGCACTATGTGAAGATAAGGTGCTTGTCGAGCTTAACAAAGAGCAGTGTCAGACGGGCTTTGCTGTGGGCGACATCTATGTTGGTCGTGTACGTAAGATTATGCCCGGACTGAATGCAGCATTCGTAAACATAGGTCATGAGAAGGATGCCTTCATTCACTACCTCGACCTTGGCGCACACTACTCCTCGCTAAAACGCGTTGTAGAGAGCCGCAAGTCGGCAAAGCGCCCGGTACATGTCGAGACGATGAAGCTCGAACCGCAGCTCGCAAAGGAGGGTCGCCTCGGCGACTACTTGCAGGTGGGCGATACGGTGATGGTGCAAATCGCCAAAGAAGCGATATCGACCAAGGGCCCGCGCCTCACGGCAGATATATCGCTGGCGGGACGCAATGTGGTGTTGGTGCCATTCTCAAACAAGGTGTTCGTATCGACGAAGATACGCTCGAATACTGCAAAAAGGCGACTGAGAAAGGTGGCACAGGAGGTGCTGCCACATAACTACGGTGTCATCATACGCACGGCGGCCGCCGATGCCTCGGATACCGACATTAAGCAAGATATACTCTCTCTTATCGAGAGATGGAACAAGGCTCTCGGCGAGATACGCCGAAGCGAGGCTCCCGCACGCATCATGAGCGAAATGAGCCGTGTAAACACTATTATTCGCGACTCGCTGAACGAAACGTTCTCGCAGATTACGGTCGATGACGAGACGATGTACAACGAGATTAAGAGCTATGTACAGGCCATCAAACCCGAGATGGGACGCCTCGTGAAGCTCTACAAGGGCAAGGTGCCCATCTTCGATAACTTCGATGTCGCGAAACAGATTAAGTCGCTATTTGCAAAGTATGTGTCGCTGCGACGCGGTGCATATCTGATTATCGAGCATACCGAGGCTATGCACGTCATAGACGTCAACTCGGGTAACCGTACGAAGGCCGAGGACGACCAGGAGCAGACGGCCTTGGAGGTAAACCTCGCTGCTGCCGCCGAGATAGCGCGACAGTTGCGCCTGAGAGATATGGGTGGCATCGTGATAGTCGATTTTATCGACATGCGCAAGGCGCAGAGCCGACAGACGCTCTATCAGGAGATGCAGAAGCTGATGGCCACGGATAAGGCCAAGCACACTATACTGCCGCTCACGAAGTTCGGACTCATGCAGATTACGCGTCAGCGTGTGCGCCCCCTCGCCGTCGCCGAGACCTCGGATGTGTGTCCCACGTGCCACGGCACGGGCAGAGTGGAGCCCACGATACTCCTCGAACGTAAGATTGAGGGTCAGATTCAGCTCCTCGCCTCGAAGGGATGTCGTTACGTTAAACTTCGTCTCAGCCCCTATGTTGC
Source organism: Alistipes sp. (assembly GCA_045603045.1). Taxonomy (GTDB): domain Bacteria; phylum Bacteroidota; class Bacteroidia; order Bacteroidales; family Rikenellaceae; genus Alistipes. The sequence goes on from JAZULJ010000037.1 coordinate 35,879, forward strand.
GACATATTTGCGCCACGGATTGCTGTCGCTGCGCTTGCGTTGGATGTGCAAGTACAAAATCTACATCAAGCTTACCGCCGACCAGAGTGTGGGTATGATTGATGTTAACTATCTCGATAAGCAGGGTAAGTCGCTACTCATGGCGTAGCGCGCCTTGAATCGCTACTTGTGAAGCAATAAGTAACGATATGAACTTTTTATCGGAGCTCGTCCGCAAGTCCAAACGTGCCGTCGAGCTGAATAAATGTTTGGAAAATATAGGCTCTACCGTCCATCTCGAACAGATGGTCGGTGGAGCCTATTCGCTTTATGCTGCCGCGACGGTAGTCCGTCGCGGGGGTATCCACCTCTTTGTTGCCGACGACAGAGACCGTGCCGCCTACCTGCTCAACGACTTTTACGAACTTCTCGACGAGGAGCATGTCGTATTCTTTGCATCGGGATATAAGCGCTCGGTGGCCTATGGTGCCGAAGATGCGCAGGGCATCGTGCGTCGCACGGCTGCCCTGAATGCCATAACTGCACACAAAGGAGGCTATCTTGTCGTGTGTACCTATCCCGAGGCGTTAGCCGAGGCTGTGGCCGACAGGGTGGATATGGCCGAGCAGTCGCGACGTATCGCCGTGGGCGACAAGTTGGCGCAGGCGAATCTCGTGGAGTGGTTGCAGGCATCGGGCTTCGTGAAGGTCGATTTCGTCTATGAGCCGGGGCAATACTCAGTGCGTGGCGGTCTTGTCGATGTCTTCTCGTACGTCGAGTCAACCCCCTATCGTATAGACTTCTTTGGCGATGTCGTAGATTCGTTACGTCGCTTCGAGATATCGAGTCAGCTCTCTGCGGAGCGCCCCGACGCCGTGGAGATTATACCCAATATGTCGCGCAAAGATGCTCAGAGGGTGTCGCTTGCCCGCTTTGTGGGCGATGCTGTGTGGTGGTTCGACGATGCCGATTACGCTATGCGCAAGATTGCGGATGTGCGCAGTCGTCTCCTTGAACAGTCGGCAGACGAGCAGGATGTGGCAACACTCTCGCAGAGGGTAACCTCGCGTCAGTGCCTCCTCAGCGACTTGACGGGTCGTAGCGTCGTTGTACGCAAAGATAACCTGCACGAGCGCCCTGCAACTGCGAAGATTCACTTTGACACGGCACCTCAACCTACCTTCAATCGCAACTTCGAGATGCTTGCCGACGATATCCGTTGGAACATGGAGCGAGGATATAAGACATACATCCTCTCGCACAACAAGGCACAGGTGGAGCGCCTTACGAACATCTTTCATCAGGTGGGTCGTCGCAGCGTGGAGTTCGAGGCTGCGGATGTTGTGTTGCACGATGGTTTTGTGGATAATGGGTTGAAGGTGTGCGTATATACCGACCACCAAATCTTTGACCGCTATCAGCGCTACCGAATACGTGGTGAGATTAAGCGAGACGAGCAGATGACCGTCGCCGAACTTAATGCCTTGAAGGTGGGCGACTATGTGGTGCATATTGACCACGGTGTAGGTCGCTTTGGAGGTCTTGTTAAGCTCAACGATAACGGACATACAAAGGAGGCTATAAAGTTGATATACAAAGATAATGACATTCTCTTTGTCAATGTCCATGCCCTGCACCGTATCTCGCGCTATAAGAGTGGTGAGGGTGAGCCTCCGAAGATATACAAGCTTGGCAACGGAGCATGGCAGAAGCTCAAAGCGACAACCAAGAAGGCTGTTAAGGATATCTCGCGCGAGCTCATAGCGCTCTATGCCAAGCGTAAGGCCTCGAAGGGCTTTGCTTTTTCGGCCGATGGCTACCTGCAACAGGAGTTGGAGGCTTCGTTCAAGTGGGAGGATACCCTCGACCAGCAGACGGCAATAGCTGCCGTGAAGCGCGATATGGAGTCCGACCAGCCTATGGATCGCCTTATATGTGGCGATGTGGGCTTCGGTAAGACGGAGGTGGCCATACGTGCAGCTTTCAAGGCGGCTGTGGATGGCAAGCAGACGGCGGTGCTCGTGCCTACGACAATACTCGCCTTGCAACACTACCGCTCATTCTCGGAGCGACTCCGAGACCTCCCCGTGACTGTTGAGTATCTCAATCGCACCAAGTCGGCGAAGGAGACACGTCGCATATTGGAGGAGTTGAAGGCGGGCAAGATAGATATACTCATCGGTACGCATAAGATGCTCTCGAAGCAGGTGGAGTTCTCGGACTTGGGTCTGCTTATCATCGACGAGGAGCAGAAGTTTGGCGTTGCAGCCAAGGAGAAACTTACGCAGATGGCTGTCTCGGTAGATACGTTGACGCTCACGGCGACACCCATACCGCGTACGTTGCAGTTCTCGCTGATGGGCTCGCGCGACCTCTCTGTCATATCCACGCCGCCACCCAACCGTCAGCCTATCGTCACGGAGTCGCACCTTTTCAGCGAAGATATCATCCGCGATGCTATCGAGGAGGAGCTGGCACGTGGTGGACAGGTATATTTCGTGCATAATTGCGTTGAAGAGCTGACCACGTTGCAGGGTATGATTACGCGTTTATGTCCCAAGGCGCGTGTGCGCGTGGGCCATGGGCGTATGCCCGCGGAGCAACTCGAAAGCCTTATCATGGACTTCATATATGGCGAGTTCGATGTGTTGCTTTCGACGACCATTGTCGAGAACGGTATAGATATCGCCAATGCCAATACCATCATTATCAACGATGCTCACCGCTTCGGCCTGAGCGACTTGCACCAGCTGCGTGGTCGCGTGGGACGCTCGGACAAGAAGAGCTTCTGCTATCTGCTCTCGCCACCCGACGAGCTCATAGGTGGCGACGCACGTCGCAGGTTGCGCGCCATAGAGGAGTTCTCGGACCTTGGCTCAGGATTTAATATCGCTATGCAGGACCTCGATATACGCGGTGCGGGTAACCTCCTGGGTGCCGAGCAGAGTGGTTTCATTGCAGATGTAGGCATCGAGACCTACCAGAAGATTCTCAACCAGGCAATCTCGGAGCTGCGTGCCGAGGGTCTCGATACGTCGGGTCTCACACAGTCGGAGAACGACGCGATGAGGGATGTGGCATTTGTCGATGATGCGACCATCGATATTGATATAGATGCCTCTATACCTGACAGTTATGTACGCTCTCAGTCCGAGAAGCTGCGCCTCTACCGCGAGATTGATGCCATGCGCAACGACGAGCAGTTTGAGGCCTTCAAGTTGCGCATGGAGGACCGCTTTGGTAGGGTGCCGCAACCGCTCATCGAACTTATCGACGTGGTGCGCCTGCGCCGTGAGGCTGTCAACCTCGGTATGGAGCATGTCAAGGTCAAGAATGGCTTGATGATAGTGCGCTTCGTGGGCGACAATAATTCGCCATACTTCAAGACAGATACATTCCTCAACTTGCTTCGTAAGGTTGTGGCACAGCCCGAAAGATTTGTTGTTAAACAGTACAATAATCGTCTGTCGATGACCGTTAGAAAGATATACAGCATCGCCGAGGGTGTCGATATGTTGCGTCAGTTAGCCGCGGTGGACGAAAATCGTGAGTAGAGATATGAACCTTATAGTCGATATAGGAAACAGCCGCGTCAAGGCTGTCATCATGGAGGCGTCGCAGGTGGTCGCGGAGTATGTCGCCGAGCAGTGCGACCGGATGTGGATAGCCGACATATTGTCGTGCCATAGTTCTGTGCATCAGGCTATTGTTAGCTCTACGCGTGGCGATGATGAGCGCGTGTGTGCCATGCTCAGCGACTCGCTCCATAGGGTGGTATGCTTTCGCCCCGGTGTGACGCCCGTACCTCTTGCCAATGGCTACCTCACACCCGAAACACTTGGTGCCGACCGCCTCGCAGCAGCAGTGGGGGTGAGTAGCATGTATGCCGATGGCGACATTATGATTGTTGACTTTGGCACGGCGATAACCATCGACTATGTAATCGGTGGCGTATATTGCGGAGGCAATATATCGCTTGGTGTTACGACACGCTTCCGAAGTCTTGCCCACTTCACGGCGAAGTTGCCGTTGTGCTCGCCGACAGACGAAGTGCTGCCCTATGGTCGCACCACGCGCGAGGCCGTAGAGCAGGGCGTTATGCAGGGTATAACACATGAGATTGAGGGTTACATCTCTGCATTTATGCAGAAAAACGAAAAAAAATACATAATTTTCACCGGAGGTGATGCAAAATATTTTGTAAAACGAATTAAAAACGCGATATTTGCAAGTTGTGAGCCTGTAATTTTCGGGCTCAATAGAATTTTGGAGTATAATGCAGAGATTAGATAGAGTCATATGCTTGTTGTTCGCGGTGGCAGTGTTGCTTCCCGTAGCTACCTTCGCGCAGTCGAGTAGCGTCAATGCCTACTCGCCATACTCGATGTTTGGTGCGGGTGAGCTGCTGACGCCCGGTAGCGTTATGCAGCGCTCGATGGGTGGCGTGGGTATTGCCGAGCGCAACATAGGACATATCAACATGCTCAACCCCGCAGCATCGAGTGCCGTGCCCTCTAAAAGCTTCGTCTTCGATATGGCCTTTGATGGTACTCACTTTCGCAACAATCAGCCCAAGTACGACGCGTCGGGTGCGATGACACACAAGGCAAAGACCGTATATAACACCGTGAACATCCACAACTTTGCCATAGCATTTCCCGTTGCCAAGAACTTAGGCGTTACCTTCTCGTTAGTGCCTTACAGCAGCGTGGGATACAAAATGCGCTCCGTAGATCAGCAACTCGGAAACTGGGCAGACATAGGTCGCGTGGAATATGCTCACAATGGCGATGGCGACATCTCGGAGGTTAAGCTTTCGCTCGGCTGGGAACCATGGCGCAACTTCTCAATAGGCGTGGCTGCGAAATACTACTGGGGAAACATCGAGCGTAGCTATACTACGAAGATTACCGACATGGTTACGGGCTCGGGTGTTTACTCCTCGACAAATGGCTTAGACCGATATGCCGTGTCGAACTTCAAATTCCAGGCAGGTGTGCAGTGGAACATCATTTACAACGAGTCGCGCATATTGACGTTGGGTGCTACATACGACCTCGGAGGCCGCCTCAACCCACGTTGCGAGAGCTATGTATATACCGATAACACTATAAATGCCATATACCCCTCGCCTATACGCGACCAGATTAACCGCCTCGACCTGCGTGTGCCTCATCAGGTGGGTGCCGGCATCTACTACAAGAATCGCAAGATAGCGTGGGGCGTGGACTACAACTATGCCATGTGGGGCGATGCTAACAGTAACTACACCGAGGGTGTGGCAGATGATGCCCTCGTGGTGGCATACACCAATACGCACCACATAAAGGCAGGATTTGAGATTACACCGCGCTCAAACGATGTGCGTAACTACCTAAACCGTATGTCGTATCGTGCCGGTGTACGCCTCGGTAACTACTACCAGACGTTCGCGGGAGAGCGCATAAACCAACTTGCACTAACCGTGGGCCTCGGACTGCCGGTGAAGGTGTGGGGTGCATCATCCGTAAACATAGCCTTCGAGTATGGTCGTCAGGCAGCACCTAAGGCTGTGGATATAGCGGGTGCAAAGGTGGGACTCGTGACGCAGAACTACTACAAGTTGTCCGTAGGGTTCAGCCTCTTCTCGGCTGATACATCAGATTTTTGGTTTGTGCGTCAGAAATACGACTAATTTAGTGTGATAAGTGGCTACTCTCGGCCTCTCAATCATCAGCCCGAATGGGCAGTACGCCAAGTACAGCCCATCCAGTCTGATTCATGTCGAGGCCAAGCCTATGCGGTTGGGTAGTTGGAGACGAACAGAAACAAACAAAACTAAATAAAACTAAAATTTATGAAAAGCGTAAAACTTATTTTGGCTGCGGCTGCGATGTTCGTGGGTTTCACGGCAACAGCACAGGATTTCAGTGATGATGCCTTGTATGGCAAGTGGGGTGCTACCGCCGAGGAGCGCGCCGCAAACATTGGCGCGTCTAACTTCCTCAAAGAGGCTATCGACGCTAAGGACTTCAAGGCTGCAACGGAGCACTTCCAGAGGCTCTTCAACAACTGCCCTTCGGCATCACAGCAGACATTCGCACGTGGTGTAACACTCTACAAGAATAAGGCTGCACGTGCTCGTAGCATCGACGAGAAGAGAATGTACATCGACTCTATCTTGCTCATCTACGATACTCGTGTAACATACTTCGGAGACCATGCCAAGAATGGTAAGGATTACATCCTCGACATGAAGGCTCGCGACATGCTCAAATACTGCACAACAAATCGTCCCCTGCTCCGAGCAGGTTTGAAGGATGCTGTGGATGCGGCCATTGAGACAGGTAAGATTCATCTCGACATCGTATCATCGTACTTCAAGAACCTCTGCGAGGACTTTGAGTATGACGACGAGGTAACAAGCGACATCGTATTGGCAGAGTACGAGCGTCTCTCGCCCCTCTTTGCGGATGTGGCAGCCGAGGATGAGCAGTATCGCGACCTCTTCGAGACAAGCTTCGGTACAAGCGGCGCTGCAAGCTGTGAGAACCTCGAAGCACTCTTTGCTGCTAAGCTCGAAAAGGACCCCGACAACCAGGGAATCCTCGCTCAGGCAGTTGCTCTGATGTCGCGCGCACAATGCTCGAGCGACTTCTTCTTCGCAACTACCGAGAAGTACTACTCGTTGAACCCCTCATCGGAGACAGCGTTGTTCCTTGCCCAGGGCTTCAAGAACCGTGGCGAGAATGCCAAGGCTCTCAAATATCTGCGTGAGGCATTGGCCGTAGAGACCGACCCCGCAAGCAAGGAGCCTCTATATGTTCAGATTGCACTTATCGAGATTGCCAGCCGCAACTACTCTGGTGCAGCTGAGGCCGCACGTGAGCTTCGCGCTATAAACCCCGAGAATGGCTACTCATACTTCATCCTCGGTCAGTGCTACGCATCGTCGCCCTGCGCCGACGATAAGATTGGCGGTGCTTCGGTATATTGGGCAGCATACGACGCTATGGCACAGGCAGTAAACCTCCTCAAAGAACAGCCCGAGGTACAGAAGGTAGCTCAGCAGCTCATGGGCGGTTACCGCGCAGCATTCCCCCAGCAGGAGACTTGCTTCTTTGCTGAGTTGCAGGCAGGCCAGCGTTACACCGTGAAGTGTGGCTTCGCATCGGGTCAGTCAACAACGGTACGTTACCGCTAATCGACAATTAGCATAATGCGCCTAGCACCCAAACGATATGTTATGGTAGCACTCTCCATTTTGGGGAGTGCTACATTGCTATTCTCGTGCAATCGTCAGCAGGAGCCCACGCTATATGACGCGGAGACGCTCATGACCGAGTCGAGCGAGAATCGCACTATCACGATGATGGAGAATGGTGCGCGCAACTATACCTTCACAGCGCCGCTGATAGAGGGTTATAGCCTTGCCAAGAACCCTTATAAGGAGTTTCGCAAGGGTATAAAGATGACAACATACACCTCCGACTCATTAGCCTTGGTGGATGTAGTACTCACGGCAAACTACGCCATATTTTATGAGTCCCAGGAGTTGTGGGAGGCTAAGGGCGATGTTGTCGTAATAAAGCATAACCGCAAGGGTGCCGATACCACCGTCACGGGACTCACAGAGGTATATACGCAGCAACTATTCTGGAATGCCAAGACCAAGAAGATATACTCGAACGTAGATACCAAGATTTTGCAGCCCGAGGGTCTGCACGAGGGCGTAGGCTTCGAGGCGGATGAGGACCTCAAAAACATACATTTCCGCAAGTACAGTAGCGAGATGGAGTTTGAGGTAGATGAGAGCGACCGCGAGGAGCGTTCGCGTGAGCGTGATGTCCGCGAGGCGGAGATGGAGGCGCAAGAGACCAATAGAGCATTTGCTCCCGAGTTTCATAAGCCGAAGGGTCGTCCCGGCAATAGTGATAGGCTCCAACGGCAGCGACCACAGAAGCCTCGTGCCGAGGGTCGTAAGTCCCCGACGCCACCATCGGCGCTTTCACCCAAGAGTGATGCTGCCATGCCCGCAGAGGGACGTCCTGTGGCGTCGCAGCAGGGCGGCATGGTGGGCTTGAAGACCGAGAGCATGCAGCAAACGCGCCTCGATGCCTCGATGAGGGCTGATGCTCAGGCAAAGTAGTCTAACCAAAAGTATGCAGATGGCGTAGCAGAGGCTGCGTCGATGACTATAAACAACATTTGTAATGGGAACAACCATAGCTGTAATAGCCGTTATGTTGCTCTTCTCGGCCTTCTTCTCGGGCATGGAGATAGCCTTTCTAAGTCGTAACCGACTGCGCGAGGAGATAGACCGTAAGCAGAGCCCGATGTTTGACCGTATTGCCGACATATTTGCGCGCAATGCCGGAAACTACATAACGACAATACTTGTAGGTAACAACATAGCGCTTGTTATCTACTCTATGTTTATGTCCGTTCTGTTGCAGAGTCTCTTTGGCTTTGAGAATGTTCTCTCGGAGACCATTATATCTACCGTGGTCATCATCTTCCTGGGCGAGTATATCCCCAAGTCGATATTTAAGCGCAACCCCAACTTTTATTACTCGACCTTTGCGCCGATACTCTACGTCATCTACATCATCCTTTACCCCATATCGCGCTTCACGACGTTGCTGTCGTATGGTCTGATGCGCCTCGCGGGACGCCGTGTAGCACCGCGCGAGGAGCAGACTGAGTTCAACCGCGACGACCTCGCACAACTTGTCGAGGCCGATAATGTAGAGGTACATGAGGAGCAAGAAGAGGATATACGTCTATTCCAAAATGCGTTGGACTTTGCCGACTTGCGTGTACGCGACTGCATGGTGCAACGTGTTGATGTTGAGGCCGTAGATCTCGAATCGACAACCATCGAGGAGCTTACGATGCGTTTTGTTGAGACCCACTATTCGCGTATCTTTGTATGGCACGACACCATTGACAATATCATTGGATACGTCAACTCGAAGAGCCTCTTTGAGCGTCCTAAGAGCATATCGGATATTCTTATCAAGACAATCTATGTCGCCGAGACTATGCCTCTGCATACCATGCTCGAAACCTTTACCAAGCGACGTGCCTCTATTGCTGTTGTCATCGATGAGTTTGGTGGCACGGCGGGCATCATATCGTTGGAGGATGTGTTGGAACAGATTTTCGGCGAGATAGAGGATGAGCACGACGTACAGGAGATGATTGAGCGTGTCGAAGGTGTAGGCGAATGGACCTTCTCATGTCGCTTGGAGGTGGAGTACCTCAACGAGCAATACGACCTTGGTATCCCCGAGAGCGATGAGTACGATACGTTGGCAGGATATATCATCGCCGAGCATGGCGGAATACCCCAGCAGGGCGATGAGATAGCCGTGAATGGCTACCGCATAAAGATACTTCGCCGTGAGCAGTCGCGCCTCGATTTGGTGCGTGTCTCGCGCGCGGAGTAAAAAAAGGTATATATATTAGGTAGTTTAATAAAAAAATATTATCTTTGACGGCTATTTTTGTGGTAGCACCCACTAATGTTGTGGCTTACGAACGGAATTATAACGAATAAATAATAATAAAAGTTTTTTTATGGCAACATTAAACACACTTAGAACGAAATACGGCATCGTACTCTCGATAGTTATCGGTGTCGTACTTTTGGCTTTCATTCTCGGTGATCAGCTCAGCTACCGCGGTGGTGACCAGCAGATTACTGATGAGACCGTAATGGTTGTTGGAGGCAAGGCTATCAAGCAGTCGGAGTACCAGCAGGTACGCAACGCCTACGAACAGTTCCAGCAGCTCTCTGCCGATCAGGTTGCAGATATGTCGTCACGCGTAGTGTTGTATAACAGCTACCTCGCACCCGCTTTTGAGCAGATGGGCATCACCGTTACCGAGGGCGATGTTAACAACTACTCTTACGCATTTACGCTCGATGTCCTCGGTCAGTATGCCGACTACCCCGCAGATTACCAGAATGCTATTGCGCAGAACGCATGGGCTGTCGAGTCTATTGGCGCTCCCGGCACCATCGCTGCCGAGAAGTTCTCGGAGCTCTATGCTCGTGGTGTTTATGCTAACCGTCTTGATATCGAGGATCAGCTCCGCAAGGAGAACCTCACCTTCGATGGTAGCATCGTTGCTGTGCCCTATACCTCAATCGCTGATTCGTTGGTAACCGTTACTGATGAGGAGGTTAAGGCATATGCCGAGGCACACCGCACCAAGAATAACAACTACCGCTCGCGTACCGTGCGCTATGTAACCTTCCCCATTGAGGCTTCAGCCGAGGATGAGGCTGCAATTATTGCTGATATGGTGGCTCTTAATGAGACTATTACTGCATGTGCCGGCGACGTCGTTAAGATTAAGGACGCTGTGCGTCTTGCCGGTGGTAAGGTTGGTGGTTACAAGAAGGTAGAGACGCTTGGCGACGAGAAGGAGGCTTTGGCCGCAGGTAAGAACTATGTTCCTGCCGAGCCCGTAAACAACGCCTGGGTTGCCAATTACTTCCTCGCTAAGGCTACTGTTCCTGCAACCTTCGATATCAAGACCGCGCAGTTTGCCTCTATCGAGGAGGCTAAGGCCTTCGTTGAGGAGGTTGAGGCTAATGGTGGCGATATCACCAAGACAACCACCTCTGCCGATTTCGTCGATAACTCTATCGAGTTTGATGCGCTCACGCAGACTCAGGCCGATAACTTCATTAACCGCAAGGAGGGTGATATCTTCGCGTTCCATGATAACGGTGTTCCCTCGGTAGTTGTGATTACCAAGGCTGGTGAGAAGGCCGACTTCGTACTCTCGGCAGATGTAAACATGCCTATCGTAGCCAGCGAGAAGACCATCCGCGAGGTTACGGGCAAGGTTGATGCTTTCGAGGCCTCTATGGGCAGCGGTGTTGAGGAGTTCCAGAATGCAGCAAATGCAGCCGGCTATACTGCCGCAGTTACCGTTGTAAATCGCAATGACTACCGCCCCAACCCCTACTATATGGTTGAGCGTATGGCAGGTCGTATTGCTAACTCACGCAGCATGGCTGTATGGGCTTATGGTGCAGAGGTAGGCGAGACCAAGCGTTTCAACATCAATGGTTCAATCTATGTAGCCATCATCGCCTCTGTCGATAACGAGGAGTACACTACAAACCTGATGACAGCACGTTTGGCACTCCTTCGTGATAAGAAGTATGAAATGATTGCCGAGACCCTCACTATGGAGGCTGCCGAAAAGAGCACCTTTGCGGGTATTAAGGCTACCGACCAGACCGTATGTGATATTCGCGATTCACGTCTTATCAATGCCATTGCCTCTACTCGCACTATTGAGCAGCCTGTTAAGGTTAAGGGTAACAGCGCAGCTTACATCTTCGTTGTAGATAAGATTAACGGTGAGGATACTCTCCCCTCAGTTGAGACTGAGCGCGTGCCTATTACCACACAGGTTCGTAACCAGGCTAAGAATAGCGCAGTAAACACAGTCCTTGTTAAGGCGGGGGTTGAGGATTTGCGTGATGAGCAGTCTCTTTAATTTCTTGTGATAAGCCGCAATCTGCGGCACGAAACCGAAAGATACCCTGAATGGAATGTACGCCAAGTACTATCCATCCAGGGGACTTTCATTTCGCACCACATTTCAGAAATTTCTTGTGATAAGGGGTCATCTTCGGCACCAAGCTCATTGCCCCGAATGGGGATGTACACCAAGTACACCCCCATCCGTGTCAATTTCGACTTGGCACCAAATCTAACCCCT
>JAZULJ010000038.1:0-26990 GCA_045603045.1 Alistipes sp.
CCAACCCCCTCGCTGCCGCCAACCCCCTCGCCGCACTTACGCCTTGCCATTTTATTGTTGCTCGTTGCATAATTTTTTCGTAAAAATTTGCATAATTGGCAAAAATGCAATACCTTTACATTATTGTAGTGAGTAATTTTGCTCCACAATTAGTTGGGTTTACTTCAAAATCATACGTGCTTTTTGGATTTTATGTTGGCTGCGTTAAAACGTAAGTCGATGTAAATTAGTAACATATAATTTTTTTAATATATTAACTATTATGATTAAGTGTAACATTTTCGCAGAGGAGTATGTTGCTCCCGAGCTTGACATCCTTTCGGTTACCGCCGAGTTTGGTGTCGAATTGTCGTCTGACGAGCAGGATTTTGAGGATGCTCCTTGGTATGAGTATGGTGATTTCTAAACAACTATTGCAACTATGAAGAATTTATTTAAGAGTTTGATGCTTGTTGCAGTAGCTGCAATGGGCTTCGTGGCTTGTCAGAATGAGCCTGAGATTGAGGTAAATGGTGGTAACAAGCAGGCTAAGTACACTGTTGATGTTATTGCCGACATCGAGAATACGCGTTCGGGCTTCAGTGGCAAGGATGGTAATGTCTATAAGACGCAGTGGGATGGTGGCGAGTCTATCACTTACTACGCTGAGGACTATGTAAGTTATCAAAATACATCTGGCACTGTAAATCTTCAGCTTGTTGATGGCTCTGGACGTTTCAGCGTCTCTGTTAACGATCCCACAGGTGTCCTCTATCTTGGTTCGCCTGCGAGCGCGGTAGAGTTGTTAGGTTATGGTTATAGTACTATAACCGTTCCTGCCGAGCAGACTCCTCGTGCCGAGTCTGTTGATCCGGCGGCTCATATCCTTACAGCCAAGTATGATGGTTATAGCGATGGTCTCATTCAGGGTGTCATCAAACCCTACTGGCAGCATGAGGTAGCCTATGCGCGCATGCAGATTAAGAACTTCGAGCCCACTATCGATTTTGTTGAGGTTAGCATTGGTAGCACAACTATTAAGCTCAACCCCGATAATGTTGTGAACAACGTATTCTGGTTTGCTTGCAAGGAGAACACCAATCCTTCAACCGTTAAGGTTAAGATTACTGCCGACGATGCCGAGACTTATACCAAGACCTTGGACCTCGTTAATGGTGGCAACGGCAATGGTCTTCCCTTCCTTAAAGGTGAGGTTGCCGAGTTTGGTGTAAACATGAGCGGTGTCGCAGCTGACAGCGAAGGTGGCGGCGGCGAAGGTGGCGGCAGCGGCGCTTTGGAAGTTGATTATCTGACTAATACGCTTACACGTAGCGGTTATTGGCAGTTCTCGACAAATGGTGCAGATCCCTACATTCGTGTATATATGAATAGCAACGATACTCCTAACAACAATAGTTTTGTTGCCAAGACTTATACATTTGAGCAGAGTCAAACAAATCCTAGCACAGGTATATTCTCTATCAACCGATACAATATTGATGGTAGTACAACCTTTGGCTCAAATATCACAAGTGGTGATATGACTATCTCGGTTGTTAATGGTAAGTATCGTGTTGTTATCACCGCTACTTTGTGGAATGGTACATCTACCACATGGGGTTACGAGGGTCTTCCCGACGGTTGGCCTGTGCCCGGTGGTGGCACAGAGCCCGACCCGGATGATCCTGAGCAGCTTGCGCAGCCTACCGGTCTTGCATCGGCTAACGTAACAAGCGAGAGCTTTGATATCTCGTGGACGGCTGTGGCTAACGCTTTAAGCTACAATGTATCGCTCAATGGCGGTGCTCCTCAGAACGTAACCGGCACATCATACTCGTTCACAGGTCTTACTGCCGAGACTGCTTACACCGTATCGGTTGTGGCTGTTGGCGATGGTGTAAGCTACACCAACTCTGAGGCTGCTACCTTGTCGGTAACTACTTCAGCTGCGGCTGTTACCCCTGACCCCGGTGATAGCAATGTGTTGACAAGTGCTAAATGCTTTGGTATGTATTATGATATGGTTCCATATTATGAGTTCAGATCTGCAGATGGCCAGAATATCTTGAACGTAACAATTTACCAGAATCCTACCAGAATTTTTGCGTATGAGTATTCATATACGTCTTCAATCAACGATTTGGCACGATACCCCAATACATATTTCACATCCGGTTCAAATTATAGTGGAAATTGTACTATAAATGGTGTATCAGGAATTGTTATTGCTAGCGGTTCAACCATTAATGTTACTGAGTCGCAGGGTGATGGCATGAAACATAAGATTGAGTTCCATATTGTAACCACAGGTGATCAGACGCATGACTTTACATTTGAGGGTGTAATAGTAGATGCTCGTTAATTTTTGATAATTCTATATTTCCAAGCCTGTCTAACGTGTTCAAAGTTAGGCAGGCTTATTTTTTGGGAGAGTACAGAGTACAGAGTACAGAGTACAGAGGAAAGTGGAAAACGGAAAACGGAAAACGGAAAACGGAAAACGGAAAACGGAAAGAGCAAAGAGTGCAGAGTACAGAGTACAGAGTACAGAGCACAGAGTACAGAGTACAGATGAAAGATAGTTGGTTGGGAGAGTGGTTGATAGTTTAATACGCCCTATGTACCCCTTGTACCCCTTGTACCCCATGTGCCCCTTGCTCCCCCTCGCGCAAAAATTTGGGGTCTGTGGAGATTTTTCACTTTCCACTTTCCACTTTCCACTTTCCACTGTACTCTGTACTCTGTACTCTTTGCTCTTTCCGTTTTCCGTTTTCCGTTTATATTCTCTATGGCTCAATCGGTTATAACTCTTTGTACAAGTGTCATTTTTTTTATTTTTTTTGCATCGTTTACAAAAAAAACTTATATATTTGCAGTCGGGTTATTGTGAAATGTTGTGTAGTGTGAACAATTGATAGTGTGCTGTTGATGAATTTTTGTTGATGCTTACGTCGGTGTGTTCACGTCGCTTTCATTTGTAACTAATTGAATACAAAATAATTACTTAATTTATTAACATTTATGATTAAACGTAACATTTTCGCAGAGGAGTATGTTGCTCCCGAGCTTGACATCCTCTTGGTTACCGCCGAGTTTGGTGTCGAATTGTCGTCTGAAGAGTCTGACTTGGACGATGCTCCATCGTTGGACTATGGCGAATTCTAAAAAAAACTATTGCAACTATGAAGAATTTGTTTAAGAAAATGATGCTTGTTGCAGTAGCTGCAATGGCATTTGTTGCTTGCTCGCAGGATAATGACGAGATTAATGCAACGGTAAAGAAGACTGACGTTGTTTTCAACGCTAGCATCGAGGATGTTACTCGTGCCTACTTCGGCGATGAGCAGGGCACCGAAGGTAACAAATGGTTCCCCTCATACTGGTCGGGCAATGAGAATGTAACTTTGGTGGCTTACGATGCCAATGGCACAGAGTTGGCACAGGCTTGGGGCTCGATTGAGGCCGAGGGCGAGCAGGCTACGCAGGCTACTATCCGCGCTACTTTCCAGGGCGAGCTTACAGGTGTTACCACCGTGCGTGCTTACGTAGGTAGCTGGAGCTATAGCGAACCCCGCGAGCCTCAGTTCGACCAGGATCAGCAAGTGCACCAGGAGGGTACTGTTGCCTCGAGCGCTCACACCATGTTGGCTGAGGCTGCATGGGATGGCGTTGAGACAGCTATCGACCTTAACTTCTCGCACGCCGTGGCTTACGGCCGTATGCAGGTTAAGGGTCTCGAAGACAAGACCATCACCAAGGCTGTTGTAACTGTTGATGAGGCTGAGTATGTTGTAACCGTTAGCAACGAGCTCGACACCAAGTACATCTGGTTTGCTTGCGCGGCGGATGAGGATATCTCTACTTTGGATGTAGCCGTTACATGCTCTAACAATCGTACATACGTCAAGACTATCGACATGACACTTGCGGCTAATCCTTTGAAGTTCCGTACGGGCGAGGTATCTAAGTTCGCCGTATCGGGTCTTACCGAGAAGGCTGCCGACTATGTCCTTAACCTCAATAAGGTTTCGGCTCGCACCGGTAATACCATCACTTTCCAGGGCGACGAGGAGAATGACCAGTGGAATGTTATCTTCAACGCTGGTTTGACTGAGCTTGTAGCGGGTACATATCAGGGTATCAATGGCACAGATTGGAGCAGCGCTGATGCATTGGAGTTCGACTGCTTTAACTCAAGCTTCAATCTTGCAGCTAACACCAGCCCGTATGGTTACTATACTCAGACATCTAATGAGGTTATCAACGTATCTATCGAGGGTGGCATCTACACTATCGAGGCTTACTGGACCTCATATGTCGATGGCATTAAGACTGTTCAGCTCACTTACCAGGGTGATTTGACGGTTACTAAGTCAACTAACTGTATTGTTCTGGGTGAGTGTAATAACCCTCAGATGTTCGCATTGTGGTTGGCCGAGGACCAGACTGCCATGGATAATGATGAGTACGCTTACTTGTACTTCCGCGTTCCGTCATCTGTATATAGTGTTCTTCCCGAGGGTACTTATCAGTATGTAAATGCCGATAATGGTGATTTCATCGTTAACAACTGGTCGAGAATGTACTACAACGGCGCAAACTACAATATTCAGTCGGCTACCGTAACTGTTCAGCACCTCGACGCGGGCTACATCATTGATGCTGTCGTTGTAGATGAGAACAATAACGAGTTCAGTTATTACTATGAGGGAACTGTTGAAAGCAAAAATTCTTGGAGTTTGATTAATAATCCTCCCATCCCCTATAAGGATATTACTGTTGAGGGTGCCATGGCTACCGTAACAGCTTCTTACTCTGAGGGTTATTATTATGAGTCATATCCCGAGTATTCGACTGGTGATACCTTCTCAATTAACTTTGAGACTGAGCAGATTGATGGTGTTGCGTATTCAGGTAGCATAACTCTCCAAGTACCCATTGGTGAGGATACAGCAGGTATCATCCCCGCACAGACTTATAGCCTCACATCAGACACCTATAAGATAAGTGATGGTTATGCAGATGGCTATAACTTTACTTCGGCATCACTTACCGTAGGTCATACCGCTACCGGTTATACTTTGGCTCTTACTGCCGAGAATGGTATGACGACGAAGTTTATCCTTAGCTTTGAAGGTGCAATTGCGAAGGCCAATGAGTACAATAATTTCCGCAACCCGGGTGATGCAACTAAGCTCGATATGCCTTCAAATCTTAACGTTACTGTTGATGGCACATCGGCTACTGTAACTTGGGATGCTGTGGCAAATGCTGATTCGTATTTAGTAGAGTTGGTTGGTACTGAAGATTCGTATGAGATTTCGGCATCGGCTACGCTCACTGCTACATTCACCGGTTTGGAGTATGAGTCATATTACTCAATTAACGTTACCGCTCGTCCTGAGGCTTCGTCAACACTCTACAAGAATTCAGATGTTGCATCTACGTCATTTGAGACCGGTAAGGACCCCAATGCACAGGCGCTGTTGTTTACCACTGCCGAATATGTGATGTCGGGTACAGATATGGTTGTAACATTCTCGGATGGTACAAATACGTTGAAGCTTACCTACTTCGCTAATGGCGCAACATCATTTGCTGCGGGTACATACGTGCTTAGTACTAACTTCAGCGGTTGGTATTCAACATTCAACGGTGGTCAAATGCAGTCGTGTGTTGTGACTGTTACGGGTGCTCCGGGTGCAACACAGACATTCGATTTTGTTATCAATGATTATGTGAAAGACTATGAGTTCCGTTATGTGGGCGAGTTGTCTGTTGGTATGGCGGAGTTTGGTTATGCTTATATAGCTCAGGAGTATAACTCAAGTAATGGTTATTTGGTGTTGTCGTTCGCGGATCCAGGTTGGAATTATTACGACTTGGCTTTCGTAACAACAGGTAACTACCTTGAGGAGAAGACCTATGTGATAGGTACGGATATTGTATTGTCTGCGTCAACCACCGGAATTGAGAGTGGTACTGTTGAGGTCTCGTATAACGAGTCAACAAGCAGATATAGCTTTATTATCTCTTTCGTTTACCAGGGTAATACTGTCGAGGGTAAGTATACAGATTCAATAGGTACTTTGAGCAGCTTGTCTGCACCTATGTAATGGTTGCATGATTAATTTTCTTTCCGAGGCTCTCCAAAAGAGGGCCTCGGATTTTTATAGGTAGTGGTAGGTAGTTATAGGTAGTTATAGGTAGTGGTAGGGCGCGCCAAACCCTCGCGCACAACTACCCACGACTACCCACAACTACCCACAACTACCCACTGCTACCCATCACTACCCATCACTACCCATCACTACCCACTAAATCGCTTCGATTTTTTGCAAATTGCCTAAAAATGTGTATGTTTGTACTAATTTCTTATACAATGTTGCACCCTTTGTTCGAAACGCGCAAACCATGAGTAAGCCAGGTAACATGCTGAACGACAGTCATTGGAACCATACACGCCTTTTGAGTTACCAAAAGACGGTGGTTATTTATGACCTTACTTATCACTTTTGCTCACGTTTTATCGACAAGCGCGACCGCACCTACGACCAAATGGTTCAGGCAGCACGCTCGGGTAAGCAGAACATCGTCGAGGGATATGCCGATATGATGACATCCAAGGAGATGGGCATAAAGCTATTCAACGTTGCACGAGCAAGCCTCCTTGAACTTCTCGAAGACTATACAGATTATCTGCGCTCTCGTGGATATGAGCAGTGGAAGACCCGGTCCGAGAAGGTTAGTTTCATGCGTAAGTTAGCTACGCAGCACGATGACTCGGCGTATTTCTTGGAGTTGGCTGCGTCGAGGTCTGACGAGGTGGTGGCAAACATGGCGATTGTTCTTATTCATCAAGCAGTGTATTTGTTGTCGAAGTTTATAGATAAGGAGATTGAGAAATTTGCTGCTGAGGGAGGCTTTCGTGAGCAGATGACACGCATAAGACTCTCGGTACGTGAAAAATAGTCGATGGCGCGCCAAGGTACTACCCACGGCGCGCGGATTTTGTAGGTAGTGGTAGGTAGTTATAGGTAGTGGTAGGTAGTGGTATGGCGCGCCAAAAACTCGCGCACCGCTACCCACAGCTACCCACCGCTACCCACGGCGCGCGGATTTTTATAGGTAGTGGTAGGTAGTTATAGGTAGTAGTAGGTAGTGGTAGGCGCGCGCCAAACCCTCACCCACCACTACCCACCACTACCCACCACTACCCACAGCTACCCACAGCTACCCACAGCGCGCGGATTTTTATAGGTAGTGGTAGGTAGTTATAGGTAGTAGTAGGTAGTGGTATGGCGCGCCAAACCCTCACCCACCACTACCCACGACTACTCACCACTACCCACGACTACCCACGACTACCCACAACTACCCACCACTACCCACGACTACCCACTACTACCCACCGCGCGATGTTATCTCTTCTTGGCTCGTGCTGAAAAATTGCCGTTTGGTTGAATTTGTCTATTGACTTGATTGTCTTTACGAAAAAAATAAATATATTTGCCTACCCTTTATGACGATACGTGGCTCATAAAGGGCTAATATAACATTGATTACACACTATTGACGGATAAGTGATATCGACAATGATACAGAGATTTTATGAGGAACCACAGCTCGAAGAGGTACTCGTGGCCGTGGAGTGTGGCGTGGTGCTATCTGGCGACAACGACTCGATGGACTATGGTGATGGCGGCGACGGCTCGTTGCTCGACTAACATGGTTACACAAATCGAAAACAGCTAAAACATGAGAGTGATGAGACATTTTTATATCGCACTTGCGGCAGTAGCCGCATTGGTAGGTTGCTCGGTGGAGGGCGACTACAACATCAACATCGAGGGACGCGACGAGTTCAACCTCGTGGCGGGTATCGATGACGCGGAGACTCGCGTAGCCATAGCCGGCGAGAAGTACAACGAGGTGAGCTGGGTTGCGGGCGACAACATCGTCATACGCTCCGAGGCGGGAGCCGCGGCAACGCTCACGGCACAGAGCAGTGGCAAGACGGACGTAAACTTCAAGGGCACGGGTACGACAATGGCCGAATACGACACCTACTACGGCATATATGCACGCTCGGGTAGCTACTCCTTAAATGGTAGTCGCGTAACGCTCAACTGTGCAGAGCAGTGGGGTGGTGCCGCCTCGACAGCCCCCGTATTGGTGGGCATGGCCGAGGAGGTGCAGGCAGGTGCAATAGACATGAGCTTCAAGCCTGCAAATGCCCTCCTGCGCGTAAACATCACTAATGGCCCCGGCGCACTAACCAAGGCTGTGTTCAAGGCGTTGGACGGCACTGCCTTTGCTACGTCTTATACCTATGACATTGCATCAGGCAGTGTGGCACACACCGCCACGGCGTCGGAGATTGTGGTAAACAGCCCCTCGGCAGATGGCTTCTTCGTGTCGCTGCCCGCTGACCTCGATATGGGCAACTATGTGCTGACAATTACCGACGGCAACGGTAACGTATGCACCAAGGCCTATGCTGCCAAGACCTTTGCCAAGGGCACCACGACACGTGTGGCCTTCGACTGGACGACACCCACCGTGAAGCTCGGCGCAAAGTCGTCTTACACCTACTACAGCGACTACAACGATGTAGCAAGCGCAAATAACGATGCGTTCATTGCTGACCCCGCGAAGGTGTTCTTCACCACGGGTCTAAATGGCGAGTCGTGTGCCTCGACATATAGTGGCGTTCAGGATGCCGTAATTGAGGACCTCGGCTACGAGATTGACGGCGTGGATTACACCCACTCGGCGGGCCAGGTGTCATGGGACAAGGCCGGCAACAGCTTCGTGCTCAACGCTGAGCCCTCATACAACAAGGACTGGGGCCGTAAGACGGGCATCAAGGCCTACGTCAAGGTTGGTGGCGTGAAGGTATATTCGACAAACACCGTATGGATTACAGGCCTGCCCTACAAGGCTGATTGGTTTAATAGTGATGCGCGAGAAGGATGGGATACTACGGGTACAGAAAAATTTGATTCGGGATACGGCTTCCGTACGTTATACTACTACCTTGGTGGAACAACAACCGGTGAGATATACTCTCCTTCGTTTGTATTCCCCTCGAATACGAATATTCACTACGATATCAAGGCTTGCTACTATACCGGCGGTTTAGGAAGTGCGAAAATTGACCTTATTACAGGTATTACATCGGGAACAAATAAGCCTTCGTCAACACAGACAAAGACACTGTCGCGTGTTACCTCGGATACGACCCCTGGTGAGAATAAATATACACTTTGTCAGTTTGATGCTACGATGGGTAACGGTCAGAGGATATATATTACCGATGACCATCAGAAGGATGTCAATGCAGCACCGACCTGGTTCTCGGTAGGTAGTTGTGTGATAACATATCGTAGTAAATAGTCTATTGCGATATCCGATTTACTGCTCGGCCTTTGGTCGGGCAGTTTTTTTTGTGCGGTTGTAGGATGTTTCATATTTTTTTCGTACCTTTGGTACGATATATATACTTCCCGATATGGAACTGACACGAATTGAAGATATACTCGCTCGCATCAACCGTCTTGTAGATGGCTGGAAGAGCATGAACGCTGTGCCCGCTGTTGAGCGCGATGTGGCTCTTGCAGCGTTGCGCACCCTCTATGAGCAGTTGCTTGATATGCATGGCGATGAGAGTCTCGCCGCAAGCGTAGGCGCGGTTGTTGCCACTGCCGAGAGCGTGGAGAGTGTCGAGGTAAAGGCCGACGAGGTCGCAGCGCCCGCGCCCGCCGCAGCGCCCATGCCCGCCGCAGAGTCCAAGGAGGTAGTCGAGGTGGATGATACCTTTGCCGATATTCTCGATATAGAGGCGTTGCTCGGCCTTAGCCCCGAGGAACGCAATGTGGTGGAGGAGCCTCAGGTTGCGGAGCCCATAGTACCCGCGGAGGTTGTCCCCGCGCCTACACCTGAGCCTATACCCGCCCCCGCGGAGGTTGTCCCTGCGCCTACGCCTACGCCCGCCCCAATAAATGTTGGTGGCGGCCTATTCGACATTGAAGATATCCCCGTGCGCAAGAAGACAAATCGCAAGATGATATCGCTCTACAACGTTGCACCCGTGCCTGCCGCGGAGCCCGTCAAGCCGACTAAGCCCGCAGAGCAGCTTCCCCCGGAGCCTGTCAAGCCGACTAAGCCCGCAAAGCAGCTTCCCCCGGAGCCCGTCAAGCCGACTAAGCCCGCAGAGCAGCTTTCCCCGGAGCCGCACCCCGCCGCCGCACCGCGCCCCGTGTCTCAAACACGGGAGGAAGAGGCCCCGAAGCGCCTCGGCGATGTATTGGGTAGTGGCGTAACGACGCTTGCCGACAGGCTCGTAAACGACACGCAGCCCACCCTCGCGATGAGCCGCATAACAGACCTGCGCAAGGCCATAGGCTTGAACGATAAATTCCTCATGGTGCGCGACCTCTTCGATGGAGACGTAGCACGCTACGAGGATACCATTGATACGCTCAACGACTTCGATGACCTCGACGACTGCATGATATACATCATCGAGAACTTCGCATGGAACCCCGACCTCGAAGGTGCGAAGCTCCTTGTGTCGCTCATAGAGCGTAAACTAGCATAATACAACACCGAAAGAGACGCTATGGCAAAACTATATGTAGTACCCACGCCCATTGGCAACCTCGAAGATATAACCCTGCGCGCGATAAACGTATTACGCGAGGTGGACTTCATACTCGCCGAGGATACACGCACAACATCGGTGTTGTTGCGACACCTCGGCATAGAGAAACCTATGCACTCGCACCATAAGTTCAACGAGCATGCCACCGTAGGTCGTGTTGCCGAGGCAATAGCCGCAGGCCGCGATGTGGCGCTGGTGTCGGATGCCGGAACACCCGGAATATCGGACCCCGGCTTCCTGCTTGTGCGTAAGTGCGTGGAGGAGGGCATTGACGTCGAGACGCTGCCCGGAGCAACAGCCCTCATACCCGCAGTGGTGCAGAGTGGCTTCCCCTGCGACAGATTCTGCTTTGAGGGCTTCCTGCCACAGAAGAAGGGACGCATGAAGCGTCTTATGGAGTTGGCCGAGGAGCCCCGCACGCTGGTACTATACGAGTCGCCATACCGCGTGGTGAAGTGCTTGGAGCAGATTGCCGAGGTTATGGGCACGGAGCGACGTGTGGCCGTGGTGCGCGAGATAACAAAGCGCTTCGAGGAGACTGTGCGCGGAACTGTGGCAGAGGTAATAGCCCACTTCAAGGAGCACGAGCCAAAGGGCGAGTTTGTGATTGTTGTAGCGGGATATGACCCCAAGACCGAGCGCGCAGAGCATGATAACGGGGCCGATGATGACCTAAACGACGAGTAGATGGCACGCGACAATAGCAGATACTCACTGACACGCATGCAGCGTATATATGTGGCGACGCTCTTCGCCATGTGTCGCTTTGTGGCGATTATGCCACGCTGGGTACGCTACTACATCTTTGAGGAGGTCATATACTTCATCATGCACCACCTCATGCACTATCGCCGCAAGGTCGTTATGGAGAACCTGCGCAACTCCTTCCCCGAGCGCGACGAGAAGGAGCTGAAACGCATAACCTCGCGCTTCATGCGTAACCTCGCCGAGCAGATGGTAAACACACTGAGCATCGCGGGCATCTCTTCGAAGGAGTTTCGACGTCGAATATCCTTCGCGCAGGCAGCAGAGTATGAGGCAGCAGCGAAGCAGAGCGATGTTGTCCTGCTGGGTGGCCACTATGGAGCCTGGGAGTACTTCTCGGCGATATGCCTCTACGACAACTCGCATGAGCAGTTGAGCGTATATCACTCGCTGCAAAATAGCGTCTTCGACGAACTTTTCAAGCGCCTGCGCAGGTGCGAAAACTCAATATTGGTGCCCCGCAACGATGTGTTACGACACTATCTGCGCAACCGTGGAGAGAAGCGCATGAGCATAGGTCTCATCGCCGACCAAAACCAATATCGCGTCAGTGCCCCCCACTGGATAACATTCCTCAATCAAGATACCATCTTCGCCGATGGCGCCGAACAACTCGCGCGACGTTTCGGGCTGCCTGTATATTTCTTCTGGATGAAGCGTCGTCGTCGTGGCGAGTATGACCTCTTCGTCGAGCAGATTTACGACGGCAAGGAGGCTGTCGCGGAGCATGAGATTACGGAGCGTTATGCCCGCCGCTTGGAGCAGACCATTATGGAGTGCCCCGAACTGTGGCTGTGGTCGCACAAACGCTGGAAGCAGAAACGTTATCAATAGCGAATTATGGCAAGGCTGAGCGTAGTAATACTCAATTGGAACGGACGCCACCACCTCGAACGTTTTCTACAGAGTGTTGTGGCACATACCTCCATGGATGCCGAAGTTGTGGTTGCCGACAATGGCTCCACGGACGACTCGGTGGTATGGTTGCGTATGCACTATCCGGAGCTGCGTGTGATACGCCTCGATAGCAATTACGGCTTTGCCGGGGGCTACAACCGCGCACTACGTGAGGTGGAGAGCGAGTATGTACTGTTGCTCAACTCTGACGTTGAGGTAACGGAGGGGTGGTGGCAGCCTCTTGTTGCGGCGCTCGATGACGATACTTCCATCGCTGCCGTGGCACCCAAGCTACGTGCTGTGGATTCGCATGATAGGTTTGAGTATGCGGGAGCTGCGGGCGGTTTCATCGACTACCTCGGCTACCCCTTCTGTCGTGGTCGCATACTCTCGAAGGTGGAGCGCGACGAGGCACAGTACGATACTCGGCGCGAAATATTTTGGGGTAGTGGTGCTGCCCTATGTTGCCGCCGCGAGGTATTCTTCGAGGTGGGTGGCTTCGACGAGCACTTCTTTGCCCATATGGAGGAGATAGACTTGCAGTGGCGCATGCAACTTGCGGGTTACAGCATAGTGTCGGTACCCGAGGCAACGGTATATCACCTTGGCGGAGGCACGTTACCTGCGTCGTCGTTCAAGATATACCTCAACCACCGCAACAACCTGGCAATGCTCTTCAAGTGTTCATCGACCGTGCAGCGACTTACCGTAGCTCTTGTGCGCCCGCTAACCGACGCTGCGGAGGCGTTGGCACACCTCATCACGCTGCATCCACACCGCGCATGGGCCGTGGTACGCGCGTGGGCTGCGTTTCTCAGGTGGCACCCACGCCTGGCGCGTGAGCGTCGTATGATACTGAGGCGAAAAAAGCCCGAGGGCATATATCGCTTTTCGGTGGTGGTGCGTTATTTGTTCGGATGGCGCACGTTTAATAAAATGATGTGATGAAGCGACTTATAATCATACCTACGTACAACGAGTGCGAGAATGTCGTTCGCATGATACGCCGACTGATGGCCATGGAGCCACAGTTCGACCTCCTCATTGTCGATGATGGCTCGCCCGACGGCACTGCCGACTTGGTACGTAAGGAGCAGGCTGCATTTGACGGTAGGCTGCACCTCATCGTGCGCAGCGGTAAGCAGGGACTCGGCACGGCATATATTGCCGGCTTTAAGTATGCACTCCTCCACGGCTACGACCGCATCTTCGAGATGGACTGCGACTTCTCGCATAACCCCGACGACCTGGTGCCCCTCGATGCGTTGCTTGACGAGCACGATGTGGCCATAGGCTCGCGCTACTCGCGTGGCGTGAATGTCGTAAATTGGCCTATGGGACGCCTGCTTATCTCCTACTTTGCCTCGAAGTATGTGCGCCTTGTTACGCGCATGCCCGTATATGACGCTACGGCGGGTTTTGTGGGCTACCGCCGCGAGGTGCTCGACGCCATGGATTTCGACTGCGTGAAGATGAACGGCTATGGCTTTCAGATAGAGATGAAATATACGGCATGGAGGCTCGGTTACCGCATTACAGAACACTCCATAATCTTCATAGACCGCGAGGCCGGCACCTCGAAGATGTCGAGTGGCATCTTTGGCGAGGCCTTCTTCGGCGTTATGAGGCTGCCTTTCAGACGAATTAAACGTAAACAACCCAAATAGCATGGATAGAAGAGATGCAGAGATGGCCACCGTGCGCCTTCTCGACGTTATGGATAAGCTACGCGCTGAGTGCCCCTGGGATAGGGAGCAGACCTTCGATACACTACGAAATAACACCATAGAGGAGACCTATGAGCTTGCCGATGCCATCACCGATAAGAATATGGAGGGCATAAAGGAGGAGCTTGGCGACCTGCTCCTGCATGTGGTGTTCTACTCGAAGCTCGGCGACGAGGCGGGAGCATTCGACTATACGGATGTGGCAAATGCCATCTGCGACAAGCTCATCTACCGCCACCCACATGTCTATGGCGATATTCATGCCGATACTCCCGAGGAGGTTAAGCAGAACTGGGAGGCACTGAAACTGCGTAAAAAGAGGCGCAAGAGCGGTACGCTTGGTGGCGTCCCCGTGTCGCTACCCTCGATGGTTAAGGCCTACCGCATAGGCGAGAAGGCCGCAGCCACGGGCTTCGACTGGGAGAAGCGCGAGGATGTGTGGGCAAAGGTTAAGGAGGAACTGATGGAGGTGGACGTGGAGTTGCGCGCCGACGACCACGAGAAACTTATCGACGAGATGGGCGACCTCTTCTTTGCACTCATCAACGCCTGTCGCCTCTATGGTATAGACCCCGAGGCGGCATTGGAGCGTACCAACAAGAAGTTTATCCGCCGCTTCAATCACATGGAACAGCGCGCCGTGGAGCAGGGATGCACGCTGCACGATATGACGCTCGATAAGATGGAGGAGTATTGGCAGGAGGCAAAGAGATTGGAGTATAGATAGTTTAAAACATATATATTATGGCACTTGTAAGAGAAGTACGTGGCCACCATCCCGAAATTGGACAGGATACATGGTTGGCCGAGACAGCAACAATCATCGGCAACGTAAAGATTGGCGAGAACTGCTCGATATGGTATAACGCCGTGTTGCGTGGCGACGTAAACGCCATTCGCATCGGTAACAACACAAACATTCAGGATGGTGTAGTTATCCACACCCTCTACGATGGCTCTAAGAATCCGTCGCAGACACACATCGGCGACTTCGTCTCGATTGGACATAATGCCGTTATCCATGGTGCCATTATCGAGAACGACTCTCTTATAGGTATGGGAGCCACCATCCTCGACAATGCCGTGGTGGGCACGGGGTGTATCGTCGCAGCCAATGCCCTTGTGCTCTCAAACCAGAAGCTCGAGCCCTTCTCGGTATATGCTGGTGTTCCAGCCAAGAAGGTTAAGGATGTAACACCCGAGCAGCGAGACGAGATTATCAAACGCACGGCAAGAGATTATTGTACGTATGCCTCTTGGTACAAGTAATTTTTTGTGATAAGGGCGCATCTGCGGTATCTCAATCGTTGCCCCAAATGGGAAATACGCATAGTATGTCCCATCTGGGAGCAACTCTTAATCGAGACCACATCTGCAACCCTTCTGACAAAAAATTGGTTCTTTCTGTAATAAGGGCGCTCTGCGGTCTCTCAATCGTTGCCCAAATGGGAAATACGCCAAGTATGTCCCATCTGGGATCAACTCTTAATCGAGGCCACATCTGCAACCCTCCTGACAAAAAATTGGTTTTTTTTCTGTGATAAGGGCGCATCTGCGGTCTCTCAATCGTTGCCCCAAAAGCGCTGATTAACGGCGTGATTTACTTGGGGGTACAAGGGGAAAATTGTTGGTAGTGAAAACGCACCCCAAAGACCCCATGGACCCCAAAAAACAAAAAAACACAGACCCCGAATTTTGCGCGAGGAGTACGAGAGGCACGAGGGCTACAAAGCGGTTAAGGCGAGTAAGGAGACATTGCCACTTACCTCTAATTCTTAACCCGATTATGCCACCGAACTACTCAAACCCTACCCATCGGAACAAACCATCTTCATTCGAAACCTATGAAGCGACTTAAAACAAATCTCGGACTTCACCTGATGATTGCTGTGGCACTAAGCCTCGTAATCAACTTCTCATATCTGTTATTACCCATAATAACCGAGAGTGGGCTCGATAGCCGCATCAAGGATGATGCCTCGGGAGAGCACAACTCGGGCGTGTTACACATTGCCGATGATTTATATGGCTACGTGGTATGCGACTGTGATGCGCGCGACAGCGTATATATTTCGGCATGGCAGGTACGAGCACACAAGCTTCAAGAGGGCGACCATCTTCGCTTTACGTCGCACGAGGTGCGTGGCGAGACCTTCTCCGAGGAGCAGTTGCAAAGGGCACATCCCCACCTCGACAAGATTATTGAGCGTAATGGCGAGCCCTTCGACTTCGAGGCTGTATATGACCGTCCGAGTCGCACCGTCGAGTTTGTATGGCAGATTGCCTACTACGCCCTGTTTTCCTTTGTGCTGATACAACTATTCACGTCGAAACTGCGCCCCGAGCGTCGCTCACGTTGGGTATATGTGCGACTAATGCTTGTGGCAATTATCGTTACGGGAGTAGGTGTATGGTTTGCGCCCATGATGTCGTTCCGCGATGGCGTGATGCGCATTGTCTTCTTCTTCCAGGCCGAGCCTCACGACAATGCCTACCTCGTGGTGCTGACCAAGTGTCTCTTCATGTTGGTAGTAACGGTGCTATACGCACATATATATATGCTGATGCGCCGACATCAGACTATCGAGGTGGAGAACGAGCGTCTCAAAACCGAGAACCTCTCGACGCGCTACAATATGCTTGTGGGGCAGATAAACCCCCACTTCTTCTTCAACTCACTAAACTCATTAGCTATGCTCGTGCGCGAGAAGGATGACGAGCGCGCGTTGAAGTACATAGATCAGCTATCCTACACCTTCCGCTACATCATACAGAATGGACAAAGCGGAACAACGACACTACGCGACGAGTTGGAGTTTGCTAACGCCTATGCCTATCTCTTTAAGATACGTTATGCCGACAAGCTCTTCTTCGACTTCGATATCGATGAGAAGTATCTCTCGTGGACGCTTCCCGCCTTGTCGTTACAGCCACTCATAGGTAATGCCGTTAAGCACAATAGCATAACAACGCGAAATCCGCTCCATGTGGCTATACGTACGCGCGATGGCGTGTTGGAGATTGAGAATCCCAAGCATCCGAAGCTCGACATTGAGCCTTCGACAGGCATAGGCCTCAGTAACCTGCGTAGCAGATGGCAGATAATTGCCGACCTCGATATTGAGATAATTGACGATGAGGAGCGCTTCATGGTGCGCCTACCTCTCGAAAACCCCGAAAAGTATAACCTATGAGAAGAGTGATAATCGTTGAGGATGAGACGGCGGCAGCTGTAAATCTTCGTAGTATGTTGACAAGCATAGACCCTGCAACCGAGGTTGTGGCGCTATTGGAGTCGGTAGAGGAGGCTGTCGAGTTCTTCTCGCACGAGGTGGAGGCCGATGTTGTCTTCATGGATATATACCTCGCCGATGGCGATTCGTTTCGCATCTTCCAGAGTGTAGATATCGTCATACCCATAATCTTTACCACGGCATACGACGAG
This sequence comes from Alistipes sp., assembly GCA_045603045.1. Taxonomy (GTDB): domain Bacteria; phylum Bacteroidota; class Bacteroidia; order Bacteroidales; family Rikenellaceae; genus Alistipes. Next base: position 17,480 of record JAZULJ010000038.1, read on the forward strand.
TACGCTTTGCAGGCCTTCAAGGTCAATAGTATCGACTACCTGCTCAAACCCTTCAAGGAGGAGGATTTGTCGCGTGCGCTCGATAAGTTGGAGCGCCTTACAGCCATGGAGCGTAGGTCGGAGCGTGAACGTCGAGATAAGTTAGTCGCAGAGGTTGGCGGTGCCGGCACGGAGACCATGCAGACGCTACTTGTGCGCTACAAGGATAGGATAATCCCTGTGGCGATGTGCGAGGTGGCCTTCTTCTACACCTTTTCAGAGCGCGTTACGCTAACCACACTCGCGGGCGACACCTATCCCGTGGATAAGACCCTTGAAGCACTATCGCAACAACTCTCGGCCGCAGAGTTCTTTCGTGCCAACCGTCAGTTTATCGTCTCGCGACGCGCAGTGAAGGATGTTGCTGTGTGGTTTGGCAGCCGTCTGGCGCTAAATCTTATCATCGAGAGTCCCGAGCGTATAATAATATCCAAGGCGCGCGTGCCCGAATTCAAGCAGTGGTTACAGTCGTCTCACCCTGCTTAATGGCTGTTTCAGCCGCGCGATAGGACGTTTCGCAGAAGAGGCGGGAACAAATTGTAATTTAGGGTTGTACCTTTGTAATAGAAAACAGAAGGTATAACCCTTAAAATTTACAACTATGAAGAAGATTATGTTTTTGGTCCTTGCGTTGTCGGTGATGGCGATGGGCGATGCAGCAGCAAATGTTAGAAAGCCTAATAACGGCTGTGGCCCCAAGAAGGTAAAGATTGAACTCAATGTCAACTGCCATGGACATAACCACGGCGTTGGCCCCGACTATCGTTGGGATGCTCCCCGTCGTAAGGGATGCAAGGTGTGCGACAGACACTTCAAAGCACATGGCCCCAGGGACAGACGTCTGCGATGCCCAGAATGTGGCAGTCGTTCGCCGCGCCCTGAGCCGCGCCCCAACTTCGGCCCGGGCTGTCGTCCCGCACCGCGATATCGTAGATAAAACGCCTAAAATGAGGGTGTCAGGTTAACTGACACCCCATTTTTGTCGTTTCACCCCCCAAGATGATATGTTATTCGGGAAAAAGTATTATTTTCGCAAAGCGAAAAGTGCTAAAACAGAAGCGAAAATAATAATTATAAACATAGTGTGATGAAGAAGATTTTGATGATGGTGGTGATGCTCTCTGTCGCAGTGTCGGCAATGGCGCAGTCGGGACGTATCACGGCCAAGGTAATCGACAAGGAGACGAAAGATGGTGTCATAGGAGCTATTGTCGAGGTGGCGTCGGTTAGCAACCCCAAGGTACGCAAGCACTCGACAACGGGCGCAGGTGGTGCTGTGGCTGTTACGTCGCTCTCGGCGGGCGAGTACGATGTTACAGTGTCGTTCATCGGTTATGCGGTTTATACCGAGCGTGTGAAGATAAAGGGTGCGACCGACCTTGGCACAATACTCCTCGCTCCCGAGGCTGTGGCTATCGAGGCCGTGGTCAAGGAGGTGCAGGCGCTGCGTACCTCGCAGAATGGTGATACGGTGGCTTACAATGCTTCGGCCTTCAAGGTGGCGGCTGATGCCGACGTCGAGGGACTTTTGAAGAAGATGCCGGGTATCAATATCTCGAACGGCACGGTAGAAGCTCAGGGTGAGCAGGTTAAGAAGATATTTGTCGATGGCAAGGAGTTCTTCGCCGAGGATGTATCTACGGCGCTCAACTCGCTCCCCGCGCAGGCCGTTGACCGCGTCGAGGTGTTCAATAAACTCTCGGATAATGCCGAGTTCTCGGGTATGGACGATGGCGAGGGCTACAAGGCCATCAACATAGTTACCCACTCGAATATGCGTCAGGGAGTCTTTGGTAAGCTATATGCCGGCTACGGCTATCAGCCCGAGACCGATGGCGTGACATCGAATCATAAATATAATGCAGGAGGTAATGTTAACTACTTCCATGGTTCGAGCCGCTTGTCGGTTATCGGCCTGCTGAATAACGTCAACCAGCAAAACTTCTCGTTCGAGGATATCCTCGGCGTAACAGGTGGTGGTGGTGGCATGGGTGGCGGCCGTGGTCGTGGCGTAGGCCGCTACATGGTGCGTCCTCAGAGTGGTGTGGCACGCGTGGGCTCTATCGGCGTGCAGTACTCCGATTCGTGGGGCGAGAACGACAAGGTGAAGCTCAACGGCTCATACTTCTTCAACTCGACCAACACCAAGAACCTCAGTCGCATAGAGAAGTGGTACGTGGCGCCGTCGCCCATAGATACTTTGGAGCAGGAGGGATACTCCGAAACGGCAAACATGAACCACCGCCTAAACCTGCGTCTGGATTGGGCTATAAACAAGAATATGTCGATTATGTCGCGCACCAATTTCAGCTTCCAGGGTAACACCCCGTATAGTACTACCGAGGGTAGGCAGTGGGGCGAGAGTGGTGTCAACCTTATCGATAACTTCTCGGAGGGCAACTCTAAGGCGTTTCGTTTCAGTGAGTTCTTGCAGTATCGCGTAAAACTCGGCAAGCCGGGTCGCACAATTACCGTTGATGGTAACATCCGCTATCGTAACACTCCCACATCGTGGACCAATAGTTACTCTACGCTCCGAACGCTATACGATGATGTTACGGGTGAGTACACCCCCGAGTTGCGCTATGTGTCGTCGTTGTCGCCTGTGAAGGATGTCGAGACACGCGCCAACTTCACTTACACGGAGCCTCTCTCGCAGTCGTCGCAGATAAGCCTGCAATACCGCTTCGAGTATAACGACCAGCAGATAGATAAGACAGCATACCTCACAGGTGCCGACTACGCTATCGATGGTCTTTTGCCCGATGCGTCGCTCTCGAAGCTCACCACGAGCGACTACTATGAGCATAAGATAGGTCCCGGCTACCGTTATGCCAAGAAGAAGAATAACATCGTGGCAAACGTCTTTTACCAACGTTCGATACTCAGCGGCCTGGTTAATGGCCAGAGCATCAACCGCAACTTCGATAATGTTACCTACTTCGTCATGGGTAACTTTGCCTTCAATGCGCAGAATACGCTCCGTATGTTTGTATCGTCGTGGACGGAGAATCCCGATGTTCGCAACTTGCAGGATATATACGATGTCTCGAATGCACAGTATATCACCAGGGGTAATGCCAACCTGCGTCCCGCATATAGCCATAATATCCGCGCTCACTACGTGCGCTCGAATATCGAGAAGGGTCGTACCTTTATGATTATGGCAATGGCTCAGTTTACGCAGCACTATATAGGTCAGTCGGTGGAGTATAATCCCGAGACCATTACTATTGACAATGTCGAGTATAACCCCTTGCAGAAGACCACCTATGCCAACTTGGATGGCTACCGCTCGTTGCGCTCGCATATTAGCTATGGCTTCCCCATTACCCCCATCAAGTGCAATCTTAACCTCTCAGCGGGTGTTAACTGGACGCGTACACCATCGCTCATCAACGACCGCCTCAACATGACGAGCAATATGGGCTACGACGCTATGATAACGCTCGGTAGTAATATCTCTGAGAATATAGATTTCACGTTGCAGTGGAACGGTACGTTCAACGATACGAAGCAGTCGCTTGCAGCACAGAAGAACCGCTACTTCAATCACATGGCTTCGGGTACTCTGAAATGGGTGTTCTGGAAGGGCTTCTCGCTTACGGCCGCTGTGAACTACAACCAGTACCTGGGCTTCACGAATGACTATAACGAGGACTATCTTATATGTAACCTCTTCCTCGGCAAGAAGTTGTTCAAGAATCAGTTGGGCGAGGTGCTTATCGGCGTGAACGACCTGCTTAACCAGAATACAGCCTTTGCCCGCACGGTGGGTAGCGGTTATGTGCAGAACGCATGGAATAGTGTTGTCGGACGCTACTTCACGGTGCAGTTTACCTACAATCTGCGCTACTTCGGCAAGAATGCAACGAAGGATATCTCGAAGTACGAGGGTATGGATATCAAGCCGGGAGCTCATGCCTTTGGCCGTCATCCCATGCATCGATAAAGTGAAAGGTGAAAGGTGAAAGGTGAAAGGTGAAAAGTGAAAAGTGAAAAGTGAAAGGTGAAAGAAGAGAGAAGAGAGGAAAATAAGAGATGTAGAGATAGCATCGATGAATTCTTAATTCTCCTTCATGAGAAGGGAAACGAAAGTGGGGATGGCTAATTTACTTTTTAGCCATCCCCGCTTTTTTATGTGTAGCCAACCTTGTGTCTGACATAATTATTTCGGGGGTTTTGCGGTATAATTAGAATATTTTTTTGTATCTTTGTCAGATATGGATGGACGATATACATACGAGGGCGTGTCGCTTGCCTATTCTGTTGAGGGTGAGGGCGATACCGTGATATTGCTGCATGGCTGGGGATGCGATAGAAGCATTTGGCAGAGCATAGTGCCGCTGCTGGTGAAGCGTTATCGCGTCGTGGCTGTCGATTTTGCGGGCTTCGGCCTCAGCGAGGAGCCTCGCGAGGTGTGGGGCGTGGAGCAATATACACGCTCCTTGGAGGTGCTCGTGCGTGAACTCGGCATCGTGCGCCCTGTGCTCATAGGACACTCGTTTGGAGGTCGTGTTGCTACGGTATATGCCTCGCGCAACGAGGTGAGCCGCATGATATTCGCAGATGCTGCGGGTGTCAAGCCCAAGCGCACATGGCGTTACTATTACAAGGTGTATAGCTACAAGGTCATGAAGCGCTGTTTGCCTCTGCTTATTGGTCGTCAGAAGGCGCAGATGCTCATCGAGCAGCGCCGCCGGAGTTCGGCGTCGTCGGACTACAATCGTGCTACGCCCATGATGCGTGCCATCCTCTCGAAGTGCGTGAACGAGGATTTACGCCACCTCATGCCCTTGATTAAGTGCCCCGTGTTGCTCTTTTGGGGCGATATGGATACGGCAACGCCCCTCGCCGATGCACATATAATGCAGCGTCTGATGGCCGATGCGGGCTTGGTAGTGGCTGAGGGTGCGGGACACTTCGCCATGTTGGAGCAACCCGAACTATGGCAGGCATCGGTAAAATCTTTCCTTAATATTGAGTAGGCGATGGAGGTGGTAATGATAACTTTTGGCGTGGTGTGGCTCATATACTATTGGGCTGTTATGCGCTACTCGATGCAGATGTTTCAGCAGAACTCCTATCGTGTGGAGCGCTACAACCGTTGGTTGAGCACGACGGGTGAGTGGCTGTCGCGCCCCAACCTTGTGGCTTTGCTATCGTCGGTGGCCTTCGCGCTTACGGCGCATTGGGCTGTTACACTCCTCTTTGGCGTGTGGATGCTTGTTATTGCCATTGCCGAGTTCTCGATAAACTATAAAATTAGATTGGCATACACCATGCGTGTCAAGCGTCTCATAGCTACGCGCATGGCGCTTACCGCTGCGCTCATAGTCCCCGTCATCATTTTCGCCCCGCGCTATACATTGGCTGCGGCTATGTTGCTCACACTCGACTACTGGACCATTCTTGCCAACGCCCTCAACCTCCCCATGGAGCGCTATATCACGCGATGGTACTACAACGATGCCAAGCGAATATTGCGCTCGATGCCGCATCTCAAAATCATCGGCATTACAGGTAGCTTTGGTAAGACCTCGACAAAGCATTTCCTCTACCGCGTGCTTTCGGAGCGTTACAACGTGCTCATGACGCCCGGTAACTTCAATACTACGCTCGGCGTGGTGCGCACCGTGCGCGAGCATCTCAAACCGCACCACGAGGTATTCATCGTCGAGATGGGTGCCAAGCAGCGTGGCGACATCAAGGAGATTTGCGACCTTGTGCAGCCCGAGATGGGTATCATCACCTCGGTAGGCGAGATGCACCTCGAAACCTTCGGCTCGGTGGAGAGTGTTGCCCGTACTAAGTTTGAACTTATCGACGCCCTGCCCGCAGGTGGTTTTGGCGTGGTAAACATCGACTCGGAGGCTGCTGCCCGCCACCTTACGATGCTTATGCGCAATGTTGCAACCTATGCCATAGATAGTGCCGATGCCGACTACCGAGCGGTGAATATATGCTATGCAGCAACGGATACAACCTTTGACCTCGCCACAAAGGGTGGGGTGGTGGAGGGTCTCTCTACGCACATCCTCGGACGCGGCAATATACTGAATATTACCGCCGCCCTCGCTGTGGCCGACCATTTAGGTATCTCGCCGGAGGCGCAGAGACGCGCCGTACGTCAGATTGAGCAGGTGGAGCATCGTCTGAGCATGCGTCGTTCGGGGGGCATCACTATTCTCGATGATGCCTATAACTCGAACCCCACAGGTGCGCGCATGGCATTGGAGGTACTCGTAGGCTTCGCAACGTCGGGCAGTCGCTATGTCGTAACCCCCGGCTTTGTGGAGATGGGAGCTAAGCAGTATGCCAACAATCGTACCTTTGGCGAGGATATAGCCGCAGCGCAGCCCGATGGCGTATATGTCGTGAACGAGGTCAACCGCGCAGCGATAACCGAGGGTCTCGCGGCGGGAGGTTACCCCGCGGAGCGTGTTACCACGGTGGCGTCGTTCGCCGAGGCCATGGCGTCGTTGCAGCCTCAGCTACGCGCAGGTGATGTCGTGTTATACGAAAACGACCTGCCCGACTCATTCAAGTAACTAATTAACAAACAATAATAAAGATGAAGATTAACGTAGGTGTAATTTTTGGTGGTCGTTCTGTCGAGAATGAGATTTCGGTGATTACCGCTGCCCAGACCATGGCGGCAATGAACGCCGATAAGTATAACATCATACCTATTTACATTTCAAAAGAGGGTCATTGGTACACAGGCGATAAGCTCCGCAACACGGACAACTACCGCGACATGAAGGCTCTTCTGGCCTCTGTCGAGGAGGTATATTTCCGACCTATCTATGGCGATAACAAGCTCTATAAGGTTCGCAAACCCCTATTTGGTAGCGATGTGGTTGCTGCCATCGACGTTATCCTTCCCGCGCTGCATGGCACCTCGGGTGAGGACGGCTCGTTCCAGGGCCTTGTCGAGATGACGGGTATCCCCTATGCTTGTCCTAATCCCCTTGCCTCGGCAAACGGTATGGATAAGATTACGATGAAGATGATACTCAAAGAGAGTGGCATTCCCGTAGTCGATTACGCATGGTTCTCGGATAAGGAGTGGCTCTCGGAGCGCGATGCGGTCATTGCCCGCTGCGAGATGCTGAACTATCCTCTTATCGTCAAGCCCGCAAACCTTGGCTCGTCGGTAGGCATCAAGGCGGTGCATAGCCGCGAGGAGCTCGTGGAGGCTGTCGATAACGCTATTAAGTACTCGAAGCGTATCATCGTCGAGGTACTCATCGAGAAACTTAAAGAGATAAACTGCTCTGTTTTAGGCGACTACTACGATTGTGAGGCCTCGGTATGTGAGGCACCCGTGCGCAGTGGCGAGATTCTTAGCTACGAGGATAAGTATCTCGGTGGCGGTAAGAATAAACCCTCGGAGGGTATGCATTCTACTGTGCGCGAGATTCCGGCGCGCCTGCCCGAGGATGTTACGGCCTTCATTCGTAAGACGGCATGCGACACCTTCCGTGTGTTGGCATGTGATGGTGTGTCGCGCATCGACTTCATGATTAACGAGGCCGATGGTAGTATCTATGTCAACGAGATTAACACCATCCCCGGTTCGTTGTCGTTCTACCTGTGGGAGGCTTCGGGTGTCAAGTTCGATGAGCTGGTGGATCGTCTTATTGCCGTTGCCTTTAAGCGCAAGCGCGACTCGGAGTTCAAGACGACAAGTTATTCGGAGAATATCTTCGCCTATCAGGTGGCACATGGTGCAAAACTTGGAGGCTCGAAGGGTAGTAAACGCTAAAATTGTGAGATTATGACTTCGTTGTACGACAATATTATCTTTGGCCCTGTGCGTTCGCGCCGTCTTGGTCTCTCGTTAGGTGTCAACCTCCTGCCCATAGAGTCTAAGTTGTGCAGCTTCGACTGCATATATTGCGAGTGTGGCTGGAACGATGAGCACCCCGGCAAGCGTCGCTTCAATAGTCGCGATGATGTTCGCGAGATGCTGGCGCATACGCTTGAGCGTATGGTCGCCGACGGTACACCTCCCGATGTTATCACCTTTGCGGGCAATGGTGAGCCTACGCTCCACCCCGAGTTTGAGGCAGTCATCGATGATACTATCGCCATGCGCGATAAGTACTGCCCCTCAGCAAAGGTCTCGGTGCTCTCGAATGCTACGCAGATACACCGCGACGATGTGCGCCGCGCGCTGCTGCGTGTCGATAACAACATCCTTAAACTCGACTCGGCCTTCGACGCTACGGTGCAAATTATGAATAAGCCGCAGGGTAAATATGCCGTGTGCGATACCGTTGAGCGCTTAAAACAGTTTGAGGGCAACCTCATTGTGCAGACTATGTTCCTGCGCGGTGAGTACATGGGCAAGAGGGTGGATAACACCACCGAGGAGGAGGTCTCAGCATGGCTCGACCTTATCAAGGAGATAGCCCCCAGGCAGGTTATGGTCTATTCGTTGGATCGTGATACGCCATGCCAGACTATCGAGAAGGTCGAGAAAGATGAGCTACGCACCATTGCGGCGCGTGTCGAGGCTCTCGGCATCAGCTGCTCGGTGGCATAAGTTGGTAAGCAAACAGATTAATATATAGATTATGGATTTTGAAGGAAAAGTATTAGAGATTTTGCCTGCCGTTACGGGTCAGTCGGCACGTGGACAGTGGGAGCGCCAGACGGTAATCTTCGAGCAGCCCCAAAAGCAGTATGGAAAGGAGATAGCCGTAACATTTATGAATAAGAGCCAGGAGGTTGCAGCTTTGCGCGTTGGCGAGACCTATACCGTATCGTTCGATATGGAGTCGCGCAAGTTTAACGAGCGCTGGTACACCGATATCCGAGCATGGCGTATCCAGCACTTGCAGCCCGCAGCTCAGCCCGATATGGACAATGTGCCTCCCCTTGTTGAGGAGCCTATGCCCGCAGCAGGTGGGGTAGGTGTTGTGGATGATATGCCCTTTTAATTTGGTGAAATAGGGCAGGCGTCTGCTGCTGCTAATAAAAAAAATGCCGTCAATGGATTTATACTCCATCGTCGGCATTTTTTTGCAGAGCGTTATGTCGGCATCAATCTTCCGCTAAATAATTTTCTCGTGATAAGGCTATTTCTTATCTTCTCTTAGAATCACCCCTTTCATCTACCCACACGTATCATCGTGTCCACGTACTCATAGAGCCACAGCCTCTCCCTCTATATATACCTATATTTATATATATAGAAGCACCATTTGCCTCCATGAAAATATTTTATAGTCTAACTCGTTGATACTGCGTATTGTGTGTTATACGCCCCTGAAAAATGGCTAAAAAAGTTGGCAGAATATTTGCAGATAAGAAAATTTCCACTACCTTTGCACCCGCAATCAGATGAAAACAGCGTCTGAGAGCGATGAGAGAAGGTTCTTAGAGAATATTTTGAAAAAGTTTCCAAAATGTTTGGTGGTTTCAAAAAAGTGTTTTATCTTTGCACCCGCTTTCGCCTCTA
>JAZULJ010000039.1:0-72478 GCA_045603045.1 Alistipes sp.
ACAACACCCTTCATCAACACGTCGTACTCGCCGTTGTGAACAGCCTTAACAGCAATCTCTACAGCCTTAACATCCTCCTTCTCCTCGATGATGGTGTACTGGCTCATATCTACGCCCTCAGCCTCGCAAGACTTCTTAATCTCCTCGGGGTCACCAACCAATGTTACCTCGGCAAGACCCGCCTTGATAGCCATATCCGTAGCACCGATAGAGTGCGTATCCTGACCGTAGGCCACAATCATCTTTTTCTTACCACGTGCCACCGCAGCAGCAACAATTTCGTCCAAATGCTTAATCATAGTTGTTTCGATTTTATTTTGTTAATGTTACTCTCAAAGTTACTTTGTCAAACGATAGGTATCCTTGGCGATAACGAGCTCCTCGTCTGTGCAAATTACGGCAGCCTTAACCTTTGAGTCGGCGGCGGTAATTTCATAATCGGTACCACGCTTGCCACGGTTACGCTCGGCGTCGAATTTGATGCCCATGAACTCCATGTTGCGAAGAACATACTCGCGCAACTCGGGAGAGTTCTCGCCGACACCACCTGTAAACACCACGAGGTCAACACCACCCATCTCGGCAGCGTACTCACCCACGAACTTCTTGATTCGGTTGAAGTAGAGGTCACGAGCCATAATTGCACGCTCGTTGCCCTGGTCGTATGCGGCGTCAATATCGCGCATATCGCTCGATATGCCGGTAAGACCCTGAACACCCGACTTCTTATTGAGCATGGTATCGAGCTCCTTGTACGACATACCCTCCTTCTCGGCCACGTAGGTTGCAGCGCTGACATCCATAGAGCCGGCACGTGTACCCATCACCAAACCATCCAGAGGGGTAAAGCCCATAGAGGTATCGAACGACTTACCATTCAGAACAGCCGTTACCGAAGCACCATTACCGATGTGGCAGGTTACAATCTTCGACTTCTCGAAATCCATACCGAACATCTCGGCACCTACGCGCGCTACAAATTTGTGGCTTGTACCGTGGAAACCATACTTACGAACACGATACTTCTCGTAGTACTCGTAGGGCATGGCATACATATAGTTGATAGCGGGAATTGTGTGGTGGAACGATGTGTCGAATACGGCTACCTGCTTGATGCCGGGCAACACCTTCTCCATCGAGAGGATACCTTCGAGGTTTGCAGGGTTGTGAAGAGGTGCAATAGAATACAACGACTCAATCTTCTTCTTTACATCCTCATCAACGAGGCAGCTATCGGTGAAGAACTCGCCACCATGTGCTACACGATGACCTGCCGCTTTAAGCTCATCGAGCGACGCGATAACGCCATGCTCGGGATGAGTGAGGGCGTCGAGAACAAGACGGATACCTGTTGTATGGTCAGGTATCGGGCAGTGAAGCTCAAACTTATCCTTGCCCTGGGGCTTGTGTGTAAGGTCTCCCTCAGCCAAGCCGATACGCTCAACCAAGCCCTTAGCCAAAAGCGTGTTTGACGACTCCATGACGTCCAACACCTGATACTTGATAGACGAACTACCGCAGTTAAGTACTAAAATTACCATTTGTAAAATTATTTATTGTTAATGAATTTTTTTTCGATTTACACCGAGGCCTAAAAACAGGCCCTCCTAAAAGCACAACAAAGTTAGTAAAATTTATATGATTTTCCAACCATTTCTACACTTTTTTTACACCCATTTTCGCGCGCGCCCCAACGCCCCTATTTTTTTATCGTCAGCAGCTAAACGCAATTATTCAAAAACAGACCAATTCACTATTCCGTTTCGGACAAAATTTTATCCCATAATTCCACATGAGCAAGCCATCGGGCAATAAATATTGGAATTAACTGTTTTTTCTTTGAAAAAGATTTAGTATCTTTGCACGAATTACGTACCCGCGGGTACGCGTGTAACTTAAAACTATGTAAGCGATGGCTACTGAAAAAACTAATCTTACGGCTCCTATGGAGCCTGTCGGCACACTTGCCGAAGATGCGCAGATGACAACTACCGATGTCGCACAGACGACAGTAAATGACGATGCTCCCATCATCGAGCAGCCCATGAGCGAGACCTTTGCTGAGGAGGAGGCGGCACTTGCTGCCGATGAAGCAGGACTCGATATCGGCGCCGAGACCGCCGAGGAGCAGGAGGCAGCACACACCCAGAGCGACGACCTCTCGGGACTCAGCGAGGAGGAGCTCGTAGCTCTCTTTGCCGCGAAGATTGAGTCGGAACCCGTGCAGACGCTGCGCCCCATAGTCGAGAGTATCAAGATTGCGTTTTACAAGCAGCATCGCGCAAAGGTCGAGGCCGAGCGCAGAGCCTTCATCGAGGCGGGCGGCGACGAGGAGGCCTTCACCCCCACTGCCGACGAACATGAGCAGCGCTTCAAGGAGCTCTTCGCCATATATCGCGAGGCGCGCGACAAGCATATAGCAATGCTCGAAGCAGACAAGGAGCAGAACCTCAAAGTTAAGTTACAGATTATCGATGAGCTCAAAGAGCTTATCAACTCCGAGGAGAACATGAACACGACCTTCGCACGCTTCCGCGAGTTACAGCAACGTTGGAAGGAGACGGGCTTAGTACCCCAGCAGAATGTCAAAGACCTCTGGGAGACCTACAACCTCTATGTCGAGAACTTCTACAACTTCATCAAGATAAACAAGGAACTTCGCGACCTCGACCTCAAAAAGAACTACGAGGCCAAACTCTCTCTCTGCGAGCAGGCCGAGGCTCTAACGCTCGAAACACAGGTTATCGAGGCCTTCCGCAAGTTGCAGAAGCTCCACGACGAGTGGCGCGAGACAGGCCCTGTGGCTATCGAGTATAAGGAGGCCCTGTGGGAGCGTTTCAAAGAGGCTTCCAGCCGCATCAACAAGCGCCATCAGGAGCACTTCGAGCAACTCAAATCGGAGCAGACAAAGAACCTCGCATTGAAGAGCGAGCTCTGCGAGAAGACCGAGGCACTCGCCACACGCCCTCTACTCTCACGCAAGGAGTGGAACGTGGCGAGTGAGGAGCTGTTGGAGATTCAGAGGGTATGGAAGACCATAGGTTTCGCACCAAAGAGAGATAACAACCGTATATATGAGCGTTTCCGTAACGCATGCGACAAGTTCTTCGAACTCAAACGCGACTTCTACGCCGGCGTGAAGAGCGAGATGGAGCAGAACCTCGCGTTGAAGAACGACCTATGCGAGCAGGCCGAAGCTCTCGCACAATCGGAGGATTGGAAGCACGCCACCGATGAACTTATTGCCTTGCAGACAAAGTGGAAGAAAACAGGCCCTGTGGCACGTCGCCACTCGGACGCTATATGGAAGCGTTTCCGCGCTGCTTGCGACAAGTTCTTCGAGCGCAAGGCAGCCCACTTCTCGTCGCTCGACAATGAGCAGGAGGAGAACCTTCGCCTCAAAAAGGCTCTCATCGAGGAGATGAAGACCGCAGATATCAAGGTCGGAGGCTTCGAGGCTGTCAAAGAGTTCCAACGCCGTTGGAGTCAGATAGGCTTCGTGCCCATCAAGCAGAAGGATGCCCTACATAAGGAGTATAAGGCTGTTGTTGACGAGATGTTCCGCACGCTACGTGCCTCGGAGCGCGACCGCTCGATGAACCGCTTCCGCGAGCGCGTATCAAGCATGAAGGGTGGCTCACAGCTACGCTCGGAGCGCGAAAAGCTCTACAACAAGGTGCGCCAGATGGAGCAGGATATAGCCCTCTTGGAGAACAACATCGGCTTCTTCTCGAAATCGAAGAATGCCGAGGCCCTCGTTGCCGATGTTCGCGAGAAGATTGAGAAGACAAAGCGCGAGATGGCCGAGGTTATCGAGAAGGTGCGCCTTATCGACGCCGAGGAGACTCGCCAGAAAGAGAGCGACAACAAGTAGGAAATTGAAAATGTAAGAATATAAATCAGGGAGGATTATTCAATGAAACTATCTAAACCAAAGTACATCTTTGTAACTGGCGGTGTAGCATCGTCACTTGGCAAAGGCATCATTTCAGCCTCTATCGCACGCCTCTTGCAGGCTCGCGGTTACTCGGTAACCATTCAGAAGCTCGATCCTTATATCAACGTTGACCCGGGTACACTCAACCCCTATGAGCACAGTGAGTGCTACGTTACTGAGGATGGTACTGAGACCGACCTCGACCTCGGACACTATGAGCGTTTCACGTCGATACAGACAACCAAGAACAACAACGTAACCACAGGTAAGATATATCAGTGCGTTATCGAGAAGGAGCGTAGTGGCGAATTTCTCGGCAAGACCGTGCAGGTTATACCCCACATCACCGACGAGATTAAGCGACGCATACAGCTTCTCGGCACAACCAAGAAGTACGACGTTATCATCACCGAGATTGGCGGTACGGTAGGCGACATCGAGTCGTTGCCATTTATCGAGTCAGTACGTCAGCTGCGCTATCAGCTCGGCTATCAGAATACAGTACTCGTACACCTTACGCTCATACCCTACATGGCGGCTTCGGGCGAGCTCAAAACAAAGCCCACGCAGCACTCCGTTAAGGAGCTGCTCTCATACGGCTTGCAGCCCGACGTTCTCGTACTCCGCTCGGAGCATGTTCTCGGCCAGGATATACGCCGCAAGGTGGCCCTATTCTGCAACGTAACGCCCGAGGCTGTTGTCGAGTCTATTGACGTGCCCACAATCTATGAGGTACCCCTGCGCATGCACAACCAGCACCTCGACGATGTACTTCTCGAGAAGCTCGGCCTCAAATCGGAGCAGGAGCCCGATATGACCGAGTGGGAGGCATTCGTAGAGCGCATCAAGAACCCAAAGAGCGTGGTGGATATCGCCCTCGTGGGTAAGTACACCGAGCTTCCCGACGCCTACAAATCAATCAGCGAGTCGTTCATACACGCTGGCGCCGTAAACGAGGTTAAGGTGAAGCTTCACTACGTAAATTCCGAGAAACTGACACCCGAAAACGTCAAGGAGCGACTCGGCAAGATGTCGGCAGTGATGGTTGCCCCAGGTTTCGGCAACCGCGGTATCGAGGGTAAGTTAGTCGCCGTGCGCTACGCCCGCGAGAATAATGTTCCCTTCTTCGGCATTTGCCTCGGTATGCAGTGTGCCGTAATTGAGTTTGCGCGCAACGTTATCGGCTGGGCGGATGCCAACTCGAGCGAGATGGAGCCTACGAAGCACGCCGTAATCGACCTTATGGAGGAGCAGAAGAACGTAACGGCCAAGGGTGGCACGATGCGTCTCGGAGGCTACCCCTGTCAGCTTGCTAAGAACTCAAACGTAGCCAAGGCCTACGAGACACTATCTATCGTTGAGCGTCATCGCCACCGCTACGAGTTCAACAGCCACTACCTCGCCGACTTCGAGGCTGCGGGCATGAAGGCTGTGGGTCAGAACCCCGACACAGGCCTTGTGGAGGTTGTCGAGATACCGTCGCACCGCTGGTTTGTAGGTACCCAATACCACCCCGAGTATCACTCGACAGCAGCAAATCCTCATCCTTTGTTTGTAGCCTTCGTGAAGGAGGCTCTCAAATATCGCGACGAGAATAGCAAATAGTAGTTAGAGATTAAGCTTAAACACAAACAGTAAATTAGCCCCACGACGGGGCACCGAAGATTTAGAAATGGACAAGAAGACGATTATCGGCCTTGTGCTCATGGTTGCCGTATTCATCGGCTTCTCGGTATATCAGAGCAATGAGGCCGAGAAGTACAACGAGCAGGTAAAGGCCTACAATGAGCAACAGGCTGAGAAGAAGAGAATTGAGGAGGAGCGCCAGGCGAAGCTCAATGAATTGAGCCCCGAGCAGAGAGCCGTACGCGACTCTTTGGCTAAGGTTGAGGAGGATATAGCACGCCTTAGCACCGCAAAGACTGACTCGCTGAACTATGGCGTGGCACTCCTCGCAGCACGCGAGGCCGAGGCCGAGACTTTCAGCGTAGAGAACGACCTTTTGAAGGTTGACTTCACAACACGCGGAGGTAAGATTACCAACGTAACGCTCAAAGAGTATTACAAATATGCCGAAGGTGAGCGCACCGAGAATGTAGAGCTCATGCAGCCCGAGACTGCGAAATTCAACATGGTACTCCGCTCGAACACGGGCGTCAACATCAACACCGAGAACTACACTTTTGCCACAACCACCACGACATTGGAGGATGGCACGCAGCAGATAACAATGGCTCTCGACATCACGCCCACGGCGCGTTTGCAGTACATATATAAGGTGTATAACACGGGTAACCCCAGCCGCGACTACCTCATCGACTTCGATATCGTGCAGAGCGGCCTTGCTCCCCACGTTAACGAGAACGGCGAGATTTCGCTCCAATGGGCTAACCACTCAAATCAGAATGAGCGTGGCTTCCAGAGCGAGAATATGGCAACGACAATATGCTACTGGGAGCGCGAAGAGGACGAGATGGAGGAACTTGATGCCGATGGCGAGCACACCAACGGCGTCAATCTCGGTTGGGTAGCACTCAAACAGCAGTACTTCTCATCGGCATTCATCGGTGGCGAGCGCTTCAATGCGGGCATGAGTTTCGCGACATCGCAGAACGGAGGCGCCGACTTCGTCAAGGCCTTCAACGCCAATATCTACATACCCTTCAATGCCGAGCAGGATGCATACAACTTTGCGTTCTACTATGGCCCTAACGACTTTAAGGTTCTCAAAGATGTTACGTTCGAGGGACAGGAGACACATCTCGAAGACCTTATTCCCATGGGTGGCTGGCTTGTAGGCTGGATTAACCGTTTCCTCACAATTCCCGTATTCAACTGGCTCAGCAACCACGGCCTCAACTTCGGTTTGATTATCCTTATCCTCACACTATTGGTTAAGATTATCATCCTGCCTCTCACATACAAGAGCTACATGTCAACAGCCAAGATGCGTGCCGTGCGTCCCGAGTTGGAGGCTCTCAATGCCAAGTACCCCAAGCAGGAGGATGCCATGAAGAAGCAGCAGGCCATGATGGAGCTTTACAGGCAGGCGGGCATCAGCCCTATGGGTGGCTGCTTGCCGTTGCTTATCCAGATGCCTATTTTGTGGGCTATGTTCCGCTTCTTCCCCGCAAGTATCGAGCTTCGTGGTCAGAGCTTCCTATGGGCCGATGACCTCTCGGCATACGATAGCGTCCTCGACCTTCCATTCAGCATACCCTTCTATGGCAGCCATGTGAGCCTCTTTGCGTTACTGATGTCCGTAGCTATGTTCGGCTACTCATTCTTCACCTACAAGCAGCAAGCAGCAACAACAGCCGGTCAGCCGGGTAGCGGTATGATGAAGTTCATGATGGTTTACTTCATGCCCGTCATGATGCTCTTCTTCTTCAACAACTACTCATCGGGCCTGTGCTACTACTACTTCTTGTCGCAGATTATGACCATGATTATCATGTACACCATCCGTCATATGGTCGATGACGAGAAGGTGCGTGCCAAGCTGATGGCAGCAAAGTCAAAACCTCGCAAGAAGTCGAAATTCCAGGAGCGCTACGAAGAGGCACTCCGCATGCAACAGGAGCAGATAACCATCAACCGTGAGCAGCGTCGTCAGCGCCGCTAAACGGCTCGGTCTTTCGATTAGGAAGAATTAAGAGAGATTAAAAGGTTTAGGGAGATTAAGGAGTTTAGGGAGAATTAGAATTACGCTAATCCCTAAATTTCTTAATCTCCCTAAATTTCTTAACTTCTATAACCTCGCCACACTCTATAACCTCGCTGCAAAACTCCACAAAAAAAATAGAGGGATGCGTCGTGCGCACCCCTCAACCATAATTCAAGAAGTCCAAAAAGCTTACTCCTGCTTGATATTGGGCAACTCCAAGCCGTAGCCCTTCTTCTTATCCTCGCGTTTGAGCCACAAGCCGAAGAAGAGAGCCAATACACCGAAGCTGACAAAGATTAACATCGCAACGGTGTAGTCGTAGCGAGCCGCGGGCAGCTGACCACTCTGGGTCTTCTCATTCTGCTCGGCCCTCAATGTTGCGAGTTCGGCCTTAGAAGCCTCGAAATCAAACTTGTCGTTGATACCAACGGCAGCACGACCCTCTTCGAGTTTTGCAATCTCAGCACGTACTGCATCATAATCAACTGCCTCAGCCGTCTCAACTGTCTCAGCCGTCTCGGTAGCACCCGTAGCCTCAACTGCCTCAACTGTCTCAACCGTCTCAACCGTCTCAACCGTCTCGGTAGCACCCGTAGCCTCAGCAGCCTCAACTGTTTCAGCCTCATTGATAGCAGCGTAGAGGTCAACAATCTTCTGCTCGTAGTCAACCTTCTCGGCCAAGGTTTCAATCTTATTCTTATACTCGAAAGCCTCGGCAACACCGGGGTTTGTTGAGTTAAGGACAGCGCCGATAAGCATAGGAACGAGGCACAAACCTACATTCTGCACCCAGAAGATAAGTGAGTATGCCGAGCCCAAATAACGCTCAGGCATCAACTTGGGCACCGAAGGCCACAAAGCGGCGGGAACCAACGAGAATGAGACGCCGAGAACTACAATTGCGGTGTAGGCGAGCACCAGGTTGGGGAACTTAGGAAGCACCAATGCAAAGACAAGGTGGCACGAAATCATGAGGAGAGCGCCGAGGATAAGCATCGAAGCACCCTTACCTCGCTTATCGAGAAAACCACCGAGGAACGGAGTGATGAGGGCTGCACCGATGGGGAACCAACGGAAGATGTTGGCAGCATCAGCGGCCGAGATACCGAGGTTATTCTCGAACATATTGGTAGCATAACGCTGGAAGGGGAAGATAGCCGAGTAGTACAACACGCAGAGCATTGCAACCAACCAGAAAATCTTGCTCGACAAGATAACCTTAACATCGCTAATCTTGAACTCTTCCTCCGATGAAGCCTCCTCAACCTCGCCTGCTGCGGCAAGCTGCTTATCGAACTTGGCATCCATAACCGAGAATACCAAGAAGCAGATGAGACCCACCAGAAGCAATACCGAGCAAAGGAAGATAGGCTTAACGACATCCGTGGGGATGAAGGCGAACATATCCGAGTTAGCCACAGCTGGCGACATGGTGAAGATAGCGAAAACGCCGATACGCGCGATAGCCATCTCCAAGCCCATAGCCATAGCCATCTCCTTGCCCTTAAACCACTTGGCAATAGCGCGCGACACGGTGATACCCGCCATCTCGCAGCCACAACCGAAAATCATGAAGCCCAGGCATGCAAGCAGCGCCGAGCCGGGGAGACCCATGAAATTCCAACCTGTAAGCGTAGCATCGAGTTCTGAGCCTACAAACCAGTCGCTAACGCCATAGAACTTGATGATGGCACCGATAACCATAAGCGAGGCCGAAAGTGTACCCGTAAAACGGATACCCATCTTATCGAGGATGATACCCGCAAGGATAAGGAAACCGCAGACATTGAGGAAGAACTCCGAAGAGCCATAGGTGCCGAAGATGTCAGGCGTCCAACCGCGCTGACCCTCAATGAGGCTCTGCAAAGGAGACATCATGTCCACGAACATGTAGGCAAAGAACATCATCAACGAGATGAGGATCACTGCCGTCCAGCGTATAAACGCCGAGTCGTTTAGTTTACGTTGAATTGTTTGAGTCATAAATGTTTTATTTAAGTTAATAAAATTGTATGTCGTTAGTAATCTATCGTTTCACGGCTATCAGTTACCTATTCGGAACTGCGCGAGGAGCTTGTATGCCGCCTCTATGCCAAGCTCGCCCGCCTTCGAGAGGTCCATACACCCCTTGCGCGTATCCTTCATGAATATCTGCACAAGACCACGATTGTAGTACGCCTCGCCAAACTCGGCATCGAGCTCTATGGCACGCGTATAGTCGTCGTAGGCCTCGGGCAAATTGCCCGATATGGCCATAAGGTTAGCGCGATTGTAGTACGCCTCCGCAAACTCGGGATATAGCTTTATTGCCTTATTCATATCCTCTATCGCCTCATCGTAATTGTATGTGCGTGTGGCGTTGTTGTGCAGGCGCTTTGCGGGGTCAGAGTCGAAGGTTATGCTCTGGTATGAGTTATCTATCGACGAAATGAAATCAATCATCTCGGCACGTGTCGTAGCGCGGTTGATGTAGAGGAATGGATTTGAGGGATTTAGCTGAATAGCTTCCGTGAGCGTAGCCACAGCATTGGTATATTGCTTAATCTGCGACTGGCTCACACCACGCTCGAAGAGCAGCGTCCATGAGGGCTCATCTGCGTCGTGCAGCTCCTCGGCGAGGCGACGGTCAATGGCCACAAGGCTGTCGGGGGCGAGGTTACCCGCGCGGCAGTCGAGGCGCAGCAGCGGATTGTCAATCTTCGCTATAAAGTCGTTGACACGGGGTGAGCGGTAGCGCTTAGCACGACGATCCACAACCTCATTAGCATCATCCGCAAGCAGCGTGAAGCGGAACATAGGTATCAGCGTGAGCCCATCGTTGCCCGCCGATGTAAGGGTGGAGGCTATACGCTCAAAGTTGCGCTCCATGAGTTTACTCTCAAACGAGAGTAGCTTATCGAAACGCTGCGTGGTATCGGCATATATCGAGTATGTCGAGTCTTTGAGGCGCGAGCGATACTCCGCAATCTTACGCTCGGCAGTGCGTCTATCCCTCTCGGCACCCGCTACATCGCGCTGCGAACGGCGCAAGAGGCTGCGGCCGAGATAGGCATTTGCAAAGTCGGGATATAGTTCTATGGCACGCGTATAGTCATCTATGGCGGCCTGAATATCGCCGAGGCGCGTATGTAGCAACGCACGGTTATAATATACGAGCACATTATCGGGCGAGTAGGTAGCCACCTGATTGAAATCCTCCAATGCGCGGTTGTAGTCGCCAATCTCGGTGCGGACAATAGCACGATTGAAGTAGCCGATTGAGCTTGTCGAGTCGAGGGCAATGACACGGTCGAAGTCGCCGAGCGACTGCATGGGACGATGCTGATAGCTATGCACTAAGGCGCGGTTGAAGTAGCCGGGGATGAATGTGGTGTCGCACTGCACAGCCATATCGAAGTCGGCACACGCCTCCGTATAACGTTCCTGCGCCATGTAGAGAGCGCCGCGACGGTTGTAGCCATCGGGGTCCTCGCGGTTGGTACGTATCGCGGTGTTAAAGTCCTCGAAGGCCTTCACCGTATCGCGCAGATAGAGGTAGCTCATGCCACGGTTGATATATGCGGGCACGTGGCGCTTTTCGAAGCGTATAAACTTATTGAAGTCGGTGATGGCATCCTCAAACTGCTGATTTAGAAGGCGCGTTACACCACGACTATAATAGGGGTCTGGGAGATCGGGGCGCAACTCGATAGCCTGCTGGAAGTCGTTCAGTGCATCATCATAGTTACCGAGGCGCGAGCGCGTGATAGCCCTATAATAGTATGCCCCTGTGAACACAGGGTTACGCTTCACGGCCTCCGAGAAGTCGGCATCGGCACCCAAGAGGTCGTCCATGTTATACTTGGCAATGCCGCGCAGGAAGTAGGCGTCGTAGTCGCTCGTATCGTGGCGCAGGAGGACGTTTAGCACGTCGATAGCCTCGCGATAGTTATTCTTGACCATACACTGCTGGCCCACCCAGTAGATGTAGTTACGGTCATACTGCGCCATGCTCTTGCTCGGAAGGGCGAGAGCGATGATAAATAGTATGATGGCCAAAAGTCGCTTCATGGTGTCGGCTACGTCGATACTAAAACGCTGTGCTTCGTCTTTTTATTATTCTAATTCGTAACCGAAGTTCTTCAACTGACGGTCATTGTTGCGCCAATCCTCGTTGACCTTGACATATAGTTCGAGGAAGACCCTCTTCTGCAAGAATGTCTCCAAGTCGTGGCGTGCTGCCTGACCCACCTTTTTGAGTTTCTCGCCCTTATGACCTATGACGATGCCCTTCTGTGAGTTGCGGGCAACATATATGGTCGCCGATATGCGGTCGATGGTAGGCTCCTCCTTGTACGAGTCGATGGCTATCTCGCACGAGTAAGGTATCTCCTTGTCGTAGTTGAGCAGCACCTTTTCGCGGATAATCTCCGAGGCAAAGAAGCGTAACGTCTTGTCGGTGAGCGTATCTTTTGGATAGAACGCAGGGCCCTCGGGCAGACGTTCTAAGATAAGGTTGAAGACACCCTCAACGTTGAAGTTCTCCTTGGCCGAGCAGGGGGCAATTATGGCATTGGGCAACAACGCCTGCCACTTCTCGACCAGCGCTGTAAGCTTCTCGGGCGTCGTGAGGTCAACTTTGTTGATGACGACGATGGTGGGTATTCCCGAGAGGTTCACCTTTTCGATAATCTCTGCCGAGCGGTCGCTCTGCTCAACGGTGTCGGTAACATATAGCAGCACGTCGGCATCGGTTATTGCGCCACGCACAAACTTCATCATCTTCTCTTGAAGCTTGTAGTTGGGTTTAAGGATACCCGGGGTATCGGAATAGACAATCTGAAAGTCGTCGCCATTGACGATACCCATGATGCGGTGTCGCGTAGTCTGCGCCTTGGATGTGATAATCGAGAGACGCTCGCCCACTAACGCATTCATCAACGTCGATTTTCCGACATTTGGGTTACCGATGATATTTACAAAGCCGCTACGATGTACCATAACTAAACATATATATTATCTTGCAAAGATACGAATAAAGGTTGATAATTGCCAAAAAAAATCGGAAATATTAAGAAATATTAAGCTTTGCTTAAAAAAGGAGGTTTTCGAGGTGCGATATAATGGGTCAATAAGAGAATATGCCATGCGATTGCTATTTACTATCGGCACCCTCTCTCGTAGTTATGGTTACTGTCGGCGACGGCTCGCATAGCCATAGAGCCACAATAGCTCACCTAAAAAAAATATTGAGGCGAGTGAAACAATTTCGGCAGGGTATGCGTATATATGCGTGATAGGTTGAACAAAAGTTGTAAGAAGATATAATTTATGCGTCAATTAAAGATTACAAAGTCAATCACAAATCGCGAGAGCGCATCGCTCGACAAGTATTTGCAGGAGATTGGCAAAGAGGAACTTATCTCGGTTGAAGAGGAGGTAGAACTTGCCCAACGCATCAAGAAGGGCGACCAGGAGGCATTGGAGAAGCTCACCAAGGCCAACCTCCGTTTCGTGGTCTCTGTGGCCAAGCAGTACCAAAATCAGGGTCTCAGCCTCCCCGACCTTATCAACGAGGGTAACCTCGGCCTTATTAAGGCTGCCGAGAAGTTCGATGAAACACGTGGTTTTAAGTTTATCTCGTACGCCGTATGGTGGATACGTCAGTCAATATTGCAGGCGTTGGCCGAGCAGTCGCGTATCGTGCGTCTGCCCCTCAACCAGGTAGGCTCGCTCAACAAGATTAACAAGGCCTTTGCCCGCTTCGAGCAGGAGCATGAGCGCACCCCGTCGGCCGAGGAGTTGGCCAACGAGTTGGAGCTACCCAAGGAGAAGGTTACCGACACGTTGCGTGTTGCAGGTCGCCATATTTCGGTGGATGCACCCTTCGCCGATGGCGAGGATAACAGCCTCCTCGACGTGCTTGTGAATACCGACTCACCCAATGCCGACCGTGGTCTTATCAACGAGTCGTTGGCAACAGAGGTGGAGCGCGCGTTGGAAATTCTCACCGACCGTGAGCGCGACATCATCCGCTACTTCTTCGGCATAGGTTGCTCGGAGATGACCTTGGAGGAGATTGGCGAGAAGTTCGACCTCACACGTGAGCGCGTACGTCAAATTAAGGAGAAGGCTATCCGCAAGCTACGCCAGTCGTCGCGCAGCTCGACACTTAAATCATACTTAGGATAAGAGAGTGCCACGAGCAATACAACGGGCTGTTCAATAATAAGTTGAACAGCCCGTTGTATTATAGGGATAGGGTAAGGCTAATGAATTTAGGGGGAGGTAGAGAGCAGCATCATAACTTCTCTAAATTACCTATCCTCTCTATCCACGCTACCCCTCAAATCTCACGCAATTTTACTTAATGGTGTAGATAAGATGCTCTATCTCTCTCAGGGGGTTGCGCTGTCCCTCTTCGGGTGCGTAGAGCGCAAACATGATGGTTGTGATGCGGTTGGTCGCGCTATCGAGTGTCGAGTAGCTGACAAAGGGGCCACCCATAAAGTCGCCCTTGACCTCCCACCAGCCACGTAGCTCATACCAGGTGCGACCATTAATATCAACCTCTGTCAACACAGCAGGTCCCTCCTCGTTAACACCCATATATGAACCTACGGCATCCTTGCTCGATATGATGGCAAGACGGTTATCCAACGAGCGCATAAGCCACTCGGCAGTGAGGTCATCGCCATCGACATAGTCGTAAGAGTAGGCGAAGATGTACTGCGCCTTCTTCTCGTAGTCGCGGATATACCAGAGCAAATCCTCGTCACGTGTGGTAGCCTTATAGTAGTTCGCGGGGATGACCATGCGCAACCCGGTATGCGCCTCGAAGTCGTCCATAAGCTCGGGCGACGAGTGCGACATATGGTGTTGGTTGCTCGCCTCGCGCTCGCCCGCCTCAAACAGTCCACGCAGAGCATCTGCCGAGAGCTCGATATACTTGGCTGCCGTAGCAGCATCGGGGGCAGAGATAGTAACCAACATCTGCGGACGTGCATAGACATTCTTTGCCACACGCGTTGAGGGTGTTGCATGGACGGGGTTGATGTCTAATTTGAGGATATTGGGATACTTACGGTCTATATCCGTAGCACCCTTCTCGTCGGCCTGTCTGAATATATTGAAGTAACCCTCGGGACGCGTAAGCCCCGGAGCATCGGCCTCCAACATATCGCACACGCTGCTTGCCAACTCGCCACGCCACGCCTCGTTGGGGCAAATGATAAAGACGTCGTAGGCATTGCCCGCCGTAGTTCGTGGTTGGAGAGTATTACGCGTGGTGCACGAGGCAAGAATTATCGCCACACACACAACAAAGAGTGAAAATAGACGTTTCATAAGCGATAGTTTTAGCGTCGCACACAGCAAAATGCGGGCAACGATTATAATTTATACTACACAAAGGTAATTATATTTTTCGATTTACGAAAAAAAAGTTACTTTTGCACACTGCTATCATAGTTCGGCTACGGTAGCCTAACGAGAGAGATTATGCGCATCAACACAGGAAATATCATACGCAAATTCTTTCCCAATGCCATTTGGGAGATGAACGACAAAGAGGCCCTATTCATCACCTTCGATGACGGCCCCACGCCTGGAGTTACGGAGTGGATACTCAATACCTTAGACCGCTACGACGCCAAGGCCACCTTCTTCGTATTGGGCAAGAACGTAGAGCTGTATCCCGACCTCTATCAGATGATTCTTGACCGCGGCCACAAGGTAGGCAACCACACCTACTCACACCAGAAGGGGTGGGGCATGTCGCTCGAACGCTATATTGAGGATGTCGATTTAGCGGCCGGCATGGTGCACAGCGAGCTCTTTCGTCCTCCCTACGCGCAGATTACACGCTCGCAGCTACGCGTCATGGCGCAGCGCTTCCGCGTGGTAATGTGGACGATACTCACACGCGACTACAACCGCCACATATCGCCCAAGAAGTGTATGCGCACCTCGGTAAAGAGTCTGCGCGGAGGCGACATCATCGCCTTCCATGACAGTGCAAAGTCATTCCGCAACATGAGCCACGCGCTACCCTTAGTGCTACGCACGGCGCGCGACAGGGGGCTAAAATGCAAGATTATAGAGCTATAAGATGAAGATTATCGTCGCCATAACGGGTGCCAGCGGCGCCATATATGCACGTCAGCTGTTGGAGATGCTCATCTGCCACCACGCCGTGGAGCAGATAGGCCTCATCCTCAGCCACCATGCCGAGGATGTGCTACGTGCCGAGGGAGTAGAGCTACCCATGAGCGAGCGCATCACGCGCTACAACAACGACAATATGTGGGCATCGCCCGCAAGTGGCTCGGCACGCTGGGATGCGATGATTATCGTACCTGCATCCATGGGCACGGTAGGTCGCATAGCCGCAGGCATATCGCGCACCCTTCTGGAACGTGCCGCCGATGTGATGCTCAAAGAGCGTCGCCGCCTAATACTTGTTGTACGCGAGAGCCCCTACTCGCTAATTCATCTGCGCAACATGACCACGCTGAGTGAGGCCGGAGCAATAATACTACCTGCATCACCGGGCTTCTATTTCTGCCCTACGAGCATCGAGGAGCTGACACGGCCCATTGCCGAGCATGCCGCAGAGCTTGCAGGACTCGACATAGAGCATAAAAGATGGGGATGACTAAAAGGTAAATTAGTCATCCCCACTTCGTTATGATGTTGAATAAAAGATTTTTATTCAGCCTCTCATCTCCTATTTCGAGAAACGATTTACTTTTGCTCGTTGAGGATACGCATTGCAGCGTCAAAAATAGTTGTGTCGTCCAACGTTACAACGCCACCATCGGGGCCCTGCTCGATATGGATACCTGCACATGCCTTAGCTTCGAGGTGCTTACCACCGAAGTAGTTTCGTACAGTCTCAACGTCTATTCCCAACTCGTCTGCAATGCGCTGCGAGCTGCCACTGGGCAACTTATCCTTGATGCGGCGCAGTTCGTTAAATGTGATAATCATAGTTTTAGATGTATTAGGTTAAAATTAATATCCTTTCGCACTACTAAATTAATACAATTTTTCGGAACTGCCAAATAATTTCTCAAAAAAAAAAGATTTTTGGCGAAATATCAGCATACTTGGTGCGACAACAAACATCCTGCAACCAAACGACATGCCACGCAGCATGCTCGGCACTACTTAGCACTCGGGGATGAAGCCAAACAGAGAGCTACATGAATCGTTCGCGCGACAGACGAGGTAAACAACCGTACAAAAAATTTTGTAGTTTGAATTTCTATTTGTAATTTTGTGCGCTATAAATATATATAGGGTGGTCATATACATTGACAGCCTTCCGAAGAAACAAATATTTTACCTGTTTTAGAACATTCATATATAAGGTGGAGTTGATAACAAACATAATCGTCGAGTATTTGAAGTACAACAAACGTATCGTCGTACCCAAGCTCGGTGCGTTCATCGTAAAGCAGCCCTCGGGAAATATAGTCTTCTCGGAGCTCATGCGTGGCGATGACGGCATATTATGCTCGTTATTAAAGGCTTACGGCCTAAACGACCTCGAAGCAAATGGCGCTATCGACCGCTTTGTATTCGAGGTGCGATTTGCCACAAGCAAGCAGAAGAGCTACACCATAGACAACTTCGGCACCTTCACGCCAGGACCCAATAACACCATCACATTCAAGCAGAAGCGCGAGCCCAAAACATTCGGAGGCAACGTGAGACCTCCGGTAGATATGCTCGACAATGTAAAGCCAAACCCACCACGTCCGACAACCACGGGGCAAGGTCTGTCTGAGACTACAACACCGCACAACACACGACGTGGCGTGCAACGCGTTGCAATAGAGGATGATGCCGCATCGTTAACGACACCCGACAAGTATCTGCGCGGCTTGAACTACGACAAGGCGAAGAATAAGAAGCGCGAAGAGAAGATGTTTAATGCCGGTTCTCGCTCGAACAACAACGCAGGACGCATGCTCAAAATAATGCTCGTTGCAGCGATAGCCATTGCCGCAGGAGCATGGTTTGCATGGCAACACCTGAACGAAGACAAGATGGCCGAGACACAAACACAGACTGCGATTCAGACTGCGACAACCACAGAGATTACAGACAGCCTAACAACTGAGACCATAACACCCATTGACGCTGCCACCACACCACAGCTCATTGATGCCTCGACATCGACAGCCGTGGAGGAGCGCACAAGCACAAATAATTAGTACGATGACACCAAACGAACTACTATCGGTAAAGCAACGTTTCGGCATTATTGGCAATGCCGAGTCGCTGAACAACGCCTTGGAGGTAGCCTTGCGTGTTGCCCCCACCGACCTATCAGTGCTTGTAACAGGTGAGAGTGGCGTAGGAAAGGAGTTCTTCCCACAGGTAATACACGCCTACTCTGCACGCAAGCACAACAAATATATCCCCGTAAACTGTGGCGCCATACCCGAAGGCACCATCGACTCGGAGCTTTTCGGCCACGAGAAGGGCTCATTCACCGGAGCCATCGAGAGTCGTAAGGGTTACTTCGAGGAGGCCGACGGTGGTACCATCTTTCTCGACGAGGTGGGCGAGTTACCCATATCGACACAGGTGCGCCTGCTCAGAGTATTGCAGACGGGTGAGTTTATGCGCGTGGGCTCAACTAAGGTGCAGAAGACAAACGTGCGCGTGATTGCGGCCACAAACAACGACCTGATGAAGTCTATCGCAGAGGGTAAATTCCGCGAGGACCTATACTATCGCCTCAACACCGTGCCTATCAGCGTGCCGGCACTCCGCGAGCGTAGGGGCGACATATACCTCCTCTTCCGCAAGTTCGCAGGCGACGTGGCACTGCAATATCGCATGCCGTCGATAACCCTCGACGAGGGCGCTCGCATACTCCTCGAAAACTACCATTGGAGAGGTAACATACGCCAGCTTAAAAATGTCGCCGAGCAGATATCGGCCGTGGAGCAGAGCCGCAATATCACCGCAGACATCCTACGTCGCTACCTCCCCGAGGAGCGCACTACGACACCCATGGCCTCAGGAACATCAACCTCTTTCGACGATATGGCCACCGAGCGCGAACTGCTCTACAAGATACTCTTCGACATGCGCAGCGACATCAACGACCTCAAACGCATGATGACCGAGGCGATGATGGGTCGCACACCCCGGCCTACCGAGCACCCCATACACCACGACGTAGCAGGGCTACTACCCCAATCTTCGCACATCGGGGAGGATAGATACGAGGAGAGCGTGATGGCCGAGGTTGTCGAGGACGACATTCCCACACGAGAGATAACCAAGGATGACATGCAGCGCGAACAGATAATGCGCGCCCTGCGCAACAACAACTATCGCCGCAAGGATGCTGCGCGCGAGCTATTCATCTCCGAGAGAACGCTCTACCGCCGCATGAAAGCCTTAGGCATAGACGATAACGAAAAATAAATAGTTACTATGATGAAGAGTTGGATAAAGAGGCTCCTCGTAGCCACCACAATACTAACCATAGGCGCCGTATGCAACAGCTGCGGATACAAGGTTACCTACAACCTCTCGGGAGGCTCAATACCACCCGAGGCCAAGACATTTTCGGTGGCCTACTTCCCGAATAATGCACCGATGGTGGCACCTACGCTGAGTAATGTGCTTACCGAAGGTCTGCGCGATAAGTTCTCGCGCCAGACACGCTTGCAGCAGGTGGAAGAGGGCGGCGACTTTGCTTTCGAGGGCGAGATTACGAACTACACCTCGACCACATCGTCCGTGTCAAGTGGCGACTACGCCTTGCAGAACCGCCTCACCATCACCGTACGTGTAAGCTTCCAGAACGCCGTGGACCAGACGCAGTCGTTCAGCAACAAGAGCTTCTCATCGTATGCCGACTACGACTCATCACAGCTGCTTCTCGACGTCCAGGACCAGCTTATAGAGGATATTGTCGAGGACTTAGTAAACGATATTTACATGGCGGCAGCCGGCAATTGGTAGCAGATGGCAAACCTATCGACATACGACAACTACACACGCGAGGAGCTACAAACACTCATCACCCGCTACCCGTGGTGGCGTACACCACGCCTGGCTCTGATACGTCGCGAGGCGAGTAGCGCAGATAGCAAGACGCAACTAATAAGGCTGCTCCACCCCACCCTTGCAATAGCGACAAAGGAGGTCAACATCGAGCAGATGACGCAGCTCACCGCCGATGACCTCATCGAGCGTTTTCTGCACTGCGACGACCTACGTATCGTGGCAGAAGAGGGCGACGCCGAAGATATGGCGAATATAGAAATTGAGGCTGACGACGACATGGTAAGTGAAGATTTGGCAGAAATTTACGAAAAACAAGGGCTTTATTCGCAAGCAATTGACACTTATCGCAAATTAAGTTTGCTAAATTCAGAAAAAAGTATTTACTTTGCACGTCTAATTGCCGAGATTGAGGCTAAGATGAATAAAAACTAAACCGGAATAATTAAATTAATAGACTATGTATACTTTTTGCATTATCATGATTTCTATTGCGAGCATCTTGTTGATTCTTGCAGTATTGGTTCAGAGCCCCAAGAGCGGTATGGCTGCCAACTTCGGCGCAGCAAACCAGACTATGGGTGTTCGTCAGACCACCGACTTCTTGGAGAAGTTCACTTGGGCTATGGTTGCAGCCATCGTATTCTTCGCACTTCTTTCGGTAACGGCAATGCCCTCTAAGGAGGTTGCCGAGGCTACTACACAGAGTGGCGTTGAGCAGGCTTTGGCCGACATCAACGCAGAGAGCGAGGAGACTACCGAGGAGCTCACAGTTGAGGCATCGACAGAGGAGGCAGCTGCCACCGAGACTACTGTTGAGGTTGCCGAGAGCACTGAGGCTACTCCCGATGTTAAGGTTGAGGTTGCCGAGACCGAGACAAAGGTTGTTGAGGAAGAGTTGTAATCGACCAAAATCAAGTACAGAGGGCCGGCTAACAATGTTAGTCGGTCTTTTTTTTGGTGCATGATGGCGAGGTATTTGCTCAGAGTCTCAAAAACATCATCCTATGAGACGCTTTGCATACTATCTCGCACCTATCATCCTATGCTTTGTCGTAGGTCTTTCGGCAATGCTTCTACAAGCCGACGCACTCGAAATGTGGTACCCGCTACTCAACAAGCCGGCAATAACACCACCCAACGAGGTATTTCCCATCGCATGGTCTATAATATATATATGTATGGGCTTATCCATCGGTCGCCTTATCGACAAGGGGCATAGAGGCTTTCTCGGGCTATGGTTGCTGCAACTTACGCTGAACTTCCTGTGGAGCCCGATGTTTTTCACACAGCAGTCGCCAATCTCGGGACTTGTCGTCATCATCTTCCTCGACGTGGCGGTGCTCACCTATACCATCCTTGCATGGCGTGCAAACAGGCTTGCATCGCTTCTGATGCTACCCTACTTAGCATGGCTCACGCTGGCAACATACCTTAATTTATATATATGGCTTAACAACTAAACTATCGACCTATGAAAAAGTACTTCTGCACCGCCTGCGACTATATCTATGACCCGGCAAAGGGCGACCCCGAAAATGGCATCGACCCGGGCAGCCCCTTCGAGACGCTACCCGACGACTGGACGTGCCCATGGTGCGGTTTAACAAAGGAGGTTTTCGAACCGGTAGATGAGTAAAATGTTGGCTTAAAGGGGTGCTCAACACTATTATTATCAAATAATAGCCTCTTGCACAGCGCAAAAAAGTAACACACTATTTGCAGAATAAAAAAATATTGTTACCTTTGCACCGCTTTATGCACTAAACATTAACTAATTTATTAAACGTATGAACAATTACGAAACCGTTTTCATTGTCACTCCCGTCCTTTCGGATGCACAGGTAAAGGAGGTTGCTGACAAATTCCAGGGCGTAATCACCGAGAACGGCGGTCAGATTGTGAATTTCGAGAACTGGGGCTTGAAGAAGCTCGCGTATCCTATTCAGAAGAAGACCACCGGTTTCTACTTCCTTGTAGAGTTCACCGGTGAGGGCTCAATCATCAACACTCTCGAGACTCAGTATCGTCGCGATGAGCGCATCATTCGTTTCTTAACCTTCAAGCAGGACAAGTTCGCTGTTGAGTACTCTCAGAAGCGTCGCGCTAAGCTTGCTAACAAATCACAGGAGGAGTAATCATGGCAGAGAATACACAGCAGGGTGCATCTGAGATTCGTTATCTCAACCCCGTATCAGTAGATGTAAAGAAGAAGAAGTACTGCCGCTTTAAGAAGCTCGGCATCAAGTACGTAGATTATAAGGACGGCGAGTTCTTGAAGAAGTTCCTCAACGAGCAGGGTAAGATTTTGCCCCGTCGTCTCACCGGTACTTCACAGAAGTTCCAGAAGAAGGTGGCTCAGGCTGTTAAGCGCGCACGTCACCTCGCTATTCTGCCTTTCGTAACCGATTGTATGAAATAATTAATTGAGGAGGAGAGAAATATGGAAGTAATTCTTATCAAAGACGTAGAGAACTTGGGCTACGCAAACGACATCGTTAACGTTCGCCCCGGCTATGCCAACAACTACTTGATTCCTCAGGGTTTCGCTAAGGCTGCCACCGCTTCTGCAAAGAAGGTACTCGCTGAGAACCTTCGTCAGCGCGCTCACAAGGATGCTAAGATTCTTGCTGACGCTCAGGCTTTGGCTGAGACTATCGCAAACTTGCACCTCTCAGTGGCTGTTAAGGCTGAGGAGGAGAAAATCTTCGGTTCTGTTACCGCTGCTGACCTTGCAGCTGCTTTGGCAGAGAAGGGCGTAGAGGTTGTCCGCAAGAACATCACTGTTGATGCAGTTAAGACCCTCGGTGAATTTGAGGCAGTTGCCAAGTTGCACCGCGAGGTTAAGGCTACTATCAAGTTCTCGGTTGTTGCCGAGTAATTGCGATACACGCTATACGAATAGCACTCCACACGGGGTGCTATTTTTTTTGCTCCACCCTCAGCAGGACTAATATCCACCGCCTCAATACCACCTTTAATCGCAATAATTATATAATAATTATTCTCGAATTGCGTTTATTCGAAAAATTATGTTTAACTTTGTGCGCTTAATGCACTCTTTGTGCAGTGCGCAGTAAGAAAGATTGAGTCAATGAAGCGTAATTTCGGATATATCGTAGCGGCACTCATCGCACTTTTAGGCGTAGTATCGTGCAGCGTAGTGAACAAAGCCATAAAGAGTGGCGACCCTCAGTACGCCTACGAGCAGGCATTGGACCTCTACGAGCGCGAGAAGTGGAGCCAGGCATCTGACCTCTTCGAGGCCTGCCGACACATATATCAGGGCTCACCCCGCGAGGACTCGCTATCGTTCTACAACGCACGTTGCAAGTTCAAAGAGCACAAATGGGACGAAGCATCGATGCTCCTCGACAACTACCGCCACAAGTTTAGCCGTAGCCCCTTTATCGAGGATGCCGAGGGTATGTACGCCCTATGCTACTACTTCATGTCGCCGGGTCCTGAGCGCGACCAGTCGGTAACTACGCAGGCCATAATCGCCATCACGGAGTTCATATCGCGCTACCCCGAGTCGGAGAAGATACCCCAATTCCAGGAGATGCTCGACGAGCTCGCAGCACGCCTCCAAGAGAAGAGCTACCTCAATGCATACACCTACTACAAGATAGGTCGCTACAAGTCGGCAATTGTAGCCTTCAAGAACGCCATGAAGCGCTATCCCGACTCACCGCACACCGAAGAGATGATGTACTACACAACGGTATCGGCATACCGCCTCGCCTCAAACTCCATTGAGACAAAGCAGCTCGACAGATACCTCGCAATGCTCGACTACTACTACTCGTTCATCAGCGAATACCCCGAGTCGTCGCACACAAAAGAGTTAGAACGCATGGCACGCGACGCCCGCAACTTCATCGACAAGAACCGCACAACACAAGAGGCGTTGTAAGACAGAGTACAGAGTACAGAGTACAGAGTACAGAGAACAGAGTACAGAGAATAAAATAGACAAGGAACAAAAATAACAACAATCTATACACATGGAAATTAAGAAGAACATCCCCAGCAACACCATCACACGCAAGTTGGTGGATTTGGACGCTCCCACAGGTAACATCTACGAGAGCATCAACATCATCGCACGTCGTGCAAACCAGATTGCAACGGAGCTTAAAACAGAGCTTAACCGCAAGCTCGCCGACTTCTCGTCGCCCACCGACAACTCGGCAGAAGAGACCTTCGAGAACCGTGAGCAGATTGAGATTTCGCGCTTCTACGAGCGTCTTCCCAAGCCCGCAATAATCGCTACCGAGGAGTTCCTCGACGGCGAGGTATATTTCCGCCACGGCGCAGAGAAGTAATAATTCGTAACACAGCGCATCACAACGTAGCGCACAACAACCCAACGTGATATGTTACTTAAAGGTAAAAACATCATCCTGGGAATAACCGGCAGCATAGCAGCTTACAAGGCGGCTATGCTTTGTCGTCTTTTGGTCAAGGAGGGTGCCGACGTTCGCGTCATCATGACACCTCTGGCCAAGCAGTTCATCACGCCACTGACGATGGCAACACTATCGAAGCACCCTATTCTCGTGGAGTTCTTCAACCCCGAGAATGGCGAGTGGAACTCGCATGTGTCGCTCGGCGAGTGGGCAGACCTCCTGCTCATAGCACCCACCACGGCGAATACACTGGCCAAGATGACCACAGGCATCGCCGACAACCTACTGCTCACAACCTACCTCTCGGCACGCTCGAAGGTAGCCGTAGCACCCGCCATGGACCTCGATATGTACCAACACATAACCACACAGCAGAACCTCGCAACATTGCGTGAGCGCGGCGTGGCAGTCATAGAGCCCAAGACGGGCGAGTTGGCAAGTGGTCTTGTAGGCAAGGGGCGCATGGCCGAGCCCGAGGAGATTGTAGCCGAGGTGGTAGCACTCCTCGACGAAAAAAAAAAGAGCCTCTCAGCTAAGCGATATATTGTTACCGCAGGTGCTACAATAGAGGCTATCGACCCCGTGCGCTTCATCACCAACCACTCGTCGGGAAAGATGGGCTACGCCATTGCCGAGGAGCTCGCAAAGCGCGGTGCCGCAGTGAAGCTCATAAGTGGCCGTACAGCCCTCGTCTGTCCCGCAGGCGTGGAGCGCATCGACGTCCTCTCGGCAGAGGATATGTATCAGGCAGCCGTGAGGGAGTGGAGCAATGCCGATGGTGGCGTTATGTGTGCCGCCGTAGCGGACTACACCCCCACAACTGTTGCCGACCATAAGCTCAAAAAGTCGGATGACGACATGTACATAGCCCTACGTCGTACGAAGGACATAGCCAAGGAACTGGGTAAGAACAAGTCTAATCGTATCCTTGTGGGGTTTGCCCTCGAAACAGACAACGAGGAGGCTAATGCCGAGGGTAAGTTGCAGCGCAAGAACTTCGACTTTGTGGTACTTAACTCGCTGCGCGATGCCGGTGCCGGCTTTCGTGGCGACACCAACAAGATAACACTCATCGACCGTGAGGGACGCACCGAACACCCACTGATGAGCAAGCGCGAGGTAGCGGAAATTATCGTCGATAAGATTGAGGCACTCACAAAGTAAAACATAGCATATTAACCGCGCAGACCATGCTAAGAAGCATAACGATAGAGAACTACGTACTCATAGAGTCGTTGCACGTAGAGTGGGACGAGCATCTGAATATCATCACCGGTGAGACAGGTGCAGGTAAGTCCATTCTGCTCGGCGCATTAGGTCTGCTGCTTGGGGCCAAGAATGAGGGTCAGGCCATCAAGGACCTCACGCGCAACTGCGTCATCGAAGCACAGTTCGACATTGAGGGTTTGGGGTTGGAGAGCTTCTTCGAAGAGAACGACCTCGACTACGAGCCGCAGACGACCATACGTCGCATCATCACCCCCGCGGGCAAGAGCCGCGCCTTCGTGGGCGATATGCCCGTGCCGTTGACCACACTCAAAGAGCTTGGCACACACCTCGTAGATATCCACTCACAGCACCAGAACCTGATACTATCATCGGAGCAGTACCGTACACTCATCCTCGATACGTTGGGTGGCAATGCCGACCTTCTAAACCGATATACCGCTCATTTGAACGCTCTCACGGTGCTACGCGCTGAACATCGACGCATGAAGAGCGAGATGGAGGCGGCACGCAAGGATGAGGAGTGGCTGCGATACACTATCGAGGAGCTACGCGCCGCGAAGCTCAAAGTGGATGAGCAGGCGACGACGGAACAGACACTCGCCACGTTGGAGAGTGCCGACCGCATCACCGAGACCCTCGGCATGCTGCGCAACGCGCTCGATGACGAGGAGCATGGCTCACTCGTAACACTCTCACAGACAGCCAAGGAACTACGTGCATTAGCCGAGAAGTACCCCGCAGGTGTAACACTTGCCGAGCGTCTTCGCTCAGTTGTCGAGGAGCTCAAAGACATAAGCGCAACGGCAGCCTCCGATATGGAAGCCATAGATGCTGACCCCGAGAAACTACAACGTCTCAGCGAGCGACTCAACACCATATACTCTCTCGAAATGAAACACCGCGCAGAGACCTACGATGACTTGCTGCATAAAGCCGCAGAGTTTGAGGCACGCCTCGCCACAATAGACAATAGCGACACAGCACTTCGCGAGTTGGAGGAGCGCATAACGACTGTTGAGCACGACTGCCACGAGGCCGCAAAGCGCCTCACTGAGGCACGTCGTGGCGTGTGCGCATCGTTCGAGCAGAGAATCGTGGATATGCTTGTACGCCTCGGCATCGAGGATGCACAGTTCGTAGTCGAGATTACAGCTACCGAGCAGTTTACGCCCACGGGATGCGATAGCATCGCCTTCCTGTTCACAGCAAACCGCACCGCGAAGCCTGCACCCATAGAGCGAGTAGCATCGGGTGGCGAGCTCTCGCGCGTAATGCTCACCATAAAGGCTCTCTTAGCAGAGAGAATGGAGTTGCCGACAGTCATATTTGACGAGATTGACACCGGCGTATCGGGCCGCATAGCCGACGCCATGGGCGACATTATATCGTCACTTGC
Organism: Alistipes sp.; assembly: GCA_045603045.1. GTDB lineage: Bacteria > Bacteroidota > Bacteroidia > Bacteroidales > Rikenellaceae > Alistipes. The sequence continues at coordinate 26,658 of JAZULJ010000039.1, forward strand.
CGATATGATGCAGGTAATAGACATTACCCACCTCCCGCAGGTTGCATCCAAGAGCGGCGCACACTTCGTGGTATATAAGAGCGAGGGCATGAGTAACATACGTCGTCTAAGCAAGGCTGAGCGTGTGGACGAGATAGCCAAGATGCTCTCGGGCAGCGAGATTACCGAGGCTGCACGACGTCAAGCACGTATTCTGCTATCACAGAGTTAGAACGAAAAGAATCAATAAATATAGGGGATAAAGTAACTCTGAGGAGTTTAGGAGGTTCAGGGAGTTTAGGGATAAGTGGTAATATATCCTTAAACTCCTTAATTTCATTAATATCCTTAATCTACCTCAGACCCCAATTTTGCGCGAGGGATAAAAGGGGTACGAGGGGTACATAGGGTATAAGGGGTACATAGGGCTTATTAAACTATCAACCACGCTCCCAACCAACTATCTTTCATCTGTACTCTGTACTCTGCACTCTGTACTCTCCCCACAGACCCACGCCATTAATCAGCGCTCAATTTCTTGTCAGAAGGGGTTAGATTTGGTGCCAAGTCGAAATTGACACGGATGGGGGTGTACTTTGCGTACATCCTCATTCGGGACAATGAGCTTGGGGCCGAAGATGGCCCCTTATCACAAGAAAAACAATATGAAATTGGGCTGAATGGATAGTACTTGACGTACATTCCATTCAGCCCAATGATTGAGAGGCCGAGAATGACCCCTTATCACGCTAAATTAGTTGGAGCTCGGCCTTAATATCCTCAATCTTCTTGTCGAGAGCTGCCTGCACTTCATCGAACTTATCGACACTTGCAAGCGGTGCCTTAACGCCGAAGTAGAACTTAATCTTAGGTTCGGTACCCGAGGGACGTACTGATACCTTCGTGCCATCCTCTGTGAGCCACTGCAACACATTGCTCTTATCATCGACACCCTCAATCGGAGACTTAACGCCCGTCTTAACGTCGAGCACCTCCAAGGTCTTATAGTCGTATATCTTGGCCACAGGAGAGCCGAGTATTGAACGGGGAGGATTCTGGCGATAGTCAACCATCATCTGCTGAATCTCGGCAGCACCATCCTTACCCTTGCGAACAACATTGACGAGGCCCTCACGGAAGAAGCCATACTTAACATAGAGCTGCTGCAACCACTCGTAGAGTGTGATACCCATGGTCTCGCGTGCCCATGCCGCAGCCTCGGCAACGAGCGTGATGGCTGCTACACCATCCTTATCGCGCACGAAGTCGCCGGGGAGGTAGCCGAATGACTCCTCGCCACCACCGATATACTTAGTCTTACCCTCCTGCTCGCGGATAATCTTGGCGATATACTTGAAGCCTGTCAGACAGTTGTAGCACTTAACGCCGTAGTGCTCGGCAATAGCATCGGGCATCATAGAGGTTACGATGGTCTTCACAACAAACTCCTTACCCGTAATTTTACCAAGCTCTGCCCAGCGTGTAAGCTGATAGCTCATCAGCAGCACGAGTGTCTGGTTGCCGTTCAGCAACACATAGTCGCCCGAACCTGTGCGCAGCGCCACACCGAGACGGTCAGCGTCGGGGTCGGTAGCCATAGCAAAGTCGGCACCCTCCTTCTGGGCACGCTCGATGGCCATAGCCATAGTCTTGCGCTCCTCGGGGTTGGGCGATGCCACGGTGGGGAAGTTACCATCGAGTATCATTTGCTCCTCTACACATATAATATTGTTGAAGCCATAGTTACGCAGCGATGCCGGCACAAGCTTAACACCCGCACCGTGCAGAGGTGTATAGACAATCTTCATGTCGTTATGCTTGGCCACAGCCTCGGGCGAGAGTGATAGCTCCTTGATAGCGGCAAGGTAGCGCTTGTCGAACTCCTCGCCGAGAATGTTTATATTCTCGGGGTTCTTACCCGTGAGCACCTGTGAGGTCTCGGTAACTTTGAGCACCTCCTCGATGATGTTAACATCGTGGGGAGAGGTAACCTGTGAGCCGTCGTTCCAGTATGCCTTGTAGCCGTTGTACTCCTTAGGGTTGTGCGACGCTGTAACCATAACTCCCGACTGGCAGCCAAGCTCGCGAATAGCGAAGCTGAGCTCGGGTGTGGGACGCAGAGCATCGAACAGATATACGATAAAACCGTTAGAGGCAAAGATGTCGGCAACACGCTCGGCAAACATGCGCGAGTTGTTGCGGCTGTCGTGCGATATAGCCACCTTAATCTGCTCGCCCGCGAAGTTACGTTTGAGGTAGTTAGCAAGACCCTGTGTAGCAGCACCTACGGTGTAGATATTCATGCGATTGGTGCCCACGCCCATAATGCCACGCAAGCCACCGGTACCAAATTCGAGATCCTTGTAGAAGCTCTCAACCAACTCATTATGATTGGTTTCCATCAAAAGGCGCACCTCAGCTTTGGTCGCCTCATCGTAATCGCCATCGAGCCATGCTTGCGCTCTCGACAATACCTGCTTATCCAAATCGTTTGTCATAATAGTATAGGTTTTATTTATGATTTATATTTCTTCGAACAAGATTTCCGATATGCAAATATACAAATTTTTCTTCATATATTGCATATCAGCACGTTAAAAAATCGAAGTGAAATTGGGGCACTTGGGCCATATTAAAAAAATCGAATTTTGCAACTCTTTTTTAAGAATATTTTAATAAAATTATCCACATATTTGCATTGTCAAAACGCTCTTATTGCGACGAGCAAATCGAGGGCAGTTTAAGCAGAAAAGAAGGTAATTTTTATAACACGTTGAAACAGAATATAGACAACTGTTTCAGGGGGATATATCGCCTCTTTTCAAGCGCAAGATAACACTTTTTTTTGAGATACGATGCAACAAACGCAGGCATATAACGAAGTATGGCAGGACTGCCTTGACCGTCTCCGCCTCTCGATTACCGAGGAGGAGTTTGTCAAGTGGTTCAAACCTATCTGGCCCATCGGCTTCGATGGCGCCAATCTGCGTCTGCGCGTACCCAATGAGAGTTTCATCGCCAGCATCGAGAAGCGTTACTTGCGCTACTTGATGCCCATCATCTCGGAGTTGTATGGTGCCGAGACACAGCTACACTATGCCGTGCCCCGCGCCACACAGCAGCCCACAGTGAAGACCGACACTATTTCCGTGCCGCAGTTCACACAGCCCATAGATACAGCAGTAATTAAGAATCCTTTTGCTATCCCCGGGCTTCGTCGCATGATTATTGACCCTCAGCTCAACCTCAACTACACCTTCGACAACCACATCGAGGGTGAGTGCAACCGCTTAGCACGCTCGGCAGGTATGGCTGTGGCAGTATCTCCCGGCAACAACGCCTTCAACCCGCTCTACATCTATGGCGACTCGGGTCTGGGCAAGACCCACATCGTGCAGGCCATAGGCCACGAGGTGCGTCAGCGTCATCCCGAATTACAGGTGCTCTACGTCTCGATGAATAAGTTCCAGGCGCAGTTCCAGACAGCATATAAGAATGGGGAGATTACCGACTTCATCCACTTCTACCAGACTATCGACGTGCTTATCATCGACGATATTCAGGAGCTTACGGGTAAGACAGGTACTCAGAATGCCTTCTTCAACATCTTTAACCACTTGCAGCTTGCCGGCAAGCAGCTCATCCTTACGTCGGATAAGCCGCCCGTGGAGCTCAAAGATATAGAGCAGCGCCTGCTAACACGCTTCAAGTGGGGTCTCTCGGCATACCTCAGCGTACCCGACTATCAGACCAAAGTTAAGATTATTCGTGCTAAGGCACAGCGCCTCGGCGTCAATATCCCTGAGGATGTTGTTACCTACCTCGCAGAGAATATCTCGGCCAATGTGCGCGAGATTGAGGGCGCTCTGTCGTCGCTTATTGCCAACGCCTCGTTCCTCGGCCGCAAGATTACCATATCGCTGGCAAAGGATATCTTGAAGGTATATGTAAAGCTCACACAGCGCGAGATTACCATCGACCATATCGTGAAGGTTGTGTGCGACTACTTCAACATCGAGCTCGACACCTTCAATTCGGCAAAACGTACACGCGATGTTGCGCAGGCACGCCAAGTTGCCATGTACCTCTCGAAGCAGCACACGAAGGCCCCGCTTACGGTTATTGGCTCGGCTATCGGTGGTCGCAACCACGCCACGGTACTCCATAGCTGCAAGGCTGTTGCCGACATGATTGACACCGACAAGCAGTTCAAGGCACAAATTGAGGAGATTGAGCGCATGGTACTCGGCAAGAACTAAACGCAAGAGATAGAACGATAAAACAAAAAAAGGTTGTCTCGCGACAACCTTTTTTGTTATGGCTGAGATGAGGTGTACCGGAATTTAGCGCTTGGGAGGAAGTTACCCGCACCAATATCTTAATCTCCAACCTCTCTAAATCACAGCAACCTCTTTATACGCTTAAACCACTTATAGGGCATATAACGGAAGGGGGTATCTATCCACGTTGGCGTAGCAAGTACCGAGCGGCGATGTGAAAAAGTGTAGAGGCTATCGCGACCATGGTAGCGTCCCATGCCCGAGTTACCGACACCGCCGAAGGGGAGATACTCGTTGGCAATATGCATGATGGTATCGTTGATACAGGCACCACCCGACGATGTAAGCTCCACGACGCGGCGTGCCTCACGCTCCGCAGCAAAGACATAGAGCGCCAAGGGCTTCTCGCGCGAGTTGATGAAGCGCACGGCATCATCGATATTTGAGACTTCGACCATAGGAAGCACAGGGCCGAAAATCTCGGTAGTCATAACGGCGCTATTCGTGGCGACATCATCGAGGAGCGTAGGCTCGATATACCTCTCTTCGGCCACTACCCGACCACCAAAGCATACACGCCCCTCGGCGATATACCCACTAATACGTTCAAAGGCGGCATCCGACACTATGCGCACATAGTGTTTACTCATACGCACATCCCGGCCATGCATTGCGCGCACGGCCTCGGCGAAGGCCGTAACGAAGCGCTCCTTAACCTCGGGGTGTATGAGCACATAGTCGGGGGCGATGCACGTCTGTCCGGCATTGAGCGTCTTACCCCATGCCACACGTCGCGCAGCAAGCCTGACATCAGCAGTGCGGTCAACGACCACGGGACTCTTGCCGCCGAGTTCGAGGACCACGGGGGTAAGATGCTCGGCAGCGGCGCGCATGACAACACGCCCCAAGGCCGGAGAGCCTGTAAAGAAGATTATATCGTAGCGTTGCTGCAAGAGTACAGTATTCACATCTCTATTACCCTGCACCACGGCGACATACTCCTCGTCGAAGAGTTCACGAACGAGCATCTCTATTGCGCGGGCCACATTCGGCACATAGGGCGAGGGTTTCAACACTGCGGTACACCCCGCAGCGAGGGCTCCGACAAGAGGGTTTAACAGCAGCTGCACGGGATAGTTCCAGGGTGCAATGATAAGGGCGACGCCGAGAGGCTCTGTGATAATAGCACTACGCGACGGAAAGAGTTTCAGCGGCGTCTTCTTCTTCGAGGGTGCCGCCCAAGCAACGAGGTGCTTCAAGAAGTTATCAATCTCACCGAGAAGGATGCTTATCTCGGTGAGGTATGCCTCCTCGTAGGACTTATGCAGGTCGTCATAGAGAGCACGACACAGTGCCTCCTCATGGCGCAGGATACCCTCACGCAGACGGCGTAACATCGCGAGGCGATATTCTATGGGTAGCGTTTGGTGCGTAGCAAAGAAATGGCGTTGGCGAGCAACGATATCTGTGATATGCTCCGTGGACGTATTCTCAATCATCGTATTATAATTTAAGAGTCATTATGCACACTGACATAGTGCAAATATACTGCATTTTACCAAAATTTCAGCCCATCGAACTCTTTTTAGGCTGCTTTTTTTTCGCTCGGCACATTGTATGTTCGTGCGATATTCGTACCTTTGTCATCAAACGATAACTATCCGAGTAATGAGACCATACCCCATTGAAGATATAGCACCCATCGAGGCCGACATGCTCGGCGAGGTGCGCGCAGGATTTCCGTCGCCCGCAGACGAGGAGCCCCGCGAGAAGCTCGACTTAGTGCGCCTCCTTGTGCGCCACCCCGCATCCACCTTCTTCTTCCGCATAGGTGGTACGTCGATGGTCGAAGCCGACATGGACGAGGGCGACATAATAATCGTTGACCGCAGTGTAGAGCCCTACAACGGATGCTCTGCCATATGCTTCATAGACGGCGAGTTCACCGTGAAGCGCATCGAGAAGCATGGCAACCGCATAACACTCATCGCGGCAAACCCCAAGTTTCGCCCCATACACATCACTCCCGATAATCAATTTACTATCTGGGGTGTGGTTACATACATTATAAAAAAGGCATAACCCGCACCTATGTTTGCCCTTGCCGACTGCAACAACTTCTTCGTGTCGTGTGAGCGTGTCTTCCGCCCCGACTTGGAGAATAAGCCCGTCATCGTACTCTCGAACAATGACGGATGTGCCATTGCGCGCTCCAACGAGGCAAAGGCTCTCGGTATAAAGATGGGCGACCCGCTATTCAAAATTCGCAGCCTCGTGCAGCAGCACAACATCACCATCTTCTCGGGCAACATGCCGCTATATGCCGACTTCTCACAACGTGTACGCGCGGTGCTGCGCGACCATGCACCACATATCGAGGTGTACTCCATAGATGAGGCCTTTCTCGACCTGCGCGGCATGGAGCACAACGACCTCGACGCCTTCGCCAAGACCCTCTCGCACGAGTGTCGGCGCCTGACCGGAATACCTGTATCGGTGGGTGTGGCACCCACCAAGACCCTCGCCAAGATAGCCTCTAAGTTGTGTAAGCAGTACCACAAGTTGCGCGGAGGGTGTTTTATGCATCGTCCACAGGATATAGAGAAGGTGCTGCGCAAGTACCCCATAGAGGAGGTGTGGGGTATAGGGCGCCGCCACGCACCACGCCTAAAAGAGATGGGCATCGCGACAGCCTACGACTTTCGATGTCTTACGGAAGAGTGGGTGCGCAAGCGCATGGGCATAACCGGCGTGCGCACGTGGCGCGAACTGCAAGGCATACCCTCGGTAGAGTTCGAGCACATAGTACAGCCCAAGCAGTCGATATGCAACTCTCGCAGCTTTTCGACCGAGATATACGACCTACGCGAACTCACAGAGCAGATTGCCAAGTTTGCGGCGCTCACTGCCGAGAAGCTGCGCGAGCAGAACTCGCTATGCAGACAGATAACCATCTTTGCCGCCACAAATCGTTTTCGTAGCGACGAAGTGCAGCAGTATGGCAACATTCTAATACCCTTCACCGAGCCGACAAACAGCACGCTACTGATTGTGCATGCTGCGCGCGAGGCTGTACGCGAGATATTTGTCGGAGGAAACGGATATAAACGTGCAGGGGTCATAGCCTCGCAGATAACGGCTATGGAGGGCACCATGCGCTCGATGTTCAACGATGCAGAGCAGGAACAGCACCGACGTCTGATGCAGACCATAGATAGCATAAACCGCACATCGGGAGACAACACCATAGTTGTCGCCTCACAGGGACTAAACGCCATAAAGTCCAACAGCGAACATCGCTCACCACGCTACACGACGCGCTGGGAGGATATACCCATAGCAAAAATCAGATAAGCACGTAACGATAGGACTTGACCAAAAAGGAAAATCAACTATCCGCTTTTCGTTAGTTACATACTACCGCCACAGTGTAAGGTCGCACTCCGCCTCTACCCTACGCTCTACATCGTCGTCCATAGCTGAGAAGAAGTCGAGCTGCGTGATGCGCTCCACCTGGTCGATAGTGTTGACATACTTACCCATAGGGTTGTTACACGTCTCATTCTTATATATAAAGCCTATGGCACGAGGCTTGCCGCTCTGCAACCCCGTGAGCACAACCTTGAAGAAGGCATCAGGGATGCGTATATCGAGTTCGTGGCCTATATAGCCATACTTAGGCGTATCGTAGAGAATAGGGCCACAGACGATATATACCGGTTCTTCGGCAGCCCAGCGGCGGCATGCCTCCTCCAACTCCTTCCAATCGCCACGGTTGAGCGAGCCGCTCTGAGGGCAGATATTGGTCATATAGAAGCTCTCGTCCATAGCCTTCCAATGCCATCTGTTATCACCCGCGGGGCACATGTGGCCACGATCCCAGCCACTACCCTTATACTCGTAGGTTGTAACGGCCGCGCGTGGGTCGAGATCAGGGTCGGGAGCGAAGTTATCGCTACGACTCTCGCGCTCGACGAGTTTCTCGCTATTGAGCTCCCATGCCACCCAGTGAGGTATAAGCTCCTCGGGGTTATACGACAGCGAGTAGCCCTTACGGTCGAGACGTATCTCCTCGACCTCGGTTTGCCACACGGGAATCTCGTAGGGTAATGTTGTGGCTCGCGGCATGGGCTCATCAACACCCTCAGGAGCAACAACCTCTTGCTGCACTTGGTCGGCACCATCATCCTTGGCACTCGCATTTGAGCCACCACATGAGGAGCATAGAAGCGCTATGCTGACAATAGTTGCAAAATAGGTAATCTTCATATAGGTTCGGTTTTAGTTATCTCACGCGTCGTCGCAACGCCGACCATGCCTCACGCACCCACAGCACCAACGATGTAGCACCAACAATCGTTATCCAATCCACAAATCCGTCGCAATTGAAGCGCCAATCCTCGGTGTGGAACATCGGTTCGACATTAAAGAAATTATAGAGCAGCTCGACGATGATAATCTGACCCAGCACAATAACACCCACGATAGCCATAAAGCCCTTGCCATGCTTCAACTGCAAGAAGCTGCGACCCGTAGCATAGGAGCGGGCGTTGAACATATTCCAGAAGTGCGCCCACACGAAGATTGAGAAGAGCAACGTCTGCTCGTAGCGCGTAACGACGCCCGCCTCACCGAGTTCGAGAGTGAGCAGGTCGCCAACAGAGCATACATCGGCATAACGGAAGATATAGAGGAAGCCGAGGATAAGAGCAACGAAGAAGAGACCCATGCCGACAACCACACGCATCATACCACGGTCGATGATAAAGGCGTTACGGTCTCGCGGCGCATCGGCCATAACATCCTTCGACGGGGGCAACGACGCCAAGGCCATGGCTCCAAAGGTATCCATGATGAGGTTTATCCACAGCATTTGCGTAACGGTAAGCGGAGACTCGACACCCATAAACGCGCCGAGAAGCACTATGAAGCATGCCGCCACATTGACCGTGAGCTGGAAGAGCAGGAAGCGCTGAATATTTTTATACAACGAGCGTCCCCACATAACGGCACGTCCAATGCTGCTGAACGAGTTGTCGATGATGGTGATATCGCTCGCCTCCTTCGCTACCGACGTACCATCGCCCATCGAGAGGCCTACATGCGCAGTACGGAGCGCAGGGGCATCGTTCGTACCATCACCCGTAACCGAGACCACGTGGTTGTGGCGTTGCAGAGCCTCAACCAGACGTTTCTTATCCAGAGGTCGGGCACGAGCTATGATTTTGAGGTCGAGGACACGTTCATAGAGAGCCTCATCGCTAAGCTCCGCAAACTCGGGGCCTGTGATTATCGAACTATCATCGTCATCATCTGTCCAAAGGCCTATCTGTCGGCCTATCTCCTTGGCAGTACCCACCGTGTCGCCCGTAACAATCTTAACCGCAATGCCGGCTCGCAGACACTCGGCAACAGCCATGGGCACATCATCGCGCACAGGGTCAGAGATGGCAACAATACCCATAAAGGTCATATTGTCTGCTACAACTCTGCCATCCGCTATCGCCACATCGTCATCGGCGAGCACCTGATAGGCAAAACCCAAGGTACGCATAGCCTGCGCCTGATACTTCAATAGCTGAGCATCGATGACACTCTTATCAACGTCGGCAGCCGTCGTGCGACACATAGAGTGTATAATCTCGGGAGCACCCTTAACGTAGAGTACCCTCTCGCCCGTTGCAGAGCGCACCACCGTAGCCATATACTTACGCTCCGTAGAGAAGGGCAGCTCCTCAATGGGTGATGCGGCCGCCTTCAATGCGACATAGTCCACACCATTCTCATAGAGCCACATGAGCAACGCACCCTCTGTGGGGTTACCCAAGGGCTTGATATCCTCTTCATTCGACATGTCGAGCGAGGCAGTGGAGTTTACTGCCATGCCTTCGGCTATGTAGTGGCCCACAGCATCATGCGTCAGCTGCTGGTCGGCAAGAGCATAGAGACAAGTCTCATGTACGCGCATACGGTTGCAGGTGAGCGTACCCGTCTTATCGGTGCATATCACTGTCGTAGCACCCATAGTCTCGCAGGCGTGCATACGGCGCACAAGATTATTAGTCGAGAGCATGCGGCGCATGCTATATGCGAGGCTCAACGTCACCGCCATAGGCAGACCCTCGGGAACGGCAACAACGATGAGCGTAACGGCAATCATCAACGTCTGCATGGTGTAGGCGAAGAGCTCGGCGATATGCATATCGGGGTGCAACATCTCGAATATTGCCCATATCATCGCCATTATTACCGCAAAGAAGGCGACGATTATCACGCCGCAGCGCAACGTGCTATAATTCTTAAACTTGCGTACAGCGAGATAGCAGAGAAGCGCGGTAGGCAGCACCAGCATTAGCGCCAATACATTCCATTCGAAGAAGACCAAGAAGCGCCCCACGATGACCATCGCGGCAAAGAGATAACTGAGCATAGTAATCTTACCGCTGAGACCATCGAGCTGCTCATTGAGGGGAGTCTTTATACTATCATCAATTTGCGCCGCCTCGAACACCTTGCCATTCTCGGTGCTGTCGCCCACAGCAAAGACACGCGCGACGCCATGTCCCTCCATAACCTTCGTACCACGCATAACGTGGTTTGACGGGAAGGTAGCCTCAACATCGAAGTCGGCCTCGATGGTAGTCTTGCTACATATAGGCTCACCCGTGAGCGTTGATTCGTCGATGTGCAACGACACAGCATCGAGTAACTCGGCATCTGCAGGTATCTCATCACCCGTAGATAGCAGCACGATGTCGCCCACGACGATATCGCGCTTGGGCACCTCGACGGTGTGTCCGTTACGAATGACGCGCACCGGCTCATCGTCGTTTACCTGATTGAGCAACGAGAACTCACGCTCAGCAATCATCTCGAAGTAGAACGAGAAGCCCGTGGCGAGGAGTATAGCCACAAAGATACCGATAGGCTCAAAGAATACTTGCCAATCGTAGTCTAAACTCCAATATTCGTAGCATGCAATACCCACCGAGAGTATGCCTGCAACCATGATTATACGTATGAGCGGGTCGCTGAACTTCGCCAAAAACTTACGCAGGAGCGACTCACGTTCGGGGGGAGTCAGTATATTTTGGCCATGCTGCTCACGACTTTGGAGCACCTCGGCATCGGTCAAACCTCTATATTGTCTATTATTCTTCATTGGGTTTTAGATATTGGTCACGTGCAAAACTAATAATGAGAAGTCTGTCATGCAACAATTGGTCGAAAATGTAATAAAATCTTAATACCGCAGTAACGACTTTATAACCATAATGAACCATCTGCAACAATAAGTTGACAACTCGTAAAATAGCATCGTCAAAATATATAACGTTACAACACTACAAAAATTATATTTTTGCTCACAACACGCACTATGACAAAGGTAAAGAAAAATATTGAGATAACAGGTAATAAGAATGGACTATTTTATCTTCATTCGCGATATTTTTGGCCTATTGTTCCTTATTGAGGGTTGTTTAGAATAGGTAGCAATAAACCCCAAAAAGGTACACAAGTTAGGTATAGACACAAAAAAAAACTTATAACAATTACTTGTTACAAGGTTTTCAGGGTGGAAGATGAGATTGGCTACTGCGCAGACAAGTCTGCTCCGCTTTACGCCTTTCCCAACCGCTCGCCGCGGGGGCACTTCCAAACTCACTTCGCAAGATGCTACTGCGTAGCCCCTCTTGTCTTTCATGCCCATGCCTGCAAATAAATTTGCACCATAGGCATAAAACACAAGAAGATGCCTTTCGACATCTTCTTGCTTCGTTTGTTTGGGTGGAAGATGGGATTCGAACCCACGACCTTAGGAACCACAATCCTCTACTCTAACCAACTGAGCTACATCCACCATATCGACTTGTTTCCAAATCGGTGTGCAAATATACACACTTTTTTTATTTCTCCAAAATTTTACAACTATAATTTAATCCAAAATCTAAAATATTATCTCCGCTTGCGGCAAACCTACCTTAAATCCACCGTTACACGCTCCCCGGCTCGGCAATCAACACTGCGAGACGTACCATCAGGGAGGCGCAGAGTAGCCCTACAATCCTCACGCGCCAACAGCGAAGCACTCACCACCCTACCATCCGTCCAACGACAATCAACCACCACACCACCACGCGCTGCGAGCCCCTTGAACGAGCCTGTCGCCCACGTTGCAGGAAGCGCAGGAAGAAGAGCGATAGTACCATCATGGCTCTGCAAGAGCATCTCCATAATGCCTGCCGCGCCACCAAAATTACCATCTATCTGGAACGGTGGATGCGCACAAAAGAGATTAGGATAGCTACCGCCATGCACTCCCTCCTCACCAATGGCAGGTTCGAGGAGTGAACGTAGGAGGTGCTCAGCACGGTCGCCATCACCTATACGTGCCCAGAAGCATATCTTCCAAGCGCGCGACCACCCTGTACCGGCATCGCCGCGCACATCGAGCGTACGTCGTGCCGCTGCGATAAGCTCAGGCGTGGAGCGCGTAATCTGAGCTGCGGGATAGAGACCAAAGAGGTGCGATATATGGCGGTGCTGAGGCTCTGCCTCTTCGTACTCCTCCATCCACTCCATGATACGGCCATCGGATGATATAGATGTGGGCACGAGACGTAGAGAGGCTCTACGTAGCTCCTCGGCAAGAGTCTCATCGCAGCCCAAAATCTCAGATGCCGCAACAACAGCTCCGAATATCTCACGAGTAATCTGGTTATCCATGGTCGAGCCCATACACACATGGGTAACTATACCCGCAGCTGCATCCTCCGAATTGAGGTAAAAGCCATTCTCAGGCGACGTTGTGGGCGCAGTAACAAGTTTTCCGCTCGGTAACTCGATAAGTATAGAACGAAGAAATTGTGCCGCACCACGCATAAGCGGGTAGGCCCTCTTCAAATACTCTACATCGCGTGTATATAGATAGTGTTCCCAGAGGTGCAACGATATCCATGCGCCACAGGTATTGGTAGCTCCCCACGAAGGGTCCTCCGAGGGCGAGGTAAAGCCCCACGCATTGGCCAATATATGCGAACACCACCCCTCGGCATCGTAGAAGTGGCGTGCCGTATGCTCACCCGAGCGCGCCAATAGCTCCACATAGCGCGTCAGAGGCTCAATAAGTTCACCTAGATTACCTACCTCCAAGGGCCAATGGTTCATCTGCTGGTTGATATTTAGGTGCATGTCGCCATTCCACGGCGTCCACACCCCCGCAGCCCATATACCTTGCAGGTTGGGAGGCAGCACCGCATTGTACGCCGATGAGAGCAATAAGTAACGACCATACTGCGCATATAGTGCCGCAAATGGTGCATCATCACCCGTAGCCGCATACTCTGCGAGACGAGAATCCGTAGGAGTATCGAGGCGCTGCTCGCCAAGGTCTATCTCCACGCGGTCGAAGAGGGCTCGATAGGTGAATATATGGTCGCTTTTCAACACGTCAAACTCCTTATCGGCAACGGAGTTCAACACGCCACAAACCGCCGTTTCGGGCATCATAGTATCATAAGTGGTAGCTGCCGCGAGGCGCATATCGAGCATCGCAGCTCCTTCAATACGCAAAGAGCCACCTTCAGCAGAGACCTCTCCGTCGGTATCGACCCTCAGGCGTGCATAATAGCTCACACCCTCGGCATCCGAGCCACTCGACAACGAGCCATAGATGGTAATATGGTTATCGGCGGCCGAGACGGTGGCACACTCCGAGCGCGAAAGGGTTATCTCATAATCAGTAGGTTTGGTAGCGGTATATCGCACAACGGCAACATCATCGCTGAACGACGTGAAATACTCTCTATGGTGTGTAACGCCGGCGGCTTCGAAGTGGGTAGTGGCAACGGCATCGCGCAGACGCAGCTCACGACGATACTCCGTAGGCTCGACTGCACCCTCAATCGAGGTCTCAACGCGCATATCAGCAAGCATCTGATAGCATCCATACTCCGCCGACGAGGAGCCTCCACCCGAACAGGTGAAATGTCGATACATGAGCTCCTCGGCACCTCGATTATCACCCGCCAGAAGAAGCTCGCGTATGCGCGGTAGCGACGCCAAAGCCTCAGCATTGTCAGTATGTTGCACACCGCCGCTCCACATAGTACCCTCGTTGAGGCTTATATACTCCACCGCGACACCACCCGAAGGCATCATGGCGAGGCTACCATTGCCCAATGGCAAACACTCCTCCCACTGCCGCGCCACACGGTCATACCACAGTACGAGTTTGTCGTTGCCGCTTTCGGGGCGATGCTGCACACACGCCGCATGGCTCGACACAGGTGCGACGAGCAGCAGAAGTAACAATAGAAGGGACTTGGAGCAACGCATAGTTAGTGAAATGGGGTGATTCAACTGTAAAGTTACACATTTTTTTGGAACAATCGATACCGCACAAAACAAAATGGAGATGACTAAAAAACAAATTAGCCATCCCCGATTCGTTATGAGGTTGAATAAAAATATAGTCTTCTGCCTGCAAAGCTCCCCAAAAGTTGATGCTTCGCTACCTCTTACACCAGGTGTAGAAGAGGATAAAGTGCAGTATCGCCGGAGGAATGATTACTGCCAACATAACATACTTGGTGGCTTGAAGATAGTATAACAGAGGTAATGCGACTGCAATGTATATCAGCAATACCGCCGATACCACGCGCACACGCACCAAGTTATACTTTGCACGCTCCTCAGCACTCATGCGTCGTATAGGCGAAATCATCCAGTCGCCCCTGCCCATGAGCGTTACCACAGCCAGACACAGCAACAATATCGGCACAACAATCAATACAATAACATCTTCGTTCATAAGTCTTTAATTAATTCTTATTACTCTTTTGGTGCCTCCTGCTCCGCAGCATGACGCCTTGCGCGAGGCTTACGACCACTGCGACGTAACGCCTCGGCAATTATCCATTGCAGCTGACCATTTGTCGAGCGAAACTCGTCGGCAGCCCCCCTTTCGAGGGCCTCCATGGTCTCGCCGTCAATGCGAAGAATAAAGCTGCGCGTTGTTGACTCCTTCGTAGCCATAGGTAGTACGTTTAGTTATGTAGCGTTCCGGTATTTACCACAGGCTGCGCCGCTTCATCGGCACACAGCACCACAAGAAGGTTGCTAACCATCGCCGCTTTGCGCTCCTCGTCGAGCTCCACAACCTCCTCCGTAGAGAGACGTTCGAGGGCTATCTTAACCATAGATACAGCACCCTCAACAATCTTCTCGCGTGCCGAGATAATGGCATCGGCCTGCTGGCGGCGCAACATGGCAGCGGCAATCTCGGGAGCATATGCCAAGTAGTTGAGGCGCGCCTCGATAACTTCGATACCGGCAATCGAGAGACGCTCGTTGAGCTCCTCAGTGAGGCGGTCGTTAATCTCCTCGCCTCCCGAGCGCAATGTAACCTTACCCTCAGCATCATTGGTATTCTCATCGTAGGCATACATTCCTGCCACCTGACGCAGTGCCGAGTCGCTCTGCACAGCCACAAAGTTCTCCAAAACGTTCATTCGGGTATTTGAGTTAACCACGCCAATCTCCACAGGCGCATCAATCTCGAATACCGCGTTATAGGCACCATCGTTCTTAATCTTCCACACTACCACGAGGCCGATGAGTATGGGGTTACCCGCCTTGTCATTAACCTTGATAGGGTCAACATTGAGGTTACGGGCGCGCATCGAGAGTTTCTTCGCGGTCATGAAGGGATTAATCCACCAGAAGCCGTTGTTGTAAAAGGTGCCGCGGTAGTTACCAAAGAAGAGTAACACGCGCGACTCATTGGGTTCGAGCATGACATAGCCGCAGAGCATCACAATCGCCGACACAAGACACACAACAAGTATAACAATGGCAATGATGTTTGTGGTCTCTGCATCTTTGCTAAGCTCGATAATCGATAATACGGCACCAACAAAGAGCGCCAAGTTGAGCAGCAACGCAACAAAACCGTTGAGCTTCCATCCGGAGTAGGTGTAATTTTTCATAGTTTTAAGGTTTTAGTTTATACGTTCTATGTTCGACATATAATAATATCATTTTGATATCACAAAGATAATACATAATTTTGAAAATTACAAGCGAAAAAGGATTTTTTTTAGCGACAATGAGATAAGAGGGAAAAGGCTCTGCGCTTGCAACGTTTACAACGCATCGTGTAGAGCGCTCCCCGCCTTTTGGTTTCCACTTCGTGCACCACATCTCCTCTCGTCCCCCCGTCGAGAAAAATATCAAATGGGCTTAAAAGGGCTAAAAATACCCTTTATGGGCATAAATCAAAAAAAAGATTGAATACAACCTCCACTTTTTAAGCACAAAAGTTGTCTAAATCGAAAATATAGCGTAAATTTGCACAATTATATATAAATATATAGGCTCGCAAAACGATACAAATTAACCTTACAATACAATGACAGAAGAGCAGAACAACACAGGATTAACAGGACGCATAGTTCAGGTTAACCTCGAAGAACAGATGAAGGCGGCATACATCGACTACTCGATGTCGGTGATTGTGTCGCGCGCGCTGCCCGATGTGCGTGACGGCTTGAAGCCCGTACACCGCCGTATCCTCTACGATATGGCCGCAGAGTTGAACCTCTCGTCGGACAAGCCCACACGTAAAAGTGCGCGTATCGTCGGTGATGTACTCGGTAAGTTCCACCCCCACGGCGACAGCTCGGTATATGAGGCCATGGTGCGTATGGCACAGGATTGGTCGATGCGATATCCGTTAGTTGAGGGTCAGGGTAACTTCGGTTCTATGGATGGCGACTCGCCCGCGGCGATGCGTTACACCGAGGCACGCATGCAGAAAATTACCGACGAGGTGATGGCCGATATCGAGAAGGAGACCATTGACTGGACACTCAACTTCGACGACACCCTCAAAGAGCCCACAGTGCTTCCCACGAAGATTCCATTGCTCCTGGTAAACGGTGCAAGCGGTATTGCCGTAGGTATGGCGACAAATATGGCACCCCACAACCTCTCGGAGGTAGCAGATGCCTGCTGCGCATATATCGACAACCCCGACTTGGAGTGCGAGGAGCTTCTCGACCATGTCAAGGGCCCCGACTTCCCCACGGGAGGTATAATCTACGGATACGAGGGCGTCAAGGAGGCGTTGCTCACGGGACGTGGCCGCGTGGTTATGCGCGCGAAGACCGAGATTGAACATACGGCGACGGGGCGCGAGTGCATAGTAATAACGGAGATACCCTACATGGTGAACAAGGCCGAGATGATTAAGAAGATTGCCGACCTTATCAACGAGAAGAAGATTGAGGGTATATCGTACATCAACGACGAGTCGGACCGCGAGGGTATGCGCATAGTCATCATCCTCAAACAGGATGCCGTGGCGAGCGTGGTGCTCAACACACTCTTCAAGAACACACCGTTGCAGTCGTCGTTTGCAGTGAACAACATCGCACTTGTGAATGGACGCCCCCAGCTGCTCAACCTCAAAGACCTCATTCGTCACTTCGTTGACCATCGCCACGACGTGATTGTGCGTCGCTCACGCTACGACTTGCAGAAGGCTGAGGAGCGCCTGCACATCGTCAAGGGCTTGCTCATAGCGCAGGACAACATCGACGAGGTAGTACACATCATACGCTCGTCAAAGACTAACGACGAGGCCAAGAGCCGCTTGCAGGAGCGCTTCGGACTCTCGGACTTGCAGACAACAGCAATTATGGAGATGCGCCTGCGTCAGCTTACAGGCTTACAGCGCGAGCAGCTCCAAGCCGAGCATAACGACCTTGTGAAAACCATCGACTACCTCAATGCCGTGCTCACAAATGTCGATATGCAGATGCAGATTATCAAGGACGAGCTCCTCGAAATCAAGGAGAAGTATGGCGACGAGCGTCGCTCGGAGATTGTATATGCCTCAGAGGAGTTCAATCCCGAGGACTTCTATGCCGACGACGACATGGTAATCACCATCTCGCACATGGGATACATCAAGCGTACGCCTCTGGCCGAGTACCGCACGCAGAACCGCGGCGGCGTAGGTGCCAAGGGTAGTGCGACACGCGACGAGGACTTCATCGAGCATATATACGTAGCATCGATGCACAATACGATGATGTTCTTTACGGAGATGGGACGCTGCTACTGGTTGAAGGTTTACCAGATACCCGAGGGCACACGCTCATCGAAGGGCCGCGCAATACAGAACGTCATCCAGATTGATTCGGGCGACAAGGTACGCGCATACATCAACGTCAAGAATCTCAACGACAAAGAGTTCGTCGAGAACAACTATATCGTGATGTGTACCAAGCGCGGTATCATCAAGAAGACAACCCTCGAAGCATACTCGCGTCCTCGCGCCAACGGCGTCAATGCAATTGTCATCCGCGAGGGCGACCAGCTCTTGGAGGTGAAGCTCACAAGCGGCAATGCTGAGATTATGATTGCCGGACGTGAGGGTCGCGCCATACGCTTCAACGAGAGCACCGTACGTCCTATGGGTCGTGTAAGCTCGGGTGTGAGAGCCATATCTATCGACAACGACAATGAGGTTGTCGGCATGATATGCATCGAGCCCGACACTACGCAGGATGTTCTCGTACTCTCGGAGAATGGTTACGGTAAGCGTACCGACCTCGACGAGTACCGCATAACAAACCGTGGCGGTAAGGGTGTCAAGACCATAAACATCACCGAGAAGACGGGTAAACTGATATCTATCCAGGCTGTAACCGACGACAACGACCTGATGATTATCAACCGCTCGGGACTCACCATCCGCACCAGCGTTGACCAGATTCGCGTTGCAGGACGTGCTACACAGGGTGTGCGTGTCATCAACCTCCGAGAAGGTGATGCCATAGCCTCGGTAACAGCCGTGCCCAAGACCGATGAGGAGGAGCTCGCAGAGGCCCTCACCGAGGGCGCAACAGCCGAGGTTATTATGGAGAGCGAGACAACAAATAGTGAGGCTCAGGCAAACGAAAATGCGCAGGAGTAGCGTTATATAGGTAGCAATAGAGCCGAGCGAGGCGACTCCTCGGCATCTATCCGCCCCAAAGATGAGCAAAACAAAAAAAAACTAATACACTTAAAACTATGAAAAAGTTAGTAATGATGGCTATGGCGATGTTCGCATTGACATTGACCACAGCAACAGCACAGAAGGTTAACACCTCATCGGAGCTCGGAAAGCTCGAGAAGGCCGATGCAGCATGCGACGATGCGAAGAAGGGCATAAAGGCTGCAACATGGATTGCACGTGGTAAGGCATACACCAACGCATTCATGGCACCCACGAAGGAGCTTGGCGTAGGCGTACCCGTATATGCTATCCCCACACTTAGCCAGCCTGAGAATACCGCAGAGGTGATGTTCATGGGCAACCCCGTACTTGCCTACCAGTATGAGTATGTTGATATCTTCATCAATCCGGCATCGGGTCTTATCGAGGGCTGGCAGCAGAAGAAGGAGGTAAAGGAGAACCTCGCCGAGACTGCTATCGAGTCGTTCAAGAGGGCCTATGAGTTGGACCCCAAGTCGGGTTCAAAGATTATTCCTTTGGCTCAGACCCTCGCAAATGCCCTTGCACAGCAGGGTGATGTGCTCAACAGCACAGGCAACATCAAGGAGTCGGGATACGCCTTCGAGTTGGCATTCCGCGCACAGAGCATCGTACCCGAGTCGCAGGCAAATTATGGCAACCTCTACAACGCAGGTATGCAGTACACAATGCACGCTTCAACCTTGGAGGGCGAGGAGGCAATTGCCGCATTTGAGTTGGGCGAGAAGATATTCACCGAGGCTTTGGCTGCCGGATACAACGACGAGGCAGGTAACATCTACTACTTCTTGTTCCACAGCTACTATGGCCAGCGCGAGAAGAACCGCGACGAGTACCTCGCAAAATCTAAGGATGCGTTGCTCACAGGTATCAAGCTCTACCCCAAGAACACTACTATCCTCGATGGTTTGATGAACTTCTACACCGCTGAGACAGGTGTTGGCGACCCCGCAGAGCTTACCGATATGATTGAGAAGTCGTTGCAGGATGACCCCACAAACTATGACCTATGGTTTGGTCGTGGCCGTGTTTACAACGCCATGAAGAACTACGACGAGTGTATCAAGTCATTCGAGAAGTGCGCAGAGATTGACCCCAACGGTTTCGAGTCTAACTTCTACGTTGCTTACTTCATCATCGAGAAGGCTAACACCCTTGTTGAGGAGCTCAACAGCAACCCCAACATGAGCTACGAGGCATACAACGCCGAAAACGACAAGATTAATTTGGTATTTGCCGAGGCTATACCCTGGTTGGAGAAGGCTCACGAGATTAACCCCTCGGATGTTGCATCTATCGAGTACCTCAACGGTATCTGCTTCCGTCTCCGCGAGATGGATGGCATGATGGACAAGTACAACAAGTATCACGAGTTGTATCTCCAAACACGATAATTTAGCACTACAAGAGGTCATTCTCGACCTCGCAATCATCAGCCCGAATAAGCTGTACAACAAGCACAGCCTATTCGGGCTTTTTGCATGCCGAGGCCAAGCCCCCCACACGAGACTAAATCGCCATTCACGTTGAACATGAGACCTTTTGGTTACGTGGGGGGGCAGTAAACCACCGGCAATATCCCCACATTGACCGACTTTTTACCTATTCTCACACTACCGACGCTAAAAAAAATTGCAGGCATATAAAATATACCTGCAATCTGTAAAGATATTTATTTTCTCCCCTCACTCTACATCTGCTCCAAGCGGTCAAGAAGCGGCGTAAAGTCCGAATGGGCGTCGGCAAACTCATCGTACGAGTGCTCCGAGTGTCCCGCCTCGGGGACATCCGAGACATACTTGATGGCAACAACGGGGATATTATCATACAACTCGGCAACCTGGCAGATGGCAGCAATCTCCATATCAAACAGGCCGCACTCAACACCAAAGCGAGCCTTGACCTCGCGGATGATATCGGCATTGACAAACGAATCGCCCGTGAACACCGTCTCTACATCGCCACCGCGCAGCATGCGGGGGTCGGTAATCTCGGGGCAGAAGCCCTCGGGGATGATAGCATCGTGATGTATAGCACGCGACGGCATAACAATATCGCCCTGCTCACGACCAAGTGCCGAGGCTGCGAAGCCTACGACAGCCAACATATCATACTTAACCGTAGCAAGTGTCAAGGCGCGTGCTACACCCGCCGACGAGAGAGCCTTGCCTATACCAACCTCCACGAGGTCGTAGTCGTTGCGTAGCGATGTGGCATTATCCAGGGCGTAGCGCATGGCACGGTACTCGCGCGACGTGGGGGCGCAGATGAGAACTCGCATACTACCACCAACGTTTATATACATCACCTATACCTTCGGCCTCGGCCTCCTCTGCACTAAACAGCGTACGCATATACTCAGCCATAGCAGCATTCGTACTGTCAATAGCGTACAAACCCGGGTTACCACACTGTATCTCGTTTAGACCCACGACATCTGATGCCGACTTCAAGGGAAAGACATCCTTATAGACCTTGGCGAGTGCCTTGCGCACATCCTCGGCCTCAACATCGTTCATGGTAGAGAGATAGAAGCCCGTCTTGCAACCCATGGGGCAGAACGACACGATGCTGGCACCAATCTTCTCATCGAGACGCAGATAGTAGGCCATGAGGTGCTCGATGGTATGCACCTCACCCGAACCGAGAGGGGCATGTGCCATAGGCGCACGGAAGCGTAAGTCCCACGAGCGGACAGCCAACTCATCATTAATGGTATATACCGAGCGCAGGTAGAGACCCGCGTCGAGCGTGCGATGGTCAACATCGAACGACGATACAACACTCTTCTTCATAATATTTTGGTTTAATATTTATCTTACAACATATTCGAAGTACAAAGTTAATAAAAAAATCACTATCTTCGCATTCGTATTAACATAAATAATCAACACAATGAATAGCAGACTTGTCAGCAATGGCGACCGCATAGTATTCCTTGACTACCTACGCGTAGTAGCTTGTTTCATGGTCATTCTCGTACACAGCATCGAGCCCTTCTACCTCGGTGGCGATGGCACATACATAGCCTCGCACAACGACGCCATGATAGTTACACTTCTCGACTCACTGCTGCGCTCTGCCGTACCACTCTTCGTCATGACATCGAGCTACCTACTCGTGCCCATAAAGACGGATACCGCAACCTTCTATCGTCGTCGCGCCCAGCGCGTAGTGATACCCTTTGTCGTATGGTCATTGCTCTATGCCATAGTACCTCTATGGGGCATGGAGGCAAATATCGCAGACAACCTAAAAACACTATCACTCAACTTCTTACCCACAAGCGGACACCTATGGTTTGTATATATGCTCCTCGGCGTATATCTCATTATGCCCATAATATCACCATGGTTGGAGCGTGTGTCGGCACGCGGTGAACGTTACTTCCTCGCATTATGGCTTTTGGCGACAGCACTACCCTTTCTACGCCTCATGGCAGCCACAATGCGCGGCACGGAGGAGGTATGGGGCGAGGCGAGCTGGAATGAATTTGGCGCGCTATACTACGTTAGTGGCTTCATAGGCTACGTCGTGGCAGCACACTACATACGCCAATACATCGACTGGGGCGTAAGGCGTACACTCCTCGTGGCACTACCCATGCTTGCGGTGGGATACCTCATCACAGCACTACCATTCTACCAGCAGATACCCGCGACATTCCCTGTGAACGATACCATAGAGCTCGCCGTGAGCATGGAGCGTAGCTGGTGCTTCGCAACAACAGGCGTGGCACTGCAAACCATAGCCCTATTCCTACTCTTCAAACTCATAACGAAGCCCTGCCGCATATACCGACTCTTTCGCCGCGTATCGGAGCTCAGCTACGGCATATATCTGATGCATATATTCGTGCTTGTGGCGGCATTTAACATCATCAGTGAGTGGCAGTTACCGACGCTCGCAACGATACTCATCACGGCGGCATCGACATTTGTCGTCTGCATACTCACTACACTCCTTATATCGCTCCTTCCAAAGAGCAAATACCTCATAGGATAATGAAATTTCGTACCGAGATAGAGGTTGCGCCATGGCAGCGACCCATAGATTACAGCCAGACGATACTGAGCCTCGGCTCATGCTTCGCCGATAACATCGCAGCACGCCTCCGCGAGCGTAAATTTCGTATCGTCGCATCGCCCACAGGCATACTCTTCAACCCCGCGTCGATAGTCCGCATGGTAGAACGTATGCACCTGAACGACAAGCCGATAAGCCGCGACGAGTTATTCACCTCAGACGAACGATGGCTCAGCTATGACTTCCACTCGAAGTTTGCGGGCGAGACACCCGACCAGGCAATAGACATCATGCAGACGGCACTCGACAGCGGACACGAGGCATTGGAACATGCCGACCACCTCATACTCACTCTTGGCACGGCATGGGTATATCGCCACACCGAGACCGGTGAGGTTGTGGCCAACTGCCACAAGCAGCCACACGCCACCTTCCGTCGTGAGCTACTCACAGTGGAGGAGGTGGTAGCATGTTTAGAGCGCATTATAGCCTGTCTCAACCCCACAACACAGCTCATCCTCACACTCAGTCCCGTGCGACATATCGGCGAGGGCATGGAGGATAACTCACTGAGCAAGGCCATATTACGCGTAGCAATAGATAGCGTCGTAAAGCGCTATGCAGGAGCCATATATTTCCCATCCTACGAAGTGCTCATGGACGACCTGCGCGACTACCGATTCTACGGCGACGACCTCGTGCACCCCTCGACAACGGCCATAAACTACATCACCGAGAAGTTCTTCGATGCTGCGCTATCCTCGGAGACCAAACGTATCGTTCCCACCGTAGAGAAGATAGTGCGTGCAGCACAACATCGCCCACTCAACGCCACAAGCCGAGAGTACAAAACATTCTGCGAGAAGCAGCTCGCGGCAATTGAGGAGCTTAAAAGCATCGATTTGAATGAAGAAAAATACTACTTTCAGAGGATGTTACAAATAAATTTGTAACTTTGTCGGATATTTCGATAGCGATGAGACGATTTTGCACCATTATACTCACTGCGGCACTATGCCTCAACATAGGCATAGCCACGGCCTCTGATAACAGGCCCCGTCTTGTTATCAACCTCGTAGTCAGCTCCATGCGCGCCACAGACTTGGAGCGTTACAGCGACAACTTTGTTGACGGTGGCATACGTAGCCTCGTGCAGAACGGTGCCACATTCACCGATGCACACCACAACTACATGCTCACCTCGACACCCGCAGGACTCGCAACAATAGCCACAGGCACACAGCCATCGGTGCATGGCATCATAGGCGACAGGTGGTGGAACTACGTGGACTCGTCGAACGTGGAGCTCATAAGAGACCGCAAACATCGTCCTGTGGAGTTCAGCACAGGAACAGGCAACTACTCGGCACACCGCCTCACGGCAAGCACCATAGGCGATATGCTCCTCAACGCCAACGATGCCTCGATGCAGTACTCGTTAGCCATAGACCCTCTATCGGCAATACTTATGAACGGCAAACAGGGAGTCCCCTTCTGGGCGGAGAAGAACCAAACACACTGGACGACATCGTCGGCATATATGGCAAATGCGCCCACATGGGTCAAGGAGTACAACAGCCAGGACTACAACAACTTCTACACCCTCGCACGCTGGTCGCCACTG
This sequence comes from Alistipes sp., assembly GCA_045603045.1. Taxonomy (GTDB): domain Bacteria; phylum Bacteroidota; class Bacteroidia; order Bacteroidales; family Rikenellaceae; genus Alistipes. The sequence goes on from JAZULJ010000039.1 coordinate 51,616, forward strand.
CACGATATCACCCTATACCACAACTACGAAGTGGCCGTAGTAGAGGATATCAAGGGCCGACAAACACGCCTGCTGAGCGATATCGACATGAGCCTCTCGAAGAGTCCCCACGGCCACATGTGTTACACACCCGCGGGCAATACCATGTTGCTGAAATTTGCACGTAGCCTCATCATATACGAGAAACTCGGCGCCGATGACAATACTGATATACTGAACATCTGCTTCGACGCATCGCGCTACATCGCCGAGTGCTACGGCCCCGAGTCGATAGAGTATGAGGATATGCTATACCGTCTGGATAGGGATATCGCCGACTTCCTGACATTCGTGTATTCGAAGGTCGCGAGCGACGATGTGGTAGTGTGCCTAACCTCCGACCACGGAACATCGCCATCGTACAACCGCGTAGGCAAGGAGCCCGCAGAGCGTTTCAACACACGTCAGATGGAGGTCATTGTAAACGCCTTTCTCGGTGCACGCTACGGCTCAGAGAACTATATTCTTGGCTTTGCAAACAACGCCATATACCTCAACCACCAACTCATACTCGGCAAACACCTCTCATTGGAGCAGATACGCGAGGAGGTGGCAGTATTTATGCTACAACTGCGTGGCGTGGCATCGGCAATATCGACAACAGCACTGCGCAACACCTCATTCACGGAGGGTCGCAACCACCTGATACAACAGAGCTACTACGCCACACGCTCGGGCGACGTAATCGTGGACCTCATGCCTGGATGTATCGTCGAGAGTAACGACACGCGCTCGACATCCATCTCAGGATACCGCTACTCGTCGCATGTTCCCCTCGTGATTGTTGGTGGCGGCATAAAGGCGGGACGCTACGACGACGAGGTGGACATAACACGCCTAGCACCAACAATAGCAAAGATAATGGGCATCGACGCGCCCTGGGCATCGACAGCAAAGCCCTTAAATGAGATACTTAACACTAACAAATAGCAATACGCAACACGCCATGGATAAGATTCAGGAGGATATAATCGAGGAGTTCTCGATATTCGACGATTGGTTGGATAAGTACGACTACCTCATAAGTCTCAGCGACACGCTACCCGCCATAGACCCCACAAAGCGCACAGAGAAGTATATTATCGAGGGTTGCCAGTCGCGCGTGTGGGTGGCTGCGGAGTTGCGCGACGGCAAGGTATATTACGCTGCCGACAGCGACGCCATAATAACGAAGGGCATCGTGGCACTATTGGTGCGGGTGATGAATGGTCGCACACCCCACGAGGCTGCCAACATAGACCTATACTTCATTGACGCCATAGGCCTCGGCGAGAATCTCTCGCCTACGCGTAGCAATGGCCTGCGCGCAATGATTAAACAGATGAAACTTTACGCTCTGGTTTACGCCGAGACACAAAACGCATAACGACATGACACCCGAAGAGATACTATCAGTAGAGAAGAATATCGTTCTCACGCTCAAAAATATATACGACCCCGAGATTCCTGTGAACATCTACGACCTCGGACTCATCTACGAGATTAACTACGACCCCGCAGGCGTAGCCGATATCATCATGACGCTCACAGCACCCAACTGTCCCATGGCCGACCAGCTACTTTCGGATATCAACCGCGAGGTGGGCAAGGTAACAGGCGTAGAGAAGGTGAATATAACACTAACGTTTGAGCCTCAGTGGGATAAGTCGATGATGACCGAGGAGGCTCTCTTGGAACTAAACCTCTTCTAAGACTATGAGCAGCGAGGCGCACGCATACACGTTGGAGAAACTTAGGGAGGGCCGAGAACATGGAGCGTGTAGTGAGCATATCATGCACCTCGACGCCATGCATCGCGACGTAGTTATCAATACTCTCGCCTTCGAGCGTCTCGAACGCAAAAACCGAGATATATACACTATCTATAAGTCTGTGGAAGACGACTGGAACCAAACCTTCCTTGTCATGCTCCTGCGCGTCATAGGCGGCACAGAAAACAGATATGCCTTCGAGCAGCTAGCGCGCCGTGTGCCCTACCATGTTATCATGCGCGAGAATGCCGCCGTGATAAATATTGAGGCACTGCTACTCGGCGCCTCGGGACTACTCGACCTATACGACGAGGACGAGTATATTGCCACACTACGCGATATCTTCAATCATTACACCACGAAGTACAATATCAAGCCTATGTCGTTCGACTCGTGGCAACTAACACGCATATATCCCGCCAACCACCCCACACTTCGCATAGTGCAGATTGCCGGATGCCTGCATAACGACCGGCTATCGATGCATAGTGCCACAATGTGCCAGAGGCGACAACAGGTATATGAGCTTCTCGATAGCAAGGCTTCGTCCTATTGGCTTCACCACTTCTCGAAAAACACACCGACGCAGATAGCGCCACGCATAGGACGCTTCAAGAGCGACATAATAGCCATTAACCTCATAGCGCAGATGCAGTATGCCTACGGTAGCTACATACAGAACGACGCTATGATAGACCGCGCCATACAGCTCTTGGAGGATATCCCCGCCGAGGAAAACCGCTACATGAAACTATGGCAGGAGCGTACATCCGTGGCACGCAACGCCTATGAGAGCCAGGCGCTATTGCAGCTTACCACCGAGTACTGCATCAAGGGTCGCTGCGCAGAGTGCCCATTAGCCCAACGGCTCATTGAGCTACACTAACGATAATAAATACAGAAAGCCAAATACAAAAAAAATGCGGGCATGCTTTTAGCTACCCGCAATTTCGTTAAATACTATTCTTATCTCTCTACTCTACTATACTACACTCTATTATACTCTTCCGCACTTAGTCTATCGGCACCTGCACGCACTCAATGCCCACGCGACGAAGAAGCTCTATGCCCTCTTCCGAGCGGTAGGGGTCGGCATAGACAACACGCTTGATGCCGGCCTGAATAATGAGCTTTGCACACTCGATACAGGGCGAGGCGGTAACATAGAGTGTCGAGCCATCGCAGTTATTGGCACTCTTGGCAACCTTAGTGATGGCATTAGCCTCGGCATGCAAAACGTAGGGCTTGGTCTTGCCCATATCATCCTCACAGATATTCTCGAAGCCCGCGGGAGTACCGTTATAGCCGTCAGAGATTATCATCTTATCCTTAACGAGCAACGCTCCCACCTTGCGGCGCACGCAGTATGAGTTCTCAGCCCATACGCGCGCCATCTGCAAGTATCTGAGGTCAAATTGACGCTGTTTCTGCTCCTTATATCCCATAATCTTCGAGGTTTGATTACATACCCTTACCGTGGCAGTGCTTATACTTCTTACCTGAACCACAGGGACATGGGTCATTGCGGCCTACCGACTTATCGACCTTGATAGGTGCCGTCTTGCCACGCTCACCCTGACCTGCGGCAGCTGCCGCAGCCATGCGCGATGCCTGCAATTTATTTACATCCACCTTCTGACGCTGCTCACGGTTGCGCTGCACAGAGTCGGGATTATTCTCCCTAACAGGGATGTACGCCTTATTGAGTATCGAGAGAACATCACGGTTGATATCCTCGAGCATCTTGGCAAATAGTTGGAACGACTCCAACTTATAAATGAGCAGCGGGTCTTTCTGCTCGTAGGTAGCATTCTGCACGCTTTGACGCAAGTCATCCATCTCGCGAAGGTGCTCACGCCATGCGTCGTCGATGGTGGTGAAGAGCGCAACCTTGGCAAAGACACGGTATATCTCTGCACAGTCGGTATCCTTGCACTTCTGCAACTCAACAGGGATAGAGTAGCGCAGACGTCCGTCCGTAAGCGGGAAGGCAATGCGCATATCCATCTGCTCGGCGCGGTCCTTATATATCTTCTCCATCGTGGGCTTCACGGTCTCGGCAACGGCAATAGCCTTACGCTCGAAGTGCGCCGTGAGGTCTGCAACGATAGACTCTATAATCTGACGGGGCTTCATGGCGTCGAGCTGCGCCTCGCTCAGCGTGGTCTCAATGGCCACCTCACGCATGAGGTCAAACTTAAACTCCTCGAATGAGCAACCCTCGTGTGCCTCAACAAACTTCGTAGCATAGTCGTAGCGCAGGTTGTTCATATCGATATCGATACGCTCGCCATAGAGCGCGTGACGGCGACGTGTGTAGATAACCTCGCGCTGCGAGTTCATAACATCGTCATACTCCAAGAGGCGCTTACGCGTGCCAAAATGGTTCTCCTCGACCTTCTTCTGTGCGCGCTCGATAGCCTTTGTCATCATACCTGCCTGGATGACCTCACCATCCTGGATGCCCATGCGGTCCATAAGCTTGGCGATACGGTCAGAGCCAAACAGACGCATGAGATTGTCCTCCAACGATACGAAGAACTGCGATGAGCCAGGGTCTCCCTGACGTCCGGCACGACCACGCAGCTGACGGTCAACACGACGGCTCTCGTGACGCTCCGTGCCTATGATGGCAAGACCGCCGAGCTCCTTAACCTCCTGTGAAAGCTTAATATCGGTACCACGACCCGCCATATTGGTAGCGATGGTAACCTGACCACGACGTCCCGCCTCGGCAACAATCTGTGCTTCGAGCTGGTGCTGCTTGGCGTTGAGGACATTATGCTTGATGCCGCGAAGTTTGAGCATACGGCTCAACAACTCCGAAATCTCCACCGAGGTAGTACCCACCAACACGGGGCGTCCCTCCTCTACGAGACGTTCAATCTCGGCGATAACGGCGTTAAACTTCTCACGAGCAGTCTTATATACGAGGTCCTCGCGGTCATCACGTATAACCTTCTTGTTTGTGGGAATTACCACAACATCCAACTTATATATGCTCCAAAACTCCGATGCCTCGGTCTCGGCAGTACCGGTCATACCTGCGAGTTTGTGGTACATGCGGAAGTAATTCTGCAAGGTGATGGTTGCGAAGGTCTGCGTTGCATCCTCAACTTTAACATTCTCCTTCGCCTCGATAGCCTGGTGCAAGCCGTCCGAATAGCGACGACCCTCCATGATACGTCCTGTCTGCTCATCGACAATCTTAACCTTGTTGTCTATGAGGACATACTCCACCTCCTTTTCGAACATGAAGTAGGCTTTAAGCAGCTGGTTCATGGTGTGCACACGGTCGGCTTTGATGGCGTAGTCTGCGAGCAACGTATCCTTCTGTTGTGCGCGCTCCTCCGCCGAGAGGTCGCTATGCTCAATCTCGGCTATGCGTGCACCAATATCGGGAAGCACGAAGAAGCCCTCCTCGCCAAAGCGCTGCGAGGCTACCTCATGGCCCTTATCAGTGAGAATTAGCGAGTTCATCTTCTCGTCGTGGATGACGAAGTTATCATCCGTAATCTCAGGCATGCGCTTCTCGTTGTCCTGCATATAGAAGTTCTCTGTCTTCTGCAAGAGCACCTTCACGCCGGGCTCCGAGAGGAACTTGATGAGTGCCTTGTACTTAGGCATTGCCTTATGTGCGCGGAGCAAGAGCTTACCTGCCTCCTCATGGTTGCCCGCTGCAAAGAGACGCTTCGCCTCGGCAACGTCCGACGACGACATCTTGCTCTGCAAGTCGTAGATATACTTGGCTGCCGGCTGGAACTCGGCGAAGAGCTGGTCATCGCCCTTGGGCACAGGGCCCGAGATGATAAGGGGCGTACGTGCATCGTCAATCAATACCGAGTCCACCTCATCGACAATTGCGAAGTGGTGCTTGCGCTGCACGAGGTCCTTAGGTGCCGAGGCCATGTTATCACGCAGGTAGTCGAAGCCGAACTCGTTGTTGGTACCAAAGGTGATATCGGCGTTGTACGCTGCGCGACGCTCCGCCGAGTTGGGGCGTGTATTGTCGATACATGCCACCGAGAGGCCATGGAACTGATACATGGGGCCCATCCACTCGGCATCACGGCGTGCGAGGTAGTCATTCACCGTAACCACATGCACACCCTTGTGTGCCAGAGCATTGAGGAATACAGGGAGCGTAGCCACAAGGGTTTTACCCTCACCTGTTGCCATCTCTGCGATGCGTCCCTTGTGGAGCACCACGCCACCGAAGAGCTGTACGTCGTAGTGAACCATATCCCACTTGATGTCGTTACCTCCGGCCGTCCAGCGGTTGCTGTAAATCGCCTTGTCGCCATCTATTGTTACGAGGTCCTGACGCTCGGCTGCGAGGTTACGGTCGAAGTCGTTTGCCGTAACTACCACTTGGTCGTTTTCGGCAAAGCGGCGTGCCGTATCCTTCATTATGGCAAATGCCTCGGGGAGTATCTCTTCGAGTTTCTGTTCAATCTTGTCGTCTATGCGCTTTGTGGTGTCGTCTATATCCTTCGATATGCGCTCCTTGTCGGCGAGCGATGTCTCGGGAAGTTCCAACTTAGCCTTCTGCTCTACGATATGGTTCTCATCGTCGGCGATGAAGTCGGCTATCGCCTTGCTGAGTGCCGTCGAACGTGCACGCAACTCATCGTTGGTAAGTGTCGATATTGAAGGATATACAGCCTTAATCTTCTCGACGTAGGGCATTATCTCCTTACGGTCCTTATCCGATTTCGAGCCAAAGAACACTTTGATAATTTTCGATACTAAATCCATATTTGTCAATAATTTATTGTCGTTATTATTGGTTGCTATGCCGAACCTTTCGCGCACGCATATATGCGTATATAACGCGTACATGCACATAATCGTACAAAGATACGAAAAAAAAATGAAACATGCAAGCGCGAAGCACCGTTCCGCGAGAAGGAGAGGAGAGTGAAAAACGAAAAGGGGAAAGGGGAAAGGGGAAAAGAGAAATTTAGAGAAAGTAGAAGATAAAAATCCCGGCAGACCCAATAAACCCAATAAGCCATAAACCCCATAAACCATATAGACCGCATAGACAAAAAAAACAGCCCAAATGGACAACCATTCGGGCTGATGATTAAGAGGTAAACCAATTTAACCTATCTTACCAATCAATATTAGTTTGCTTGATAAACAAAATTCTCGGATGTACCATCAGAATAATTGAAACTCAACGTGAGTTTTTTATTAAGATAGATGAGCGTACCGTCCGAGATGGTCTTCTTCGAACCGTTGCATCGCACCTCGGCACAGAACATACCGGAGTTACCGGCATTACTCTTGCTCGATACATAGTTCAACGAGCAATTTTTAAGGTCTCCAACTATGTAAGTATAGTTCTGAACAGTAAGTTCGTGAGCGCCCTCATTGACATAGAGTTGTATCACGTAGTTATCATCATTGGCGACAGTGTACTGAACATAACCATAAGAGGTATTATGACTACCTTTGATAAAATCTGTGAGGATAATGGCATCACTATCATCGCCGCCATCGACGATGGGGTCGTCGGTGTCGTCGCCACCGCCTGTATTGTCGCCACCGTTATTACCGCCATTCTCCAAATCCGAGATATACTCATAGTTCTTGGTGCCGTTAGCGGGACATACAGCTGTATTCACTACCTCAAAGTTGCCATCGGCATTAGGGGCACTAACGATAACCAACACTTCGAGGTTAGAGGTAACCCATGAGCTGTTGAGGGGCACGGTGTAGCTTACTTCGCCAACATCGCCCACACCAAGCTCGCCAATCCAGTTACCCGAGATATCATACCTGGTATAGTCGGTAGCGATATAGCGAAGAACATGCTGGTAGGTTTTATGAAGCTCGGTAGTTGCTCCATTCTGGTTCGGAGAGTAGATATTATTCTCCAATATCCACACTGCAACATTGTACTCCTGAGCCTTTGCCGACTTAACGTTGATATTGACACGTATAGTGCTGTTCTCCAACGTAGAGTTGATGGCGATACCAGCATCGGCACCTAACTTCTTGCGATGCGAATTAAAGAAGGCAGTAGCAGTAGAGTTAACAAACGTATCAGTATCGCTGGTGTGCTGCAATCTACCACCATAATAGTTGGCGTAGATGTAGGGATAGCCCGTAGGCGCATAGAATTTATCCACGATAGTCGCAGCTTCCGAGTAACCGGGGTCAGAGCCTGATGGTGCATAGCCACCACCATGAATTTGTACCTCATTATAATAGTCTTTCATCTCCGTTTCGGCAATGGCATGCAGACAGTTGGTAGCCGTAGGACAGTTACCGCAGTTGATACCCGTGTGGTCAACGATTAGAAGACGATGGTTGAAATCGCTACGGGTGTCGTCATCGCCAATGCTGCCACCGCCACCGGGCTCCTCACCGGCAATAAAGTCGTAGGCACGGATATAGTCGGCATACTTCGCCCAGTCGGGGTGATTCTTATAGGTATCGACAGCACTTGCGGGAACATAGATAGTACAGCCTATGTACGCGTAGCTGCCGCTCGAATCCTGTATCAAAGCCTGACTGTCAAGCGTAGGAGGTGTCGTAGCGCGGATATATAACGCCTGCAAGTTGTAACAGTTGGTGAAGGCCATATAGTTGATTGACTCTATATTTGCGCCGAGGTGCACCTCTTTGAGCTTCGTTGAGCCGAAGAATGCACCGTTGCCGATGGTCGTTACACTATGGGGCAGATATACCTCTGTGAGGGAGCTATCCTTGAACGCGAGGGCGTTGACAGCCGTAACCTCATCCTCGAACGTTATGGCGTAGAAGTTGTAGCATGTGCCGTTGGCGCAAGCGTCTCCAAACTGGTTGGCCGTGTAACTAACGTCGAAGGGCTGCGCTACCGAGAAGTTGTGCGAGACACCATTTGACACGTTATACCATATCTGGTCGTTGCCGGGGTACATGGCCTCAATCTCCTCGGGCTCGGGAATTTCGGGCGCAAAGACGAATGCCGACATAGGCTGGATGGTGTTGCGAGCGATAGCTACACTCTTGGTAGTTGACTTGGTCATCACATGACCCTGAGTATTCTCAATCTCAACGGTAATACCACCCTCAAAGGTCTGAGGCACGAAGCCAATATAGAAGGCTGTGGGCTGTGTGCGCGAGAGTGCTACACCATCGCCACAGTCGAGTGTAAGCTCCGTAGCCCCGTTGCCATCCGCAATTAACTGGGCATTTGCCGCGGTGTAGATATTGAACGACACGCTACCCGCAACCTGCTCGTTATTGTTACCCTTGATGCGAATACTCTTAACACTCTGACTGTCGCCTGTGAGTTGCAATTTGAGCCAGCCATAGACGCTACGTAGCATCATATTGTTGGCCGAGGTACCCACCTGCGTTGCGACAAGAATGTTACCTCCGTTGCCGTAGCTGTTCGCAGCATAGCTCTGCGTGGCATCAACGTTAGCCAGGACGCTATTACCCGAGTAGGTGTAGTCGTCTCGGTCGGGATACAAAACAACAATGGTCTTCGTGGTGCTCGGAACCTCTCCTACGGGCATGATGACACCCGAGCGGTCGCCAGTCTCACCCTGGAACTGCCACTGATACTTGGTCTTATCAATGTAGAAGACCGATACGAGGTCGCCCTTCTGCCATACGGTTTTCAACGTCTCGTCGAGGGCGATACGTGTCTCATCCTCCTCGAAGCCGACGGTGATAGCCAGCTGCTCAGAGTCGATGATATCGTTCGACACATCGTCGTTAGCATTCTGAATGTCAATGTTACTCTCTGTACATGCCACAAAACACATTGAGGCAATGATAAACAGAAAAAATCTTTTCATATTGTTTGAGTTTTTAGGTTCGCTGTTTGATGTTTTACCACTCCTGAGGTTCGTTTTCAATGGGGTCTTCGACATTTGTAGCAGCGAAGCCCTCTTCAACTGCCATCGATACAACCTCGATGTCGGGTGCGAGGTAGTCGCGTAAGGTGTTTTTGATTGTCATGGTTTATAGTTATAGTTATTGTTTGCGTCGTTGCTTAGACCATTAAATATATAAGTCTCGTATGTGATTGTTACAAAAAATCACGCAAATTTAGCATAATTTTCACAAAGTAAATCATGCTAAGCAAAAAAAAATTGGTTTATCCATCGAATAGGAAAGCATAATAGTAGAGTGAAAAACGGGAAGAAGGAAGGAAAAAGAAGAAAGAAGAGAGGTAAAATTTAGAGAAAGCAGAAGATAAAAATCCTGGCAGCCCCCATAGTCCCCGTAGCCCCCCCCAAAAAAACTCAGACTTTCGCGCGGCGAGGTGCGAGTTTTTTTACCTTCTCATTTCACTTTTCACCTCGCCTTGGGCACTCCTTATCGCAGCACGAACACTGCTGGTTACGGCAGGTGAAGAACCTCCACACACGGCGCACAACGACGATGGCAACCACCACGGCGACCACTAAAACGATATAATCCTGCGTACCCATCCTATACGAGAAGTTGAGTTATGAGATATGCCACATAAGCCATAATCCATGCCACAGCCGTATTATACACCGCCGAGCCTACGGCCCAGCGCCAGTTGAGCTCCGAGCCTATGGCCATGATAGTAGCGACGCACGGCAGGTAGAGCAGCGTGAAGATGAGGAAGGCCACAGCCGATGGCAGCGACATGCTATTTTTCAGGCGACCCTTAATACTCGGCGAGAGGCTCTCATCAGCCTCCGCAATCTCGTCGCCGGGCTGCGTATAGAGGACGCTCATGGTGCTCACCACAATCTCCTTGGCGGGGATACCCGAGACGATAGCTACCGACTCCTGCCAGTCGAACGACATGGGCTCAAACACAGGCTGACACAACTTGCCGATATGACCCATATATGACTGTTCATAGTTGGGCACATATGTCTCGCTATCAGCTTGTTCGGGGCGAGGGTAGTAACTGAGCAGCCACACCACGATTGAGGCAATAAGAATTAGTCCGCCCATCTTTTTGAGGTACTGCGCACACTTGCTCCACATATGACGCAGCGTGGTACGGGCGGTAGGCAGACGGTATGGCGACAACTCCATGACGAAGGGTGCCTCCTGCTCACGGAACATGAAGCGGCGCATGAGGCGTGCCGAGACTACGGCGAGGAGCATGCCAAAGACATAGAGCAGGAAGAGTACCGTGCCCGCATGTGCCGAGAAGAAGGTGCCCACAATCATCATATATATCGGCAGACGTGCGCTGCACGACATGAAGGGGATGACCATGATGGTTATTATGCGCGAGGTGCGGCACTCGATGGTGCGGCACGCCATTACAGCTGGCACATTACAGCCGAAGCCCATAACCATAGGTATAAACGACTTACCATGGACACCCATGCGGTGCATGACCTTATCCATGATAAAGGCGGCACGTGCCAAGTATCCCGAGTCCTCGAGGAACGAGATAAAAAGGTAGAGTATCATGATGTTGGGCAGAAAGACCAGCACGCTACCCACGCCGCTGATGACGCCGTCGGTGAGCATGTCGCGAAGTGCCCCTGCGGGCATGATGCCGTGTATGGCGTTGTAGAGCCACTCTACGCCCGCCTCAATCCACGCCTGCGGATAGCTGCCGAGAGTAAAGGTGCAGTAGAACATAAACCACATGATACCGAAGAAGATAGGGAAGCCCCATAGACGGTGCGTAACGATAGCATCGAGCTTATCGCTCAGCGTCGTGCGCCTACGCTCTGTGGCAACGTATGTCTCGCGCAGAGCACCCGACACGAAGCCATACTTCTGGTTGGCAAGGGCCGTCTCTATATCCTCGTCCAGCGCCTCCTCGATATTTCGGCGCGCCTCCTCAGCCATGGCGTGCCACCTACCGTAGTGGGGCGAGTTCTGCAAGAGTGTCGCAACCTCGCTATCGCCCTCAATGAGCTTCAAGGCGTAGTAGCGCGGAGGAAAGTGCGCAGGAAGCTCATCGCGATATGAGCGTATATCGCCATTGAGTCTTTCGAGGTTCTCCTCGATAGTAGCGCCATAGCTTATGTGTATGTGTCTCACGCGCTTATCGCGACACTCATATACCGCTATGAGCGTATCTAACAGCTCCTCGATGCCACGACCTGCGGGTGCCACAACGGGGATGATGGGCACTCCAATCATCTCGCCAAGCGACGCGTGGTCAAACTTAGCACCGCTATGCTCCAACTCGTCGTACATATTCAGCGCGATGACCATGCTCGGGCTGATGTCGATGAGCTCGGTTGTAAGGTAGAGGTTACGTTCGAGGTTTGAGGCTACGACCGTGTTGAGGATGATATCGGGCGTGTGGTCAATGATATGACGGCGCACATACTTCTCCTCGGGAGAGTATGCTGAAAGAGCATAGGTGCCCGGCAGGTCGGTAATCTCGATGTTGTAGCCACCATACTGCAACGTGCCACGCTTCGCATCCACCGTAACACCGCTATAATTGCCCACATGCTCGCTACGACCACAAAGGGTGTTGAATAGCGATGTCTTACCCGAATTAGGGTTACCAACGAGACCTACGGTTATGCGCTTCGACGTACGCTCCAAGACACGCTCCACATAGTCGGAGTCGGTGGTGGCGGCAGTGGTCTCGGCGGTGGCAAGAGCAGCAACCTCCTCGGCGGTCATCACCACAATCATCTCTGCCTCCTTACGGCGCAACGAGATATCGTAGCCCATAATCTGATACTCTATGGGATCTTTGAGGGGTGCATCGAGGATAACCTTGACCTCCTGGCCACGCACAAAACCCATCTCAATAATGCGACGACGGAAGCCGCCGTAGCCTAAGACTTTGACCACGGTGGCGCTATCACCCGTTTTGAGCTCGCTAAGTCGCATATCTTGTACCAATATTTATATACTATCTGTCGCTCTCGGATGCAAAGATATATATTTTTTATCCAATATCATATCCCCATTTTTAGGGATATTGCATGCTTATTGATTATGCGAAATGTGCTTTTTAACGGAAAATCATCACTTTATATGCTAATTTTTAGGCTAAATAATTGGAATGATAAAATAATTTCATATCTTTGCAATCAGAAAAACCTTAAAAAACATTTTGAAATATGAAGACTTTGGTAGAAAACATCGCCGCCCAGTATGAGGCATTTGCAGCAAACGCAGCTGCACAGGTAGAGAAGAATAATAAGGCAGCCGGCACACGTGCACGTAAGGCCGCTTTGGAGCTTACTAAGCTTCTCAAAGAGTTCCGTAAGGTATCTGTTGAGGAGGCTAAGAAGTAGTTTTTTAGCGAGATAAGGCGCAATCTGCGACCTCTCAATCATCAGCCTGAATGAGCAGTACACAAAGTACAGCCCATCCAGGCTGATATCTTTATCGAGGACGCATCTCACACCTTCTATCGCTAAATAATATTGGCGAAGCGCAATCTGCGACCTCTCAATCATCAGCCTGAATATGTGGAGTGCGAGCCTATATTAGGCTATCAGCGGCCATCCACTCCGAATCTTCGTTCTGCTAGACACACTTTTTACTCAAACATACACATATTTGTTGCAATATTTTTTTTATACAACAAATAGTACTACCTTTGCCCCCGAAACAACCCAAACAAATAAATTAATATAATTATGGACATACAGTGGTTAAAGGATGTGGTATGTGGCAACGCGACAGGCTCCGTGGCACATACTGTATTTGTCCTTGCTATTGTTATCGCTGCGGGTGTGGCCCTCAGCAAGATTAAGATTAAGGGTGTCTCGTTTGGTGTTACGTGGATTCTATTCACGGGTATCGCCGCAGGACACTTCGGTATGGGCGCGGGCATCGACCACGACACGCTCCACTTCATCAAGGAGTTTGGTCTAATCCTCTTCGTATTCTCTATCGGTTTACAGGTGGGCCCCGGCTTCTTCTCGTCGTTGAAGAGCGGTGGTATGACTCTCATAGGCCTAGCTGCGCTGGTCATACTCCTTGGCGGCGCTACGACCTACGGTCTGCACCTCCTAACGGGTGAGCCTCTGCCTACGATGGTAGGTGTCATGTCGGGTGCTGTAACCAACACCCCCGGTCTCGGTGCTGCACAGCAGACATTTGCCGATGCCGGTGGCGACACTACGGACATTGCCCTCGGATATGCCGTGGCATACCCGCTGGGTGTCGTAGGTATCATTATGTCGATGATACTCATGCGCCACATCCTCAAAATCAACTTTAAGAAGGAGGATGAGGGCTTGGCGGCCATGAACAACGTGGCGGCGTTGCCTCACCGTTACTCGGTAATATTTGATAATAAGATGTTGGAGGGCGCAAATATAGCTCGCGCGCACGTCCTCATAAATCGTCAGTTTGTAATCTCGCGTGTGATGCACAGCAACGGCGAGATTATCATGGCCGACGGTAATACCATCCTCACCGCAGGAGACCGTCTGCGCGTAATATGCGCCGAGGAGGACAGCGAGGCTATCCTCGCCTTCTTCGGTACACCTATCGAGATGACCGCCGACGATTGGGGTGCTACGGCGATGCAATCGACACCTCTCGTATCGCGCCGCATACTCATCACACGCGACGACATCAACGGCAAGAAGTTCTCGGACTTGCGCCTACGCACTCGCTATGGCATCAATATCACGCGCGTAAATCGTGCCGGTGTTGACCTCTTGCCCTACCAGGGTATGGAGTTGCAGATGGGCGATAAGGTTATGGTCGTAGGTCCTGAGGCTGCTGTGGCCGCCGTGGAGAAGGTTCTCGGCAACTCACTCAAACGCCTTGAACACCCCAATATTCTGCCTATATTTGTAGGTATTGCTCTTGGTGTGCTACTCGGTTCGCTACCCCTTATGCATGTACCACAGGCCGTTAAGCTCGGTTTGGCAGGTGGCCCGCTTATTATCGCCATCCTCCTCGGACGCTTCGGCCCCCACTTCGGTCTTATCACCTATACTACGATGAGTGCTAATCTCATGCTCCGCGAGATAGGTCTCGCCATGTTCCTCGGTGCTGTGGGTATCGGCGCAGGAGAGGGCTTCATCGATGCTATCGTGAATGGTGGCTACCGCTGGGTGGGCTACGGCGTTGTTATCACGGTGTTGCCGCTAATCATCGTGGCGCTCATAGCACGTCTCAAATTCAAGATTAACTACTATACGTTGATGGGACTTATGGCGGGCTCCATGACTGACCCTCCGGCACTCGGCTTTGCCAATGCATCATCGGGTAACGACATGCCTGCGGTGGGTTATGCTACGGTATATCCCGTGGTTATGTTCCTTCGTGTATTAACGGCGCAGTTGCTCATACTCTTCGCATTGTAGCGAGGGAGGCACACAACATGCCGACAGTTCATACATCAGCCTGAATGGTCATCCATTTGGGCTGTTTTTATATTTGTGGGTGAGTGTGCAGAATTTGATGAAAAGGTAGCGTAATAGGAGTTATAGGTACGTGCAAAAATATGCTCTCGGCTACTCACGACTACCCGAGGTAAGAGATACAAAACAAAATGGGAATGACTAAAACGTAAATTAGTCATTCCCTATTCGTTATAAGGTGAAGACAAGGGATAGTTTAAGGCTTGCGATAGGCGCGAAACAGCGCAGCATACTCGGTGCACGTGAGCATATTTTTCGCGGAGCGCAACGCCCAAATTACCCTATTATCTGCCCCTCTGTTTTACTCTACCCTACTGCTGCTGCTCGTTTGTCTGCTGCTCCTCCTGACGCTTCTGGTTGAGACGCATCATCTTGCGGATAGACTGCGTAAGCTGCTTGGGGTCGATATTACGTCTAATCTCCGAGTCGTGCGCCAACGATATGCGGCCGGTCTCCTCCGATACGGCTATGACGATGGCATCCGACACCTCGCTCATGCCGAGGGCGGCACGGTGGCGCATACCGTACGATTTAGGTACCTCCTGCTGCGTTGAGGGAAGCACGCACTTGGCAGCAACAACCCTATCTCCCTTAATAACTACGGCGCCATCATGCAACGGCGCATTCTTGAAGAATATATTCTCCAACAGCGGTGCCGACACCTTGGCATCTATGGCAATGCCGCTCTCGATGATGACGCTAAGGTCGCTCGACTGCGTGATGATAATCAGTGCACCCACCTTCTCCTCACCCATCTCCTGGCATGCAGTAACGATAGGTTGCAAGTCCAACTCGTCCTGTTCTTTGCGGTGGCGGATGTTGAAGATGCGTGTGAGAAATTCGAGGTTACCACGCTGACGGCCTATGACCTGCAAGAAGTGGCGTATCTCGGGCTGAAAGATGATGAGTATAGCGATGACACCCACCGAGATAATCTGCGACAGAATGGTCGAGAATAGCACGAGGTTGAACGTACGCACGAGAATCCAGAGCAGGTATATCAAGAAGATACCTACCATGATGTACGGTGCGCTGGTACCCCTCATGGCGCGATACAGAGCATAGAGAAGCGTCGCAACGAGGAATATATCAATGATATCGATGAATGTAATTGGTATAAATCCCATACGTACTTAATGTTTTACGGCGCGAAATTAGGAAAAAAAATGCCGACTTGCAAATACAAATCGGCATTTTAGCTATTTCGAGTCTATAATATTGCTACTCGGCACTGCTATTGAGATGACCGGCATCATAGAGGGCATCAATCTCGGCGAGCACCAACGACGATATATCGAGCGACGGGTCGGCATCGACAACCTGTGCCACGTTGATAATCATCTTATAACGCTTGTCGCCATTAATCTTCGCGATGGCATCCTTAACGAGTGCCTGGAAGCGGTTGAGAAGCACCTGCTGCTCCTCGATGAGCTGCATCTCCTCCTGCTGCAACGACTGCGCCTCCGACTGTGCCGATGTCTGATATGAGTTCATGCGCGACTCTATCGATGCTCCCTTCTGCTGCAACTCCTCCTGCTTCTGCTGTGCGTTGAGTGTTGTTATGAGACCCTTCTGGTAGTCCTCCTGCAACTTGGCAGCATCCTTCTGCAACCTGTTGTACTCCGCAGCGAGGCTCTGCTCCCTCTTTGCCCAGCTCTCCTGTGAGGTCTTCATCTTCTCCTGGAACTTCTGTAACTTCTCCTCTACGGCCTTACCCTCCGAAGCATAGAGCTTGCTCTGAGACATGACATAGTCGAGATCCACGAATACCACGTCGCCGCTTGCGACAACCTGCACATCGGCAACGGCGGTGCTGTCGGCAGCCTCCTTTACCTCACCGGTCTTCGTCTCTGCGCTACCACAAGCAACCATCAGCATCGAGGCTGCAAGGGCAAACATAAGCATCTTTTTCATAATTTTATACTCTGTTTTTAGTTAATTTTCAGTTTCAAAACACAAAGGTACGAAAATTTATTTACTTTTGTAGAAAATTTGTAATAAAATTATCGCAGATGTACGAATACATTTCAGGTAAAGTTGCCGAGGCAACACCCGCCTATGCCGTTATCGAGGCGGCAGGCGTAGGCTACTTCATCAACATATCGTTGCAGACCTTTGCCGAGATTGAGCGTCAAGCCGAGGCACGCCTCTACGTGCACTTCATTGTGAGAGAGGACCAGCAAGCACTCTTTGGCTTTGCCACGAAGCTCGAGCGCGAGCTCTTTCGTCAGCTCATCAGCGTCTCGGGCGTGGGTGGCAACACCGCGCGCATGATACTCTCGACCTACTCGTCCAAGGAGTTGCAGAATATCATAGCCACCGAGAATGCCGTGCTATTGAAGAATGTCAAGGGTCTTGGTCTCAAAACGGCGCAGAAGATTATCGTCGAGCTCTCGGGCAAGATGCTCGAATTAGGCGCCAGCGACATCATGCTCCCCGCGGCAACTGCCACCGAACGCTCGGCAGCCTACGATGAGGCTCTCGCAGCGCTCTCGATGCTCGGCTTCCAAAAGTCGGCATCCGAGAAGGCTCTCACGGCGATATTCAAGGAGCAGCCGACGATGCCCGTAGAGGAGGCGGTACGTGCAGCACTCAAGCGCCTGTAAACAATATCAAGGCGTTAGTGAGTCGCAGAAGAGTATATTTTTAGAGATATAGGGCGGCCGTTACAAAATAATTTGTAACTTTGTGCGATTATATAGATATGAAGCACCTCAACAACATATTTCTATGCCTCATTGTTGCCCTCGCAGCAGTGGCTTTTTCGGCATGTAAGAACGAGAACGATACCAAACTCACGCAGCAGCAGAATGGTATAGCGACATATCTCAAAGGGTCGCACCAGCCTCGTCTCATTCCCGAGTCGGAGCTCTCGTCATCGCTCGAAGCCGAGCCCCAGTTCTACACGCAGTGGGGCTTGGACCTCTACCGCTATATCTCGACCTATTATGCCGAGGGGCGCGACACAAAGGCAGAGGTAGCCTTAGGCGACAAACTTACAATACGATACTCGGCATACACATTCTCGAACCGTAAGCCCAGCATAGCCGAGCTCTATGCAACAAACGACGAGGCTATGATTGAGCAGTTGCGCACGGCGGGACTAAATACCTCGTATGAGTGGACGACAGACCCCTATGCCATAACGCTTGGCACGACAGAACTTCTCGAAGGCCTCGAAACAGCACTCATAGGCTGCCGCGAGGGTGATAACGTGGAGATATACATGACCTACGAGCAGGCATACGGCAAGGCATATATCGGCATGGTGCCGAGCAAGTCGGCCGTGGTGTGGTACATAGATATCCTAACTGTAACAAAGTAACAGACGATAATGAACAAAGCAAAACTTATACTCTCGTTTCTAATATCAACGCTCCTTGCGACATCGTGTGTCGAGGAGCCCACGATGACCCCCGAGCAGATAGAGCAACGCTCACTGAGGGCGTGGATTGAGGTACACCACCCCGACCTTCTCGATAACTACCAGGAGGAGGGTGGCTACTATGTTGAGGTTCTCGACGAGGGCTGTCTCGACTCGTTGCCCCTCTCGGGCAAAGATGTGTGGCTGTGGTACGACTTCACGGGTCGCGACCTCGAAGGTAACGTCTGCGAGTCGCGCGACGACGCCATAGCCTATCAGCAGAACACCTTCACCAACTATGCCCGCTACGTGCCTGCTTACCGTTTCAGCGGCAAGGAGTCGCACTCACTCTTGGAGGGCTCCTACCTTGCCACATTCAACGAGCTGAAAATCGACGGCGCCCCCTTCTCAGTGCGCTATGGCACCAAACTGCGCCTGTACCTCCCCTCATCGGTTATCGACGGCAGCAAGGGCATCACAGCAGATGGCGGCTACGAGGGTCAGTTCAGTCTCGATGGCAATGTTCCGATGATTATGGATATGACCATCTATGGCCACGTCTCAAACCCCGTGGCCTATGAGGGCAACCATGTTGACTCTTTCGCGAAGCTCAATGGTGGCCTCTGCACCGACCATAAGGCGACACCCGAGGAGGCAGAAAAGTCTATACGCCACCACCTTACACGTGGCAATGCAACAGAGGGCGAAACTCGTTTTCGCGAATTCTACGACGGCCGCTGGCATCAGCCCCTCGACACGTTGGCACAACTCTACGTAAACTACACATACTCACCCGAGAAGAGTTTCGACTTCAACGCCATAGGCGCCGATACGCTCATGTACCCCTCACAGAACGAGTATAAGACGGGCTCCTACGGTGTGTATGGCACCGGCCTGGCAAATATCAACAGCCGCATAAACGAGGCTCTCGTGAAGCGCTTTGGTACAGGTCTTGCGGGCGAGGAGCTCGAAGCGGCAGACTCGGTGCGCAACAAGACCACAGTAAAGTTGTGGTACGTAGGACGCTTCCTCGACGGCTATGTCTTTGACACCAACATCGACGAGGTCAAGGAGATTATCTATGGCGAGGTTGCGGCCAAGGGCTCAGCCATATCCTTCAATGTCGCCGATGCTCTGGGCTCGAGCGAGTTTGAATATATCAACGCATGGCGCTTCTCAATACCCACGCTGCGCGTAGGTCAGTGGGCAGCAATACTTGCGGTGTCGAACTACTGTTATGGCGTCTCGGGCATTGTGGGTAGCCACACCACGCAGTCGAGCGCCAACGACGCCTACTACGACTACATGAACTACATGAACTATATGAACTACATGAATAGTTACTATGGTTATGGCTATAACAACATGTATAACTATGGTTACTACGGCTACAACCCCTACTACTATGGCTACGTGCAGCCGAGCAATCCCGAGACTACGGTTACGACGACTACCAATGCCGAGGTGCCGGCGTTTACACCGTTGTTGTTTCAAATCTTCATCGAGTAACTTAATTTAGCAAGATAGAGACAATTCTTCTCATAGGAGGGGGACGACATGAAATTGGCGCAGATGGAACATACCGAGCGTATTTTCCATCTGCGCCAATAGTTTAGAGGCCATAAATGACCCCTTATCACATGAATTTTATTTTAATATTTCATCGATAGTAGTAGAATTTATTGTTTATGGAATGTTTGAACATGTATATCAAGTCCGTAAGTCCCTTCGGTCTTGCCAGAGAAACTCTTCCTGTACTTTACATTAGCTAAAACCCACTGACCATTGTAAGGGTATGCAAAGCAGAATGTAGCACCGTCTTTTCCCCACTTCTTCATTTCGCCCAATTCTGAGACTTCATCACGAACCTTATAATCAAGTGTGTTCACTTTGTACAGTTTGCCATCTTCCGAAAGCGATTTCAACTTGGCAAAAAGTTTACGGCAATATTCATCATAAACCTTATCGCTGAAAGGCTCTCTATCATCGCCATATCCGAAGAATGTAGTGGCTTTTGTAACTCCATTAGCGTCGGTATCGTTTGAATCTGTAATCTCTCTTCCGAAATTTGGTACGATGTCAGCAGATGTCAACCCTGCAAAAGCGTATCTTTCTCCTACGCTAAGATTCGATGACTTGGTTGTCTTCGCTTCCTTCTTCACTTCAGCAGTTCCTTCCGAACCGTCCTTCTTGGCATTACCGCCACCGCAAGCCGTCATTAACACGAGACTTGCCAAACACATAATTGTTATAAATACCTTTTTCATATTCGTAAGTTTTAAGGGTTATTATTTCTTTTTTGCTCCGCCCATCATTTCGAGCAATGAATTCAAATCTTTTGCTTGATTGCCGGTATTACCTTTGCCATCACGGGCAGATTTTGCCTCCTTCATAAAGTC
>JAZULJ010000040.1:0-11878 GCA_045603045.1 Alistipes sp.
CCCATGTACCCCTTATACCCCTCGTACCCACCCCCTCGACCCCGCACTATCCACCGACCACTCTGCCATCTCTTCTCTTTGCTTATTCCCATTTTATTTGTATATTTGCCAAAAGCATATAAACAGACAACATAATGAAGAGACTCTTTACACTACTTGTTGCTGCCATGAGCATAGCCCTCGGTGTTGAGGCGCAGGTGCGCAGCAACCAACTCCTCGAGGAAGGGTGGCGCTTCACGCGCGAGGATGACGCATCTTTCGTCATGCCCGACTATAACGACAGCATGTGGCAGCAGGTAATAGTGCCCCACGACTGGGCTATATATGGACCTTTCAGCATCCACAACGACAAGCAGAATGTAGCCATAGCGCAGGATGGTCAGACCGAGGCCATGGAGCATGCGGGGCGTACAGGTGGTCTTCCCTTTGTGGGTGTGGGTTGGTATCGTCTCAAATTCGATGTCCCACAAAATATTGACAACAAGCGTATTACGTTGCTCTTTGATGGTGCCATGAGCCATGCACGCGTGTATGTCAATGGCACTGAGGCTGGATATCACCCCTACGGCTATAACTCTTTCTACATCGACATCACCGACCTCGTGGTACCGGCCGTGAGCAATACCCTCGCCGTGCGCCTCGAAAACGAGAGCGACTCGTCGCGTTGGTATCCTGGTGCGGGTATCTACCGCAACGTGCATCTCATCATCACCGAGGATGTATGTGTGCCGATGTGGGGTACGCAGATTACAACACCTCGCGTTACGAATGAGTATGCACGTGTGGAGGTGCGCACCAAGCTATTGCGTCCCGAGGGTCGTGCCGACGAGTTATATACCATCGAAACCGACATCCTCGACCCCGCAGGTGTCATCGTCGCCACAAGCAGCGGTGCGCTGAGCATCTACGAGGATAACCTCTTTGAGCAGAGTCTCGATGTTGCAGAGCCCGAGCTATGGTCGTGTGAGACACCACATCTCTACACTGCCGTATCGCGCATATACGAGGGCAGCATACTCAAAGATGAATATACCACGCGCTTTGGCATACGAACCATAGAGATTATCCCCGATAAAGGTCTCTTCCTAAATGGCGTAGAGACCAAGTTCAAGGGCGTGTGTAACCACCACGACCTGGGCCCTTTGGGTGCCGCGGTGAATAAGGCGGCGATATGTCGTCAGATTCGCATAATGCAGGATATGGGCTGCAATGCCATACGAACGTCGCACAATATGCCTGCACCCGAGCTTGTGGAGGCGTGCGACGAGATGGGTATGATGCTAATGGTGGAGTCGTTCGACGAGTGGCGCACGGCGAAGGTTAAGAATGGCTACCATAAGCACTTTGACAAGTGGGCCGAGCGCGACATGATAAACCTCCTGCACCATTATCGCAACAACCCGAGTGTTGTCATGTGGTGCATTGGCAACGAGGTGCCCGACCAGGGAGATGTCATCTGGGGTGCTAAGCTCTCGCGCTTCTTGCAGGATATATGCCACCGCGAGGACCCCACGCGCCCCGTTACGCAGGGTATGGACCAGCCGCACAACGTGGTGCATAACAATATGGCGGCGATAATGGATGTCGCCGGCTTCAACTACCGTCCCCACCGCTATCCCGACAACTACTTGCGCCTACCGCAGCAGATAATCCTCGGCTCGGAGACGGCATCTACGGTGAGCAGCCGCGGTGTCTATAAGTTCCCTGTTGAGCGTGCGGCGATGCGTAAGTATGACGACCATCAGGCCTCGTCATACGATGTAGAGCACTGCGGATGGTCGAACCTCCCCGAGGACGACTGGATTTGGCACGACGACTTTGCGTGGGGCATTGGTGAGTTTGTGTGGACGGGCTTCGACTACCTCGGTGAGCCTACGCCCTACTATACTGATTGGCCGAGCCACTCGTCGCTCTTCGGTATCGTTGACCTCGCAGGTCTCCCCAAGGACCGCTACTACCTCTACCGCAGCCACTGGAATAGGGAGGAAGAGACGTTGCATATCCTCCCGCACTGGACATGGAGTGGTCGCGAGGGTGAGACTACGCCCATCTTCGTATATACGAATTATCCCTCCGCCGAGCTCTTCATCAATGGTGTCAGCCAAGGTGTGCGCACCAAGGATACTACGATTACCGCCGAGGGCACCATGGAGGAGCAGGAGACGGCAACGTCGTTCAAGCGTCAGCAGCGCTACCGCCTGATGTGGATGGATACGAAGTATGAGCCGGGCACGGTTAAGGTTGTGGCGTATAATGCTACCGGCGAGGCTGTTGCCACCCGCGAGGTGCATACCGCTGGTGAGCCATACCGCATCATCCTCGAAGCCGACCGCGACGCTATCACGGCCGATGGCCGCGACCTCTCGTTTATCACGGTGAAGGTTGTGGATAAGGATGGCAACCTCTGTCCACATGCGCAGCACCGGATAAGCTATAAGGTCGAAGGTGAGGGCTTCTACCGTGCAGGTGCTAATGGCGACCCTACGTCGTTGGAGCCTTTCCATGTGCCGCAGATGAGGGTATTCAACGGCATGATGACAGCCATCGTCCAGAGTACCAAGAGGGCAGGTAGCATCACCCTCACGGCTAAGGCTAAGGGCCTTAGGAGTGCCAAGATTGTGATTAAGACCACAGTTGAGTAGTAGTCGCTGCGTCTCTGACTGCGCGAGAGTGTGGTGTAGGTCAAGGTGGGGACAGGGAGAAAGAGAGCTATTCAGATTTTGTTTTCGCCGTTACGATTAAATTCGTATATTTGTGGTCTAAACCGAAGCAACGATGCACGAAGAGATATTAGAAGGCTTAAATACCCCTCAGCGTGAGGCTGTTATGAACTACGACGGCCCCTCGCTCATCATCGCCGGCGCAGGTTCCGGCAAGACGCGTGTGCTGACCACGCGTATCGCCTATATGTTGGCGCAGGGTGTGGCCCCCGAGTCGATACTTGCCCTCACCTTTACCAATAAGGCGGCGCGCGAGATGCGTGAGCGTATCGAGCGATTGGTGGGTGGCAAGGCGCGCTTTATACGCATGGGTACCTTCCACTCGGTATTCTCGCGTCTGCTGCGCGAAAATGCCGACCGCATAGGCTTCCCACAGAGTTACACCATCTATGAGCCGAGTGATGTTAAGAATCTCATAAAGAGCATCATAAAGGATAAGAACCTCTCCGAGGAGCGCTACAAGCCGCAGAACGTGGCGGCACGTATCTCAATGGCAAAGAACTGCCTCATAACCCCCGGCGCCTACATCGCCAATGCGGTGCTTGCAGCGGAGGATAGGGAGGCGCGCATGCCCGAGATTGGCGACATATACACCGAGTATATGGTGCGTTGCAAGCGTAATGGCGCGATGGACTTCGACGACCTACTATTGCAGACCAACATCCTGCTGCGCGATGCTCCGGACGTGCTGGCGCGCTATCAGGAGCAGTTTCGCTATATCTTAGTCGATGAGTACCAGGATACCAACATGGCGCAGTATATCATCGTGCGCCGCCTCGCCTTTCAGCATTCCAACGTATGTGTTGTGGGTGACGATGCGCAAAGCATCTATGCCTTCCGTGGTGCCAAGATTGAGAACATTCTCTCCTTCCAGCGAGACTATCCCACGGCGCATGTCTATAAGTTGGAGCAGAACTACCGCTCGACGCAAACCATCGTCGATGCTGCAAACTCGCTCATCAGCCACAACTCGCGACGTCTCGAAAAACGCTGTTTCTCGGCAGCAGAGCGTGGCGAGAAGATACGTTTGGTACGTGTTGCGGAGGACCGCAACGAGTGCCTCGAAGTGGCCCTCGACATCAAGGATAAGGTGCGCGATGGTGCTGCATACAGTGACTTCGCCATCCTCTATCGCACAAACAAGCAACACGGTCTCTTCGAGCAGGCACTTTCGGTGCGAGGCATCCCTTATCGCGTAT
Source organism: Alistipes sp. (assembly GCA_045603045.1). Classification (GTDB taxonomy): domain Bacteria; phylum Bacteroidota; class Bacteroidia; order Bacteroidales; family Rikenellaceae; genus Alistipes. Next base: position 3,920 of record JAZULJ010000040.1, read on the forward strand.
ATAAGGGCATGTCGCTCCTGGAACACAAGGATATACGCAACATGCTGGCGTACATATCCCTCATCATAAACCCCAACGACGACGAGGCTTTCAAGCGTATTGTGAACTATCCGGCACGAGGCATAGGTCAGACCACCATAGAGCGCATTGCACAATTAGCGGCGGCACGTGGCCTATCTATGTGGCATGCTGTCGAGGAGTTGCAGCAGGCCACCGACCTCTCGGCCGTGGAGCGCACCGTGGTACGTAAGGTTGCAGACTTCGTGGCTCTCATTCGCGAGTTGGGATTGAAGCGTACGCAGATGGGTGTCTCGGAATTTGCCAACGAGGTGATTACACGCTCGGGTATCATGCACCTTTTAGAGTCGGAGCAGAAGCCCGAGAACGACACCGCCAAGGACTATCTCGAACAGCTGTTGACGATGATGGGTGCCTATGAGGATGAGGTGAAGCGAGACATGGAGGATGGACTCCGTGAGTTGAGCGATGAGCCTACAATCGATGAGTGGATGCAGAATATCATGTTGCAAACCGACCAGGACTCGGAGGATGATGGCAATAAGGTTACGCTGATGACCGTACACTCGGCAAAGGGACTCGAATACGACTATGTATATATAGTGGGCATGGAGGAGCAGATGTTTCCGTTGCAACGTTCCACAGAGTCGCTTGCCGACTTGGAGGAGGAGCGACGTCTCTTCTATGTGGCCCTTACACGCGCCAAGCGTGCCGCGATGCTCACCTTCTCGGAGACACGTCACGTGTGGGGCAAGACCGAGGCTACGCAGCCGAGCCGCTTCCTGCGCGACATAGACAAGGAGTATCTCGACGCCAACTTCGACATCGAGGAGCTCTCGGGTCGTAACCGTTGGATGCGTGCCATAGGTGAGGATGATGACAAGCAGTCGCGCTTCGACGAACTACGCCGCCAGTATGGTGGTAGCCAGCGGGCGGAGCGTCAGGGCGACCGTCTCTTTCGTCGCCCGCAGCAGCGCTCTGCGGAGGGTCCACGTCCCGAGATTATAGCCACTCCCGCACCCCTCGACCCCGCAAAGCAGGGTATGCGTAAGGTGGGTGTGCGCGTTGCGGAGGGAACCACGACAGCCTCGCCAACAGCCTCGCTGCCGCCATGTGGATATGCTGTGGGCGAGCGTGTCGAGCATCCCAAGTTTGGTGTAGGTACCATAGAGCGCATAGAGCCTCTATCGACAGACCATAAGGTGGTGGTGGTCTTTGATAAGTATGGCAGCAAGACGCTTTTGGCGCAGTTTGCCAAGTTAATAAAGAGGTAACAACGAGATAGGGTAGTAGGGTATGAACGATGTGATGCTCTCGGTGGTGATGACCACCTACAACCATGAGTCCTACCTCGCGGAGGCTGTGGAGAGCGTGTTGGCGCAGCGCACAACCTTTGCCGTGGAGATTGTCATAGGCGAGGATTGTAGCACCGACGCCACCCTGAGCGTAGCACGTCGCTACGAGGCAGAGTACCCTGAGTGTGTTCGTGTCATCACCTCGGCAGAGAATGTTGGCTGGCGCAAGAACTATCGTCGCACCATTGCCGCGGCGCGTGGCCGTTATATCGCCCTGCTCGATGGCGACGACACCTTTACCGATAGCGATAAGTTGCAACAGCAGGTAGATATGTTGGAGGCCGACACATCGCTCGGCATGTGCTACACGCGCTCTGTGCGCCGCGATGAGGCGGGTAACGAGACGATATATCCGGAGGGGGCGTGTGCCACAACCTTTGAGGCCATGTTGCGTCGCAACCCCGCCGAGAATTGTACCGTCGTGGCACGTCGCGACCTTGTGGAGCAGTACTATGCCGAGGTGCAGCCCGAGACACATCCCGAGTGGCTCACGGACGACCTCCCCATGTGGCTATGGTTTGCTGCAAAGAGCCACTATGGGGCGATAGAGCGACCTATGGCCATGCACCGCGTACTCACATATAGCGTGAGCCATAGCCCCGACTACCGACGAAAAGTTGCCTTCTGCGACTCGTTGTCGGATATCAGTTTATGGTACGACGAACGTTATAATAACAAGGCACTGCGCGGTTGGCTTCTGCGCAGCAAACAGAATACGGCACTATGGGTGCTCAGCTACAACGGCTCGGTGGGCGAGTACCTTGCGCGTTGGTGGCGTGATGTGCGATGTGCCCCGCGACTACTGTTTAACATCGCCGCCTATGGCCTCTTTGCCAAGAAGGTGCTGTGGCGCATGTGGCGACGATAATATTTTTAGGAGTATGACTATACAAGAGCGTTTTCGAGCTGTCGAAGAGTACTTCTTGCGAACGATGCCTGTGGCAGAGAGCGAGTTGAACTACAACACGCCCTTTGAGCTGCTGGTTGCTGTGGTGCTCTCGGCCCAGTGTACCGACAAGCGTGTCAACATGACCACGCCTAACCTTTTCGCGGCCTATCCCACGCCCGAGGCTATGGCGCAGGCTACACCCGAGGAGGTGTATAACATCATCCGCAGCATATCCTATCCCAACAACAAGGCTAAACACCTTGTTGCCCTTGCTCGTGGCATCGTCGAGCGCTTCGGTGGCGAGGTACCCACCGATGGCGAGGCGTTGCAGACGCTGCCGGGTGTAGGGCGCAAGACGGCAAATGTCGTGGGCGCCGTGCTGTGGGGTAGGGAGGTGATGCCCGTAGATACACATGTCTTCCGTGTCTCGGCACGTCTTGGTCTCAGCCGTAATGCTCGCACACCTCTTGCCACGGAGCGACAGTTGGAGGCGGGCTTCCGTCGCGAGCTACTGCCCATAGCCCACCATTGGCTCATACTGCATGGCCGCTACACATGTCTTGCACGCAAGCCCAAGTGTGAGGCGTGTGGCCTTGCTGCGCTATGCCGACACTATGCCGCACAGCAGAAAAAGATGCCCAAACAAGAAAATGAATAGATATAACATTATGAAAATAAGGATATTACTTCTGTATATCAGCTCACTTGTGGCAGTATCATGCACACAGCACGGAGGCGGATATATCGACCGTCCATCGAGTGGTGGCTCTACGGACGAGGCCATAATAAATTATATCGACCAACGTCTCAACGAAGAGTACTATTGGCTGGACGAGGTACACGAGAAGAGCTATCTCTTCAACCGCCGCGTCAAGTGGGATGAGTACCTCAAATCGTCGTTGTTGCTGCTCACCACAAATGCGGATGACGGCTACTACAATAGTCGTGGTCAGCGTGCCTTCTACTCGTTTATCCGCGAGAGTCCTGAGACAACACGCGCCGAGGCCATGGGCTATGGTCTCATGCTCCATTATACCATCCTTGCGATGGACGATGCACAGACGCGCTTAGGTATTGTCGTAGAATATACCTATCCCGACTCGCCCGCTGCGAAGAGCGGTGTGCGCCGTGGCGATATTATCATCAAGTATAACAATGCCGACATCACACGCGACAACTATGTCTCGGTCTTTAACACTCTGTTGAATGGCGAGGGTGGCACGGCGCGCCTCATGTTACAGCGTCAGTCTGTTGCCGAGGGCGAGAGCGACAGCTTCAATGTGGTGCTCGAAAGTGCTGCCTACGAGGAGTCTCCGGTGATATATAGCGACATCTTCACCGATGGCGATATGCTCATCGGATATCTCGTCTATACCTCGTTCGATAAGGACTACGACGAGGCGCTACTCGATGTTTTTCGTCAGTTTGAGGTTGCGGGCGTTAATACACTCATCCTCGACCTGAGATGCAATAGCGGTGGTGATGTGGTCTCTGCCGTGAAACTTGTATCGGCAATCTTAGGTGCGGAGTATGCCGAGCAGATACTCTGCGAGGTGCGCCGCAACCCACTGAATACCAAGTCTAAGCACTCTTCAACCTTCTGTTTGGAGGATGTGGGCGTCGCTCTCAATCTGCGCGAGGTTACCGTCATCTGCTCCGAGAACTCGGCGTCGGCCTCGGAGATGGTTGTTGTAGGTTTGCGTGGCCTCGATATCCCCGTAACGCTCATAGGCAACCAGACCGAAGGCAAGAATTGCGGTATGGATGTGTCGTACCGCACCATCAATTCGGTGCGCTTGGAGTATGCTCCTATTACGTTCATGTGCTACAACGCTAAGGGCTTTGGAGCCTATGGCGAGGGCATAGTCCCCGATATAGACCTCACTATCGAGAACTCTCTCGGCATCACCGATGCGCGCTACCCTCTGCCCCGCTCGGAGTGGGCCACGCCCGCCGATGCAGCCTATGTCGCTGCACTCATGTCGGTAACGGGCAAGACCCCCACACGCGTAGAGGAGATGTTCGAGAAGGTGACGTTAGACGATGTCGCAGAGGGCGAAATAACACTGCCACGACCTCTTGTCGGCACACGAATTGTTATTGAGGAGTAGATAGTTCACCTCCGCCTTTGGGCGTTTCGACGACTAAATTTGACTTTTCGGCGGTCAAAACATGGTAATTAGGCAAAAATAGTGTATCTTTGTAATAGAATGATTGTGGCGTAGGCCGTTATGGAGGCGCCACCTAACGATAAAACTTAGTATTATGAGACGCTTACTTAGTATTTCGGCAATGTGTGCAGCCGCCTTTATGCTGCATGGTTGTACGGCGATGTTCGGGTCAATGTCGTATGGCTCGGGCGACCTTTACAACACCAACAATCGTGTCGAGGTTGCTGAGCGCCTGCGCGCAGAGGCTGAGGCCGAGCGTGCCGAGGCCGAGGCACGTCGCGCACAGTGGGAGGCTCGTCAGGCTGAGGCTGAGGCAGAGCGCGCCGAGGCAGAGTACTACGCTTCGCTAAACGCGGAGCCCAACTACAACAATATCGTTGTCAACGACTACAATAGCGCCTATGCGCGCCGCTTGTATGGCTTCTCGTCGCCAACCTACCGTCTGCCCTCGACCTATTACGATATGGCGACCAGCACGGCACTCTACTACGCCTCGGCATACGACCCTGCTTTCTACAACGTCATGGTCTCTGGCAACCAGGTGTGGGTGGAGCCTAAGTACGTAACTTCGATGTTCGGTTCGTGGGGTGCTACCAACATTACCTTCGGTATCTATACTTCGCCCTGGACATACGGTTGGAACTACCGCGTGAACCCCTTCTACTACTCATGGTGGGGTTACCCGCGCTACTCGTGGTACGATTGGAACTGGACTATGTGTTATAACCCATGGCACTACCACTACGATTGGTGGTGGAGTGGCTACTACGACCCCTATTACCACCATCACCACGGCTACCCGCACAACCCGCCGCGTCCCAACCGCCCACCGCGTCCGCCGCAGCATCGTCCGAATCCGGGTCCCGGCCACGACGACCGCCCCAACGGAGGACCTGGACACATAACGGGCTCGGGAGCATCGTCAGGACCTAACTACAACCTCAATGGCAACCGTGCGACAACAGCCGACCGCTACACGTCGCCCACGACAAACCGTAACTACGGTGCGCCGACGAAGGTTGAGGGACGTCCTACGAACTCATCGGGAAGCACCTCAACGGGTATCTATACCGGTAACGACCGCTTGTCGAATAGTGTGGCGACACCTCCTGTGACAACACGTACGCAGAATGGTGGTAATCTGAGCAGTGGCAAGACCAACTCGTCATCCTCGGGTACGAGTGTAACACGCCCCAACGGTTCGAGTAACAACACCTCGGCGGGCAGTTCGTCGAGCACAGGTAACTTCCGTCAGAGCACCTCGACAACACGCAATAGCGGCTCTTTGTCATCAGGTTCATCGGGCACCTCGAAGTCTTCGGGTACCAAGGTGTCGGGAGGCAGCACTTCGACAACACGCAGCAGCAGCTCGCTGGGCTCAACAAGGAGCGGCATAACCACACGCCAGAGTAGCTCATCGTCGAGTAGCTCATCGTCGAGTAGCCGCAGCACGATAGGCTCATCTACATCGCGCTCATCGTCGAGTGGTGGCTTCAGCTCGGGTAGCTCGCGTTCGAGTGGCAGTAGCAGCAGTAGCAGCTCGCGTTCGAGTGGCGGAGGCTCAACATCGTCACGCCGATAACGATAACCATGCAACGGAGTATGTCGCCCACAGGTGGCATACTCCTTGATTATAAAACCTTAAAAGCATACTATTATGAGACGCATATACGCATTGTTTGCAGCACTCGCAATGACCATGGGTGGCGCCGCCAACCTCTCGGCGCAGAGTCTCTACCCCGCAGTTGACATTGGCGGCCTCAATTTCAACAACGACATCATAGGCTTCAACGACCTCTACAACCTTAGCTTTACGGCGCATAACTACGGCACCGCGCGCTCTATGGGTATGGGTAACGCCTTCACAGCATTGGGTGCCGATATGGTGTCGGCATCGCTCAACCCCGCGGGTATAGGTATGTACGTGAATAGCGATTTCAGCCTCTCGCCGATGATGCAGTTCAAGAAGAGCCCTACGGAGGGTGGCGTGCCCTACTACAACAACGTGCCTCGCAGCCAGCAGGAGTTCTCGGAGCGCACAAACCGCTTCGGAATGTCGAGTGCCGGTGCTGTGTTCACAGCATATCGTGGTGCAGGTGCCCTCACCAATTTCAACGTGGGTCTCGTATATAACCGCATCGCCGACTTCAACCGTAATATGCTCTCGGCATCGGAGGGTAACACCTTTCAGAACTCTATGGCCAACGCCTTTGCGTCGATGTCCAATAGCGATAATTTGAAGACAAATCCCGATGGCACGATGTCTTTTGGTAAAGACCCCTACTTCTGGGGCAACGTGCTGGCGTATAAGAATGGCGTAACCAATAAGGATGACCTCGGCTGGTTTGTTGACCGCATTGCGCCTACTGCCGAGATTGACCAGTACTCATCGGTCGAGACACGCGGCTCGATAGGGGAGTATGCCTTAACCTTTGGCTTCAACTTCGTAGATGTCATCTACCTTGGCGCTACACTTGGCATACAGAATGTCAATTACAAGCGTAACACCTACTATGGCGAGAACTACATGTATGGCACATACCCGTCTGGTGCTGATATGCCCTATCAGCTCGACTACATGAACTACATGCAGCGCACGCGCATTTCGGGCACAGGAGTCAACTTCAAGATAGGTGCTACGCTGCGTCCCACGAAGTTTTTGCGTATAGGCGTCGCCTACCACACCCCTACGCGCTACTCGCTCAATATGCAATACGATGCAGAGATGTGGTCGCGCACGTATAGCGCAGGCGATAATCCCGAGGGTTATGATATCAACCACGAGGGCTACATGTACGATAATGTATATTCTGGCGTCTGGGAGGATGCCGGTCCTACGGGTTGGGCTTTCCGCTCTCCCTCACGCCTGCTTACGGGTGTTGCCGTTACAGTGGCACAGCGCGTGATACTCTCTGCCGACTACGAGCGTAGCTGGTACCAGAATGTCATGATTAAGAAGTCGCCTATCGAGGGTCTCTACTACCCACAGATGGAGTTGTTGTTCAAGGGTAGCAATACGGTGCGTGTGGGTGCCGAGGCTATGCTCACCCCCTTCTTGGCACTTCGCGCGGGATATATATGGAGTGGCTCGACCCTGCGTCCCGAATATCGCGATGCCATCCTCACGCACCCCATCATCAAGCAGCAGAGCTACATCACCGCAGGCCTCGGCATCAATTTCAACCGCACGACCTACCTCGATGTGGCCTACCAGTATGGCATGACACGATATACTCCGTTTAAGACCTTCTACGTGCTGAACGACACTACGCATCCCAACTACAATCCGTTGTTCGATGCCGAGAGTCCACTTTACACGCTCAAAACAAAGAATCATGTGGCGGTTGTAACGCTTGGTTTCCGCTTCTAATTTCTTGTGATAAGTGCGCATCTGCACCCTCTCAATCATCAGCCTGAATAGGACGTACGCCAAGTACTACCTATCCAGGCTGATTTCTTTATCGAGGGCACATCTGCAACCCTTTTGACAAGAAATTTGTTTTCTTGTGATAAGGGCGCATCTACT
>JAZULJ010000041.1:0-62125 GCA_045603045.1 Alistipes sp.
AATTTCTTGTCAGAAGCCGTGAGATGTGGTGCGAAATGAAAGTACCCTGGATGGATAGTACTTGACGTACATTCCATTCAGGGTATCTTTCGGTTTCGTGCCGCAGATTGCGGCTTATCACAAGAAATTACTTTGTGCGAGCAATATACGAGTTATAACGCCACTTAGCATTCTCCTCGGCAGCCTCGAAGAGCTGCTCTGCCTCGGCGGGAAACGCCTTCTGCAACGAGGTGTAACGTACCTCTTTCATGAGGAAGGCGCGGAACTTCGACCAGTCGGGCTCCTTAGAGTCCATGACGAAGGGGTTCTTACCCTCGGCCTCCAACTGAGGATTGTAGTGCCACAAGTGCCAGTAGCCACATGCCACCGCATCCTTACCTACGGTCTGCGTGCGTGTCATGCCACCCTTGATACCGTGGTTGATACAAGGCGCGTAGGCGATGATGAGCGACGGACCGGGATAGGCCTCAGCCTCCTTCAATACCTGCATGAGCTGCGTCTGTGAAGCACCGATAGACACCTGAGCGACATATACATAGCCATAGGTCATAGCGATAGCACCGATATCCTTCTTGCGGATGCGCTTACCTGCCGACGCAAACTTGGCAACAGCACCCACAGGCGTTGACTTAGACGACTGGCCACCCGTGTTAGAGTAAACCTCAGTATCGACAATCAGGATATTCACATCCTCGCCCGAGGCCAAGACATGGTCAACACCACCGAAGCCGATATCGTAGCCCCAGCCATCACCACCGATAATCCACTGCGACTTCTTAACGAGCCAATCCTTATATTCGAGGATAGTGCGGCAGTACTTGCAGTCGCAAGCCTCAACCATGGGTAAGAGGCGCGCGGTAACCTCGGCTGAGCGTGCTGCAAGGTGGCGTGCGTCAATCCACTCCTGCATGGTCGCTTTAAGCTCCGCAGAGCAGCAGTTGCACTCGGCGATAGCCTTGGTCATAACATCCTCCAAGCCCTGGCGAATCTTCTCGACACCGATGCGCATACCCAAGCCAAACTCGGCATTATCCTCGAAGAGTGAGTTAGCCCATGCGGGGCCCTGACCCTTTGCATTTGTGCAGTAGGGAGTAGAGGGCGCCGAGCCCGAATAGATAGAGGTACAGCCCGTAGCATTGGCAACCATCATGCGGTCGCCGAAGAGCTGTGTGATAGCCTTGATATAGGGTGTCTCACCACAGCCGGCACATGCGCCCGAGAACTCGAACAAGGGCTGCGCAAACTGTAAGTTCTTAACAGACTTTGTCTTATCGACACGCTCCGTGTAGCCAACCTCCGTAGTAACCTTCTTCCAGTTATCTGCCTCATGAAGCTGCTCGGCTAAGGGGCGCATAACGAGAGCCTTCTCCTTGGCGGGACACACGTCCACACAGTTGTTACAGCCCGTACAGTCGAGCGGCGAGAGCTGGATGCGGAACTTGTAGGCCTTGGTCTCACCCAAGCCCTGCTTCCACTCCACGCCCGTAGCAGCAGCCTGCTCGTCGGTAGCGAGGAAGGGACGTATGGCGGCGTGAGGACATACGTAGGCACACTGGTTACACTGGATACAGTTTTCAATCTTCCACATGGGAACACTGGTGGCGATACCGCGCTTCTCATAGGCTGCGGTGCCGTTATCCCATGTGCCATCCTCGCGGCCGTTAAATGCCGAAACGGGAAGGAGGTCGCCCTTCAAAGCGTCGATAGGCTCACACACCTCGCGAACGAACTTAGGAAGCGACTCATCAGCCTTGTGGCACTCCTCACCACACTCGATAGATGCCCACTCTGCGGGAACCTCAACCTTAACAACAGCCTCACAGCCGGCATCTACGGCAGCATAATTCATGTTGACGATATCCTCGCCCTTCTTGCCGTATGACTTATAGATGGCCTTCTTCATCTCATCGACAGCCTGCTCGATAGGGATGATATCGGCAATCTTGAAGAAGGCCGCCTGCATGATGGTATTGGTACGTGAACCAAGACCGAGCTCCTCGGCAATCTTCGTGGCGTTGATGATGTAGAAGTTTATGTTGTGCTTTGCAAGATACGCCTTCATGTGGCGGGGCAATGTCTCGCAAGTTGTAGCAGCATCGTTCACCGAGTTGAGAAGGAACGAACCACCATGCTTCAAACCCTTCAACACATCGTACTTCTCGACATACGAGGGCACGTGGCAAGCCACGAAGTCGGGAGTAGTAACGAGATAGGGCGATGTGATGGGCTTATCGCCGAAACGAAGGTGCGACGAGGTGTAACCACCCGACTTCTTCGAGTCGTATGAGAAGTAGGCCTGACAGTACTTGTTTGTCGAGCCACCGATAATCTTGATTGAGTTCTTGTTGGCGCCCACCGTACCGTCAGAGCCAAGGCCAAAGAACAACGCCTCAAAGGTGCCCTCCTTAGCCATAGATATCTCCCTGCCTACGGGCAACGACAACATCGTAACATCGTCGTTGATACCCACGGTGAAGTGGTTCTTGGGTGTCGCCGATGCGAGGTTCTCGAATACGGCCAACATCTGGGCAGGTGTAGTATCCTTTGACGAAAGGCCGTAGCGACCACCAATAATCATGGGGCGATGCTCCACCTCATAGAAGGCGTCACGGATGTCGAGCAACAGAGGCTCGCCATTTGAGCCGGGCTCCTTGGTGCGATCCAATACACAGATACGCTTCACGCTTGCAGGAAGCACGTCGAAGAGGTACTTCGCCGAGAAGGGACGATAAAGGTGTACGGTGATAACACCTACCTTGCGACCCTGCGTGCGGAGGTAGTCAACACACTCCTTGATGGTCTCAGTAACAGAACCCATGGCGATAATTATCTCCTCGGCATCCTCAGCACCATAGTAGGTGAAGGGCTTATACTCACGACCCGTGATAGCCGAAATCTTGGCCATGCACTCGGCAACCATATCGGGCACAGCATCGTAGAACTTATTCGACGCCTCGCGTGTCTGGAAGTATATATCGGGGTTCTGCGCGGTACCGCGTGTTACGGGGCGCTCGGGGTTGAGGGCACGCATACGGAAAGCCTTCAACGCCTCACGGTCGAACATTGCGCCGAGCGACGCCTCGTCGATAAGCTCAATCTTCTGAATCTCGTGCGATGTACGGAAGCCATCGAAGAAGTGCACGAAGGGAATACGCGACTGCAACGCCACTATGTGAGCGACACCTGCGAGGTCCATAACCTCCTGAACTGACGATGTTGCAAGCATGGCAAAACCTGTCTGGCGTACAGCCATGACATCCTGGTGGTCGCCAAAGATTGAGAGTGCCTGTGCTGCAAGGGCACGTGCCGAGACGTGGAATACGCCGGGCAGCAACTCACCGGCAATCTTATACATGTTAGGAACCATGAGCAACAGTCCCTGCGACGCTGTAAATGTCGATGTGAGCGCACCGCTCTGCAATGAACCATGTACGGCGCCCGCTGCGCCGGCCTCTGACTGCATCTCAACAACTTTGACCGTATCGCCAAAGATGTTTCTCTTACCCTGTGCCGACCACTCATCCACGAGCTCTGCCATGGTTGATGACGGCGTGATGGGATAGATGGCTGCTACCTCCGAGAACATATAAGCGATGTGCGCGGCGGCATAGTTACCATCACAGGTAATAAATCTCTTCTCTGCCATATTTCTTCCAAATTAAATTATTATTCAAACTCGTTTCGTTACCCACACTCCACTCACAAACAGTGCCACGGCATGGGCTCGAAATGGCTGCTGCACGCTACACGGAGAGCACCTGACATATCGCACTCCTAAACGCGCGTAAAAAAAACCGCTGCAAAGATAGGTAATTTGGATGAAAAAACATAGAATTTTCGTTGTTAACTTTTTAACACTCATAGCACAAGCGTTATACACTGAAATTTAGAGCATTAATTTCGTTCTGTCAGGCATATAATAACAACCGAGGGCGCTGTGTACATATACAGCACCCTCGGCAAAGTGTTCTCAAATGGGACTACTACTCGGTAATCACCAAAGAACGGCTTGCAGTCTCAGCTGAGCCCGCCTTAGCGTAGTACTCTTTGAGTTCATCAATGGGGTCGGTTTCGAGTACCGAGGCTACGGCACTGCAACGACCTACGCTACCCTCCAAGCCATTAGCATCCTTGGTATAGGTATAGAGGTAACCCTGCTCATCCCAGTTTGCAACATGGAAGTTGTAGGGTTGCTCGAGGTTGAGCTCAATCCAATAGCCGGTAAAGAACCATATAGCACGCCAATCGGGATACTCCGTAGTCGAGAGGCTGCCCTGAGTGCCATAGATTGAGTAGAGGTGCTCGGCGCCCTCATAGTTAGAGGCCTTAGAAACGATAATTGCTCGACCCTCCGTAGCTGAGGCGTTACCAAAAACCTCACCATTCTCCTCATCACCCGAGTAAACACCTACAACCTCGATTGTGGGGTTGATAGACGAGGGTTCAACCGTCGTTGCCAAATCCTCGAAACGGTGTACCTTAGCCACCTGACCTGTTGTAGAACGCATAACAAATATTGCACCCATAACATTGGTGTGGGGAGGAATGTTACCTACGCCAAACGACTTGTCGCCTTTCGCGAAGTAGGGAGACTCCTCAAGCACCAACTCATTGGTAACCATTGAGGGATTATCCTTATACTTGATAAGCAAGAGCTGGAACTGCTCGTTGAATATCTTAGCGAGCTGTGCTACATATGCAGCCTCATCAAAACTGCCGGGGAAGTCAATTACGGGATAGTAGTAGAGGTCGTCCGAAGTGGCTTCGATGTTGAGCACAAAGCCGTAGGGACCTACATTCGTTGCAGTCATCGTAAACTCACCCTCAGCCACGGGAGCCTCACCGGTAGTGAAGACATCGCTTGCAATCTCCGACATTACCGACATGGTATCACCCGAAGCATCGGCAACCGAAGCGAGGTAGATATACTCGGTCTTTGCTCTGAGACCCTTGAACGAAATCTTGCGGTTGCTTGTCTTAACGAGCTCGGCGCGAGCGTCATTAGCGCTCATGCCACCCTCTACAAGCTCTGCAAAGGCCTCGGCATAGGTCGCCTCAACAACCTCAGCGGCGGTCATCTTATTCTGCGAGAACTGACTTGTAAGCTCATCATACTTCATCTTCTCAACTATGCAGCAGTACCACTCGATAGCACGGTCCGAAGGCTCTACAAGCAAATCTACATCCGTGTTGTTGACAGTAACCTCCACGTTGAACGTGCAATCAACATAAATTACAGCCGAGGTACGGAACGACTTCTTAGCGATTTTCGATGTAGCAATGTTGTTCTGCTGTGTGAATACCATAAGAGTGTAAGCGGTACTTGCTTTCAAGCCACTAATTACGTGGTTCTGCAATGAACCTTTGTGAGTGTACTCGGCAAAGTCAACAGTCTCAGCAAGAGCCGCCACCAACGCCTCATCGGTATCATACTGCATGGCAACGCTGTTTGCGCAGGGATATACAACATAGTCAACGTTTGCGTCCGAAGGCTCAACGCTAACCTTAACCGAAGTCTTAGCAGTCTCAACAATAGAGATACCGAAGCTCAAATCGCCATTTACGGGCTCGTCGGGCTGACAAGCAGCGAAAATCATCGTTGCAGCTACGAGCAACGAGATTAACAAGTTGATTTTCTTCATATTACAATTGATGTTAAATAAATAATTTCCATACTACAACTGCACTATCATATCGTCGCAGCGATATAAGCACACCTATTAGCATACAAATATATTACATATTAGGCAAATTACAAAATATGAGAGAAATTTTTTCGAGGTATTTTTTCGAAACGGACGGTGTGAAGATAGCTGTCGAGGTGGTGGTTGGAAGGGTCTGTGGGGTACAGGGGGTGAGATGGTGCAAGGGGTACGAGGGTGTACATGGGGATAATTGTTGATAGCGAAAACGTTTCCCTCAGACCCCACGACAGAAAGTGGAAAGAGCAAAGAGTACAGAGTACAGAGCAAAGTGGAAAGTGGAAAATCCTCACAAACCTCGCAGACCTCAAAAGACCTCAGCCTTTTGCGCGAGGGGGAGCAAGGGGTAAAAGGGGTACGAGGGGCGTATTAAACTATCAACCACGCTCTCAACCAACTATCTTTCATCTGTACTCTGTACTCTTTGCTCTGTACTCTCCCCTCAGACCCACGCCATTAATCAGCGCGTTTTTTCTTGTCAGAAGGGGTTAGGCTTGGTCTCGACATGAAATTGGGCTGGATGGATAGTACTTGGCGTACATTCCATTCAGCCCAATGATTGAGAGGCCGAGAATGACCCCTTATCACAAGAAAAACAAATTTCATGTCAGAAGGGGCCGAGTGTAGCACTCGGCCCCTTATCACACTAAATAGCCAGGATGATAGCCGACACAGGCCCCACCTCTACCTTACCGTCGGTGGCAAGACGACCAATGCCCTGGGGTACGATGCTCACACCGTCGCATATCCACTTATACTCGCCGGCGGGGATGTCAAACTCGACACTCTCGCGCGAGCCATTCATGAGCACCACGATACGCTCCGAGGGGTCGATGCCCTCCAACCTGTCGAGGACAAAGCCTACGGCAGCAACGTTATCATGCTCAATGAACGTAAGGTGCTCGCGCACAGCCTCAGCCGTGCCGAGCGAGAAGGCAGGGTGATACTTACGCATGGCTATAAGACCCTTATAGAACTCCACAAGGTCGCGATGCTCGCTCTTCAATGCCCAGTCGATAGCATTGTACTTATCGGGCATGTTATAGGTGTTCTTCTCTCCCAACTTCGAGCGATACATCTCCTCGCCACAGAAGAAGAAGGGGATGCCCTGCGAGGTAAAGACACCAAGTTGTGCAAGCTTAACCATCTGCTTACGCTCCTCGTCTGTAGCGTCGGGCGAGAGATGCGTGAGGCGGTCGCGCAGATTGTGGTCATCGTGGCATGTAACATAGCTTATATGCTGGGTAGGTGCGGCACACCATGCAGCCTCACTATGGCTAACCTCAGGGTGCTGAACGCCACCCGCAATACCAAACTTCAAGGCCTCCTTATTGCCCTCAACACCATGTATGAAGCCACCCTTCTCCAAGCCGAGGGTGCCACGCAGAGCGTTGCGTATATCGTCCGAGAAGGCTGCAATACCCGGCATACGGTAGGTGTAACGCTTGAAGGCGAGCTTCGACTCGTCGTAGAGGGGGTTGCTGGCAGCCCAGCCCTCGCCATAGAGCAGGATTGAGGGGTTCAGGGCCGAGAGACGCTCACGTATAAGATTCATGGTTTCGATGTCGTGGATGGCCATGAGGTCGAAACGGAAGCCGTCGATATGGTACTCCTTAACCCAGTACTCCAACGACTCGACGATATACTTGCGCATCATGGGCTGCTCGCTGGCAGTCTCGTTGCCACAGCCCGAGCCATCGGCAAAGGTGCCATCTTCGCGCATGCGGTAGAAATATCCCGGCACGGTGAGCTCGAAGCCGCAGTTCTCGGTGAGCGTGGTGTGGTTATATACGACATCGAGCACTACACACAGGCCGGCGGCGTGCATCGCCTGCACGAGGGTTTTAAGCTCTCGTATGCGCGCCTCGGGGTCGGCAGCATTGGTAGAGTAGGTGCCCTCGGGTGCGCTGTAATTCTTAGGCTCGTAGCCCCAGTTATACTGATTTGTGGGCTTCGACTCATCAATAGAGCCAAAGTCGGCAGTGGGAAGCAGGTGTACGTGTGTCACACCCATCTCCACGAGGTGGTCGAGACCCGTAGCAAGACCCTCCGGCGAGCGTGTGCCACGCTCCGCCATGCCGAGATACTTACCGGGGTAGGTGCTACCTGCTGAGGCGTGTGCCGTCATATCGCGATAGTGCATCTCGTAAATCACGCGCTCATGCTCCTCGATTGCGGGGCTCCTATCCTCACTCCAACCCTCGGGGTCGGTGTCTGCGAGGTCAATGATGGCGCCACGGTTACCGTTAACATCAAGTGCGCGGGCGAAGATACCTGCCGTCTCTTTCAGCGGCTTACCATCGACGGTGAGTTGGAAGGCATAGTATAGCCCCTTGCGGTCGCCCTCGGCAGTGGCACGCCACAAGCCCGACTCAGCACGTGTCATAGAAATCTCCTCAACTCGCTCATCGCCATCGTAGAGGCGTACAACAACGCTCTCAGCAGTGGGTCCCCACACCTCAAAGGTGGTCTTTTCGGGGGTGTAACACATCTCATTGATAGGCTTCTCGGGAACGGGGAAGCGCCCCTCGTCGGCACTCTTCTCCTCGCTCTTGTTGCAACAAGCAACCGCAGCAACAGTCATCATGAGGAGTGAGCCGAAATGCAAAATATTGTTTAGTTTCATGGTATAAATGATAAAATATTTGTACTCTTTATCAAACGGCACTATATGCCAAGGGCAAATTTACAAAAATTTTCTTATTGGGGAGTTCTATAAATTGAGACGGGGGCGTTGTGAAGATTATTTCAAGGATATTTTCCGGCTCCTCGGGGTGCACAACACAACCGATGTAAACGACGAAAAGAGAGAAAGATAGCAGAAATCAAAAGCGACATAAATATTATCTCACGACGCGACGAATATTTTTTTCTAATTTACAAAACACCCCAACGACCATATAAACCGTAACCGTCGTTTTCGTCTCATCGGATTTACGAAAAGTGGATATCAATTTGTGAAATAGAAAAACATTTGCTAATTTTGTACTTATGATTGATGTGTCCCGATATAATCTCTTGTCAATATGCGACCTTAGGTTGCTCGCGGCCGTGGTGCTCTGCATCATCGGCCTTGGCGGTCTTGCAGGCTGTTCAATGGACAAAGAGACATCGAACAAGATTGACGAGGCCGAGCGCATAGCGCAAAACGACCCCGAGCGCGCAATAGAGATAATGGCATCTGTGGAGCGCAACAAGCTCGACGACGAGGAGGACTTTGCTCGCTACGCCCTCGTATATAGCGAGGCGCTATACTACGGTCAGAGGTATATCGATAGCGACACCCTCACGCGCCCGATGATACACTTCTACCTCACGAGCGACAACCACGCCGAGCGTGCCCGCGCCTTCTATCAGCACGCACTACTGCTCAATCATATGGGCGAATATCCCGAGGCCATGCTCTCGCTTATCACGGCCGAGGAGTCGCTCGCCAAGAGCCCCAACGAGCGTCTCGCAGGCCTTGTGTGCCGCACAAAGGGCTACATTTATAGCTCGGACTGCCTCTTTGAGAATAGCTACAACGAGCATAAGAGGTCTATCGAGCACTTCGCGGCAGCAAAGCTCGATGAGCACTACGCCTTCGCATTATACGACATGGCCGATGCCCTGGATAACCTACACCGCTACGAGGAGGCCGAGAAGCTATATCTCCAAGCCCTCGAATATGGTGTCGAGCACAATAATAAGCACCTCATGTGTGGCTCGCTACACGGCCTGTGCGATATATATATATGTATGGACGAGTTCGAGAAGTGTGGCGCGACGCTCGACCTCTTCGAGAAGTACGACTGCCTGGTCTATTACATCTCAAACTACTACTGTCTGAGGGCTATCGTCGAGGCTAATCGTGGTGAGTATGACGCTGCCAACGAGTTCGTGGCAACCGCCGCCTCGTTTGATGATGCCGACGAGACGAATATAGAGTTTACGCGCTACGCGGTAAACCGTCTCAGGGGCGACTTCAAGGAGGCTCTCCTATGGCACGAGCAGAGTAAGTTACGCCAGGATAGCCTCATGTTGCAGGTACTCAAACAGTCGGTTCTTAACGTACAGGTCGATTTGCTGCAAAATGGTGTGGAGAAGGAGCGTAGCGAGGCAGAGCTCAAAGCACAGCGTAATACAATCGTCTTCATCGCACTCGGTGTGATACTTGCACTAATTATTGCATATTTGCGCTATACGCGCACCACATATAAGCGCAACGTGGCCTCGTACTTGCAAACCATCAAGGAGCTTGGCGGCTCTGCGGACAATCTGCGTAGCGAGGTATATGACCTCTATCGCGACCGCTTTGCAGACTTTAATCGCATGTGCGAGACATACTACGAGCATGGTAATACACCGCGCGAGGCAACCAAGCTCTTCGAAGAGGTCAAGATAACTATCGATGCCATCAAGAGCGACGAGCAGCGCATCAAGGATTTGGAGCGTATCGTCAACTTGCAACATAACGGCATCATGGAGCATCTGCGCAAGGAGTGCCCAAAGCTTACCGAGCGCGAATTGAAGGTTATATTGTATAGCTATGCCGGCTTCTCGGCGCGCGCAATAACTATATTTATGGATAGCGACCTCGCTGCCCTATCGCGCCTAAAATACAAAATCAAAACAAAACTGCACGAAGCAGAATTTTCTAAGGCCCGCGAGGTGCTGAATAGTATTTTAGGGCGTTAATCGCTGAATATCAATACAATACACCTATTTTCCCGGATGGTGTATTTTTATCGTCGTAACTCGCTGATAATCAACAAGGAGAGAATTTGCAATTCTCTCTCAGATGTAACATGCTGATAATCAGATGCCATTTTTGGGTATAGAGAGATTATTTCGGTGGTGAAAATTTGGCTATCGAACAGAGGGATAATATATTTGCATTGTCAAAATTGAGTTATAGTAGGACTTTGGCGCGGAGTGATTTCTACGGTCGGGAAAGAGTAGATTTGCGATGCTCAATGTCTGAAATATTTGAAGCAGAAATGTTGGCGTTTGGTGGTTTGAAATAGAGCCAACACTGCTAAACAAAACGGTCGCAAGACCGAGCAAAATATGTGGTTAATGAGCCCATCTCGCAGTTCAGGGTTTTTAGGGTTAATACAAGTTGGCGAGATGGCGGCAAAGTCGGAGGTTCGAGATGCCTCCGACTTATTTTTTATCTCTAAAATACCACTGCTTTGATGGGGAGGGCCGGCAAATATCCTGTTAGTAAATAAAAATATGTGGTCTTAGGCCTACGACATCCGAAAATTTAGGCTTGCG
Source organism: Alistipes sp. (assembly GCA_045603045.1). Lineage (GTDB taxonomy): Bacteria > Bacteroidota > Bacteroidia > Bacteroidales > Rikenellaceae > Alistipes. The sequence goes on from JAZULJ010000041.1 coordinate 10,962, forward strand.
ACGTCCGAAAGCGGAGTTTAACAAGCGTAAAAAAAACTTTTGCGGGTGAGCATAACCACATAATAGGCGTTCTGTTCTGCCTCATTTTGTTTGTCGGTACTATCTTTATTTTGATTTTATTTTGTACCTTTGCCTTAGAAACAAAAAACTTTGGCTATGAACTTTTGGAAAACATTTGGTGCCGCCATGCTCGCCGTATTTATCGGCTTGATAGGCTACTTCATCGCTATTGCTCTTCTGGGTGTAAGCCTCGTCGCATCGTTCAATACGGAGCCACCAAAAGTGCCGGCTCACTCTGTGCTATACATTGACCTTGCCGAGGATATAGTAGATGCACCTCGTGTTTCGTCGCTATCGAGTATAGATATGCAGACAATGACTATCGTAGAGCCTATAACAATCCTCGAAGCTATCTCTGCAATAGAGTTAGCATCGACCGACAACAACATACGAGGCATCTGCATACGTCAGGATGGCGAAGGCATTATCTCGGCAGCTAACCGCGAGGAGCTTCGTCGTGCCCTCGAAACATTCAAGGCTTCGGGAAAGTTTGTTGTCGCCTACGACGACATCTATACCCAGGGAGAGTACTACCTCGCCTCGGTTGCCGACACCGTAATACTACAACCCGAAGGCTCGCTCGACTGGCGCGGTGTGGGCTTCAATGTAACCCTCTTTAAGGGCCTTATCGACAAGTTGAATATCAACGTTGAGGTATTCAGACCCATGTCGTGTCGCTATAAGAGCGCCGTGGAGCCCTTCATAATGTCGAAGATGTCGGAGGCTAACCGCGAACAGATGCTTCAACTTGCCAACTCGATATGGGCAACAATCGTAGCGGATGTTGCAGCCAGCCGAGGTATAGCCCCCGAGAGGCTCATGGAGATTGCTGCCAACCTCGAAATAGCACTCCCCGAGGATGCGATGCGATGCGGTATGGTCGATATGTTGGCCTATGACGATGACCTGCGCACACTCTACGAGGAGTGGGGCGTGGAGCGCAATGCTCAGGGCGACATAAACACAATCTCGTTGGGCGAGTATATATCTATCACCAACCGACAGCTGTTGCAGGCGGCCCTGGACGGCGAGGCAACAATGACGAGCAACACCCCACAGGTGGGCATAGTATATGCCGAAGGAGAGATTGTAGATGGCAACTACTATATGGATGACTACATCTTCGGTACGGCGTTAGCCACCGACCTGCGCACGGCGCGTCTCGACAACAAGACAAAGGCCGTGGTGGTGCGTGTTAACTCTCCCGGTGGCTCGGCACTCGCCTCGGATATCGTGTGGCACGAGATGAAACTGCTGCAAGAGACCAAGCCCGTGGTGATATCTATGGGCGACATGGCGGCAAGTGGTGGCTACTACATATCTGTTCCCGCAGACTATATCATAGCCAACCGCATGACGCTCACCGGCTCGATAGGTGTCTTTGGCGTGATGTTTAACCTTGAAGAGACTTTACGCACGAAGCTCGGTATCACCTTCGACAGTGTGGGCACCTCGCCCACAGCCGACGGCATGCCCCTCACGCGCACACTCACAGACAAGGAGCGCACAATGATAAACAAGGGTGTAGATAGGGTATATGAGACCTTCGTGAATCATGTTGCCGAGGGTCGTAACCTAAACACTGAAACGGTCTATACGTTGGCTGAGGGTCGCGTGTGGAGCGGTAGCGACGCTGTTGAGAATGGTCTAGCCGACGCTAACGGAGGCTTCGCCGAGGCTATTGCTGTGGCAGCAGAGATAGCCGACTTGGGTGAAAACTTCGCACTGATGGAATATACGTTACCTCCGACCCCCATTGAGGCGTGGTTAGAGAGTATGGGGATGCTCTTTGCCAAGTCGTGCGGCATAAACTACGACAAATATGGAGATGATATTCTCTCTCTATTGAAGGAGTATCCATTCCTATTTACCAATAGCGGCATACAGGCTGCCATACCCTACAACATTAGCCTACAAATGTAGTATAGAGAGCATATAAAAAAGATAATAACATATAATAAAATAGATATGAACGAACAGTTAGAGGCGCTGCTGCGCCATATCATACACCCCGAGACGGAGCAGAACATCGTCGATAGTGGCTTTGTTGACCGTGCCGACATGGGTACCGAGGGTGATATAGCCATCACTCTACGTTTTCAGAAAGCACGCGACCCCTTTGCTCAGAAGATTAAAACACAGGTAGAGCAACTCCTCGCCGAGCACTTCCCCGCGAAGCGCTGCATGGTAATCATACGTGAGGCCGCTCCGAAACCACGCCGCCGCGAGCAGCAGACAACAACGACGGAGATATGCCGTGTCATAGCCATAGCCTCAGGTAAGGGAGGTGTAGGTAAATCTACAGTTACGGCAAACCTCGCCGTGGCACTACGCCAGCGTGGTTACAACGTAGGTATCCTGGATGCCGACATTTACGGTCCCTCGCAGACAAAGATGTTCGGCGTGGAGGGCTATGTTCCCGAGGCGGAGCGCGACGAGGATGGTAACGAGTATATCATTCCTGCACAGTCATTAGGTATAAAACTTATGAGTATAGGCTTCTTCATACGTCCCACAGATGCCCTCATGTGGCGCGGAGGTATGGCGGTAAATGCTCTGCATCAGCTCTTACACCAGACACGTTGGGGTAAGTTGGATTATCTGCTTGTAGATCTTCCTCCGGGCACGGGCGATATACACCTCTCCATCATCAACGAGATAAAGCTCTCGGGAGCTGTCATCGTCTCTACGCCGCAGTCAGTGGCTGTTGCCGATGTTGTACGTGGTGTAGAGATGTTCCGCCACGAGCAGGTGGCTGTACCGGTGCTGGGTGTTGTTGAGAATATGTCATGGTTCACCCCTGAGGAGCTTCCCGAGAACAAATATTACCTCTTTGGCAAGGGAGGTGCCAAGCGTTATGCTGAGCAGGCTGGCATAGACCTTTTAGGCCAGGTACCCATCATACAGTCTATCATGGAGGGTGGCGAGGATGGACGTCCCGCTGCGGGTATTGATGCTCGTGTCGAGGAGTACTACGCCGAGATAGCCGAGAAGGTTGTCAATAAACTCCCCACGGAGTGTTGAAAAGTACGTTGATATCTTTCGATAACTTTTTAATAAATTTATTTGCTTTTTTGAAGGCGGCTGTTGTATATACAGTCGCCTTTTATTTGCAAATTTTATAGCTACATTTTTCTTCTCTTTTTATCAACTTCTTTTTTGAGGCTTATCAACCATTAATGTTGAAAACCAATCTATGTCGATATGTTTATATTAGTAATGTTAATAATGTTCATTACTTCTTAATTACATGATTTTCAGTATATAAAAATTAAAAAGTAATAAACAATAAAAATCGAAAATGTTGATAACCTCCACTTCATACAGTTGCCAACATTTTCAACATGTATTATTATTTCTATATTTTTATATTAATATTAAAATAAGTATAAAAAATAAAAAACTGTTGTGGATAACTGTCGTGGAGATAAGATGAATTTGTTCTTTTGCAAAAATGCAATACTCCCTACTTTACTGCAAGTAAAGTGGCATATTTCGACTCTCTTCGATAAAGAGCCGATGTTTGTATATTGGAAAAGTTTTACTATTTTAGGATATTACACCTATTTTTATTATATTTGCGAGGTTTAATACCTTAATAACGAGGTTATGCAGATAGCAAAAAATAGGATTGAGGAGCTCGGAAAATTACTTTCCTCTCCCGCATCGATAGTTATCCTTTCGCACACCAACCCCGATGGCGATGCCGTGGGCTCGTCGTTGGCATGGGCCGAGGTGTTGCGTAAAAAGGGGCATCAGGTAACATGTATCATTCCTAACCGTTACCCCTATTATCTCGACTTTATGCCCGGCATCAGCGATGTCGTGGTCTTCAAAAGCGATAAGGATGACCGTGCTGAGCGAGCTGTGAAAGGTGCAGATATCATATTCTGTCTCGACTTCCACTCGTTATCGCGTCTTGACCACCTTAGCGAACTTATAGACGAGAACCAGCATGCTACACGAGTGCTTATTGACCACCACCTCGACCCCGTTGAGGATTTCGACCTCATGTTGTCATACCCCGAGGCGTCGAGTACCTGCTATCTTGTAGCTCTGCTCATTGAGCAACTATATGGCGCCGACTCTATATCGCGCGATATGGCCGAAAACCTCTTCGTGGGTATGATGACCGATACAGGTAATTTCGCCTTCTCGTCGGTTACGCCCGATGTCTTTCGCATGGTTTCGGTCTTGGCCGAGAAGGGTATATCTATTCCGGATATTCATAACAACGTATATAACTCCTTTACGGAGGGTCGTGCACGCCTCTTCGGTTATGTTATAAATCGTAAGATGAGGATATTTCATAATGGTACCGTGGCTCACATGTCTCTCACCGAAGAAGAGATGCGTCGCTTCTGGTTCCAACAGGGCGACAGCGAGGGCTTTGTTAACTACCCGCTGACAATCAAGAAGATGAAGATGTCGGCGATGTTCACACAGCATACCGACTTTATACGTGTGTCGTTGCGCTCGCGCGGAGATATTGATGTCAACATTTTTGCACAGCGCTACTTTAATGGTGGTGGCCACAAGAACGCTGCCGGCGGTAAGTCGTTTGTGTCGATGGAGGAGACCATCAAGCACTACGAGAAGTGTGTTAAGGAGTATGCTAAGGAGGGTAACCTCTAAAATTGAAACACGTTTGTCGGCATTGCCGGCAGTACAATTAAAAGTTTTTTATGTTTAAGACCTATCTACGTCTTTTAGGGTTTGCAAGGCCTCTATCGCGCTACTTTGTACCCTACTTCTTCTTTGCAGCGTTACATGCTGTGTTCAACACCGTGAACTATGCGATGATTATACCCATCCTCAACGCTATGTTCAACAGCGAGGGAGTCTTTGAGTTTACCCCGGTGTACGAATTTCCTGGTTTTAAGTTTGACTCCGAAGGATTTAATCAGCTGCTCAGTTACCTCTATACCATAACCCTGGGAGAGAATTTCAACGCTGTTAAGTTCCTCGGCCTGCTCGCCGGTGTAACAATCCTAATGAATATGCTCTCAAACCTCTTCCGCTATGCAGCATCTATGACTGTTGAACATTTGAGAGTAAATACCTTGCAGCGTATGCGCGATGAGATGTTCTCGCGTGTTATAAACATGAACGTTGGCTTTTTTAGTGAGCAACGTAAGGGAGATATTATGTCAAAGATTACACAGGATGTTATGGTCGTGCAGTACTGCATTACTAATACCTTGCAGGTGGCATTCCGTGATCCCTTCCTCATTGTTGGCTATCTTGTGCTGATGATAGGTATATCTTGGCAGCTCTCGCTCTTCGCCATCATCTTCCTTCCTATCGTTGGATTCATCATCGGTAATATAGTCAAGCGTCTTCGTCACCCCGCAAAGCGTGGTCAGGAGCGTATGGGCGATATGGTCTCGGTGTTGGATGAGAGCCTCTCGGGTATTAAGATTGTAAAGGGTTATAATGCAGCAAGTTTTATTACCGACAAGTTTAAGGATATCAATGCCCACTTCTCGCGTCTTTTTATAAGCATGGCACGCCGCCAACAGCTTGCTTCACCTATGAGCGAGTTCCTTGGCATTACGGCTGTGGGTGTCATCCTCGTATTTGGTGGTAACTTAGTGTTGGGAGGTAAGTTGGATGGAGCAGGCTTCATTGCCTTCATTGCAGCCTTCTCGCAGATTACACGCCCCTTGCGCTCGTTTATCGACCAGTTTGCCAATATTAACCAGGGTGTTGCCGCCGGAGAGCGTATATTCTCTCTTATAGATGCAGAGAGCGAGGTACAGGATAAGGAGGGTGCCCGTGACTTCGAGGGTCTCAACGATAGTATAGAGCTGCGTAATGTTCACTTCTCGTATGACGGCAGCCGCGAGGTTATCAACGACGTATCAATCAAGATACGTAAGGGTGAGACCATAGCCCTCGTCGGCCCTTCGGGAGGTGGAAAATCGACAATAAGTGAGCTCATACCGCGTTTCTATGATGTTACTGCTGGCGATATTCTCTTTGACGGCGTACCTATCAAAGAGTTTAGGCAGGAGTCTCTACGTCAGCGTATGAGTATTGTGTCGCAGGAGACGGTTCTTTTCAATGACAGCATCGAGGGTAATATCCTTATGGGACGTCCTTCGGCAACTCACGACGAGGTTGTTGAGGCTTGTAAGGTAGCAAATGCCGATAGTTTTATTATAGAGAGTCCCGAGGGATACGAGACAAACATCGGAGACCGCGGTACTAAACTCTCGGGTGGTCAGCGTCAGCGTCTGAGCATCGCGCGTGCCGTGCTCAAAAACCCCGAGATTCTAATTCTTGATGAGGCTACCTCAGCCCTCGATACCGAGAGTGAGAAACTCGTGCAGGATGCACTCACCAAACTCCTTGAGGGTCGTACCTCTGTGGTCATAGCTCACCGCCTGAGCACCATCTATAATGCCGACCGCATCTATGTCATAGACCAGGGACGTGTTGCAGAGCAGGGTACACACCAGGAGCTTATAGCCAAGGGCGGAATTTATGCACATCTTATAGAGATGCAATCATTCTCGTAAAATTGTTGTGATAAGCGGCTATTTACGACCTCTCAAATAAAGGGCCGGATGGAACGTACGTCATGTACTGCCCATCCAGCCCTATTTCACGTAGAGACCGAGCCTAACCCCATCCGACGAGAAATAGCTCCGCACATAATTTCATGTGATTAGCGGCCTTACTCCCTTTATATGCTCGTGTAGCCACCGTCGATGGCTATATTCTGGCCATTTACATAGGTGCTGCTCGGCGAGGCAAGGAAGATAGCACAGCTATCAAGCTCTCCCTCATGTCCGTAGCGTGCCATGGGATTATTACGCTTGGCAAGTTCCTGGAAGTAGTCGCTATCGAGCACCTCTCTCGTTAGGTCGGTATAGAAGAAGCCGGGGCAGATGCTGTTTACCGTGATGCCATGCTTGCCCCACTCAGCAGCGAGCGCACGTGTGAGGTTCACAACGCCACCCTTCGCCGCGTGATAAGGAGAGCTACCCACGATGAGGTTTCCCACGAGGCCATATATCGAGGCTATGTTTATTATACGACCGTAGCCCGCAGCAATCATCTGCTTGCCAAACTCGCGTGAGCAGACAAATGTGCCGAAGAGGTCGATATCCATCTCGTGCTTAAACTGCTCATCGGTAATCTCCTCGGCAGGTGCTGTCGCCCCCGTGCCAGCATTGTTTAGCAAGATGTCAACGCGACCAAAACGCTCCATTACCGCCTCAACTGCACTCTTAACCTGCTCCGTTACAGTAATATCGCAAACCAAGGGTAATACCTCAACACCATACTCCTCGCTTATGGCCTTGGCGTTCTGTTCAAGGAGATTCTGACGCCGCGCCATAAGCACAAGGTTAGCCCCTGATTTGCAAAAGCCTTTGCCATCTGTAACCCCAAACCTGTCGATGCACCCGTAACTACGGCTACCTGTCCTGAAAGATTAAAATAGTTTTTCATTGTGTATATATTTTCGTTTATTACTTGTTTACATCTGCAAAGTAAATGCCTATTTTGCTGAAATACAACAAATTTCTATATTCTCTTCTGATAGTCGTATAAGAGAAATTGATAGACACTTCTCAAACTTCTCTACTTTTATTATATAGGTAACATAAGTTCACACAACACAGTGTTCATAGTAGCATAACGACGCAGCAAATACCTTGTAGCATACAAATAACGAGGGTGGGAGCCATTGGACTCCCACCCTCGTTGTATCTTCCACCCGGCGCTACTTGCGGGCTGTTTTAGCCTCGATGCACTCCGTAGCGTGGGGCACACACATAAGACGCTCCTTGGGTATGAGTTTACCCGTGGTTTTGCATATACCGTATGTCTTATTCTGTATGCGCACAAGTGCCATTTCGAGGTTGCGGATGAACTTAACCTGACGTGCAGCCAAGCGGCCATACTCCTCCTTTGAGAGCGTGGTGGCGCCCTCCTCCATAACCTTGAACGTTGGCGATGAATCTTCTGTGTCGTTCTCGTTTACTGTCGATGAACGCAACATCTCGTAGTCGGCACGTGCCGATGCGAGTTTTTGCTCTATCAGCGCGCGGAACTCTTCGAGTTCGGCATCACTATATCTTGTCTTCTCCTCAGCCATAGTAGTATGCGTTTTAGCAGTTTTCAACATTAATAATTGTAAAAGTAAGCAAAAAATATGAAATACGCAAATTTCTAAACAAAAAAATCGAAAAACACGCACCTATTGCCTCTATAATTAATCTTTTATCATGCATCAAAACCGGATGATTTCAATGATGTGAGGCAGAACAGAATATCTATTTTGTCGTTATGCTCACCCACAAAAGGTTTATTTACGTTTGTTAAGCACAGCTTTTCGAACGTTGCAGACCAAAATTTTCGGGTGTCGCAGGCCTAAGCTACATATTTTTATTTACTAACGGGATGTTGGCCGGCCGTTTTTCTCAAATCAGTCGCATTTTAGAGTTGAAAAGAGGATAACTAATTTGCATTTTAGTCATCCCCATACCCCTTTATGTCTGTTTCACCGTGGCTATTACCGGGTAATTATGCGCCTCTACTCGGTGCGTGTTATTTTGAATAGTTTGTCGTCGGGAGTCTCTATGTTCTCAAAGGAGAAAAGCGCTGTGTTCCTCTCGGTAAGACGCTTTCGTGCGTTGTGAAAGCCCATGTAGTCGGTACCTTCGAGACGATAGTATCGCTCGTCGCCCACACTGAAACTGCGTAATGTTGTCATGTAACTCTTTATGGTCTTGACCTTCGAAATCTTGAACTCCATACCTTGAAACTATAATGGTTTGATAGTGCCTATGGTGGGGTGTGATATGTAACCACCGCTTACTTTATACAAAGGTAGTCGAACTCGCGCGAAAAAGCAAGTCTAAGAGCGAACATTTACGCCTTAATTATATAAAATTGTGTTTAACCACTTGTAATGAGTAGTACGAATATTGGTTTATCCTTGCACTAAACAATATCAAACTGTCGTTTATGATGCCCATAACCTTTGATGAAGATTAATCATTGATAATAGGTATTGAACGTGTAACGATATGGCCTATAACGGTTTGTGTCTGTCGTAATCTTTATCAGTGATTAATCACTGATAATTGATAAGCGACATGTAACACGATGTCAAACAGATGTTTACAATGCTCATAACCCTTGACGAAGTTAATTATTGATAATAGGTATTGAACGTGTAACGATATGGCCTATAACGGTTTGTGTCTGTCGTAATCATTATCAGTGATTAATCACTGATAATTGATAAGCGACATGTAACACGATGTCAAACAGATGTTCATGCCGTCTATACTCTTTAACGATAATTAATCGTTGATAATATGTCTTGCAAATGTAACGATATGATTTATACAGTTTTGTATCTGTTACGACCTTTAACAATGATTAGGTATTGATAATTAAGAAACGGCATGTAACACGATGTCAAACAGATGTTCATGCCGTCTATACTTTTTAACAGTAATTAATCATCGATAATATGTATTGCAAATGTAACGATATGATTTATACAGTTTTGTATCTGTTACGACCTTTAACAATGATTAGGTATTGATAATTAAGAAGCGGCATGTAACATGATGTCAAACAGATGTTTATGCCGTCTATACTCTTTAACAATGATTAATCGTTGATAATAGGTGTTACTTGTGTAACGATATGACCTATAAAGGTTTGTGTCTGTCGCAGTCATTATCACTGATTAATCATGGATAATATGATACTCATGTGTAGTAATGTGCCTTGTAATGGTTTATGCGCTTATGAACTTTTAACAACGATTAATCACCAATAATAGATATTTTCATGTGATTTGTTGATTATCACCCTTTGCTGACTTAATTTTTTGCGAGAGGTTAGTAGCTGTTGAACATTTGTCCGAATACTTAATACTTGTAAGCAACGAGTCGAAAAATGAAGATAGTATTAAAAATTGATGCGCATTTAGACTCCGACAAACAAAATATGCCCGAGCCGTCGCTCGGGCATACTCTCTTTATGAGGGTTTGAGTGAGTGGCTTTTACCAGATAATCACACGCTCCTCTGGTGCCATATACATAGCGTCGCCCTCCTTGATGTCGAAGGCATCGTAGAAAGACTGGATGTTGCGCAAGGTGGCATTCACACGGTTAACACCGAGAGAGTGAACATCCTCCTTTGTCAAGCGCTCCTTCTCCTGGTCGGTGATATTCTGTGCCCAAAGGGTAGCGTAGCCGATGTAGAAGCGCTGCTCGGCGGTGAAGCCGTCGATATCTGCGGGGTGCTCATCGCCGAATGAGTCAACAAGGGCTGTGAACGAGAGGCGCAGACCACCCTGGTCGGCGATATTCTCGCCCAACGAGTACTTACCGTCGGCGTAGAGGCCGGGGAGAATCTCGATAGCGTTGAACTGGTCAACGAGAACCTGTGTCTTCTTCTCGAAGGCGGAGCGATCCTCGGATGTCCACCAATCGTTCATGTTACCTGCCTTGTCGAACTGCGAGCCCTGGTCGTCGAAGCCGTGGGTCATCTCGTGTGCGATAACCACGCCGATAGCACCATAGTTTACGGCGTCGTCAGCAGCAGGATTATAGAAGGGGGGCTGTAAGATAGCGGCGGGGAAGCATATCTCGTTGGTGGTGGGCATGTAGTATGCGTTAACGGTCTGGGGCGACATCAACCACTTCTCGCGGTCAACGGGCTTGCCTACCTCCTTCATCTCGTCGGCGGTGTACCAGCGATTAGCGGCGATGATATTCTCCCAGTAGCTCTTCGAGGGGTCGATATCGAGGCTGCTATAATCCTTCCACTTGTTGGGGTAGCCAATCTTTACGGTGAAGGCTGCGAGCTTCTCTTGTGCCTTAACCTTCGTAGCGTCGCTCATCCAGTCGAGGTTGTCGATATGCTTCGAGAAGGCCTTCTGGATGTTAGATACCATGGTCTCCACGCGTACCTTCTCCTCCTCGGGGAAGTACTTGGCAACGTACATCTGACCTACGGCCTCTGAGAGTACCGAGTTGGGCACGCTCATAGCGCGCTTCCAGCGGGGACGAATCTCCTGTGTGCCCGACATTGTCTTGCCGTAGAACTCGAACGATGCGAGGGCGAACTCCTCGCTGAGGTATGATGTTGCTGCGTTGATATAGTGTGCGGCAACATAGTGGCGGAGGGCCTCGATAGGTGTGGTTTCGATAACGGCCATGATATTCTCGAACGACGAGGGCTGGCTAACTACGAGGTGTGAGAACTCACCCACGCCCATAGCCTTGAAATAGGCATCCCAATCGATAGTGCCGAAGCGTGCCTTCAACTCTTCGAGGGTGAAGGGGTTGTAGCCCTTCTGGATGTCGCGGCACTCAACATTTGTCCACGACTTAGCGGCGATGCTATCCTCAATGCTCATCACGTCGTTAACCATAGCCTCGATGTCGCCATCAACGCCTGCGAGGGTGAAGAGCTTGGCGAGGTAGGTGCGGTAAGCGGCTTTAAGCTTGGCGTTCTCCTCCTTGGTGTAGTAGTCGCAGTTGCCCATGCCGAGGCCGCCCTGTTCGAGGTAGATGGTTGTATAGTTGCTGTCTGCGAGGTCAGCGCCCGGGTAGCAGGCGAAGAAGAGACCGATGCCGTCGGTGTGCATCTCGGCGAGCGATGCTTTGAGGGCCTCGTTGCTCTCGGTGGCGAGAATCTTGGTCAATGCCTCGCGGATAGGCTCTGCGCCCTCAGCGTTGAGGCGTGTCTCGTCGAGACCCATCTTATAGAGGTCCGAAATCTTCTGCTCCACGGTGCCCTGCTCGGCGGTGGTGGCTGTCATAGCCTCGAAGAGCTCGTTGATGCGAATCTCATTATTCTCGCGGAGCACGTCGAATGAGCCGTAGCGCGAGTACTCGGGTTTCAGGGGGTTGTTCTTCTGCCAACCGCCGGTAGCCCACTGGTAGAAGTTGTCGTTGCGCGCAATAGCCTCGTCGAAGTTATTGGCGTCGATAGCGGGGACGGTGTTGTCCTTTTCGCTCTCAGGGTTTGAGCCACAAGCCGTAACCATAAGTGCAGATGCTAAGATTAGTGTTAACGTTTTCATTTTATTTAGGTTTGAAATAATTTACTCTTTGAGGTTCATTTGAGACTACGAGACCGTGAGGCTCTGGGCGAGAGACTCTTCAACCGCCCATAGTCTCATCGTCTCAATGTCTCAATAATGCCTCTTACTTGCGGATGGCAGCTACGCCGGGCAGCTCCTTACCCTCCATGTACTCCAAGAGGGCACCACCGCCTGTCGATACGTACGACACCTTGTCGGCGAGGCCGAACTTGTTGATGCAGGCTACCGAGTCGCCACCGCCGATGAGCGAGTATGCACCAGCTGCCGTAGCCTCTGCGATAGCCTCTGCCACAGCCTTAGAGCCTGTCGAGAACTTGTTAATCTCGAATACTCCGACGGGGCCATTCCAGAGTATGGTCTTGCAGCCGAGGATATGCTCACGGAACTTAGCCTTACCCTGCGTGGCGATATCCACACCCTCCCATGCGTCGGGGATGTTGTTTGCGGGAGCCTCCTGGGTGTTTGCCTCCTCCGAGAAGTCGTCGCAGATGAGGGCGTCGGGCGTGCGGATAATCTTCACGCCGCGCTCCTCGGCCTTGCGCAGGATGTCGAGAGCCACGGGGAACATATCGGGCTCGCAGATAGATTTACCCACCTTGCCGCCCTCGGCAGCTGCAAAGGTATAGGTCATGCCACCGCCGATGATAATAGAGTCAACCTTCTCCATGAGCTTCTCGATGATTGTAATCTTGGTCGATACCTTCGAGCCGCCGATGATGGCGCAGAAGGGGCGCTGGGGGTTCTCCATAACGCCGTCGATAGCCTTCAACTCGTTCTCCATGACGTAGCCGAACATCTTATCGTTGGGGAAATAGTCGGCGATGAGTGCTGTTGAGGCGTGGGCGCGGTGTGCGGTGCCAAAGGCGTCGTTGATATAGCAGTCAGCATACGAAGCGAGGCGCTCTACGAACTTCTTCTGCGACTCCTTAACAGCCCTCTTTGCCTCCTTCTTCTCCTCATCCGAGGCATCCTCGGCCAAACCGCGGGGCTTACCCTCCTCCTCGGCATAGAAGCGGAGGTTCTCGAGCAACATAACTTCGCCGGGCTTCAATGCTGCTGCCATAGCAGCAGCCTTCTCGCCCATGCAGTCGCCGGCGAAGAGAATCTTAACGCCGAGGCGCTCCTCGATGGCGTAGATTATCTGCTCCAACGAGTACTTGGTATCGGGGTTCTTCTTGGGGCGTCCGAGGTGAGACATGAGAATCACCGAACCACCCCTCTCCAATACCTTCTTGATAGTGGGTATTGCGGCACGGATGCGGGTGTCGTCGGTTACCTTACCCTCAGCATTGAGGGGCACATTAAAATCAACGCGGATGATGGCGCGCTTGCCGGTAAAATCGTAGTTGTCGATAGCGAACATAACTCTGATATTTTTGGTTTTACTTAATTTTGCTTTTACAGCGTTTATATCTCTGATATAACGTTGCAAAGGTACTAAAAAATGTGATAATAAAATATCTTGCCAAAAATTTTTTAGGCATAGGTGTTTTTTGTGCCGCCGTCGGCCATACAGCAACGACTGCCCGACATGAGTGTAGGGCAGCCGTTGGTCTTTTGTCGTAAGGTTATCGTAACACCGTATTGCGCTAAGGTATATTGTTCGACCATGTTATATAATCTCTACAACCGGCATAGTAAAAGTATATATATCCACTCTCGTTACCATGCTCGCTTACCTGCATTACTACCTCGTCGGTAGTGTCGTAGAAGGTGTCTGTGCATATTGTCTCCAACTTACCTTTTACGAAGCTTCTTTGTTTAGGGTTATAGGTCAGTGGCTCGACAATTTCGGTGCTGAGAAACAGTGGCTTATCGCTACTATGGTTTGTGTCTGTGAAGTGCATCTCACCCACAAAGTCGAACTCCACAAATGCGGCATAGTTATCCTTCGTGAGGTCGTTGACCCACAACTTGGCGTTACCCGTGCGCATGCTTAGTTCTGTGGAGTAGGTATAGTTGTAGAAGTAGCTGTTAGATATGTGCTCGAAGACAAACTCGTAGTCGGCCTTACTATTTGTCGCAGCTCTTATGGTTACCTCCATGGGGCCCTTTACCTCCCATGTGGCACCATCGCTCAATGAACCTCCGGTGGTTGTTATCTCAATGGTGTCTTGTATCCCATAATTGGCGTGGGGAGGTTTAATGACTATTGTGTATTTATTCTGCTCGAAACTCTCGGAACTTATATGTATGTGGTCGAGTAGCGCCTGGCGTTCATTGACGTCGCTGAGCATCAACGCATGGTTATATTCGAGCAGCGTGCGTATGTGGTATGTTATGGCTGAGGCATCCATCATCGTTGCGTTGGTAATGTTGCGGCCTATCCACTTGGGGTTGCGGAGTTCACCGTCGCCCTCGACCATGATACAAGATGTTGCCGTAAGTGCTGCGGCTACCGCTATGATATATCTCAAAACTCTCATAATCACTACTTTTTGTCGTTAAAACTAAAACCTAAGCCGATGCGTGCCACGCCGCTTATGCCTGCACCCCACTCCAAGAAACCGTAGAAGCCACGCCCTATGCGTAGGCCGAGGAAGGTGAGGTCGTACATCGGCACTATCAGGCCGTTGTTGAACTCTATACGTGCCGAGATACCTGCGCCCACGGTCGAGTAGAGGTGTATGTTTCTGCGGCGAAGCCAGTCGAAGCGCACGTTGAGTATTGCGCTAAGGGTGTAGGTGTTATCGCTGTAATACTTCTCGCCTGTGAGCACGTTGTATTTCGTGCGCCAATAGCCCGAGAATACCGCCTTACCACCTACGCTGAGCCATGGCTTTACGGTGTAGGCATACTCGCCGTAAAGGTTGTAGAGCGACGTTGCGGCACCAAAGTCGTAGCGCATGTTGTGTATTGTCTCGCTGAGTGTTAGCGTCCTGATATCCATGGCTTCATCGTAGAACAAATCGTCCGTGAGCATTAAATTCGATATGAGACCCGGCACGCCGAGACCCACTCTTACGTCGTGCTTCCAGCGTATCGTCTGTGCCGGCTTCTTTATCGGTGTGATATTCGTGGCAGTGTTGTTTCTTATGGCCTCGACAGCCGTTATCGTTTGCTGCTCTATGTCCTCGTCGGCGAGTGTCTGTGCCATGCTGTGCATCATGGGCGCTGTGGCAACGAGCAGCGTGGCTACCAATATATACTTATATGTCTGCTTCATAATACTCTCAGTTTTGCGGTTATCTCTTACTCTCGAAGCGGCATCCTATACCGGCGCTTACAGCACCACGTGTGCCTATGCCGAAGTCTATGTATCCGAAGACCTTACGTCCCACGGCAATACCAAAGAATGTGAGGTCGTATGCTGCTATGACGTCGATGTTCACACGACGTGTGGGTAGCGGATTACTCTCTCGTGTGGTGATTGTTAAGCCCATGCCCACGCCCGAGTATAGCTGCACGATGCCTCGACGTAGCCACGCAAAGCGCATTGTGGGCATTATGCTGTATAGGTTGTAGCTCTGTAAGCCTGTGCGCTGGTGCGTGTCGCTGCGATATACACCCGAGAAGCCTCCTGTCCATGTCAGCGAGCCGCCGGCGTAGAGCCACTCGTTTACCCAGTAGCCTACATCGCCATTGAGCGTAAACCAGCGCGGCCAACTCTGCCAACCTATGGGCTTGGTCTCATAGCCGTAATATATGGTATTCATTCCTGCTCCGGGTGTCCATCCATTACCAAAGCCCGTGGGCGCGGCAAACGCGGCGCCGAAGCGTGCCTCTATGGTGTGAGCCTTCAATGGCTTTTTGGTGGGTGGCGCTATGCGCACGCTCTTCGCATCGTGGGGTGTGAAGGTTACCTTGTAGGTGCCCAACGAGTCCCTAAACTTATATTTGTACTGCGCCTCAGCAGATGTTGCGCTCAGGAGTATTACCATCGTTACCATCACGACGTAGTACAATTTGGCGGGATAGGTTTTCATAGTATCACAAAATTTGTTGTTGAAATCTGTGGTTCTTTCTAATGCAAAGGTACGAACCCTACATGTGTTGACCAAATTTTCAGGTCAAAAGTTTTTCCTAAACGGCTAACTAAGTGCGTTGAAAATCAGGACATTATAAGAGTGTAAAAATCTACTTTTTCAAGGTGTTGATTTTCAAGGGTTTATGGTGGCGGTGTGCTAACTTGTTGATAATCAGCGTGGTGTGAGCTGAGGGGTCCGGTGAGGTCTGAGGTAGGGCATCTTTCCGCTTTCGATATTAGGCTGTCCCGACATAAAATCAGCCCAAATGGGCTGTATTTATCGTACTGCTCATTCGGGCTGATATTTGCGAGGCCGAGAATGGCCTCTTATCACGTTAAATTAAAAGGTTATGCCAACACCTATGAATACCCCCTGGTTGAGTATCATGCGGTTTACGTCGCGCTGCTCGAATGCAAAATGGCCTTTAAGCACAGGGCGCGCATTGAGCATTATGGCCTGGTAGCCTACCATGATGTCGAAGGCGTGCGCACCCTCGGGCTTCTGCAAGCGCACACCAACACCCGCGGCACCCGTAGCACCGAAGCGCGGGCCGTGGCTGAAAATGACGTTAGTACCGAGATTTACGAAGTTGAAGAGGCAGTTCTTGCGCGTGCCATAGTAGTAGTGTGCGGTGAGGCACACGGGAACGATGACATCGTTATACTGTATCTGCGCACCAAGCTCGGCACCTATCTTCCAATGATTGTTCAGGAAGTAGCCGGCATTGACCATTGCGTTGCCGCCAAACTTAGTCTGCGTATGGTAGGCTTTCACCCCCCTCTGCCCGCTTATATGCATGTAGTCCATCTCGTAGAAGAGAAGGTCGAAGCGTGCCGCAGCACCAAACTCCCATCCCTCATAGTGGCGTGTCTTACGCTCAATCTCCTCGGCACTCTCGCGACGTTTAGCCTCGGCCATGGGGATAGTCATAAGCACCAGCAGGACAAGTATCGTAAATCGTTTCATTGCGTTGATGTTTCTAAGAAAACGTCTGTTTTGGTCGTTTATTGTTACTCTATGCCGCGCACATGTTTCTCCCAGGCCCATGCTGCGCGTAGGGTGTCGCTCAGGTCGCGCTCGGCACGCCATCCAAGCTCCTCGTTGGCAAGGGTTGTATCGGCCCACACTGCAGGTACATCACCAGGGCGGCGCGGTGTAATCTTATAGTTCAGTTTAAGGCTATTAGCCTCCTCGAAGCCACGTACTAACTCGAATACCGATACGGGGCATCCGGTACCCACGTTGAAGACCTCGTAGCGAGCCTTGCCACGCTCCTCGACCATGCGGCGTATGGCTACTACATGTGCGCGGGAGAGGTCAACGATGTCGATGAAGTCGCGTTGACACGAGCCATCGGGGGTGTCATAGTCATCGCCAAAAATGCTCAGACACTCACGCACGCCGGCGGCCGTTTGCGTGATATAGGGCACGAGGTTGTTGGGCACACCGCACGGCAGCTCGCCAATCTCGGCTGAGGGGTGCGCACCTATAGGGTTGAAGTAGCGCAGGGCGATGCCGCTGAGTGTGGGGCATGCCTGCGTAGCATCGCGCAGGATATCCTCGGCCATCTGCTTGGTATTGCCGTAGGCCGATGTTGCGGGCTTGCGCGGCGTGAGTTCCGTGACGGGCAGCACGTCGGCATCACCATATACCGTTGCCGAAGATGAGAATACGATATTCCTACGTCCGTACTCCTGCATCAACTCCAAGACGTTTATTAGCGAGAGCATATTGTTGCGGTAGTACATCAGAGGCTTCTCGACAGACTCGCCCACAGCCTTGAATGCCGCGAAGTGAATTACCGAGTCGAAGTCGTAGGCCTTGAATACTGCGCGTAGCGCCTCCTTGTCGCAGCAGTCTGCCTCAATGAAGGTGGGCTCAACACCCGTGATGCGGCGCACACCCTCCAACGACGAGGGGTTGCTGTTCGAGAAGTTATCGACGACGATAACCTCGAAGCCGGCATTTATCAACTCAACTGTAGTGTGTGAGCCTATGTATCCTGCACCACCTGTAACAAGTACTCTTTTGTTCATGTTATGTGATAGATTGTTTCAATTCACAAAGATAGAAATTTATCTGCATAAATCACACAAAAAGCGGGATAAATCGCCTATCCCGCCTAAAAAAAAGTATGTCTGAGCTATTTATCTCTCGGGTGTGTTGTACTATACCTCCGTGAGGTTGTGCTCCTTGGCGTAGAGATTCCAACCGTCGTGTACCTCTTTGACTACGGCCTTGACGCCATTTTCAATTTCGGACATGGCGCTAACGATGGGTATCATGTCGCGTGGCGAGCGTGTGTCGAGGGGTGTGTCGGCATCGATACCGGCTGTGCGTGCCACGAAGCGTATATACCCGTCGGTGAAGTTCTCGGAGGGTGGCGCATAGCGCATAATCATCTGCCGCAGGGTGTCCAGGCCGTGGCGACGTCGATAGCCGTCGAGAAGCACGAACATCGCGCGGTAGCCCCATGCCATAGTCTCAAACTCCTTGAATGCAGCATCGCGGCCGGGGATGACCTCGCCACGAAAGCGTGAGCCGCTGCGACGTATGTTGCCGGGGTTGTGGTTGCGAAGGCCTCTACTCATGGTGCACCTCCTTCTCTACGCGACGTTTCACCCAGCGCCCGAGCCATACAAAGATGGGGGCACGACTTATCGAGGCGGCATTTTCGAGGAACGACCATAGCTCAACACCGCAGATGAAGCCTGTGAAGAGGTTGGCAAGATGCAGGTGCATGAAGCCGAGGAGGTGGCTATCTATAATCCATGTCATCACTATCGCGAGCACCGTGAAGCCGAGTTTGAGCACCGTGCGCCACGCCTTGCGGCTCTCTATGTGCCACTCGCGACCCTCACGTCGTGCTACGGCACGCGAGGCGGCGATGCCCGTGATGAAGTCGATGAATATGAAGGCTGTGGCCGCGCTTATGAGTGTGGCTATGGGGCAGAAGAGAGCAGCCAGCGAGCTCACTACGCCACTAACATACTTGAACAATATCTCCATTTATAGAACAGTGGTTTAGGGGGTTGTCATCGGGGTTATACTCGGGGTAGTCGTCGCGGTGGCTATTGAGGTGGTCGCTCAGGCGGCGTGAGAGGGTTCGAGCCTTTATGCGTAGGCTCTTCATTATGCTATCCATGCGGTTGTTGCCCGCCGTGGTCGAGGCGTAGATGTCGCTATCGACATTCGAGAGACATGCCTGACAGCGGTGGCCAAGCATTGGCTGTACCATGTAGCGTGTCCATGCGGCAACGGCGGGTGCCACATAGTCGAGGCGTAACGAGGCGTAGTCGCTGTCGAGCCGCTGCCATAGAGCCTCGCCGAGGATGGGGCGCACGTAGCGACACTCGGCCTCGACGATGTCTGCCTCGGTGATGATGGAGGGTGTGAGGAGCTCGCTCTCGGCGAAGGCTAAGCGCAACACTTCCGAGCTTGTAATAATGGTCTTCATCACTCGATAGATTTAATGTTATACTTGGTAATTTCGGCGAGAAACAGCTGTTGCACGGGGTCGTTGGCATCGTACTCCAAGCCGTCGGCCTTGCGCGCCTCCCATACCCTCATGTATAGAGGCTTGGAGCGTGTCGGCGGGCGGTTGATGATGTCGAGCGACGAGGCGTCGATGTCCAACACATCGCCGATGATGGCACGTATGGGCTCCAATAGCTGCTCCTGCTCGGCGAGGATGACGGTATTGAGAGCCACTTCGTATTCGTGGAGTATGCGCTCTGTTGAGAAGCCGGCAGCATAGTCGAGGCCGCTGAGTGAGCGGAACCAGGAGTGGGCGATGACGATATCCGACTCGGACTGCGTGTGTAGTGCCTGCCAGTCGCCATCCGACGCTGTGTCGATGGGTATGAAGCGTGAGCTGTCGCCCTCGGAGTTGTCGCGTAGCACGAAGAGCACCTGTCCGGGGTGTCCTGCAAACTTCTCCTCGGCCATACGCACTATGCGATCTGCCTCCTCCTCGTTATCCACTGCGCCGTCGAGCATCATCACTCCCGAAAGCTGAAAGGCGTTGTCGAGGCGCGATATGTTCCAGCGGTCGGTCTTGTAGAGTATGGCTACCACGTCGAGCCCTGCGATGTAGGGCGCCACCCCATAGTGGCTAAAAAGAGGCTCATAATCTTTGTAGTGGACAATTGTGCGCAGTGTGCCATCCTCCTGCTCCTCGAAGCGTGGATAGAGGGGCAGTATCTTGGCCTGTGCGGGGTTGAACGACTGCCAGTCGTGGTGCAGTACGATATGTTGCGAGTCGCGCGCCACGCGGCATGTCGAGGCGTCGTGGTGGTATAGCGAGAGGAAGGAGTGCTTGGCGTCGGTTACCACTTCGAGAAAGGCGTTGCCAAATAGCGCCTCGTCATAGGCGAGGCGTGCTATTATCGAGCGCAGGGTGTCGCCCTCGCCATTAGCCTTTGCCACAAATTGGCCGAGCAGCGGTATCTCCTCGTCGTAGCTAAACCCCTTGCCGGCGATGTAATCGGCCTTGTCGTTGATTATGCGGCGGTGTGTTACCGAGCGACGTGCCATGAGCGAGAGTACTACTGGCAGCATGTTGTCGTCGCCCCAGCGCCAGATGCGCTCATTTGAGGTTGCTGCGCCACTCGCCACCGAGCCCATGAGGGGCTCGATGTGGTTTTGAGTGGCGGTTACGCGTGTTGCAATCTTCTTGTCTTCCATGATTTAACGCGTTTCAAGGGGTTGTTACTATTCGGCTCTCACGAGAAGCTCTTCGTCGAGCACCTCGCAGCCTACCATGAATGTTGCGCGCTGACGGTTCTCCATCTCGTCGGGGTTGTACCACATGCGCACCTCTGAGCCGGGATAGTCGGCAGTGTTTACCGCGAGGATGAGGTTGCGGCGGTCTGTGAGCACACATATCGACTTGCCACCGATACATTCGAGAGGCATGACGTGTGAGATGTTGATGTCCACGATTTTGATGCCGTGGAACGACAACTCGCGACGACCCGATACGAGGTCTGTATATGCGCCATCTGAGCCAAGAGAGTCGAGGTACTGCTCATAAGCATCACAGATGTCCGACGACACAAAAAAGGCGAGCTGACCCTCATGTTTGAGGCTTTTGAGGCGGGGCGTAGCCGTTTTCCACATGTCGTTCAGGAGTCGTAGTACGTTCTCCTTGGTAACACCATCCTCGGGAAGAGTTGCAGTTTGGGCTGTGCCATAGTAATAAATCTTCTTCAAGAGGCCATCGAAGAGGGGGTAATCCGAGCTTTCTACATCTCCTACCCACATCATCAGGCGCAGATTCTCCGCAATAGCTGCGCGAAACATTTCGGTCTCGGCCTGCTCGAGTTCCGAGCCGGTGAGGTCATCGAGGTTAACGTCGGAGCGGTTGGTGATAAGCTCATATACCTGGTTGAAGTAGTCAGCCGCGCTAAATCCTACCTCGGCCTTAATCTTCGTTAGCTCGATGGTCTTTTGCAAGCGTTGTGCGCTGTCGCCACCCGACCATCCCGACGAGTATTGCTGCAATACGTCGGTCTGTGGGCTCCACAGCTGAATGGTTGTAGGTACCGGCATGTTGTACATTACGCGGATGCCAAGCTCCTCGGCATTCTGGCCTGTGAGCATAGGACGAAAAAAGATAGTTTCGAGGTCGCGACCGGTATAGGTCTTAGTGTTTTCGAGTTTTCCCATAGTGGTAATAGTTTTAGTTGGTTAAAAATAGGTAAATAGTTGTGTTTTAGGCTATTTGTTGATGATTAACGGTTGCGTAGGGCGCGGGCATCACGCTCATAGGCATTGCTTCGTGGCGACGATGTGAGCTCTACCGGCGAGGGGTCTTCGACCTCTTTGAGTGTCGTGGGTTTGGCCGCAAGCTGACCCTCGTCGAGGAGTATTGGTGAGCTTGTTGTCGAGCTCTCGGTTGTCGCTGTGGGCAGAGGCATTGCATCCTGCATGGCTTCCTGGCGTGGAATGTAGTTGATGTCATCCTCGACACGTGGGCGGCTCTCCGCGTTGATGTCGATACCTATTGCACGCATCAGCGCCTTGATACCCTTCGTTGCGCGCTCGGTGATGGTGGCACTCGATTGCTCGGTGTTGTCGTGTTCGGTGATGAGGTCATCGACAAGACCCTCGGCAATAGCCTCGGCGGGTGAGAGCCAGCGTCCGCGACCACCATTCTCGCTCATGAGCAGTGCAACCTCCTCGACGCTACGTCCCGAGCGTGTGGCGTATATCTCTGCAAGGCGGGCATCTGTCTGGCGGAGCATCTCGACCTCGGCTGTTAGCTCCTCGGCATTGCCCTCTGTCGAGCATAACGAGTTGTGGATGAGGTAGAGCGACGAGGGGGCTATGAGACGACACCCCTCGGAGGCTGCCTGCGCCACGATTGTTGCTGCCGAGGCGGTGTATCCGTAGCAGCGTGTAGTGATGTGTGCGCCTGTTGCGCGCAGAGCCTCGTAGATGAGCAGGGCATCGTTGACGTCGCCACCTGTCGAGCGGATGTTGACGACGATATGGCTATTCGCTATGTCGGCAATTTCGGACACACATTCGCGAAAGCGTTCATAGGTCGCCACGCGGCTCGCGGGGTTGTCAAATTGCCACTCTTCGGAGAGACCTATTGTGCCCTCGATGTCGATGGTGGTGAGACCTGTTTCGTTTTTGATTTTGATGGGTTGTTTCATAAGGTTGATGTTTGATTGTTTGTCGAACTCGTATATCGTCTTGCGCACACTCTCGTATGAGCAGCCATACTCCGAAGCGGCGAGCATCATGGCGTGGCAGCGACCTATGCGTTGTCGGTAGAGTTCGGCAACACGGCAGTACATAGCCCTCTTGCGGCACATCGACCAGTCGATGATATTGTGTTTGAGGAGTGTTCCGATGAGGCGTTCATATCGACGCGATGGGCGCGGCATGGAGGCTGCCGCCATCTGCCAAAATGGTGTTTTCATACGATATAATTGGTTGGTTGTTAGACGATTGTTTTAATCGGTGAGGGTGCGTTGAAAACGACACAAGGCCGTATGGCTGTCGAGGTCATAGTGCTCGATGCTTAGCAGCCTGAATAGAGATGTCTGGGCGTCGTGTGCGAGACGAAATGTGGAGCGTATGGTTGCTCCGCGGTGCTGTGGGTCGAAGAGTGAAGCATACTCCACCGGTGGGAGGTGTATGGCCACGAGCATATTTTCGCGTTCGGCTATTTCTCGCAACTCGCGCTCGTGGTACTTGTGCAGACCTGTGCAGTTGTCGCGGTCTTCAAAGCATAGTGTCTGCCCCACCGATGGGCCGTGAAAGTATGCTAAGGGGTAGTGCTTGGGGTCGTAGAGCGATGGCCATGTTTCGTCGTCGGGCAGTGTGGCCAGACCCTCATAGAGGACTATGCGCGGCGAGATGTTCTCCTCTATGGCGAGCACATCGCGGTTGCCCGCCACAAGCACCGATGCCGATGGTGCCGTCTCGCAGATGCCCGTGATGTCGGCCGAGGGTGCGAAGAGGGGGTTTAAGCGGCTTTTTGTCCCCTCCTTGACGGCATATCCGTCGATGTGGAATGTCCACTCTCCCGGAACCTCTTCGCTCTTATCTGCCATACGACTCACGATGCCGTCGCCAGGCTGATAGCCATACTTCGTGTTCTCGAAGCACTCCGTGATGCTCTGTCCGAGGGTTGTAATTTCGACCTGTCGCCCGCGCCAATCAACAATCTCGTCAGTGAAGAAGTCATCGTGAGGCTCTACGTAGAGTCTCTTTGTCGCCTTGTCGGTGTAGAAGCGTAGGTTGAACATCTGCGCCACGGCCTCCATGAGACTACCTGCCGTATAGTCGATATGGGCTATATCCTCGAAGGTGAAGGCTTCGCCTGTGCCCACACGACCACCAAAGACGGGGGATACGTGGCAGCCGCTGTGGAGGGTTATCTGCTGCCCCTGCTCGGCACCCTCGAAGTATATGTGGTGGAAGCGTTCGGGCGATGTGGGTGTGTAGTGGTTGTATGCCGAGCGCACGTCGATATCCACGCGCTGTGTGCCACACTCTTCGACATAGCCCTCGAAGAGAGCCCACTCGCCCTCGAAGGGAATATGCTCCACGCCGCCGGGCTCCGTGTAGTAGAGTTGTACACACTTGTCGCAGTTGGCTGCCGATACCATCTTGGTTATGCGCGAGCGGGTCTCGCCAAGGCCGGGCAGGTGGTAGGTATGCTCGGCATTGTAACCATCGAATATCATTAGTTTGTAGCTCATATTGGGCAATACGTTGTTGCGGCAGTCGGGATAGGGGTTTAGGAGGGTCAATTTGACATAGGTATTATTGCCGAGGCGCAGACGGTCGAAGCCGCGTAGGTGGTGGCGCGAGACAATGCGGTACTCGGTAGTGTAGCTTATGTGGTAGTCGAAGGCAGCTGTTATCTCGCGCTTTGGTCTCCATACGGGGAATACGCCGTCGAAGGTGAGGCACTTGCCGTTGTTGTGGGCATCGATGAGTGTTGTACCATCGCTATTTACCGCTCCCGGGCTTACGGTGTCGATGATGCAGCCTATGTTTATCGTGCCCTCTGGTGCCCAGATGTTTATGCGTCCGAGGCTGTCGGCTCTGCCCGATGTCTCGCGGGTGCGGTAGGCCTTGAACCCCATTGAGGCATACGCCTCCTCGCTCTCCACGGTGCGGTAGCCGCCGCTCACATAGAGCTTACGGAAGAGGTCGCTATCGAGGAAGGTGCTTTGTAGCGTGTAGCCACTTTTGCGAAGTATGGCATCTATTATGGCATGCACGGAGATAAAGGGGTAGTAGTCGTGCGCCATCATCATCCACTGTCTGCGGTAGGGTAACAGGCCATCCTCCATATCCTTGTAGCTGTCTCGTAGCAGCGGCAGGAAGCATACCTCTTTATTCTCCTCCCAGCTTCGCTCAATCTCGTTGAGAGCCATCAGCGAGTCGTACTCTATGCCGCACTGTGCTACGCGCGTTGTTGCCGCCTTCTTTGCCCACTCAGCACCGCCGTTGCGCACCTTGACGCGATATATGCAGCCCTCGGAGGTCTGTTCTGTCGCCAGGAGCGTGGCTACACCCTCGAAGAGCGTTATGCCGTCCACCTCGAAGCGCGCATGGTGGTATGTGTCGTTGAAGCGCGTGGCGTGATATAGGTCGCGGGGCATGGCAAGGAGAGTATCGGTCTCGGGTGTGGAGGCTACGGCAAAGAGCATCTGGTCGCCCTCGCGCCACGCCTCGACACTGCGGAGGCGCGAACTGTTGTAGGTGGGTAGTTGCGGTTTTTCGATTAAGGGACATGCCACATTGTCGATATATAGGGCTATCATCTCTCACCTCCTCTCCTATGTTCGCACAACTCCACCACCACCTGATGTAACGAGCCATGCTTGTTGTACTCCACCTCGCGACTATGTAGCTCAACCTGTTGCAGCGATGTGCCCACAACCTCAAATGTGTATGGCGAGTAGATAATTTCGGCTATGCGCTCCAATTCGTTGTTGCACTCGAACGAGGAGAAGAGCTTGGTGATTGTGGTGCTCTCTGTCAGGATATTGAGGTTGTGTGTTGGTGTGGCTATCGATTGTACATGCGCCTTGTCGCTCACTTTGAGAGCCGTCTGGAAGGCATAGGTCTCGATGCCGCCACCCTTGTCGTACCACATCAGCTGTCGGCATCCCAATACCCTCTTCTCCAATGTGTAGGTCATGGAGCGTCTTATGGCATTGTCGCAGATGACCGTTACGACTAAGGTGTGCGCATCGTTGTACTCGGCACCCACCGAAATTGCGATATCCATGGGCCTGCCGTTGGCGTCCAGCGAGTGTCGTTTTGTTGTTGTGTGGTTGGCATACAAGGCCTTAATCTCTACGACGATGCCTATTGTAGCCAGCGCAGTCAGGGCTATCACGCCACCATGTACCATGCGTTGTTTATCGACGTAACGACTTAATATACCGACTCTTTTGTTGTTTATGGGCGCTCTAAAAAATAGTCGTTCGTCGGAAACTATGTCGTTGCATGCAACCTTTACGGCTATTGCTGACGGGCTTGCTGCAATTATACAGTTGAGGTTGGGCTGTGTGCGTGGTGGGTGCATCAGGTTCTGCACGTAAGGGGCGATGTTTATAGTGCCCGATGTTACCCCTATGAGCCTCTGCCTACCTATGAGCTCGTCCGTGTCGCTGTTGATGATATCGACAATGACCGTTGTCGGCTCCTCGTGCTCGGTGTTGAACGAGTAGAGCAACTCATCGTTCCACGATGCTCCATTGATGGGAAGTCTTGTGAATTTCATAATTCAATATTTTAATGTTATGTGTTAGGGTGCTTTTTCTCCGTTGTTCCTCACACCGGCAATGCCGACAGGTGGCACTTAGGATGTCAATAAATTTGTTGAGAATTGGTTAATGAGTGTTAAAACATCGTTGTAAATATCGGATATATAGTGATATAACAATGTTTATAACTTACGCATAGTTGCGTTTTGTTGTTGAAAACATGATTCACAATATTGCTGTTTATGACTGAACCACGGTGCAAATATACAACACTAAAAAGCCGTTGTCAAGGGTTTGAGTTAAAAAATTGTTCTAAAAATTTTACACAAAATACAAACTCTTTAACTTATAGGCGTTTGCCCGATGCACTGAAATTAAAAAAAAATCGTTATATTTGCGCGGATAATAATATTACATAGTTACACAACCACAAATAATGGCAGATAATTCAATACTCATACGCCTCGACGGTCTCCGTATAAAGTACGAGGAGATAGGTCAGAAGTTGACCGACCCCGAGGTTATTGCCGACGTCAAGCAGTTCATCCAGCTCACCAAGGAGTACAAGGAGTTGGAGCCTATCATCGAGACCTCGGAGCGTTTTCGCACGGCTCTCGCCAACCTCGCCGAGGCCAAGGATGTCCTTGCCAACGAGAAGGATGAGGAGTTCCGCGAGATTGCGCGCGAGGAGATAGCATCGTTGGAGCCCGCCATCGTCAAGATGGAGGAGGATATCAAGCTCCTACTCATCCCCAAGGACCCCCAGGACGATAAGAACGCCATCGTCGAGATTCGTGGTGGCACCGGTGGTGATGAGGCTGCCATTTTCGCCGGAGACCTATTGCGCATGTACACCAAGTATATCGAGTCTAAGGGCTGGCGCTACGAGATTACCTCATCGTCGGAGGGCGCTGTGGGTGGCTTCAAGGAGGTGGTGATGAAGGTTACCGGACAGAGCGTCTATGGCACATTGAAGTACGAGTCGGGTGTTCACCGCGTGCAGCGCGTGCCCCAGACCGAGACTCAGGGTCGTGTCCACACCTCGGCAGCATCGGTAGCTGTGCTCCCCGAAGCCGAGGAGTTCGATATCGAGATTTCGATGAACGACATCCGCAAGGATATATTCTGTGCATCGGGCCCCGGAGGTCAGTCGGTGAATACCACCTACTCGGCTATCCGTCTTACCCACATTCCTACCGGTATCGTCGTACAGTGCCAGGACCAGAAGTCGCAGCTCAAAAACTTCGATAAGGCCTTCGAAGAGTTGCGTACGCGTGTCTTCAACCTCGAATACTCGAAGTACCTCGACGAGATTGCCTCGAAGCGTAAGACCATGGTATCTACGGGTGACCGCTCGGCAAAGATTCGTACCTACAACTATCCGCAGGGACGTATTACCGACCACCGTATCAACTACACTATCTACAACCTCTCGGCCTTTATGGATGGCGACATCCAGGATGTTATCGACCAACTTATCGTGGCCGAGAATGCAGAACGCCTCAAAGAGAGCGAGTTGTAGCCACATTAAGTCGAAAACGGCCGACCCTCGTGGTTTGGTCGTTTTTTTGTCTTCGGAGATGGCGGCACTGTGCGCCAAAAGAGATGTTCGATGGTTATGAAACTAAGATTAGCAATATCGATGCTTGTTGGTTGTTTGGCTTGGTCGGGTGTCGTGGCTGTGGCTGCGACACATGAGCCTATGTATGTTGTCAATGGCGAGGTCATGGCCTCCATCGACCATATACCGCATGAGGATATTGAGAGTATCGACGTGGTGCCTGCCGACGAGGAGGCTATTGCACGTTGGGGTCAGGCAGCGTCGGATGGCGTCTATGTCGTTACACTACGCTACCATACCGCTGCACACTTCTCGTCCGAGGGCATAAACAACTTCACGGACTACCTCGTGCAACATGTACGCTGGGATGCTACCATGCCCGCCGAGCGTGTATCTATGCGTCTTACGGTCGATACGAATGGTACGGCAACTATCTGTGAGGTGCTGCAATCCACCTCGCGCCAATTCTTCAAGCGTGTGGCCAAGGCTGTGGCTGAGGCACCACGTTGGGCACCTGCGATGCGCGATGGCGAGGCTGTCGAGAGCATACACTTGGTAAACATTCAACTGCCCGTGGGTAAGGAACTGCTCACGGAGCCGGGCGTAATCATACGTTAATAACATGAGCGACAACGTCTTGGACATAGCCACTACCCCTGCCGAGAGTCTCACCCTCTGCGACCTGCAACGCCTCGTGCGCGCGACGCTCGAAGCGCGCTTCGCAGAGCCGTTGTGGATAACCGCCGAGGTCTCGGAGTTGAAGGTAAACCGCTCGGGACACTGCTACCTCAACCTTGTGGAGAAGGGGGCGAATGATGGTGCCCCGCGCGCCGAGGCGAGGGCCGTCATCTGGAAGTCGGCATACGGGCGTTTGAGCACCCTTTTCAGGAGTGTTGCAGGCAGCGAGCTGGGTGCGGGCATGTGCCTTATGATGCGCGTTGTGGTTACCTATCACGAGGTATATGGCTTCTCGTTGCAAATCGTGGATATAGACCCGAGCTACACTGTTGGCGAGGTTGAGCGTCGCCGTCGCGAGACTATCGAGCGCCTCAAAGCAGATGGGGTGTGGGATATGAACCGCGAGCATAGCCTCGCACGCCCCACACTGCGTATTGCCGTGGTGTCAAGTCCTACGGCTGCGGGATATCAGGACTTCATGCGCGAACTTGGCCGTGCGCCTTACCGCTTTACGGTAACATTGTACGAGAGCCTCATGCAGGGTGAGCAGGGTGAGCAGAGTGTCGTTGATGCGCTGCGTAGCATAGCCGAGGATGAGGATCTGTTCGACGCTGTGGTCATCATACGTGGTGGTGGTTCGACAAGCGACTTGGCACTCTTTGACTCCTACCTCATTGCTACCTACGTGGCACAGTTTCCGCTACCCATCTTTGCGGGTATAGGCCACGATAAGGATGTGAGCATTGTCGATATGGTGGCGCACACCACCTGTAAGACACCTACGGCTGTGGCTACAACACTTGTCGAGATGGCCGACGAGGAGTACTATATATTGGGACAACTCGCGCAGCAACTGCGCGACACTATGGCGGCTGTTGTCGCCACGCAGCGTCTCGGCATCGAGCGTCTTGCAAACGAGGTTACGCGCTCGGCTGTTGTGGCTCTCAACAATGCCACACACAGTCTTGATAGTGCCGAGGCGAGCCTCGCGGAGCTTTCGCGCCGCCTTATACAGGATGAGCGTTCGCGCCTCGACATGGTGCAGGCTGTGGTTGAGGGCTGCTCGGTGGAGAGCATCTTGCGCCTGGGCTTCTCGGTGGTGCGGGACGGCGAGGGCAAGGTGTGTAGCATCGATACGTTGAAGCATGGCGACAGCGTAGATATAACCTTCGCAGGGGGTACGGCCCATGCCGAGGTACAGAGTATAGAGAAACGATAAAAACAATAGACTATGAGTACCAAGAAGTTAACTTATGCCGAGGCCATTGCCGAAGTAGAGCAGATTGTGGCGCGCCTACGCTCTGGGGAGCTGGGCGTCGATGAGTTGAGCCGCTCTGTGGCGCGTGCTACGGAGCTCATAGACTACTGCCGCAAGCAGCTTGTAGCCACCGAGGTAGAGGTTGAAAAACTTATTGCCGAGTAGCCATGAAGCGTGTTATCCGTTGGGCGTTGAACCATATCCCGCGAGGCGTCATGCAGCATATAGCCTCGTGGGTAGTACCTGTCATGGGCCTCGCCTATAAGGGTCGTGGCAGGGAGTGCCCGATATGTGGTTCCCGCTACCGCCGTTTCATGCCCTATGGATATGTTACCTCGCGCGAGGATGCGCTCTGTCCGCACTGCCTGTCGTTGGAGCGCCATCGCCTAATATGGCTCTGGATACACAACAATACCAACCTTGAAAGTTTGCGCCCGCGACTGCTGCATATAGCCCCCGAGGTGGCACTCATGCGCAAATTTAGAGAGTTGTACCGTGGCACCGACAGCTATATTACCGCCGATTTAGAGTCTCCCCTGGCTGCGATGCACTTCGACGTGCAGCAGATACCTATTGATGATGCGGTAATAGATGTTGTCATCTGCAACCACCTCTTTGAGCATGTCGAGGACGACAGATGTGCTATGCGTGAGTTGTATCGCGTCATGCGTCCCGGAGGGTGGGGTATAATGATGGTGCCCGAGGATAGAGGCCGCGCCACAACCTTCGAGGACGACAGCATCACCGATTCCAAGGAGCGCACACGTCTCTTTGGTCAGTATGACCACCGTCGCGTGTATGGCTGCGACTATGACGACCGACTGCGCGAGGTAGGCTTCGTAGTCGAGCGTTTGCGCCCCGAGATGATAACCACCGTGGAGGAGCGTGCGATGTATGCTGTTGGAGGCGACGACTTGGTGGTGGTACACAAATTATGATAGAACATAATATACAGCATTATAAGTAGTTATGGATGATGTTTTAGTGCGCTATGCCGCCCTTCGCGAGTTGGTTGCGGCACAATTCTCCGAAAAGACGCAGACTATGGTCGATGAGGCGTTACGCTTCACCGCGGAGCGCATGGAGGGTCTCGTGCGCTACGACGGTACGCCGATGATGGACCACGATGTTGCCGTTGCGCGCATCGTTGTCGAGGAGGTGGGCTTGGGTCGCAACTCGACGATTGCCGCCATCCTGCACGATGTTGTGCGTATCGCGGTGCAGACGCGCAGTGCCGAGATGGAGAGCCTCATGACGGAGATAAGGATGCGTTTTGGTGAGGAGACCCTCGGCATAGCATTGGCGCTATCGAAGATTTCGAATATCAAGTTGAAACTCTCCAAGGAGCAGGCTTCGGACTTTCGCGATATGATTGTGTCGTACTCCAAGGACCCGCGTGTCATCCTCATTAAGCTCGCCGATAGGTTGGAGGTTATGCGCTCGCTCGACATCTTCCCTGTGGCGAAGCGTCGTAACAAGAGCTGGGAGAGTCTCAACCTCTATGCTCAGATAGCGCATAAGCTCGGACTATATAACATCAAGAGCGAGTTGGAGGACCTCTCGCTCAAATATCTCGAAACGGAGGCCTACAACCATATCGTCCACGAGTTGAAGGAGAGCGAGGCTGAACGTTTGGAGTTCATCGAGCGCTTCTTGGAACCTATACGTCGCCTGCTCGATGCGGATGGTATCCGCTACCACATAAAGAGCCGCACCAAATCCGTTTACTCCATCTTTCAGAAGATGCGCAAGCAGAAGGTTGACTTCAAGGATGTCTTTGACATCTTCGCCCTGCGCATCATCATCGACTGCGAGTTGTCGCGCGAGAAGGCACTATGCTGGACGGTATATTCGCACGTTACAAGCCTCTACATGCCTAATACCGAGCGTATGCGCGATTGGATATCCATCCCCAAGAGCAATGGCTACGAGTCGCTGCACACCACCGTCGTTACGGATGAGGGTCGCTGGGTAGAGGTGCAGATACGTACAGAGCGCATGGATGAGGTTGCCGAGCGTGGCATCGCAGCACATTGGCGATATAAGGGAGTCAAACAGGGAGGCATGGGTGCCGAGGAGTGGCTGCGTCGTTTGCGCGAGTTGCTCGAAGATACTACATCGGAGTCTATCGCTCACCGCTTCGACCAAAATTCCTCAACGGGCGAAATATTTGTCTTCACACCTTCGGGCGACATACGCAAGCTGCCTGTGGGGGCTACCGTCCTCGACTTCGCCTTCGACATACACACCTCGCTCGGCGCGATATGTGTAGGTGGCAAGGTGGGTGGACGTGTAGTGCCCATTAAGGAGGTACTGCGCAATGGCGACATCTGCGAGGTGCTCACCCGTAAAGATCAGACTCCCAAGGCCGACTGGCTCTCGATATGTATCACGGCGAAAGCGCGTTCGCGCATACGTGCCTACTTGCGCGAGGAGCGCATGAAACATGCCCGTCTGGGTCGCGAGGAGTTGGAGCGTAAGATAAAAAATTGGAAGCTGGATATCTCCATCGACGAGGCTGTGGCCTACCTCTGCAAGAGCCTCAAACAGCGTCGTGGCAACGAACTATATATGCTCATTGCCGACGACCAACTCGATATGCAGCGCGTCAAGGAGCTCCTTGTGCGCCACCTCTCGGGTGAGGCCGAGGATGAGCGCCGTCAGGCAGCAGCACGCCAGGAGGAGTCGAAGCGCGCACGCCAGGAGGAGCGTGTTGAGGCACCCCGTAGCAGCGATGCTCTGGTCATCGACGAGCGCATAAACAACATAGAGTATAAACTTGCGCGTTGCTGTAATCCCATCAAGGGCGACGATATCTTCGGCTTCGTTACCATAAATGCGGGTATCACCATACACCGTGCCGACTGTCCCAATGCCCGCCGTATGAGGGAGCGTTATCCCTACCGCGTCATGGAGGCTCGTTGGCGTAGCGATGCCTCGGGTGCTTTCCGCGTCGCGGTGCGCATCTCGGCAGCCGATGTTCCGGGCTTGGCGACATCTATTATGGATGTTGCAGCCAAGGAGCTGGGCCTTGCCGTGCGCTCCATCAACTTCACGCCGCGTGGCGATGGTACAGCCTCTGCTGAGTTGAGCGTCGAGGTGCCGAGTGTGGGTGTTGTCGATACGTTGCTGCACTCGCTGCGCCGCATACGAGGTGTCAAGAATGCCTTTCGCATAAACTAACGAATGATAACCTAACAATAGCAATACTATGGACTTTGAAACGATGCCCTGTCCCTGGGGCGACAACCTTAAAACATGTGCTATCACGGTCTGCGACCTCGATGGCGTGGTGCTCTATCAGAACCACCGCTCGGTGGAGGTCAATGGCGATGTTCGAGGCCGCTCGATGATACCTTGCCACTCGGAACGCTCGCGACAGATAATACGTCGCCTTATGGAGGGCGACCAGACCAACGCCTACACCATACAGAAGCGCGACCTGCGTAAGCTCATATACCAGATGCCGTGGTACGAGGCGGGCGAGGTTGCCGGACTTGTGGAGTTCTCGTTGGAGATACCCGCCGAGATGCCCCACTACGTGCGCGAGTAACCACCGAAGATGTTTTTGTGCATCAATCATAAAAAATTGCTTTTATAGGCCGTTGTTTGACGAATTATTTGTAACTTTGACCGATAAGTTGTTTTCGAGGCGGGAGCCTTGGACAGCCGGCAGAGAGTAAAAACAGAGAATTATTCAAGGATATGGAGAACAAATATCAGTTACCGCGAGACGGAGGTCTTATCAGTGAGCTCGCCCCGAAGGATATCGTACAACGCTACGAGAAGATTCCAGCAAAGGTCTTTGAGTTGGAGCGCAATGGAGTGAAGTATGTTGCCGACATCATCTGTCGCATGGTCAACAACCATCGCCAGAATGCCTCGGCACGCGATATATACGAGGAGGAGGAGCCCTTTGTTTTGGGTCTCACCACAGGTCGCACACCCTTAGGTCTCTACAACGAGTTGGTGCGTCGCTACCAGGCGGGCGAGATTAGTTTCAGCAAGGTGGCGGTATATTCGCTCGACGAGTTCTATCCAATTAGCAGAACCGAGCCTGAGAGCCGCAACTACCGCATACACGATGAGTTCTTGAAGCATGTAGATATACTCCCTGAGAATATACACATCCCCGATGGTACCGTTGCGCAGAGCGATGTCTCGGACTATTGTGCAGCCTACGAGAAGTCGATACGCAAGATTGACCTTATGATTATGGGCGTCGGCGAGCAGGGTCAGATAGGCTTCAACGAGGCAGGCTCTTATGCCAAGTCGCAGACACGCCTCGTGGAGCTGTCGTACAACTCGCGTAAGGTGCAGTCCGAGCACTTCGGAGGCTGGCAGAACACCCCCAAGATGGCTATAACAATGGGTCTCGGTACCATTATGCGTGCAGACCGCATTATCCTTATGGCATGGGGCGACGAGAAAGCCGATATAGTGCGTACCATCGTAGAGGGCGAGATTACCGACCTTGTCCCCGCCTCGCACTTGCAGGCGCACCCTGCCATAGAGGTTGTCATCGACGAGAATGCTGCGCAGAACCTCACACGTGAGCTTACACCCTGGCTTGTGGGCCCCTGCGAGTGGACACCCAAGTTCATACGTCGCGCCGTAGTATGGCTATGTAGCAAGGTCGATAAGCCTATCCTCAAACTCACATATAAGGACTATATCGAGAACTCGCTCGGCGAGCTCCTGGAGAAGTGTGGCAGCTACGACAAGATAAACATCAGTGTCTTCAACGACCTGCAACACACCATCACAGGTTGGCCGGGAGGTAAGCCTAATGCCGATGACTCTACACGTCCGGCACCCTCGATGCCCTATCCCAAGCGTGTTGTCATCTTCTCACCCCACCCCGACGACGATGTTATCTCTATGGGTGGTACGTTCATCCGCCTTGTGGAACAGGGTCATGACGTGCATGTCGTATATCAGACCTCGGGAAATGTTGCCGTGCACGACGATGTGGTACTTCAAAATATTGATGCTGCGCGCGAGATTAACGTAGGCGACATCTACGATGAGATACGCGAGCTTGTTGCCGCGAAGCGCCCCGGAGAGAGTGAGCCTCGCCGTCTGCTCGACATCAAGGGTGCTATACGTCGCTCGGAGGCGCGTGCTGCCGTGCG
Source organism: Alistipes sp. (assembly GCA_045603045.1). GTDB lineage: Bacteria > Bacteroidota > Bacteroidia > Bacteroidales > Rikenellaceae > Alistipes. The sequence goes on from JAZULJ010000041.1 coordinate 45,958, forward strand.
CTCATTCGGCCTCAATCCCGATACGCATGCCCACTTCCTCAATATGCCCTTCTACGAGACGGGAGGCATCAAGAAGGGTGCGCTTAGCTCGGCAGATATAGACCTTATTGTCAACATACTCCGCGAGGTTAAGCCCCACCAGATATACGCTGCGGGCGACCTGCGTGACCCGCATGGCACACACCGCATCTGTATCGAGGCTATATGGGAGGCTTTGGAGGTTACGCGCAATGACGAGTGGCGCAAGGATTGCCACGTATGGCTCTATCGCGGCGCATGGATGGAGTGGAACCTCGGCATGGTCGATATGGCTGTGCCCCTATCGCCCGATGAGCTTATCAAGAAGCGCCATGCCATCTACCGCCACCTCTCGCAGAAGGATATCGTTCCCTTTGCGGGTAGCGACCCTCGCGAGTTCTGGGTGCGTGCCGAGGAGCGCACGCAGAATACAGCGCAGCTATACGATAAGTTGGGCATGGCCGAGTATCAGGCTATCGAGGTCTTCGTGCGCATGATGTAGGCAGATAGAAATGTTAACCTAATATAAGTATATCGCTATGAAAGTCGTAATTAAGGATTCGAGTCTCGATGTGGCTCAGTGGGCCGCCAACCATATCGTCGAGGCTATACGCCGCAAGGCTACCCAGACCGATGCTCCCTTTGTGCTGGGGCTGCCTACGGGCTCTACACCTCTGGCAACATATAATGTGCTCATAGAGAAATATCGCGCGGGAGAGGTGTCGTTTCGCAATGTTGTAACATTCAATATGGACGAGTATGTCGGCCTGGCGGAAGATCACCCTGAGAGCTACCACTCGGTCATGTGGAACAACTTTTTCAAACATATCGACATCCTCCCCGAGAATGTGCATATCCTCAATGGCAATGCCGCAGATGTTGAGCGGGAGTGTGCCGAGTATGAGGAGGCTATTGTGCGTGCCGGGGGCATCGACCTCTTTATGGGTGGTGTAGGCGAGGATGGACATATCGCCTTCAACGAGCCCTTCTCGTCGCTTACCTCGCGTACACGCATCAAACACCTCACACCCGATACTATCGCTGTGAACTCACGCTTCTTCGATAACGACATCTCGCAGGTACCCACCAAGGCACTCACAGTGGGTGTGGGTACGGTACTCTCGGCGCGTACGGTGATGATTCTGGCTACCGGCCGCAAGAAGGCGCGCGCCATCCGTCATGCTGTTGAGGGTGGCTATAACCACTGCTGGACGCTCTCGGCGTTGCAGGTGCATCCCGCGGGTATTATCGTGTGTGATGACGATGCTGCCGAGGAGCTGCGTGTAGCGACCTATCGCTATTTTAAGAGCATCTATCGATAAATTAGCGTGATAAGGGTCGATTGCGTTCCCTAACAAAAAAATGCTGTCAATGGGAGTAATGATGCAAAAAGTGTCGCTTTTTGCATCATTACCTCAATGCTACGTACGGAGTACTACCCATCGACAACACCAAGCTCTCACACCTTATACCCCTCGTACCCCATCGCGCATAAGCTATGGGGTCGGTGGGGTACGTTTTTGCTATCGACAATCCACCCTTCGCCTCCTCGCACAAAAAACCGAGGGGAGGTGTTTTTTGAGAATTTAAGGATTATGTTTTCTCATTAAACTCCTTATTGCTGCGTTATGCTCGCAGATACCTACTCCTTGATGCTAAATGTCAATGGGTTGTTCCGTACCGTAAATTTGTCGAATGACAGTAGCAAAATGAGAGCCCTACGTAAAAAAAATATTAAAATTTTATGGCCATCTCATAACGCACAAATTGTTGTCATATACTACTGATTATTAATGTTTTGATATTTCAAAACAGTGTAATATATAATATGATGTTCTATATTTTTTCAAAAAAAGTTCTCTAAAAATTTGCAGGATAAAAAAAATGTAGTACCTTTGCACTCGCAATCTGAGAGGATTGCAGACGTAAATTTTGAAGGTTAGTACTGCGGAAATAGCTCAGTTGGTAGAGCACAACCTTGCCAAGGTTGGGGTCGCGAGTTCGAGTCTCGTTTTCCGCTCCAAGAGTCCAAAATAAAAAGGACAAAGTAATGTAAAACCTCTTTGAAACGCTGTTTTAGAGAGGTTTTCTTGTTTTTGGTCCGTAAGCCGAATCCCCTGAAAACACCTATTTCCGCTGTACATTTCGTTACGAAGTGTTACGAATTAACCCGAAAACAAAAAATCGTAACGGTTGTAATGAAAAGTCGTAACGATTATTGGGGTTAATAAACTTTCTGTCTGTGGTTTACCTATACTTTTCCTGTACGCCAAATGCGTAAAAAAGCAAGTAAAACTCATTAAAAACCACAATCAGATGAAAAGCACTTTCAGAATCTTGTTCTACGGGCGAACAAACGAACAACGCAAGGACGGCACAATGCCCCTCACAGCCCGCGTAACTATCAATGGCGAGACCGTCGCATTCAACATTAAGATGAGCGTTCCCGTTGCAATCTGGGACGGCAAATCGAGCCGAGCCAAAGGTCGCTCACCAGAGGCTATTCGCATTAATCGTTACTTGGAGAGCATTAACGCTCGTCTAATCTCCATTTATCAGAATCTCACCGAGGCGGGCGAGATTGTTACGCCTCAGATACTGCGCGACGAGTTTCTCGGTGTTGGAGCTAAAAACACCACGCTACTTACGATTTTCGACGAGTTTAACGAGCGTCAGGAGTCGCTGATAGGTATTGACATTACCCAATCGACATTTAACAAATTTGATCTCACCTATCGCCGTTTGGAGGAGTTCCTACGCAAGAAACGCAATCGCGAGGATGTTCCTATCCGACAGGTAGATCGCACATTCGTACTCGATTTCGAGGCGTTCTTGAAGGTGGAGCACGGGCTGTCGCTCAACTCGTCGGAAAAGTTGATGCGAATCTTTAAGCGTATCACGACGATGTGTTTCCGCAACGGTATGATGAAGCGCGACCCGTTCTGCGATGTGCGCCTGAAAAAGGAGAAGAAGGACCGCGGCTACCTCACACATCAGGAGTTGGAGCTGTTCCTCAACTACAAGCCCGAAAATAAGCGTTTGGAGCGCGTAAAGGATAGGTTTATATTCTGTTGCTTTACGGGCTTTGATTTCTCGACCTCGTCGTCGCTAACGCCGAAAAACATCGTGCAGGCAGACGACGGTAGCACCTGGATTGAGACGCACCGCGTGAAGACGGGCGTGGCATCAAAAGTAAAACTGCTCGATATTCCACTCTCAATTCTGCGCAAGTACGAGAAGGAACGCACGGGTGGCTACCTGCTGCCTATTATCAGCAATGCGAAGTATAACGACTATCTGAAGGAGATTGCAGCCATTCTCGGCATCAAAAAACGCGTAACCTCGCACCTTGCCCGCCACACATTTGCTACGACCGTAACCTATGCTAATGGCGTGTCCATTGAGTCGATTAGCAAGATGTTGGGCCATACAAAGTTGGCAACCACGCAAATCTACGCCCGTATCGTCGACCAAACAGTGAGCCGAGAGATGGATAAACTGTCGGCAGCGTTAAGTGGTACGAGTTTTAGCCTTAACAATAGTGAATCTAACACGCAAGGAGCAGATAAAACGGTAGATACTGCCGGAATTTGTATATAACATTGTTTTGTTTCAATATTGATTTTTGGGAATGTTTTGTTGAAATTTGCACTTCGAAAAACTCGTTCTTTTATACTTATTTTATAAAGCGACAGTAAAAAATGTCTGTAAAACTGCACAACCTGTGAAAAGTTTGCTAACTTTGTGGCAACATACTATTTACGCGGAAAGTGTAAGTTTATTCTCGCAATCGAATCTGACAGTTCAAAAGGCAAGAGAATGGGCGGACATCTTCCCGCGTCATACCTACATATCAGGTATGGCGTGGGGCTGTTGCTTATTTTATTGCCGAGGTTTTGTCAGAACCTGATTGCTAAAATAAGTTTTCAGCACCACGCTTTCTTTGTTTGTGGAATATAAGTACACTATCGAGGTGCGGATAGTAAGATTTGAGAATATAATAACAAACAATAAATCTTACTATTATGAAAAAGTTTTTTACTTTGATGGCAGCCGTTGCTGCAATGATTTCGTGTTCAGACAATGTGGAGAATGTTCCAACTACTCCCGAAACCGAAAAACTTCCAATTAACATCTCAACAACCCTTACACGTGCTACTGACTTAGCATATGAGACAGGTGACAAGGTGGGCATTTTCGTTGTAAACGAGCCTAACGCATTGGCTACTTCAGGCAATCATGTAGACAATATGGGCTTCACTTATTCAAGCAAATGGACACCCGACACGCCTATCTATTGGCTTGACCAGACCACCAAGGCAGATTTCTACTGCTACTATCCTTATGCAGCAACTGCAAATACAGCGGCTCACGCTTTTGCGACCAAGGCAGACCAGAGCTCGTTGGCAAACTACAAGGCTTCGGAGTTCTTGTGGGGTAAGACCACAGGTGTTGCACCTACCGAGGAGGCTGTAAATATCACTACAAACCACACATTCAGCAACGCATTGGTTATCCTCAAGCCGGGCGATGGCTTTACCGAGGCTACACTTGCCGCAGCAACCAAGTCTGTAAAGATTTGCGGTATTAAGACAAATGCTACTATTAACCTCACAACTGGCGTAGCAACTGCGAATGGCAACGCTACAGAGGTTACTCCTTATCTCGATGGTGCGCAGTATCGTGCATTGATTGTTCCACAGACCACTGCCGAGGGCGCTTTAATTGTTGTTACCGTAGATGGTGTTGATTACACTTTGACTCGCTCAATGACCTTTAAGGCTAACAAGCAGCACAAGTTCACCGTAACTCTCAACAAGGTTAGCAATGGCGTGAATGTCGGCATTGGCGGTTGGGAGACCGACGAGGAGGACTATGGCGGTTCGGCAGAGTAAATAAATTAATGACTATGCGTAAAACAAATATATATCGCCCGAAGTTACCTTGCTCGATGTAGAGGTCGAGCAGGGCTTTGGTGCAAGTCAAGGCTCCCCTGATGTCAATATTGGCATTGGTGGTTGGGAAGCTGACGAAGAGGATTATGGAGGAGATATAAGGTAAAGTAGTATGTCGAAGATAATAAAGAAAAAATATTACGGAGATAGTACTAATACCCCCATTGCAGAGACTATCGAGGAGACTATCCCAGATAATAGCGACGAGCGCATTTTTGAATTAGAGAAGCAGTTGCACGAGCAATATGCCGTCAACAATAATTCTAATGTTGGGACACTTGTGTCGCTAATAGGTGCATTGTTAATATCTTTTACTGGGTATGGTTATGTGTTGTATCAATATAGTATAGGAGAGTGCGCTATTGGTGTTGTAAGCCTTGCCGCTATTGCAGTTATGTTGGTGATGGTATTGCTATATTGTATAAGCGTGAATCTTGGAGCCGGTCAGCGAATGGAGCAATTTATTACGATAGCTATTCGAAAGAAACATTATGGGGGATATAAAAAATACAATGAGATATTTCCCAGTGGTTACCATCCATTTAAGAAGGATTATTGCTCTTTTGTACAAGGTGTATATAATATTTGGACTAAAGTTGCTCTCTTGGCTGTTATTGGGGTTGAAATTTGCGGTTTAGCTATTAATTGTAATATAAACGCAAAATGCAGCATATTTATAGCACCGACAATCCAAGCTATATACAGCGTTTTTGTGTGTATTCTGTACAGGTTATATAAATTTAAAGAATATCAAGAACGAGAAGAGGAATATCTCAAACAAAAACAAAATGAGGCTATAAGTTATTTAGATTTTATCCCCGACTTAAAAGACAATAAAGACAATAAATTTATCAAACAAATAAAAAACTGGTTAATAAAATATCGAAAATGGTTGCTGGCTGTTATAGCAATATTATTATTGCTTTTAGTTTGTTCTTTTTTTTGTTCGGTAAAGGAGCTGCACCAAAGACAAGAAAACACCTTAAATATCAAGATTGAAAAATAGTGATCCAATCAAAGTACAGATAATAGACTAAAAAATATATACATATCATTATGAAGAAGAATTTACTTTATGGATTATCTCTTGCGTTACTCTCGCTTGCGGGCTGTACGCAAGATTTTGATGAGCCGATACCAAGTGTACCGACTCCTGATGGACTAATTGCTATTAATGTTAGTGGCTCCATCGATCAAGTAACTACGACCCGTGTAAACGATGACGGTTTTTGCGATGGTGATGACTTCGGACTATTTGCTGTCAATTATGAGAATGGCGAGCCTGGAACATTGCTTGACAAGGGCAATCAGGCGAACAATGTCCGCTATGTATTCAATGAGAAAGAGTACAAGTGGACACCCGACTATCCTGTCTACTATCGTGATAATATTACGCCTGTAGATATGATTGGTTATTATCCATACAACAGTGCTCTCGAAAATGTAAACAACTACTCTTTCGAGGTGCAACAAGACCAATCAACAACAGTCGAAACAACTCTTATGGGTGGCTACGAGGCGAGTGATTTCTTGTGGGGCAAGGTTGAGAATGTGATGCCAACCGATGAACGCATACGCATCACTTTCAACCATAAGATGGTTGGCGTACAAGTGGAACTCACCGAAGGTGAAGGCTGGGCAGAAGGTGAGTGGGCAAGCGTAGAAAAGCACGCTCTTATTGCCAACACCATCCGTAAAGCCTCTATCGACTTGGCAACAGGTGCGGTAACTGCCGTGGGTGAGCGCGATATTACTGATATCGTTCCCGCTATCAATGGCAAGTACTATCGTGCTATTGTTGTGCCACAAACCATCGATGCCTCTATGGCACTTATGCGTATTACGGTTGATGGTACCCCTTATCTTTTCCGCAAGAGTGAAGCTTTCGAGTATCAGGCAGGCAAACTGCATAAGTTTACTATCTCTGTTTCGAAGAAGGAACTATCGGGTGTAGAATTCGAACTTGTTAGCGAGGAGATTACCCCCTGGGAGAGCGAGACAATCTCGCACGATGGTAATGCAAAGGAATATGTCATTATCGAAGTACCTGAGGCTTCAACTGATGGTAGCAGCGCACTTAAGGCTGCTATTGAGGCAGCGGGTAAGGACTCTGACCGTATTATAAATATGAAAGTAGTCGGCCGACTTAATGAACCCGACTTTACATTTATGCGAGACAATATGTTGTCGTTGACAAACATAAACCTCTCTGATGTTGTTTTGTGCGATGGAGAGAATATTGAAAATAAAAAGGTCCCTGAATCTGCGTTTCGAGATGCGGAGAAGTTTTTACGAATTATCCTTCCGAATTCGACGGAAATTATTGGCGAGTGTGCATTTGGTTGGTCTAACAACATTGTTAGCTTAAATTTGCCTCAGAGTGTAAAACTTATTGGGAATAGTGCGTTTTGTGGTTGTGGATTGTACTCATCCCAAAGCCTTGCTTTGACAATACCAAAATCCTTAGAAGAAATAGGGAGCTGGGCTTTCAATCAAGCAAAAATCCATTTTGATAACTTTTACTTACCGGATTCAGTGAGAAAGATTGGTGATGGCGCATTTGAATCAACACCTTGGGATGGTGTACGCTTAAACTGTGAAATAAAACTACCTGATAATCTAGAGGAAATAGGAGCAGATGCGTTTTCATACACTGGGTTGACGGGAAGCCTAAAGATACCAAGTAAGGTGAAAACTATAGGTGATTCCGCCTTTAGAGGTTGCAGTTTTACAGGATGTTTGGAATTACCCAAAGGATTGATTTCAATAGGAAATAACACCTTTGAAAACGCTGGATTTACGGGCGAATTGATATTGCCAGAAAGTCTTGTGAGAGTCGGCAATAGAGCTTTTTATGGTTGTAAGTTTAATGTATTTCCGAAGTGGCCCAAAAGTCTTGAATTTATAGGAGAACAAGCTTTTCATTGTTTTGTTGTTGAAAATGGTGGTGTATTAGAAATACCAGAGGGAATGAATGCTGTAGATCTATCAGCCTTCAATGGTAACATCTCAAAAATAATACTACACACAGGTGTAAAGGAGATACGGGGCTCGTATTCTAGTCTTTATCTTAAAGAGGTTGTATGTTTGGCAAAAACTCCACCAACAATGTATAGGCATTCATTTTATAATACCGCTTGGGAGGGATCTGAGGAGCAAGCAATACGTGCTGTTAGTGTTCAAGTGCCAGAGGATGCACTATACAAGTATCAGACAGCACAATACTGGGGCGACTATATCCCATCGGTATATCGCGACTTTAACCTCGACTTGGAGAGTACTTGCGCTCTGAACGCAGCGCACTCAAGAAAGATGGTGGTGCGCGCACCATCGGAGATGGAGTGGAGTGTAACACACAAGCCTGACTGGGTGACTGTAACACCTTCGAGTGGCTCGGGTAAGGTAGAGGTGACTATCGCGTTTGACGAGATGGCTCGCGGAGGTGGCAACCGTGCCGACTCGTTGGTATTCAAGCCAACGGCTTACGACCACTACAAAGTAGTCAAGGTAGATCAGTATGACTACCAGTATGATAATGGAGACGTTATCACCAACCAGACGGCGACCAAGGGTAATGGCGTAAACATTGTATTTATGGGCGACTGCTTCGATGCTAAGGATATTGCCGAGGGTTACTACGAGGAGATAATGAACGAGGCTATCGAGCACTTCTTTGCAGTAGAGCCATACACAACATATCGCGACTACTTTAATGTCTATACCGTCATTGGTCACTCAACCGATAGCGGTATGCCTACAACCTACAAGATGAATCAAGAGTCGTTGTTTGAGTCGCAGTTTGCTTATGGCGAAACTGGCTTCCAATTCAAGATTAACAAAGAGAAGTGCTTGGAGTACGCCTGCAAAGTGCCTACTGTAACAAAAGATAACCTCCATCAAACTCCTGTGGTGGTGATAGAGAACTCTAATATCTATGGTGGTATAACATATATGTGGGAGGATAATACAGCTCTTAGTGTGCAATGTATTCAACGCAATCCCTATCCGCAAGACTTTAGAGGCGTTATTCAGCACGAGGTAGGAGGTCACGCATTTGGCAAACTTGCCGACGAGTATATCTACCACGGAGATTTTATTGATATGTGTAAATGTCCGTGTTGTGAGCACCATAATGATTTATTAAATTTTCAGTCACTTGGGTGGTATCAGAATCTATCGCTTAACTCGAGCCACTACGAAGTGCCGTGGAGTCACCTGATTTTCGATCCACAGTTCCAGATGTATGTCGATATGTACGAGGGAGGTTTCTTCCATCAGCGTGGAGTATATCGCTCGGAGGTAAACTCGTGTATGAACAACAACATACCATACTACTCGGCCATCTCGCGCGAGGCGATAGTAAAGCGTATTATGGAGTATGCAGGCGAGGAGTATACCTTCGAGAAGTTTAAGGCAAGCGATGTAAACACGCTCGGTCCTGTACCTATGGCGTTGACACGCTCTTCGGCAGAGGTAAATTACACCCCCGACCCAATGCATAACGAGCCTCAGATTATGGGCGAGAAACCAGAGTTAAACTTCTAAGACATAGCAATATGAAAAAGTATATAGCATTGGCAGCTTTAGCATTGGTTGCTATGGGCTGCGAGAGAGAGAATATTGATAATACCCCCGTTGTTGATGATAGTGTGATGCGTATTGAGGCTTTGCACCCCTCAACACGAGCAACAGAGACATCTTTTGAAAATGGCGATGTAATTGGTCTTTATGCCACAACCTACGAGGGAGAGCAGGCGATGCCTTTGCAAATCTCGGGTAACTGGATAAATAACGAGGCTCTGACCTATGATGGCAGCTCTTGGGCTGGTCGTAGAACATTCTACTGGGCCGAGGGCTCGATGGATGTATACGGCTACTACCCATATATGGAGCCAACAGTTATCAACAAGCACAAGTGGGCAGTGCAGACCGACCAGTCGCTCCCTGCAATCGAGGGCGCTTTATCCGCCTATGAGGCATCGGACTTCTTGTGGGCAAAAGCTGAGGGCGTGTCGCAGGAGGATGGCTCGGTGCAACTGCAGTTTAAGCATATGTGCTCGAAGGTGGTCATCAAGCTCGTTAAGGGCGAGGAGTACACTGATGCCTTCCCCGAAGATATAGATGTCTACCTCTACAGCACAGTGCCTCAGGCGTTGATAAACTTCACCACAGGCATTGTATCGAAAGATCCTCACGGCGATGCACAGAAGATCAAGGCACGCAAGGTGGCTATAGACACTTTTGAGGTGATAGTAGTTCCACAAAGCATATTGGAGTATGCACCATTTGTCGAGATAATAATGGGTGGCATATCGTATATGACCGAGGAGATATTTACATATCACGCAGGTAAGGAGTATGTCGTATCTATCACTCTGGACAATTCACCAAGTAAGATCGAAATCAATGTCGGCGGCTCGGTCGGTGGTTGGGATTAATACTAAAATACTCCTTCGACTGAAATATCTCACAATTGAAAGAGAAATTGTAACAACTTATCTATCAGCAATCTATTACCCACGGTTGAGGCAGTAACGCCTCAACCGTGTGCTTTTAATGCGGATGTTTAAGACTAAAACTTTTGGTATAAAGCCCCACCCCAACTACAACGATATAGTCGGCATTCTGTGTCTAATATTTATCATTAGTCCGAACTTTCGCATTCGCAGGATATCAGGGATTGAGTATGGGTGGTAGGCACTGAGGCTATGCAGAGCAAAGCAGATATCGAGGCCTTTGAATGCTTCTGCTGCTGGCTGCCAATCCTCATATGCAGACATCTCAGCAAGGCGTTGCGACAAGGTATCATCATTCAAATCCTTCGAGCTTATGCTGTCAATATAGTCAGGTCGTACATAACCCTGCTCGTACAGTCTATGAATCACTAAAAGCACTTTGGCGAAGTTGGAACCATAATACTCATCCTCGGGCAATGCTCGCACCGCATCCTCCTCATTCGCTACAAAGCGTATATTACCCTCAACTTCGATGCTCTCGCCAGGCTCACCCTTCGACAGTTTGCTCTTTACCTTGTTGCGTGTTGTAATAACGCAATCGCACATCTTCTGCGTAACCTTACGAAGCAACTCATTCACCTGCTCAATGCACTCAACCTCTCTAACCGCATTGGCAAACATTACATCCAAAATCTCCTTGCGCTCATCAATGAGCGCAACTAAATAAGCACTCTTCTCGTCTGAGAAATTAACATCCGTTGCATTGTTGGTAATAGCGAGAATCTCTTTCTCGATTTTCTGCACTTGCTCTCGGTAGAATTGAGCCATTTCGTGTTTTCTTGTCTTCATCTGTTTTTGTGTTTTGTGGCGAGGGCCGATCCCGCCGAGTTTGTAATCGTTTGTCATCTTAAGGGTAGGAGGCTTCGGATAAAAAGGGTTTGAAGAAAAGTGAAATTTTTTCAAAAAATGACAGATTGCCCGTTTTGCGGTTTTATCGCCGATGTAATTCAAAGCAAAATTCAAAAAGTTATCAACACTTCAAATGTGTATAGTGAAAATTCTTACAACCGTCTTGTAATCAACCATTAACGCAAAAACAATGTTGACAGACTTTGAAAGTTCAAAAACTCCATAATGTTTATAACAATCTAAAATAGAGTTTGTTAGAGAGATTTATTCGGCTTATATTTACACTCGACAAGATTCAAAAAAACTTAAATTTTACAACTATGAGACTTGAAGTATTTGAGACAAAAGAGCCACGCGCTCACTTCCTAAAATGTTACTCTTCGCTGATGGGAGCATTTGATCCCGAAGAGGTAATTTTCCTGCTCTACATGGGGCATATTACAAAACTTGGGCAACTCGGTTTTCGCACAACGCAGAGTCAGCAGTACCATATGATGCGTATGGGCATTGGACGGCGCATCTTCAAAAAGTGTGAAGAGCGATTCCTGAAAATAGGGCTGATTGATAAGTGTATTATGCCGAAATCGGTTGTCCAATACTGGCTATGCATAAGGCCATACTACAAGCTCATAAGCATTCTCTCCTTTTTCAAATGCACCGAAACCAGTCGAAGATTTTGCGACGAAATACTGAATGGTCCCAATGCAATGCAGGTGCGAGATCTCGACAAAGAATGTGTTGGTTTATGGTTCGAACGAGACCGAGATAGAAACGGAACACTTGCTATTGATGATTTGTGCGATGAGAGTTTTTTCGAAATTACAGAGTAGGTTATATACAAGTATTATTAGAGGGTTAGTTAGTTTTGCTGGGGAATTGCATTTACTTTTAATACAACTTGGCACATTTGAACAATAGGGGCAGATGTTGCTCGATAAAAAGCATACAGAGATGGAGAATAACAAAAAGGTTGGCAGACCGACAATAGGGATTGCAACAGACGGCCTGCATATCAAGAAGGAGAAGATGACGCACTACAAGGCGGTGGACCTTACAACCGGCGAGGAGATTTTCAATAGAACAGTAGGCAATCAAACAACTTGCATAGGTCGGTTTATTGCCATTGTAGAAGCCACCAAATACATCTTCTTTAATCCTATAACACCTCGCATTATCTACTCGGATAGTCCGGTTGCAATACAGTGGTACTATAAGAAGCAGGCTAATACAAAGCGAAGATGCGGCGAGGTGCAAATAGCCGAGATCTACCTCAAAGTTATGGCTGCTAAAATAGACGATATTCAGGTACTTCATTGGGATAGTCGTGAGTGGGGCGAGAATCCAGCGAGCATTACCGACAGGGACGATATGTAAACCTTGTAATGGTTTAATAACGATATACAACTCCCCAGCAAAACTAACTAACCCTCTAATAATACTTATATATAACCTAGTTGATACTTTTGTACACAGCCACCAAGTACAAACCGCAACCAGAACAAGGTACAATTTTTAGCTACACCCCACTTTTCATCGCAGTGAGCAAATTTCGGGGAGCGGCCGAACGCCGACAAAATTTCGAGTCCGCCAAAGACCTTGTTTTGACGAGGAAAGCTGTTGATATAAAGGCTTATAAAATGAACAAAAAAATCATTGTTCTCGGATTGCCCTTTTCTCTGTCCACTTTTGTATTGCCATTTAAGCGGTGCATAATTGGACTTTGAGAATAGATATTGTATTGATTATGAATGATATAGCCTATTAGCAAAACGGTGGAAATACGTTTTGTGTAAGAGTATTTCTCTATATACTTTTTGAGGACGAAGTTTTGAACAGTGGAAGTAACAATGAATATTTGTTATTTTTCCCGAGCAGCTTGTAATCCAATGTTAATGCACCTAACATCTTACACTGTGTTGATTATGTGAGAATTATGATGTTTACTATGTCCAAAATTAAACATCTTATGTACTAGTTTTTTTACAAAGTTTTATGCGTTTTTATAGCTCGCAAATCGCACATTAAGATACCCATAATCACAGACTCAAAAATATAATCCTTTCACATACATACAACCCCGCCTTTTGCGGACTTTGCAAAGAATTATGTCATTCTTTTCATACAAAGCTTATCCCAGTATATAAACAACCATAAACTATTCTATCCTCAAATTATAAATTCTTTGTATCTTTGTAAGTAACACTTCTTAATATGAATTGCTATGACATACCAACTTCAACGCATCTTAGAATTTCACGATTTATATCCAGAAGAAACAAATTTTGATATTGATGCAGTGTTAAAGAAATATGACAGACTGACATTAGTGCGGATGTGTCAAATTCTATCGTTTCGGTATCATAATGCTCGTATTCCAGATCCAACAACACCCTTCTTTTCAACAATAAAGAAGAGTGATGAAATGCAACTGAATAGTCGTTTAATGAAGTTTTTGAAAGCCAACCACTCCGATAGTGTCTATTATTGTACTTCAAAAACAGCATTAGAGCTATTACGCCATGTTTTTGCAATACCTATTGAAGAATATCGCAACGAAAGCGATGTAGACATAGAGTACAACCTGTTTAGGGTTTTACTCAAGATAAATGAACATATTGTATCTTTTACTCATGCGGAGAAACACGAAGACCTTTCTACTTTAATGTTCCTCCTAGGGTACACTATGAATGATATTTACAATGAAAATATCGACATAGCGGTTAGAATCCAGTTGATTCATTACTCTCATTTATCAACCTTCCTGAAGACAAACCAAGAGGGACAAAAGGTAATGGCGCGATTTCTTCAGCGATTAGGGATAAATGATATGTGTGAATATGCAACGACTATAATGTCTTTGATTGGTTTGTGGATTTTGCGAAAAAATAATCAAGATTATGAAGGATGTCATATTCTTGACCTTGACAAGTTAGGTGATACAAGTGGTCTAATCAATCAAAAGGTTCTTGACTATATATCCATTGAAATATCAGAGATTGTTCCATATAACAACATAACAGATAACGACAGAGACAATAATGTTGATTATCGAATATTTCGTTCCAAGCCTATCATTAAACTCTCAGAGAATCAATATATAATATGTAACAAACAATTACTTGCAGAGAGATTATATAGTGGATTGTTTTTTGATTTGAAAAATGAATATAAAGGGGATTGGTTTCATTTTTACAATACACACTATGTTGAAAGGGCTTTGTTTCATAGCCAAATATCGCAATGCCTGTCCAAACATTCAACTTATCATTTCCCACAACTACCAGTAAATGAAGCAGAAAAGCCAGATCAGCCAGATTTCTACATTAGGGAAAATGATAATTTGATTTTATTTGAGTGTAAATCTATAAAAATAAACGGAAACATTAGAGAAAAGAAGGATATTGAGGAGGTGATGACCATGCTTAAACTAAAGCTTTATTCGTCTTCACAAAATATAGATAAGAATAGAAAACAAAAAAGAAAAACCGAAACAGTAGGAGTAACACAGTTAGTCAAGCATATTAAACTGATAGATGGAGATGAATTCCCTTGGGATGACAATATTCCTGACTGTGTAGCCTATTATCCAGTAATAGCTCTGGAAGATGCTCGACTAATAACACCTGGGTTGTCTGGCATTATAAATCAATGGTATAAAGATCTGATTTATAAAGAGCTACCAGGACAAATGTGCTATCCTATAATAGTCATGTCAATGGATGCTCTAATATTGTACACCCCATTGTTCCATCAAAAAGGCTTTTTCGCAATTTTTGATAAGTTCTTTGAACAGTCTATTCGGCGTGATGAAAGTCTTATCAATTGGGAATATAACCCTGTAATGGAATTTAATGATTGGATTAAACAAGAGTACAAAGTGTCAAAACAGTATTTGGGTAAATTGTTCGACCAAGCAAGAAGCGAATTAGGACTTAATTCCCCAAACGAGTAGTAATTAATCGCAGTTACATCAAAATGACATCGGAGAAGTCGCAGATTAAGTTTGCGAAATCGGAACGCGCGGGAGAGCTGATAGGCTTCGTTTCCCGTCACTCAAAAACTCGTCAATTGAAAGGAGTCAGGGAGAATTATGCTCTCGGCAAACAGATTTGTATTCTGTCAGAGGATCTGAAAGGCACAATCGAGCCAAATGTTCTCTATTCGGTTGAATTGAAGCCTATGCACAAGGCGAAGGGATATGTGGTAGTTGCCGCTTGTGTATCTTAGTAATTTATAATGATACATCAATTAATTGTGGACATTACAGCTGTAATTTAGAAATAATAAACGACATCTTTCAAAAAAAATATATATCTTTGTCATATAAATGTTTAACTATACGTTATATGGATTTATTTATTCGCTTAACATACAAGTCGGAGCAAACGGAAACAATATTTCAACTACTAGAAAAAATAGATTCTAGTAACAAACAGAGTTTATGGCTTGTTCCTCAACCGGCACAAGATGGACGCCACGAAATCCAAATAGAATTGAACGATGATTTGCAATTTAATATATGTAATTTATCGGACTTTGAGGAAGATGAAGAAATAATCTTTGAGAAGTTACAGGGTTTACATGAACAATACATTGAGGCCAAGAATTCTGGATTAGAAATAACTTCAGATAGCGACGACTATTCCAATGAAAAGCCTGGGTACTCACCTGATGATATATATGTTGAGAATAAACCATTCTCAATACAGCAGTTAATAAATCTTATAGAGAATAAAGATTTAGGAAAGTTTGTTTTTATAAATACTCATTTAGATTTTTTGAAAAAGAGAGTTCAAGCTAAACAGTTGAATAAATTAAAGAAATTAAATA
>JAZULJ010000042.1:0-18239 GCA_045603045.1 Alistipes sp.
AACCTTCTGCACGATGGCCTTGGCATCCTTAGGGTTCTCTTCGAGGTAGTGGCTGAGGGCTGCCGACATAGCACGATTTACGGCGCCTGCTATCTCGTCATTACCGAGTTTGGTTTTGGTCTGACCCTCGAACTGAGGCTCAGCAACCTTTACCGATATCACAGCCGTAAGACCCTCACGGAAGTCATCGCCATTAATATCAAACTTTAACTTTGCAAGCATACCGCTCTCCTCTGCATAACGCTTCAATGTACGTGTAAGTGCCGAACGGAATCCTGTAAGGTGGGTACCACCCTCTATGGTATTGATGTTGTTGACGTAAGAGTGAACGTTCTCCGAATATGAGTCGTTGTACTGCATGGCCACCTCTACGGGTACGCCACTCTCCTCTGTGTCGAGATAGATGATGTTCTCGATAATCTTCTGACCACGTGTAGCGTCGAGATACTCTACGAACTCAGAGAGGCCGTGCTCCGAGTAGAAGTGGTCTGAGAGGTAGCTGCCATCCTCGTACTGTACACGACGGTCGGTAAGTGTGAGGTGGATGCCCTTATTGAGGAATGCCAACTCGCGCAGACGGTTAGCCAAAATCTCGTACTTATACTCGGTTGTGAGTGTGAATATTGAACCATCGGGTTTGAATGTAACGGTAGTACCGCGGTCTTCGCAATCACCGATAATCTCGACCTGTGAAGTAGGTGCACCCTTAGAGTACGACTGACGATATATCTTGCCGCCACGGTGAATCTCCGCTATAAGCAGCGTTGAGAGGGCATTAACGCACGATACGCCAACGCCATGCAGACCGCCGGATACCTTGTAGCTACCCTTGTCGAACTTACCGCCGGCGTGCAACACTGTAAGTACGACCTCCAATGCTGACTTACCCTCCTTCTCATGGAAGTCGGTAGGAATACCACGACCGTTATCCTTTACGGTGATAGAGTTATCCTCATTGATTGTTACGTAGATATCGGTACAGTAGCCCGCCAAGGCTTCGTCGATAGAGTTATCCACAACCTCATACACAAGGTGGTGGAGACCCTTCTCGCCAATATCGCCAATATACATTGCAGGACGCTTACGCACAGCCTCCAAGCCTTCGAGGACTTGAATATTCGACGCCGAATACTCCTCCTCGTGTTTCATCACTTTCTCTTGTTCGGTACTCATATCTTAGGTTTTATTTTGCTTCGAGTTTATAAACGCACAAAATTAAGCAAAAATATCGAAAAATCAAAATTTTTCGGGTCAAACTGACAGGGGTAATTTGGTTGAGTGAAGCGTTTGAGATTAAATTCAATGGTTGAATATACGCGTATGATTAATTAATTAGATTTTTCACCATGTTGTTTTGAACTTATATCATATAATATTTGTGGTGTGTATCATATCATATATAAGCGTTTTATTTGTTGTTATATCAATATTAGGTTAATATGCTATATGTTCATTATTGTTGCTATCGGATGATGATGTTATTAATTAATGTATTAGCAGATATGTGAAATAATTTGACTGCAACATAGTACACTTTGTCTTCCCTCTATTTTAGGTGGCCGGTCTCGGTGTTTTTGCGGTTTTGCAACTCTTTCGCAACTCTTGAATGAGTTCTTGCACGTTTCAATTTTATTTCGTATCTTTGTACGATTATGAGACCAATTAAAAATATAGTTTTCGACCTCGGAGGTGTGGTCTTTGCCCGCGACCCTCGTAAGTTCGAGCCCGAATTTATCAAGTTCTTCTCGTTTGTCGCCTTGGCAAAAATGCCCGATTTTTGGGAGGCATATGACCGTGGCGACATCACTTATGATGAAGTTATCGACCATCTTGTCGTTTATAATAAATGTAGCAGGTCGTTGGCGGAAGCAAACTTACGTCGTTCTATTCTTACGCAGGAGGAGATAGCTGCGACAAAATGTCTTATCGAGGAGCTGGATAAGGGCGGATACCATTTATTTGTGTTATCGAATATGTCTCGCGAGTTTATCGACTTCCTACGCAAGAAGGAGGTGTATGGCCACTTTCGCGGCGATGTGGTATCGTGCGAGGAGCGTATAGCCAAGCCCGACGAGGCGATATATCGACGTCTGCTGACAAAGTATGACCTCGATGCCGGGGAGACTATATTTATAGATGATCGCGTTGCTAATATTGAGGCTGCGGCGAGAGTAGGTATTAAGGGTTATCTATTCCGCACCATGGAGGCTGAGGCATCGTGCAACGAGTTGAAGCAACTACTATTTATGAAGTAAATAGCAACAAATACACAAATATCATTGAAATATGACACTGAAACTGAGATTGGAGTATCAGACTTCGTACGGCCAGGAGTTGTACGTGGTTGTGTGTGGCGAGCGCGAGAAGGCTTACGCCATGCGCTATGTGGGTAACGGTGGATGGGAAGCAGCTATTAAACTTCCCGCGACAACGCTCCTCGAATATCGCTATGAGGTGCGCTACGAGACAGAGACCATACGTCGTGAGTGGGGTGCCAAACATCAGCTTGTCCTCGATAAGGATGCCGTGGATGTGCGCATCATAGACCGTTGGCACGATCTGCCCTATGATCGTTCATTCCGTTCATCTATGTTTACGGATGGTATCTTTGCTCGCCCCAAGAACCGTAAGGTGCAGGGGGCCAAGGCTAATACCGTTACGTTGCGTGCCGAGATTGCCGTAGTACGTCCTACCGAGCGCGTCGTTGTAGTGGGTGATGGCAAGGCACTTGGAGCATGGAACGTGGAGAAGGGTGTGAAGATGGAGGCGTTGGATAATGCCGTGTGGAGTGCCCGCATCAAGGCGCCTAATGCCCCCTTCGCATATAAGTTTGTGATTGTTGATGATGCTACGGGTGAGACTCGTGCATGGCAGTCGGGCGAGAACTATTACTTTGCCGAGAATGTGGCTGAGGGTGAGGCACTCGTTATCGACTCGCTACGTCCTCACTTCGAGCGTGCTGCATGGCGTGGTGCCGGTGTTGCTATTCCGGTATTCTCGTTGCGCTCAAAGGATAGCTTCGGCGTTGGCGAGTTCCACGATCTACGCCTCATGGTTGATTGGGCTGCGGCTACCGGACAGTCTATTATCCAGATTTTGCCCATTAACGATACTACGATGACCGGTACTTGGCAGGATTCGTATCCCTACAACGCTAACTCAACATTTGCGCTACACCCACAGTTCCTGCATCTTCCCGCGGTGGGCACACTCAAAGATAAGAAGGCTCAGGCTCGCTTCGATGCCCTTGGAGCAGAGCTTAACACTCTGCCCAACGTCGATTACGAGCGCGTGAACAATGCTAAGGCCGAATTTCTGCATGCTATTTTTGCGGAGCAAGGCGCAAAGACATTGGCATCTAAGGAGTTCAAGACCTTCATGGCGGTCAACGAGTCGTGGTTGCGTCCCTATGCCGTATTCTGTGCTTTGCGCGATGAGAAGGGTACTCCCGACTTCACAAAGTGGGGAACATGGGCCAAGTACACCAAGGCTAAGGCTGCAAAATATGAGAAGGAGCACGCAGAGGCTGTGGCCTACAACTACTTCGTGCAGTATCACCTCTCAAAGCAGTTACGTGAGGCTCGCGACTATGCTCATTCACGCGGCGTTGTGCTCAAAGGTGATATTCCGATTGGTATCTCGCGCACGAGTGTTGATGCATGGGTATATCCCGAGCTCTTCAATATGGATTCATCAGCCGGTGCTCCACCCGATGACTTCTCGGTGATGGGTCAGAATTGGGGCTTCCCTACATACAACTGGGCAAAGATGGCAGAGGATGGCTATGCATGGTGGAAGGCTCGTTTCCAGAAGATGGCGGAGTACTTCGATGCATATCGTATTGACCATATTTTGGGCTTCTTCCGTATCTGGGAGATACCTCTCGATGCCGTAAATGCGCTACTCGGACGCTTCAATCCCGCATTGCCATTTACCTATGAGGAGATGCGCGATAACTATGGTTTCTACTTCGATGGTAGCTGGATGGCTCGCAACGTTGCCGAGACCGATAACGTACTCTTCGTCGAGGATAAGTTGCAGAGGGGTAAGTATCATCCTCGCATCTCGGCACACTCAACGGAGTGCTATCAGTGGTTGTCGGATGAGCAAAAGGAGGCGTATAATCGTCTTTATAACGACTTCTTCTACCGTCGCCATAACGACTTCTGGAAGCATGAGGCACTCTGCAAATTGCCGCCGCTCATTGAGTCAACAGGCATGCTTGTATGTGGCGAGGATCTCGGCATGATTCCCGACTGTGTAGCCTCTGTTATGTCATCGGAGCAAATTCTTTCATTGGAGATTCAGCGTATGCCCAAGGATCCAAAGGTGGAGTTTGGCTCAACATACGACTACCCCTACCTGTCGGTATGTACCACAGGCACACACGACATGAACCCCTTGCGTGCATGGTGGGAGGAGGATAGAGGTGTTACACAGCGCTTCTATAACCATGTGCTTGGCGTATGGGGAGAGGCTCCCTATTTCTGCGAACCATGGATATGCGAGCAGGTAGTCTCTATGCACCTCAAATCGCCCGCGATGTTGACTATTCTGCCGTTGCAGGATTGGTTGGCTATGGATGGTGCTCTGCGTCGTGAGAACCCGCATGATGAGCGTATCAACGTGCCTGCCAACTCGCGTCACTATTGGCGTTACCGCATGCACATCACACTCGAAGAGTTGTTAGAGTCGGAGTCGCTGAATAAGATGATTCGTCATAAGATAGCTGAGTCCGGCCGATAGCTTCATGAGTAGGGGCTGATTGCCTCCTCTCATAAAATATGCCGTCAATGGAGTGTACACCAAGTACTTACCCATTGACGGCATTTTTGCGAAGTGTAATATCCGGCATTAACCGTCTGTTGAGTGCCCATCAGCTTTGTGGTGTATGTCGCATGTGTCGTGCGAGCAGGAACACATGCAACAACTCCACACGAGACTGCATGTGCAGTCTATGCCCTCGAAATAAAAAAGAGAGGTCATAACCTCTCTATAAGTACTCGGAACCGGGGTCGAACCGGTACGGGCATTACTGCCCACAGGATTTTAAGTCCGGCGTGTCTACCTATTCCACCATCCGAGCCCTTATCTTCCGAAAAAGACGTTGCAAATGTACAATATTTATTTAATTCTGCAAAATCTTTTCGGATATTATTCCTTTACAAGTATTGTTACCGCTGTTGCTGATACACCCTCCTCGCGACCCTCGAAGCCGAGATGCTCTGTCGTTGTGGCCTTTACCGAGACTCTGTCAATGGTAATGCCCATAACCTCTGCAAGGCGCTCGCGCATGTGGTCAATGTGAGGACGCAGCTTGGGACGTTGCATGGCTATTGTGCAGTCTATATTACTTATCTTATATTCGTTAGATGCTACCAGCTCAACAACATGTTTAAGTAGTAGGGTCGAGTCAATACCCTTATACCGGGCGTCGCTATCGGGGAATAGCTTGCCGATATCGCCAAGCGCAAGTGCGCCAAGGAGAGCATCGCATATAGCATGTATTGCGACGTCGCCATCAGAGTGCGCCACGCACCCTTTTGTATGCTCAATCTCTACACCGCAAAGCACCAGGCGGAGACCCTCGGCAAGGGCGTGAACATCGTATCCATGTCCTATTCTTATATCCATAGTTATTATTATTATTTACCTCTCTTAAAGTTTAGCCATCGGCGCATTATGGCGAGTGCATATCTACGCACGATGCGTGGCTGTCCGAGCCATATACGCTCACGCATGCGCCAGCAGCGCGTGGTACAGCTCACAACCTTGCCGCTCTCGCGCACAACTTTGTCCACCACGCCTATAATCTCGTCGCGGCGGCACTGCTCAGTCTGCTGAATGTTGCCATCGCCTTGTAGCGTAACGATACCGTTGTCAATAGCTTTTACACGATGCACGATAATACGACCATTGGGCATGCGAAACATCGCAGCACGATGCATGATATCCTCATCTTCGGTTGTGCGGTGTAGGATTATGTGGTCGCGGCCATAGCCAAGCAGCGGGAGCATGCTATATCCTGTAACCATCATCTCGAACGATGCGCCAGGCTCAACCAGATTTTCTATATTATTTAGCAGGCTATTATTCATCTCCGAGTATCGTCTTGTGTGATAGTTGTGCTGCCTCAGCATTGGGCAAGCACTCCAAGTGGTATGCGGGTACGCGGCGTAGCATCTCTCCCAACGTATTACATATCACATCCTGCAACTCGTCGTCATGTGCAAAGGCGGGCGGACATGATGGTAGCAATGCGCCTATCGCAGCAATAGTGGTCAGACGTCGTATGACATTGTGAGGTGCCTGGCTTAGGCGACAGAAGCCTGCAATGGGGTATGCCAGATTTTTATAGCATGGAGTCTTGCCACTCCATGGCGAACCAAAGACGAGTGCCTTGCCATCGATGATGCGAATGATGGGCGAGTCGTCGTTGAGTAGTTTGGCACCCTTGATATTCTCCCGCCATAGGCGCGTATGCGTACTCTTACCCGTGCCCGATTCGCCAAGAAAGAGGATGCAACGACCGCCGCACTCGATTGTCGAGGAGTGGATGGCAATAGCCTGCTTCGTGCTGAGCACCACGCCAAACATCACCCACAAGGCGAAGCGCAATTGCGCTATATCGGGCATCGTGCGACACTCGATATTTGAGATTATGCCATGCGTTGCGCGATTAATATGGAAAAGTATAGGCTCCTCGGCACTATTGGGGCGCGCTATGGTATAGAGGTAGCCCTCAGTGGTGCGTATAAGTTCGCAGTGTGCCCCTGTCTCTATCGCAGTGAAGTCGGCGAGGTGCTTCTCTACTGCATAATCGCCCAGCTGCATCGTGGGACGCAGGTCAAAGGTGCAGTCGGCCTCGATGTTTGCGTCGTAATCAACCTCAAAAGGCTTGAAGCCACGCACGCCCATCTCTACGATATTGGCTGTTGAGCGTAGGCGGATACCTGCAATGATATAATCGTGTATATTCATATCTCTATTATTCGAGTGTTATTACTCTGTCGCAATACTCCAACGAACTCTCGCGGTGTGCAATGACGACTATGGTGAGCGCTCGGTTCTCGTCCGAGAGTCGCTTAATTGCGGTATTTATATTCTCCTCGGTGCGTCCGTCAAGCGACGATGTAGCCTCGTCGAAGAATAGCACATCGGAGTTCTTATACAAGGCTCGCGCTATGCCTATGCGCTGACGTTGACCACCCGAAAGACGGCTGCCTTGCTCGCCAATACGTGTGTTTAGTCCGTCGCTCAATGTCTCTACAAAAGACTTTAAGTCAGCTATCTCAACAACATCTGCCACACGATTATAGTCTATTGTTGCGGGGTCGCAGCCGAGGGCTATGTTCTCGGCTAAGGTCATATCCGCAATAAAGACACTCTGCGACACGTAGCCTATGGCGTTCTGCCACTTGCGGATATTGGTGTCGTCAAGCGTTACACCATCAATGGTGATGCTTCCCGACGTGGGGCGATAGAGTCCGAGGATAAGGTTGAATAGGGTAGTTTTACCTGCACCCGAGGTACCTCGTATGCCGAGGCGCTCACCCTTATTGATTGTCAGTGAGAGGTTGCTGATAGTAGGGGTGTCGGCATCATCAAACCGGAAACCGAGATTACGAAGTTCAATGCTATGCTCAAAGCGTAGGCGCTCCGTGCTATTGGTCGCAACCATAGAACTCTCCTTGATTTCAGCATCGGCGAGAATATCCATAGAGTAGCGATTATAGCGGATGGTGCTCCAACTAGACATCATACTACGCACCGAGGGTATAAGGCGAAGTGCTGCCACGGCAAAGATACCGAACATCATGCGTGCATCGCCACTACCAATCTGCATACATACTATAACCAACGCTACCATGCCCACAGCCAAGCCCACTTCGGTAAACATTTGTGGAAGCATGCCTATTGTAGCATTGCGCTTACGCAGGGCTACTGCCTCGTCCATAGCGCGCTCGAACCGCTTGAACATCTGACCAAAAGCGCCACTTATTTCAATATCGGCATAACCTCTAAATGTCTCAGATACAATACGGCTCTTGATGCGTTGCGCCTCATTCTCACGCTTACCGAAATCGCTGAGACGACGTCGGACGAGGAGCCAGAAGAGCATCACAGCAGGGACAAATATTGCTACGGCAACGAGTGCCGCCATGGGCGAATACCATGCGAGCGACGCAAATATTAGGATGAAGAGCAAGACCTCACTTGCGATACTCGCGACAGGTTTAAGGACACCTGCAACAAACATCAGGCTGATAACATTGACGTTACGTGTGAGAATTGCCGAGTTATTTCGCTTGATAAAGCCTAAACCGCGGCGATGATAATCTATGTATAACCTCTCGGAGAGGTACTTATAGAGCGAATATATGAAGTTGCGCTCGGAGCGATAGAGTAGCAACACGAGGATATTTTTCAGGATAATAATGGCTACAACAGCACCGCATACCGCATAGGTGAAGTTGTCATAATTCGTAAATCCGAGCCATACATATATATCATGCAACAGCCCATCTTGCGCTACATTGTCGCTATCGAGAATAAGGATAAGCACCGGTACAAGCACCGCCAAACCAATGAAGTTGAGCAGCGCACGCACAAATATCGTTGCCGCAACCAGGATGGCTCGATGACGATACGAAGGCGGTATTATCTTCCAAAACGACTGTTTCATGCCACAAAGATACAAAATCAATTCGATACTGCAACACTCGCGCGCACAATGCTACACCTTATCTACTTCGCCAAGTGCCACGTACCATACATATCCCTCTATGCGGCTGTATAGACCCATATCACCCAGAAGGGTCATATACTCCTTCACTTTGCGAGTGTAGGCAGAGCTTTTGTGCTCGCCAAATTTGTAATCAACAACTACAACGCGACCGCCGTCAATCATAACTCTGTCGGGGCGGTGTAGGGCTTTGCCATCAAGTATCCAACTCTCATTGTTTACATCAGACCACTTGTGCGTAAACCACTCATGTACAATAGGGTTATCGAGCATTAACTCAATCTGTTGTTTAAGAATATTGGCATCATTGAGGTCGATTATGCAGTCGCGCTCCAAACCATCAATAGCTCGATATACAGAGTTTATATCTGCAGCCTTCTCGAAGATGCGGTGCAGCATAATACCACGCATACGCGCCGAGGGTGTGCTGTAACTCTCCTCGTCGATATGCGGACGCTTACGGTGGTATAGTGTTGTGGCAGGTTGCGTAGCATGATACTTATCGAGAATAACCTCCATCGGAGCATCCTCCTTTGCAGCCTTAGGCTTGTGCTTGGCTATCTTCGTGCCATACATGTAACGTGTTATAGAGCCTGTTTCGCGGGTCTCAACAACAAAATTTTCGCATATGCTCGCCGCTGCATTTGCAACCAGGGGGCCCACGCCTGAGATGCCAGATGATGACTTTGGAGGCTTCGGTGCAAAGAGATATAACTCCGAAGAGGCTCGCGTCACGGCAACGTATAGCATATTGAGCATATCGATATGGCTCATTACAAATTCGCGGTAATACTCTTTGTGAAATAGAGACTCTTTCATATTGCTGTTGAAGGCCACAGGGAACTCTCCGATTGAGGCGAGACTCTCGTCGGTTGTGTCGGCAGTTGCCCATACTATACTTGGACTATCGCCACGTGAGATGGCCTCCCACTTACAGTAAGGCACTATGACCACGGGGCGCTCTAAACCCTTGGCCTTGTGTATGGTCATAATCTCTATGGTGTTATCACTCATCTCGACCGTAAGATTGGCCTCATGACCGCGCTCATCCCACCATTTAAGGTAGTTCTGAATGTCGGCAATACGCGTCGTCGAGAACGATACGACCTGCTCGTGCATAGCTTGTAGGTAGGCTATGCGGTCGGTACGCTCGTTGAGCTTGAAGTGCTCGACAATACTCTCAAAAGCCTCCGCGGGTGATAGGTGTGCTGTGTGGCGGAGATATGACAGCTCATCTTCGCTAAACGTATGACCTAAGGGAAGCCCTAAGTAGCGATTATATACGCCACGCTCGATGTCGCTCTTCGGGTTTACCGCTAAGCGCAGTGTGGCTATGATAAACTCCGTGATGTCGCAGCCCTCGATGGTGAGCGAATCGAGTGTGAGAATATTGAAGCCAACCTCGCCCTTAGATGAAAACTTCTGCTGTTTATAATCGAAGAGTGCCTTTGCTATACGCTTGCCATCGGTGCGACCACGTGCTAAGATGAGGATGTCGGAGTAGCGGTAGCCACGGCTTATGGCATCCTCGATAACTTCTATAAAGGGCGATACCTTGCCCTCATAGATACACACCTCGGCATAGCCCTCATTCTCGCTTTTGCGTCCCTGCTTTTGCTCTACATCGGTATATGCGAGCTCTGCAACATCCTTGTACTCGGCATAAAGTTGTTCGTCGATATGCTTCTGATTAAAGGCAGTTTGTAGGATATTATTGAGGAAATCATTCTCCTGCTTGACGATGTTGCCTATGAGTTTATTATTGAACGTAATAACTTTTTCGAGGCTGCGATAGTTCTTTTCGAGGCTATCGAGTAGTGTATCCTCTTTGCCGAGGTCGCGATAAGCCACATCTTTGAGCAGTCGCCAATCTCCACCACGCCAACGATATATAGACTGCTTGACATCACCAACGATAAGTACTGAGGTGTCTTCGTTTGACGCCATAGCGTTTTGCAGAAGTGGTTTAAGGTTGTGCCATTCGCGCTCGGCAGTATCCTGAAACTCGTCTATCATGTAGTGCTCGTAACGGTTGCCAACCTTCTCGTAGATAAAGGGGGTATTGCTATCGTTGACAAATGAGGATAGTAGGTGCTTGGTCTCACCGAGGAGCTTCGTGTTCTCTTGGCTGCACAGCAACTCAACCTCCCCATATAAGTCCGAGAGTAGGGCAAAGCTGCGGTAGTTGTCATGAAATAGCTTGGCTGTGTTTACAACCGTGATGCCATCGTCGTAGGTTTGACATAGTTGCGCCAATATAGGTTGGAGCTCTATTGCAGCGCTACGCACCACACTACTTGCCGCTGCAGTGTACCACTTGGATGGGTCGGCAGCTGCCTCATACATCGTCTTGGTTGGAGCCTTGAACTCTCCGTTAGCATAGCGCAGAATAGCATAAACAAAACTCCTTTCGCCACCTTTGAAGTCGCTGGGTGCAAGTCCAAATTTATTGTGTATGATATCACAACATTGCTCTGCACACCTCTTTATCTCTTCGCGTACCGCCTTTGCCCTCTGTCGGAGTGCCGAAACACTCTTCATTAGTTCACCTTTGTTTATTTGGTTGCGTCCGCGATGATGTCCCTTGAATAACTCTTGGCCTAACGCAGCCAAATCACCACGCATATCCCACTTCATGCCATCATCGAGACGCTCCTGGGCAAAGGTCAACATCCACTGACGTAACTCCGCATCCTCCTTTATGCGCTCGATTAGAGCATCGGCACCACGGCCAAGAAGCTCATCGGGTTTAAGCTCAATGTTGTAGTCCATGTCTATATCCAACTCTTTGAGGAAGGCGCGTATTATGCGTTGACAAAAGCGATCGATGGTGAGCACGCTGAAACGCGAGTAGTCGTGCAGGATGTTTGTACGAGCCAGATGTGCTCGGTCGCGTATATACTGCTCGCTAAATCCCAACTCATTTTTGAGGTCTTCAAGATAGTCGCTCTCGGCATTCGAGGCTAATATGTGTATCTCACGAAGTATGCGACTCTTCATCTCCTCGGTAGCCTTGTTTGTAAAGGTTATTGCGAGGATGCCACGATACAACTCAGGACGTGTAATCACATCCTTAACATATTTATATGCCAGCTGATAGGTCTTACCCGAACCTGCGCTGGCACTAAGTATTATTGCTCGTTTTTGCGTCTGCATATCTTCTTAAAATCGCATAATTTACACATTCCAAGACTCTCATCTGCCTGTTTGAAGGGTACGTCGTAGTTGAATAGCTCTTCAAGAGCTCCTTGTAGATGCTCCGTGAACTCGGTGCGAACTTCTGAGTAGCGCTCTATCGCACCACCCTTTGCGGTGCTTACGAGTTTGGGGGAGTAGCCGTCATGAAGCATTTGTGAGGCGAAATATAGCGTGGGTAGAACATCGCAACCCCTCTCGCGATATATCATCTCGGAGTAGAGCAATGTTTGGAAGATATTGGCAACACGCTCATCCGAATTGCCCGTAAAGAGCCTCTCTATGTCGTTAAATTTGAGGTGGGGACGCACACTACTCTTATAGTCGATGACCTGTATTGTCCCATCAGACAGGCGGTCGATACGGTCGGCGATACCTCCGATGTTTACGCTGCGACCATCCATCAGAGGATACTTGCTGGCAATCTTCTCTTCGAGGGCAACAACTGCGTAGCCGTTATGCTCTTTGTCGTAATTCAATATGCCTTGCAAAATATACTTTATGACAATGTCGCGCACCAAAAGCGTATCTCCCGTAAACTCCGCAGAGCAATCATCTGCACTTCGAAAGAGTAGCTTGCTGATTGTTTTATTAACAGCCTTTGCCACGACATCGTGCTTACACAATTCATTATCAATGAGGCTACCCGGATTATTTACATCAAGTATATTTTTATATAGCGCCTCCATTGTCTCATGCAAGATGTTTCCAAATGTAAGAGCATCGATATTATCGTTCAGTTCATTAGCCGTGTTCAGTTGTGCCACCGATGCAAAATAGAACTTCATTGGGCATTCGATATATCGGAATAGTGCTGTTGGCGACAGTTTCTTCTCGCCATCATCGAGATATTGCGCCAATACCAATTGCTCCTCCTTACCTTTGGACACGGTAATCTCCGATGGAGTTTCGAGTGTTAAATCGACACCTACGGCGTACTTATTGACCTTGTACTGCGACTCATAGTCGAGCTGATGGATGTATCGGCTACACTCGCCCGTACTCTTATCATCGGCCTTCGAGCAGTAGAGCATAGATACCCGTTCGGCACGCTGAATAAGACGATAGAAATAGTAGGCATACATCGCCTCATGCTCCTCGGGCGTAGGCATTTTGTAGCCTACACGCAAGTTGTAGGGGATGAACGACGCCTTGGAAAGGGTGTCTCCCGGAAATGTGGCATCGGTCATCGATAGGATGATGACATTCTTGAAGTCTATATTACGTGTTTCGAGAATACCCATAATCTGCACGCCCATCAATGGCTCTCCCTCATAAGCTATGGTAACGGTTTGGAGGTGTTTACGCAACATCGATGTAAAGACCTCGCAAGGGAGTGTTATATCGCACTTTGATATCGAGCGCTTGCACTTTATTATCTCTTCGTGTGCAGTGCGTAGATACTCACCTTGCTGTGTGTCATTCTCGGCAATGAGGCCGTAGAGCAGCCCTATCGTATCTTCTATATATTGAGATAACGACTCATAACTATCGCAATATCTGAATATTGAGCCTAACACTTCGCCCTGGCGCAAGATATTGCCTTCGACAGATATTAAGCGGTCGCCGACTATCTTTTGATGCAATATTGCAGCCTCCGTGCCACATGTATCTACTACGTACGGGTGGGTGAGGATGCCCTGAATATCGACATGATAGAAGATGTCTGCGTTGTCATCCTTGCGACGGTGCCCATGTTTTTGAAGCTCTATAAGTCGCTCAATGAAGGTGTAGGCGAGCGTAGCTTTGAGAGGATAGCCCATAGTAACATTCACACTCTTAACCTTGTTGGGTAGAGAGTGTAACAGAGGTACGAGCATATTCTCGTCGGTGAGCACTATCGCCGTGCGCTTATCCAACTCCTCTTCGGGAAGTTTAGATAGTATTTCGGCCACATACTTACACTGCACAACATTTGAGACGCAACCTATCGACTCTATCTTCTTATTACACTCCGCAAAGTTGTTGTGCGTGATGGCAGCCTGCATGGGGTGGTCACTTATGTTTTGGCGCATGAACTTACCCGCCTCATGCCTATCATTGTCGGTGTAGTAGTTGTCATAATCCCAATAGAACTCCGCACCATACTCGCTTGTTGAGAGGCGTTCCATGAGACACTTTTCGCTATTGGATAGGGCATTGAAGCCCGCTACAATCACTCTTCTGCCATTGAGTTGAATATCAGCGCCCGCTTTTAGCTTCATTGCCGCCTCACGATATATGAGTCCCGTATAGCCGATGCGAAGCCTTAGTAGCTGCTCACGATATTCTCGGTAGATATGGGGTAGGCTTCGCCATATTTTCAGAAACTCCTCCTTCTGCTTACTGAGGCTCTGCTTATCGACGATACTGCGCCAGAAGGAGTGTATGCTGCGTATGTGTATATCTTCGAGGTAGTCAACATCCTTCTCTAACTCCTTGAGGTCCTCTATATTGCGCAATAGCTGTTCGGCATCAACCATATACTTGTCTATCATATCGAAATCCGATATGAGCATATCGCCCCAGAAGTAGAACTTGTCTATGGTCTCCGCAGGGTGGTGGCGCTTGTATATCTTGAAGAGCTCGGTAATAAGCACTATGCGGTCACCACGCGATATGTCGGCGATATGCTCCATGACCTCGTCTATGGTCGCATATGAGGGTTGCCACAATGGTTTATCTGCAATACAAGCAAGAGCATCGTTGAAGAATGTCCTTGCTCGCATTGAAGGAAACATGACTACGAGTGATGATAAGTCGCTATTGTAACGACGGTAGAGAACGCTCGCAAGTTCTTGCAGAAATGTCATACGCTCCGTAGTAGTTACTTATATTTCGATATCTCGCCACCGAATACCGGGATAAAACTTCTGAATATTTCGGGATAGGAGTTGTAGAATATTTCGCCACCCATCGCCGTCTTGCCCTCTAAACGCTGAGTGGCATCGACGTATGCTACTGCGTTATGTGATGACGTTATAGTTGTTGATGTTGTCGCAAGATTAATGGCATTATACTCGGCGGTCGATACGTTTGCGGTCTGGTATAGAGCATTGCCATCAATCTTCACACTGCACTTGCCTGTAATATCTATCATCAAATCTTTGACATCTATGGTGGCTACAAACGACGCACCGCTTGATATGATTATATCGAGTAGCGGGGAGTCTAATGTATTTTTACATACGGTTACAGCCTTGGATATACGAATCTCCGAGAGAGTATTGTAGTATATGGTTACATCGGTTACGGTCTCACGTTTTAGTTCATTGCGCTCTCGTATTTTAAGTGCCGATTTCTCGGTCTCCGCCGAGAACTTCGAGGTGTAACAACCCTTGGTGTCATAAATAATATAGGGCTCGTCGTTTTCACCTATCTCGATAAGCGTTAGGTTGATAGGGGCATCTACATCAAGTGATGTAAAGTGAGCCAACCACTGTTTTATCGGGTTGCTCTGTGCGGGCTCAATCGTGGACATAGGTTCCTGTGCACCCACACAAACGCATGCAAAGAGTGTTAATGACAAAAGTATTAATCGTCTCATAGTGTCTCGCTAATTAAGTTTTCGTCCCACTAAAATAGGCAAAAATCGCCAATTATCCAAGTAATTGACGATTTAATTCGCTATTCTATCAACCGATTAGTCTAATTTGACAACAAAATAACATGCTCCGCTACGTCGGGCAGCCTCAATACCCACCTCCGAATCCTCGAAGATTATGGTCTCGTCAGGTCTCACACCCTCAATATTCATTGCACGCAAGAAGCAGTCGGGGGCAGGCTTTGGGTACTCCGCATCATCGCCCGAGATTATACCATCAATGCCATCGGATATATTCAAGTACTGCATAACATTAGAGATGTTATCTATATGTCCAGTAGAGGCTATCCATACCTTAACTCCCATGGAGCGAGCCATGCAACACCAAGACCATAGGGCATTGTTCAGACACACCGTGTCGAAGTACTTGGGGTACAACTCCACTTTGCGGCGACGCAGCCGCTTAATCTCAACCTCGTCTTTGATACCTATCATGCGCAAAAACTCCATGCAGCGCACGCCGAAATACTTTGCCGAGTACTCCTCCTCGGAGAGCGTGATACCTACTTCAGAGAGCGTCTCAATGTAGGCAAGTGCATTGGCTCGTCGCGTATCGACCAATGTACCGTCAAAGTCGAGTATAATTAACTTTAATTGAGCCATACTAATCAAATGATTGCATGCTTGATAGTGCAATATTGATTATCTTGTGGTACTCCTCGGGGGTAAGTTCCATAAAGAAGTAGTGTACAGGGTCAACTCGCATGCCATTTCTGATAACCTCATAGTGTAGATGTGGTGCAAACGAAAGGCCCGAGTTACCCGACATGGCAATTATATCACCACGTTTGACACTTTGTCCCTCCTTAACGCGTATATCAAGCAGATGGCTATATGATGTTTCGTAGCCGTTACCGTGGTCTATAATCACGCATTTGCCGTGCGTAGAATTCTTCTCCGACAGCTTCTTGATAACGCCATCGGCCGTAGCAAATACAGCAGTTCCTTCTGGCACAAGATAATCGACGCCATGGTGCTCAGCCATAGTGCGATGAAATGGGTTAATTAAAGGTTTTTTGCCGGCAGCGAGAAGCGTTAGACGACGATTGTTGACAGGCTGTATCGAGGGAACGCAATCGGCTGAAAGATATCCCGCTGAGAAGGTATGATTCAGCTCGTCATTAGTCTCGCGCAACTTTGTCGTCTTTGCCTCGATACCACGACATCGTTGGCTGAGCAACGAACCTAACTCCTCGTTATCCATGCCGACAAGCTCCTGGTAAAGTTCGTAGCGACGATTGTAATGTTCTATATCGAGGTTGTAGGGATTGGACTCAAAGAGCTTGCGAAAGACATTTTTATCGCGCTCGACAACATTGTTCACGACCACCATCAATGAGTCGTACTGTATCGACAGATTATCTAATTCAGCACGCATTTTGTCAGTTGAGTGGCGCAATGCGTACTCCTTAGGGAGGTCTATAAAGAGGTTGATAATCACCAACCAAAATAAAATCATCCCCAGCCACACCGACACTTTCAGCAAGTGTGGTACAACACGGCGTCTCAGGGCGCGTCCATATATCTTACTCTTGCTCATTACTTTTCGGTTTTAGCGGTGTTTGCATCGAGTTGACTCATAAGCTCAACGTATGCCTCCTCCGACATCTCAGCATTAAAATAGTTGATGGGGTTTACCGTATTCTCGCGGTAGCGCACCTCGTAGTGTAGATGAGCGCCCGACGATACACCGGTATTGCCCACCTCGCCAATAACCTGTCCACGCATTACGCTATCACCAGGCTGTACGTATCGCTTCGACAGGTGCGCATAACGGCTCTTATAACCGAAGCCATGGTTAATCTCGATAAGTTCTCCATAGCCGTTGCGCCACTGCGACTGCGATACAACGCCTTTGCCCGAAGCATATATCGGTGTACCGGTTGGCGCCGTAAGGTCTATGCCCTCATGTTTGCGCCAGATACCAAGTGTAGGGTGCATACGCATACCGTAGAGACTGCTTACTCGCGTAAGCTTAGTGCGGTCGATAGGCCAAATGGCAGGTATTACCTCCGTAAACTCCTCCTTATTCTCGGCCATATCTTGCGTCGTGTCGAGAGATAGCGAGGCGTAGTAGGTGTTACGAATAAGGCGGTCCATCTGTCGCCATGTATCAATCATAAGGTCGCTATACTCATCACCCATGAGGGGCTCATATTTTGAGTCGTGGTACTCGGCGTATGTCTGTGGAAGAGTAATGGTATCAACTCCAAGTAGAGGACGATAGACGTAATGGTCGCGATGTTTGATGTCAGCAAGGGTATGTTCCGTCAGAGTAATCTTCTCCTGCAATATGTTGTATTGTGCCTCAATCTGACGATTATCACGACGTATCTTAGCCATCTTTGGCGTCTCAAACCATATCGATATAACCAGACTACCGACTAATGTGATAATCAGTGTAACGACCAATTTGAAGATTATGCGTGCCCAGCGTGGCCATTTTTTGATTGGGGACAGCCTCCTCAAACCTATCTTTGACAATCTATTACTCATTGTCGGGAAATAAAATTATTAAAATTTCAATTTTAACGCTACAAATTTACATTAAATTGTGTAATTTTGCAACCGCGTAATAAATAATAGGGATAAAATTAATTATTGAGATATGGATTCTAATAAAACAAGACAGGCATTTTTGGACTTCTTCCGAAGCAAGCAGCACGAGATTGTAGCCTCGGCTCCTATGGTAGTTAAGAACGACCCGACGTTGAT
>JAZULJ010000043.1:0-7236 GCA_045603045.1 Alistipes sp.
GGCCCCTTATCACAAGAAAAACAATTTCTTGTCAGAAGGGTTGCAGATGTGCCCTCGATAAAGAAATCAGCCTGGATAGGTAGTACTTGGCGTACATCCTATTCAGGCTGATGATTGAGAGGGTGCAGATGCGCCCTTATCACATGAAATTTCTTGTCAGAAGCCGTGAAATGTGGTGCGAAATGAAAGTACCCTGGATGGATAGTACTTGGCGTACATTCCATTCAGGGTATCTTTCGGTTTCGTGCCGCAGATTGCGGCTTATCACAAGAAATTACCAGTTGAGAATCTTTCGGAAGTCATACTCCTCAGGATGTGCGAGGTATGCCTTCGCTGCCTCATAGTCATCCTCGGTGATGTAGTGCATGAGGTTGTCGATAACCTGGTGAATCTTGTCGGCGTTGATATCCACCAAACGGGGAGGAATCTTACCCGTCTCGGGGTCCTGCAAATCTTTGAGGTAGAGAGGCGACACGTAACCCTCCTGGCTGATATATACCATACAGCCGGTCTTACCCTCCGAGAAGAGCTTATACACACCCATACCGAGCTGTGAGCAATATACGAGGTCGAAGGCGCAAGGTGTCTGGCAACGTACCTCGTAACCAATCTCCACGGGGCGCGACTTAACCTTCACTCCGAGAGCTTTGCAACGCTTCTCGAGCAGGGTATTGAACATCTCGGCCTTAGATACCTTGCCGAGCTCGGGATGTCCGTGGTCGTCATACGAGAAGTGGATGCCCGACTTCAAAATCTCCTCCTCGTCGAGAGAGTGGAACACACCCTCCGACACCATGGCAGCACCATAGTCCATGCCGAGAATCTTACGCTTAACGATAGCCGAGACGATAAGGCTGATAATCTTGTCGATAGTAATCTTTGTCTTATTGAACATCTCGGGGATGATAATCATGGGATAGTGGCATGCCGAGGCGATACCGAAGGCGAGGTGACCTGCCGAACGACCCATGGCTGCTACGACAAACCAGTTTGCCGAGGTGCGAGCATCGTTATACACAGCACGACCTATTACCGAACCGGCGTTCTTGGCCGACTGATAGCCAAAAGTAGGCATACCTGCGGGCAGGGGAAGATCGTTGTCGATCGTCTTGGGAACGTGGATGTTGGCAATGGGATACTGCTTAGCCTCCAAGAACTTGGCAATGCGATTGGCTGTCGAAGCGGTATCGTCGCCACCTACGGTAACGAGCAACTTAATGTTGTTCTGCTTGAAGAAATCGAGGTTGAAGTTCTTCTCGAAGTCCTCCTCAGAGGGTTTGAAACGGCTCATAGTGAGGTACGAGCCACCCTGATTGAAGATATAGTCCACGCGGAACATATCGAGATCCTCATAGCGAGGTGTAGGGTTGAAAAGGCCCGAGTAGCCATAGTGCAAGCCGATAACGCGGTAGCCCTTAGCCAAGAATGTCTTAGCAACGCTACCTACAACAGTGTTCATACCAGGGGCGGGACCACCACCCGTGAGAATTGCAATTGCCTCTTTCATAAGGTTTTATATTTTTAGTATTAAAATGACTCTTATTAACACCACAAAGATAATAAAATAATTTAAGAAATGTAAATATTTCCACAAACTATTGCATATTTTATAAAATAGGCATACCTTTATCATGAAATTAATCGAGAAGTTATGAATGTAAGAGGTATAACATTCGCGGTTGCCACGCTCCTCGCATCGTTCGGTGCCACCGCACAGATGCCCGACAGCGGTGGCAGGCCCTTCAATGGCTCGATACGTAACCTCGAAGGCAAGGGCATTAAGGCGCGCATAGAGGTTGTAGGTCGCAATAAACATACCTACGCCGATGGCAAGGGTCGCTTCGGCCTTACGGACATAGAGACCAACGACACGCTACGCTTCATATATCGTCGCGACACGCTCGACATCGCCGTAGAGGGACGTCAAAGTATGCGTGTGGCATGGGCCGCAGAGGGGGAGACATACCGTGCCGAGGAGGATGAGGAGCTCGCAAACTTGGGCTACACCTACGTCAAGCGTCGCGAGAGCACAGAGTTCACCTCGGGAATATCGGGTGAGAGGCTGCGCGCTACGGGGTGCTACAACCTTGTAGATGCGATAATGATGTGCTACCCGAGCCTCAAACGTATAAACGGCGAACTATGTCTGCGCATGCCCACCTCGATAAACAGCTCATCGGCAGTCTTGGTGCTATGCGACGGTGCGGAGATGCGCCCCGATGCCATCAACATCAACGACGTGAAGAGCGTCGAGATACTCAAAAGCTCGAATATGTACGGCTTCCGCGGCGTGAATGGCGTGATACTCATCACCACACTCTCGGCCGAGGATGTGCTAAAACGCAACAGGTAGCATAGAGACAAAAAGATAGTAGAAGCCCTATCGGAGGGCTTCTACTATTTTATACACAGCCAATCTGAATACTCTACTTAGAGGCCTGAGCAGCCTTCTTAGCGGCCTTCTTAGCTGCTCTCTTCTGCTTGTAGGCGGCCTTCATCTCTTGCTCCGCAGCCTTGATATGCTTGGGACGACCAAAGTTGAAGCCTACACCGGCATAGACGTTCAGCGACTTCATATCGCGAGGTATGGGCACACCTTTGTATGTTACGTAGTTGCAGTCAATATAGTCGGCACCAACGAAGACATTGAGGCCCGCAGGGTGCAAGTTGAGCGCGAAGCCAAAGACACCCGGCGTATTATGGTTAAAGAAGGTGTGGCTGACGGTCGCCGAGAGCCAATTTGTGGGACGCAGGTTCACCGAAGCGGTGAGCTCCGAGATGGTTGCCGTATTGTGGAACTCGGTATGCGACAACAGACCAAACGAGATATGGTTGCGTAAGATGGCATACTCAACACCTACGTTGAGTGAGCAGTTGAGCATGGTAGTATATGACTCCGTGGGGATATTATCCATGTAGAAGTCGAACTCTGCGCCATAGTCAACCTTTTCCGCCTTGACATCGTAGCCATTGAAGTACGCGTTGCCCGTAAGCTTTGTCGCAGCAGCCGTTTTGGGCGACCACTTGATAAATCCAAGGTCAGTAACAGCAGCCGAGATACGCAGGCTGTTGTTGAAGAGGCGCACCTCCGTACCAAGGTCGATAGCACCACCAAAGCTCTTGATGTTAGAGAGGAGCGTCTGCATGTCGCCCATGTTAATCATATCGCTCGAGAACTGCTCGCCGGGGACGATACGGCTCTGATCAAGAAGAATGGCATTGGCACGCAACGTACCACGTACGCGCGCATTCACGGCGTCGGGCTCCACGTTTGCCATAATCTCCGTAAACTCGCCATCAAGGCTCGCCACACCCACAAGGAACTTGGCTCTAACACCCACATTCACAAACTTGCAGACAGGGAACGACGTGCCTAAGTAGGCCTCAGCATAGCTATTCAGAGCAGCCGAGGTGCCATCGAGGTTATAGGCGCCATTACCGAGCGTCTTCACAGCACGGAAAATATCTTTGTCCAATGCCACATTTGTCTGCGCTCGCAGGTTGACACCAAACTGCCAGAACATCTTCTTCGCATAGAAGCCTACACCAAGAATGTTGATATTGGCATTTATGCCCAAATTATTGACCTCGGGGAGCTTACCTAAAAACTCATCGCCCGAGACAGAGCTATGCAGCGCCGTAACGAGCTCTCCATCACGTTTATAAAGGAAATTGTCAACCGACACAAAGTTATTCGATATGTTAAGACCCACGCCGCTCATACCGGGCAACGCGAGGTAACCACGCGTAGGCGCCAAGGCGGGGTTAAGCTCCGTACGGAAGTATGAGCCCTCCATGAAATACGAGGTCTTAGACTGCGCCGAGGCCGTCGAACAAGTCATCACGACAACTACGGTAAAGAGTATGATATATAGCTTCTTCATAATTTCACGTTGTTGGGTTGTTCTACATGTTGAGTTTCTTCAAATCTACGGTTATGCCTCCTGCAAGTTCCAGCTGTGCATTAAGCTGCACATACTGGTCGGCGTTGAGCGACACATGCTCCTCAGCCTCGCCCGTAGCCGATACATCGAAGCCGATAGCATCGATTGCTGCCAAGCGGCTCATATCGCCTTCGGGAAGGACTATTTCGAGACGTATCTTCGACTCGGCCTCCGTAACGCCATCCTTCGAGCCTTCGAGCACAAAGCCCTCGGGGATATTAACATAGGCCTCGGTAGCATTGCCGTTCTTATCGTAGAAGTTAATCGTAGCATCGAGGTGCAAAGGTGTAGTATTCACCGCTTTGAGTATGAGTGCTACATCACCCATCTTGACACCCTCAATCGAGGCGATGTCCTCGAACATAGAGCCCAAGCCATCAACCGTATCGCTATAACGCACACCAAGGTTATTGTCGAAGGCCAGGGGCACATCTACATAGTAGTTGTAGGCAACACTATACTGATTCTCGATATAGAGCGTCTGTACCTGAGTGCTATCGGTATGCAACGAGACGTTGAAGTCAAGAGCATCGGGCAGCTCGCCACAGAGCAACTTATTTACGTCGCACGCCACGAAGGTATATTTCGGGTCGCCGAACTCTGCACGACGCGATTCATCGGCGATGATGACGTGCATAACGCCGGCTGTCGTCAAACCATCCTGTCGTGTTGCAGGTGCGATGGCCAGCCCCTTAATCTCAATGGTATTCTCCTCCAAGGCAACACCACCACGCTTGGGCGTGAGCGAGGCATCGACGATGGCTGTCATCGTAAGAGGATTGTGGAGCTCTATGCCGATGACAGGCGAAAGACCTGTACCCGTAATCTCCAAGCCATCGAGGTCGCCAAGCTCCGTAAGAGGAATCTCGTCGCCATAGGTCTCCGCAAAGTCGATGATACCGCTTACTGAGTTGATATCGAGCGAGAGCTGGTCGATGTTTGTCTTCACGAGCAACGTACTATTGCCACTCTCCACCTCCGAGAGTAGGATGTGCGAGCCCTCGACGAAGCTCACCTTAACCTGGGGCGTAAAGACAAGACCCAACGTACCATCCTCGACAACAATGCCGTCAGCACCAAAGTTGAGCTCATCGAAGTTGAGACTTATACCATCACGCAAGCCTTTGAGCGTCGTATGAACAACATTGCCCTGAAGCGTATAGTTGCTCTCGGCACCCTGGCTGAATACGAAGTAGTCGGGGAAGTGAGCTTCAATGGCCACGGCCTCGGCAGCATTGTCCGGGAGCCAATTATAACCCGTTGCATAGAGCCTCATGGGTGAGTTCTCGGCAAAGTCGATAGCATTGATAGCCTTAACCTCGGGGGGCAGGTTCTGCACCGTAACATCCTCGGCAGGCTCCTCCGTAGAACCCGAGGTGTCGATAATGGTTGTTGGAGCGAGCTCAACTTGCGCATCGCGGCACGACAACTCTGCCGTCACGTGCAACTCGGGGAGTGTCGTGAGGGTGAGGTTGGCATCCTTGGTGTTCATCTCGAACGAGAGGTGATACTCCAACGACACGGGGATATCGAGATGAGCATCGTCGCGATGCCAGCCAAGGTCTATGCTCTTTAAAAATACCGAGAAGTAAATCTCGTTTTCGTC
Source organism: Alistipes sp. (assembly GCA_045603045.1). Lineage (GTDB taxonomy): Bacteria > Bacteroidota > Bacteroidia > Bacteroidales > Rikenellaceae > Alistipes. Next base: position 5,551 of record JAZULJ010000043.1, read on the forward strand.
CTCGGCGAAGGGAACATTATAGGCACTATATGTCGCGTTGGGAAGTACGTTACCCGCCTCGTCGCAAAGCACATAACCCTCGGGCGCTATCAGCTCGACATTTACCCTACCACCTGCATTTACCGCTGCGAGGTCGTTGAAATTGAGCTGCACAAAGATTTGACTACCACGCTCATCTGCGCCAAAGTATATACGGTCGATGGCCTCCACCTGCTCGGGCACCTCATAATCTACATGATGAACAAGAACATCATCCTCATGTCCTGTCAGCACGATACCCGCCGGGATAGAGAGCGGAACGCCCTCAATGCTCATACCATCGCGCAATACGCTCACCTCAAACGACTCATCGACCGAGAAGTTGGTACTCGTGATATTGAAGCTGGGGTACTGGCTATAAAACGATGCCTCCACAGCAGGCACGGTGATAGTGCTGTTGATGCCCTGCACATCAATAGAATCGCCCTGACCATCGAACTGCAACGAGTAGTTGCCATTCTCATCAACTTTGAGCCACTGAATATCCTCCTCATTTACTTCGGCAAGTAGCTCCGAGAGCGTTGTCTTGTCAAAATTGGCAAGGGGGACCACTGTGGTACCCGCAGCCACCGTAACCTCGGTGGATGCCTCTTCAATACGGAAGTCTTTATCGACACATCCGATAACGCCAAGCAGACATACCATTGCGAACGCATGGCATGCATAGTTTCTTAGTTTCATATATTAAATTATTGGTTATTCCTAAACAAAATCGACAATCTCTATCACAAATATACTTAATATAAATGTAATGTGCAACTTTTAGCTATGAAAAAGCGACATAAAAAATGGTAGGCGCGAGAACAAACAAACATCGAATGGAGGGGAGTGGGAAGTGGGAAGTGGAAAACGGAAAACGGAAAACGGAAAACGGAAAACGGAAAACGGAAAACGGAAAGCGGAAAGCGGAAAGCGGAAAACGGAAAACGGAAAGTGAAAAGTGAAAAAAAACACAGACCCCAAATTTTTGCGCGAGGGGGGGGTACGAGGGGTACATGGGGTACAAGGGTTACGAGGGGCGTATTAAACTATCAACCACGCCCCAACCAACTATCTTTCATCTGTACTCTGTACTCTTTGCTCTGTACTCCCCCCACAGACCCACGCCATTAATCAGCGCGTTTTTTCTTGTCAGAAGGGGTTAGATTTGGTGCCAAGTCGAAATTGACACGGATGGGGGTGTACTTGGTGTACATCCCCATTCGGGGCAATGAGCTTGGTGCCGAAGATGACCACTTATCACAAGAAAAACAATTTTTTGTCAGAAGGGTTGCAGATACAACGCTCGGCGAATTTGGAGTCGAAGGGCTGTACTTGGCGTACTGTCCATTGGCGACATAATTCGTTAGCGGAAGTAGATGCGCCCTTATCACATGAAAAACAAATTTCTTGTCAGAAGGGGTTAGATTTGGTGCCAAGTTGAAATTGACACGGATGGGGGTGTACTTTGCGTACATCCCCATTCGGGGCAATGAGCTTGGTGCCGAAGATGACCACTTATCACAAGAAAACAAATTTCTTGTCAGAAGGGGTTAGGCTTGGTCTCGACATGAAATTGGGCTGGATGGATAGTACTTGACGTACATTCCATTCAGCCCAATGATTGAGAGGCCGAGAATGGCCACTTATCACAAGAAAAACAATTTC
>JAZULJ010000044.1:0-42859 GCA_045603045.1 Alistipes sp.
CGTCCACTAACCCCAACCTTCAGAATATCCCCATACGTGATAACCTCGGCAAGCCTATTCGCGAGGCCTTCGTGGCCTCGGACTCCGACCATGTGTTGGTTGCTGCCGACTACTCGCAGATTGAGCTGCGCCTAATGGCGCACCTGAGTGGCGATGAGGCTCTTATCGATGCCTTCATGCGTGGTGACGACATTCACTCTGCCACGGCCGCGCGCCTATTCCACAAGAGTGCCGATGATGTTACCTCCGACGAGCGACGTAGGGCTAAGACTGCTAATTTCGGTATCATATACGGTATCTCGGCCTTTGGCCTTGCTCAACGCCTCGACATTCCCAACCGCGAGGCACGCGACCTTATAGAGAACTACTTTGCCTCGTATCCCGATGTTAAGCGTTATATGGACGAGGCAGTTGCGAAGGCTGCTAACGAGGGATATGTGGAGACTATGTTTGGTCGTCGTCGCATACTGCGCGATATCACGTCGAGCAACCGCACCGTGCGCGGCATCGCCGAGCGTAATGCCATAAATGCCCCGATACAGGGGTCGGCAGCCGATATCATGAAGTTGGCAATGGTCGAGATACACCGTCGCTTTGCGGAGGCGGGCATACGCTCGAAGATGATATTACAGGTGCACGACGAGGTTGTCATTGACACCCTGCGCTCGGAGCAGGAGAGCGTCATGCGCATCGTGCGTGAGGCAATGGAGAGTGTCGCTACGTTGCGGGTACCCCTCGTCGCTGAGGTAAATGCTGCTACGGATTGGCTCGCCGCGCATTAATTTGGGGCATGATGAGCCACTTTATGCGCCTCATAACCATTGGACCGACTAACGAAAGAGGGATGGCTAATTAACTTTTTAGCCATCCCTCTCTGCTATAATATTTAGTCCTAAATTACATCACGATATTGATAATCTTGCCCTTGACAACGATAATCTTCTTGGGCTGCTTATCCTCCAACCACTTCTTCGCACCATCCGTGGTTACGATGTGTCTTAGGATGTCGTCCTGAGACATATCGAGCGCATACTCCTGCTTGAAGCGCAACTTACCGTTAATCATCACGGGGTACTCAAACGAGTTCTCAACGAGGTACTCCTCCTTGCACTCGGGATAGCGGGCATCGCACACCGTAGTCTCGTGCCCCAGCGTGTGCCACAGCTCCTCGGCGATATGCGGGGCGAAGGGGGCGATGAGTGCCGTGAGAGGCTCCAATATCTCGCGCTTCGAGCAGTCGCCAAGCTCGTTGAGGCATATCATGAAGGCAGCAACGGAGGTGTTGAACGAGAAGTTCTCGATATCGTCGCGTACCTTCTTGATAGTCTTGTGCAGTGTTTTGAGCTCTGCGGGTGTCGCCTTCTCGTCGTTGACAAGCAGCACGCCGTCGCGCGAGTAGAACTTCGACCATAGGCGGCGAAGGAACTTGTGCACGCCGTCGATACCGTTGGTATCCCAGGGCTTAGACTGCTCCAAGGGACCGAGGAACATCTCGTACATACGCAGCGTGTCGGCACCATACGTATCGACGATATAGTCGGGGTTAACGACGTTGAACATCGACTTCGACATCTTCTCGATAGCCCAGCCACAGATATACTTGCCATCCTCCAATACGAACTCGGCATCCTTGAACTCGGGACGCCATGCGCGGAAGGCATCGAGGTCGAGAACATCGTTCTTCACGATATTGACATCGACGTGTATCTCCTGCGTCTCGTAACCCTTTTTAAGACCGAGCGAGACAAACTTATTGGTGCCAACAATGCGGTACACGAAGTTCGAGCGACCCTGAATCATACCCTGGTTTACAAGCTTCTTGAAGGGCTCCGACTCACACACATAGCCCAAGTCGTAGAGGAACATATTCCAGAAGCGCGAGTACATGAGGTGTCCCGTAGCATGTTCGATACCGCCCACATACAAATCGACGTTACGCCAATACTCGTTGGCCTGCTTGCCTACGAGAGCCTTACTATTGTGGGGGTCCATATATCGGAGATAGTAGGCCGAGGAGCCAGCGAAGCCGGGCATTGTAGAGAGCTCGTAGGGGTTGCCCTCGGCATCGTGCCACTCGGCAACGCGTGCCAAGGGGGGCTCACCCTCGGCCGTGGGGCCGAAATTCTCGATGGGGGGGAGTTGCAAGGGCAACTTATCCTCGGTGAGGGCGTAGGCAACATTACCCTTATAGTAGATTGGGAATGGCTCGCCCCAGTAGCGCTGGCGCGAGAAGATGGCATCGCGTAGGCGGTAGTTCACGAGGCGCTTACCCAAGCCGCGGTGCTCAACCTCCGCGAACATGAAGTCGATAGCCTCCTTTACATCCATGCCGTTGATGATGTCTGAGTTGATGATGGTTCCCTCCTTGGCGTCGTACGACTCAACCTCCAAGTTGCCACCCTCGACAACGGGAATGATGTCGAGACCGAAGTGACGTGCAAAGGCGTAGTCGCGCGAGTCGTGCGCGGGAACGGCCATGATAGCGCCTGTGCCGTAGCCTGCCAATACATAGTCCGAGACGTAGATGGGTATAGCCTGACCCGAGAATGGATTGATAGCATACGAGCCGGTCTTAACGCCGCTGACACGCTTCGTGTCGGCGATACGCTCACGCTCAGAGCGGCGTTTTGTCTCGGCGATATACTGCTCCACAGCCTCGCGATTCTCGTCCGTAGTGAGCTCCTCGACACACTCGTGCTCGGGGGCGATGACCATGAACGTAACACCATAGATAGTATCGGGGCGTGTGGTGAAGATTTCTAACTTACGATTTGTGCCGGCAACGTCGAAGAATACCTGGGCACCTACCGAGCGACCTATCCAGTTGCGCTGAATCTCCTTCAACGAGTCGCTCCACTCCAACTCGTCGAGGCCGTCGAGCATGCGCTGTGCGTAGGCCGTAACGCGCAGCAGCCACTGCTTCATGCGCTTCTGCTCCACGGGGTGGCCACCACGCACCGATAAGCCCTCCTTAACCTCATCATTGGCGAGCACCGTGCCCAATGCGGGGCACCAGTTAACCATAGTATCGGCGCGGAAGGCGAGACGGTAGTTCTGCAACACCTGCTCCTGCTCCTCCTCGGTCATGGCACACCACTTGGCAGCCGAGAAGCTAAGGGCTGCGGTCTGAGCAGCGTCGATACCCTCGCTACCCTTGCTCTCGAAGTGTTGAACAAGGGCGCTGATAGGCTCGGCCTTGCATGTGCGGTTGTTGTACCAGTGGTCGAACATCTGCAAGAAGGCCCACTGTGTCCAGTGGTAGTACTCGGGGTCGCAGGTGCGTACCTCGCGAGACCAGTCATACGAGAAGCCTATCTTGTCGAGCTGCGAGCGGTAGCGGGCGATATTCTCGTCGGTGGTTACTGCGGGGTGCTGACCTGTCTGTATGGCGTACTGCTCGGCGGGAAGACCGAAGGCGTCGTAGCCCATGGGGTGAAGCACGTTGAAGCCCGTCTGACGCTTGTAGCGCGAGTATATATCCGAGGCGATATATCCGAGGGGGTGTCCCACATGAAGACCCGCACCCGAGGGGTAGGGGAACATATCCAACACGTAGAACTTTGGGCGCGACGAGTCCACATCCACGCGGTATGTGCCCTCCTCCTGCCACCTCTTTTGCCATTTTTGCTCTATGGCCTTGAAATTGTATTCCATAACTCTGTTATTTTATTAAATTTTCACTCTATTCGTTTTAAGTTATTGCCATCCATTCTCCGTGGGCCTCCTTTGGCACTCTGCGAGCGACTATATGTCGTCGTCGTCAAAGACTTCGTCATCGATGTAGAAGCCATCCATTAGTGCGTCGATGTCGCGACGCTCCTTCTTCGTTGGACGTCCTGTGCCGCGGTCGCGGAAAACGAAGATGGTCTCGTGCGGCACGTTGAGCTTGTCTAACTCCTCCTGTGGCGTGCAGTTGAGGCAGTACATGGGCACACTCTTCGCGGGTTGGCGGCTTGACACGAGGTCGAGAACCTTATAACTATATGTTACCCTCTGGCGACGTACCGAGATTTGGTCGCCTACCTTAACCTCACGCGACGGCTTGGCATAGGCGTCGTTTACGAGTACGCGGTTTTGGCGTATGGCGTCAGCAGCATCACTGCGTGTCTTAAATATACGCACCGCCCAGAGATATTTATCGAGTCTTATTTCGCTCATTTTGAATACGTTGTAGTTGGTTTGTGCGACTGACGCTGAGTATCATGCCGAGGGCTGCCGTTGTGAAGAGCAGCGATGTGCCTCCGCGCGAGATAAAGGGTAGCGTCTGTCCGGTCTCGGGGATGAAGTTTACCTGCACGAGGATATGTAGTAGTGCCTGGCAGGTGATAAGCAGGCCGAGCCCCACGCTCATAAGCGCAGGAAAGGCACGCGTACATTGGCGACATATCTCTATCGAGCGGAAGAATATCCACAGATAGAGCATCATGAGTATCAGGGCTATGATAAGTCCATACTCCGAGACGAAGAAGGCGTAGGCGTAGTCGCTCTCGGGGTGTATGACCACGGCACGCGAGGTGCTGTGTCCTGCACCCTCACCCAACAAGCCGCCCTGGTGTATGGCAATCATGGCGCGCTGTGTATCCGAGAGGTCGTACGAGGCATCCACCATGCCGTCGCCCGTCCACTCATTGACCCATGCCGAGAGACGTCCTCCTGCCGTGTCGCCACGGCCCACGCCCACGGCCGAGAGTAGCGAGAGGCTGATGATGCCCACAGCGCTCATTATGACTACGAACTTGGCAATCTCCTTGATGCGCACGCGGCCTATGTAGAGCATGATGACCGAGACAAGGAAGATAAGCACTGTTGAGGAGGTATGCGCGGGGAGAATCACGGCGCACGACATCACCACGGGGCCAAGGAGCGGCCATGTGTTCTCGCGGAGTATCTTACGCTGTTTCACGTCGCGCAGACGCCACGATGTAGGCAGTAGGTTGATGGTGTTGATGGTATCCTGGCGCGACTCCATGCGGCGGGCAAGCATCAGGATAGTAAATATCTTCAATCCCTCCGACGGCTGAAACTGTATGGGTCCTATGGCTATCCAGCGCGCTGCACCATTTGTCGTGGAGCCCACAAAATAGGTAGCCACGGTAAGCAGGATAAAGAGGTAGTAGAAGATGGGTGTGGCGTGGAAGAATACCTTGTGGTCAATCTTATGTACGATGAAGATTGTAGGTATGGCCATCACCACAAGCATTATTTGCTGGCGCAATGAGTCGGTGGTGGTCATGCTCGAAGTACGGTCGTAGGCCATCTTTGCCGTAGATGAATAGACCACGAGGATAGATACTACCAGCAGCACCGTGAATATTATCCACAGCGTGCGGTCGCCCTCGATGAAGCGGCGTTTGCGCTCGTTAAGCAGCTCATAGGCAGCCTCCGAACCCTTGGTTCTCTCCCTTGTGCTTGCCTCCTTGCTCTTAGTAGTCGCTATCGGCTCGGTCTTACTCTTCTTTCTCCAAAACATACTCTTTGCCGGCTATGTTAATGTTGGTTGTTACTTATCCAAAATGTTTGTCTTGACCCACTCCTTGAACATGCGGCCACGCTCCTCGTAGTTGCGGAAGAGGTCGAAGCTGGCACATGCCGGCGAGAGAAGTACCGTGTCGCCTGCCGCGGCGCACCCCTCGGCAGCACGCATAGCCTCGTCTAATGACGAGCAGCTGCGGATGATGGGTACCACGCCGTCGAATTCGCGCAGCAACTTGGTATTATCTGCGCCCATGCAGATAAGTGCCTTGACCTTCTTGCGTGCAAACTCCTTTAATGGGGTGTAGTCGTTGCCCTTATCCGTGCCTCCGGCAATCCAAACCGTAGGTCGCTTCATGCTCTCCAAGGCGTACCATACCGAATCCACGTTTGTCGCCTTCGAGTCGTATATCCACTGCACGCCGTTGCGCTCACCTGCGGGCTCCAAGCGGTGCTCCACGGGCGAAAAGGCGTATATCGAGCGTTTGATGCTGCGAGGTTCGACACCTGCGGCCAATGTCGCGAGGGCGGCAGCCATGGCGTTGTAGATGTTGTGCATGCCCTCAATTTGCATCTTGCGCGTGTCGATGGTTACCGACTTACTACCCACCGTTGCGGTGAAGGTGTGCCCTTCGAGGAGGGCGTCGCCTGCGCCACTTGCAATAGCCATGTTTATAGCGAAGGGCAACTGGCGTGCACGCAACGTCTCGTCCATGCTGTCGAGCATGAGCTGTGTCTGCTCGTCGTCGGCCGAGTAGATGAAGGCGTCCGACGATGTCTGATTCTGCGTGATACGCATCTTTGAGCGGGCATAGTTTTCGAGTTTGTAGTCGTAGCGGTCGAGGTGGTCGGGTGTGATGTTCATCAGAACGCCGATGTCGGCGCGGAACTTAAACATGCCGTCGAGCTGGAATGAGCTGAGTTCCAATACGTGCCAGAAGTACTTGCCCGTAGCTACCGAGTAGGCGAAGCTCTCGCCGATGTTGCCACCAAGCGATACGGCACGTCCTGCGTCGGACATAATCTTGTAGATGAGCGATGTAGTTGTGGTCTTACCATTCGAGCCGGTGATGCAGATGGTCTTGGCCACACCTTTGTAGCGTCCTGCGAACTCTATCTCCGAGATTACGGGTATGCCGCGCTCGCGTATCTTTTGTACGATAGGTGCCGTGTCGGGGATGCCCGGAGACTTAATTACCTCTGTTGCCGAGAGAATCTTCTCCTCGGTGTGTCCTCCCTCTTCGTACTCCACCTGCCACTCGTCGAGGCGCGCCTTGAACTTATCTGCTATCTTGCCCATATCCGAGAGAAAGGTGTCGAAGCCCTTCTTCTTGGCGAGTATGGCCGAGCCGTAGCCCGAGATGCCGCCGCCGAGTACTACTATACGTCGTTTCATATCTGTTAGGTTCTTTTTGTCGGGTTATTACTGTATTTTGAGCGTTACGAGCGTGAGGGCTGCCAGGAGCAGCGACACGATGAAGAAGCGCATCATAATCTTGGTCTCGAAGAGCCCCTTTTTCTGGTAGTGGTGGTGTATGGGCGACATGAGGAATATACGTTGTCCCACGCCATACTTACGTCTGGTGTACTTGAAGTAGGTGGTCTGGATAATCACCGATAACGCCTCCACGAGGAAGATGCCGCACAGCAACGGCAGCAGTAGCTCTTTGCGTATGCAGAGCGCAAAGACCGCAATGAGACCGCCGATGGTCAGCGAGCCTGTGTCGCCCATGAATATTTGCGCGGGGTAGGAGTTGTACCACAGGAAGCCCACCAACGCTCCGGCGAAGGCTGCAGCAAAGACTATGAGCTCGCCGCTATCGGGTATATACATGATGTTGAGGTAGTCCGAGTATATTATGTGTCCCGAGAGGTATGCCAGGATACCGAGTACCAGGACTATCGGCACAGATACTCCCGTGAGCAGGCCGTCGATGCCGTCGGTGAGGTTGGCACCATTCGACACGGCGGTAATGACGAAGATAGCCACGAGGACATAGAGCAACCAGCCCAGCGTTGCGTTGTTACCCGTGAGTGCGGCATAGTCCAGCTCTGTATCTTTAAGGAAGGGTATGGAGGTGCGCGTCGATTTCTCGGGTGTGGTGCTTATGATACGCTTCTCGGTGTGTGTATTCACAACCTCGCCATTCTCATCTGTGATAGTATAGGTGTATGTGTCGAAGCTCTTATCGCGGATGACAATATCTTCGGATACCCACATCGTCGTACCCACGATGATACCGAGGCCTATCTGTCCCACCACCTTGAAGCGACCTTTGAGACCCTCTTTCCTATGGCGAAATACCTTGATGTAGTCATCCAGACCGCCGATAAAGCCGAGCCATAGTGTCGATATGAGCATCAACTGAATATAGATGTTCGAGAGGTCGCCAAAGAGAAGTACGGGGATGATGATGGCCAGAATTATGATGATGCCGCCCATCGTCGGTGTACCCCTCTTTTGAAGCTGTCCTTCGAGGCCGAGGTCGCGTATATCCTCACCTATCTGCTTGCGACGTAGGAAGCGTATGATGCGCTTGCCCACGGCAATAGATATGAGCAACGAGAGGATGATGGCCGCAGCCGAGCGGAACGAGATATACTCGCCGATACGCATGCCCGGGAGGTCGGTATTCTGATTGAGGTACTCGAAAAGTTTGTATATCATGATTTTATCTGTTTTCGTGGTTTTGTTTCTACGGTATTATGTGAGGGTTTTATGCGTTGTGTGTCGCGGCAAAGGCGTCGCGTATCTGCTCGCGGTCGTCGAAGTGGTGCTTCTGCGTGCCTATAATCTGGTAGTCCTCATGACCCTTGCCGGCGATGAGTATTATGTCGCCGCGCTGTGCCAGCATCGCTGCGGTGCGTATGGCCTCGCCACGGTCGGTTATGCGCAGGTAATTACGCGCGCCACCAACCCCGGCAATCATATCGTCGAGGATGGCCTCGGGACGCTCCGTGCGCGGGTTATCGGAGGTAAATATCGCCGTGGTAGCACTCTTTACGGCTATGGCAGCCATCTCCGGACGCTTCGTACGGTCGCGGTCGCCACCACAGCCACATACGACGATGAGGCGCTGCTCATCGCGGCGCACCTCCTCGATGGTGTCGAGGACATTTTGCAGGGCATCGGGCGTATGTGCGTAATCGACGATGGCGATGGTGCCATCCTCGGCCGCGATAGTCTCAAAGCGGCCGCTTACGGGCGTAAGCGTAGAGAGTGTGGTGAGCACCGCTTCGCGCTCCATGCCGAGCAGCGTGGCTGCAGCATATACCGTCGTGAGGTTGTAGGCGTTGAAGCGTCCTGTGAAACGAACCCACAGCTCATGACTGTCGAGGTGCAGAAGCATGCCGTCGCTGTGCATCTCCACAATTTTGGTGCGGAAGTCGGCCATAGATCTCAGCGAGAGACGATAGCTCTTGGCTACGGTATTCTGCACCATGACCTCACCATTGCGGTCGTCGATGTTCGTTACCGCCCATGCGCTCTTGTCGAGGTGGTCAAAGAAGAGACGCTTGGCACGGATATACTCCTTGTATGTACCGTGGTAGTCGAGGTGGTCGTGTGTGAGGTTTGTGAAGAGCGCTCCGGTGAAGTGAAGAGCCGTGATACGGTGTTGCACGACGGAGTGCGACGATACCTCCATGAAGCAGTACTCGCAGCCCTCATCGACCATGCGACGCATCATGGCATTGAGACGTATGGCGTCGGGTGTGGTGTGTGTCGAGGCTATGCTCTGCTGGCCAATGCGATATGCCACCGTCGAGATAAGGCCGGCGCGGTATCCCATGGCCATAGTCATATCGTAGAGCAGCGTGGCTGTCGTGGTCTTGCCATTTGTGCCCGTAACACCCACAAGGCGCAGGTCGCGCGAGGGGTGGTCGTAGAAGGCGGCAGCCATGTGTGCCATTGCCTCGTTGCTATCCTTGACAACAACATAGGCTATGCCCTCATACAGCGTCTCGGGCTTACGTTGGCAGACAATGGCTACTGCGCCATGCTCCACGGCCGAGGCTATGTAGTCGTGGCCATCGCTTGCGGTGCCGACAACGGCAAAGAAACAGTAGCCTTTGGCTACCTTGCGCGAGTCGTATTCGAGAGCCGCGATTGTGGGGTCGAGGGTGGGCGTATCTAAGGCTTGCACGCCGACAAGCAATTCACTTAGTCGTTTCATTATAGTCTCTATGGTTTATCGTTCGAGTATCAGTTCTATGGTCGTTATGGTGCCATCGAGAGTTGTCCCTGCGGTGATGTTTTGTGCTATGACGCTACCCTTGCCGCGGTGCGTAACTTCCAAACCGCAGCGCTCCAAGAGGTAGAGGGCATCCGAGAGCCCCATGCCCACAACATTGGGCACGATGCCGTCCTCCACGGTGTAACCCTTGATTGAGGCGTTGCCACCATTGTCGATGTCGGCGCGACTCCATATATCGGTGCCGCCATCCGAGGTGTTGTAGGGTGTCAGATGCTCCGTTACCACCTTTACATCTCGGGTGTTACCCGCCTTGATGGAGGTGGGCGAGTAGGGCGAGGGTGCCTCCTCTAAGGTGGCATGCAACGTGGGGTCGTTGTTGTAGATATGCTCCATGATATCGTTTGCCACGGCACCCGAGAGCGAGATGCCGTAGTAGGTGGGGTGTGTCTCGGTCTGTTGCTTGGCCACACACACCATGACCGTATATTTCGGCTTCTCGAAGGGCATCATCGTAACGATAGAGCCCAAATAGTAGTGGTCGTGAGCGGGAGTTATGCCATCCTTCATGCTCACAATATCCTTGTTGCATATTGTCTGGAAGTTGTTCCACACCTGCGCAGTACCCGTCTTACAACCGAAGGTTACGGGTAACGTCTTGAAGTGTCCTGCGGTGCGCTCGGGTGTTGCTGCTGCGGCCAAGCACTCGCGCAAGACGCCTATGGTCTGCTCTGAGCACATCTTGTCGATGAGCGTGATTACGGGCATGGTCTCTACTACCTCACCGTTGCGCTCTATGTGGTCCACAAGGCGAGGTGCTACCATACGTCCACCATTGGCTACGCCATTGTAGAAGGCGAGTGTGTGCACAGGGGGTACTTCGAGGATGTAGCCGTAGCCCATGCGGGGCAGCGTAACCGACACGTGTCCCGACACGTTCCATTCGGGGGTGCCTGGTTGGGGCAGGCGGCCACGTGCCTCGTCGAAGGCCTGCAAGCCGATGTAGTCGTTAAATTTCAGACGCTCCAAGAACTGTGTATATACCTCGGGGCGATTCTTGAATCTGTCGTAAACAGCCTTCGAGAAGAAGATGTTCGATGAGTGTGCAAATCCGTCGCGTAGCGTTACGTTTTTGCCCACCTGACGTGTTACGTCGTGAGAGTCGGTGATGGTTACCTTGCCCACCTTCTCCGTGCTGCCGCTGATGTGTATTGTCGAGTCGGCGGTGAAGCCGCACAACTCCGCCAGAGCCATTGCCGAGGCGAGTTTTATTGTCGAGCCCGGGTTCATGCCGGTACGCATGGCGTGGTTATATACGCGCTCGGTGTAGTTTGTGCCACGCTCCCTGCCCGAGCTAAGGTTTACCATGCAGAGGATGTTGCCCGTCTCAACCTCCATGACCATAGCTACACCAAACGAGGCGTGCTCCTTTTCGAGTTGCTCGCGCAGCCGCTCTGTGGCCATCTTTTGCAGGTCGGCATCGATGGTTGTAACCACATTGCAGCCATCTTCGGGCATCTTGTTTGCAGGGTCGTTGATGCGAGTCCAGAAGCCATGTGCCACGCGCTGCTCTACGGAGATACCGTCGTGGCCGGCGAGGTAGTCGTTGTATATGTACTCGATGCCGGCGCCCTTAGAGCTGCGTGCCGTGTCGATGATAATCTCGTAGCTGCGACCTATGATTTGTCGTGCAAGGTCGTCAGAGGGGTATATGCGCTCGTCAATCTCCTCGCTGTCGTACACAAAGCCGAGGCTCTGGTTGAAGATGGGCCATTCGCGCTTGAACATGTTCCACTCGTCGAGCGTTACCGAGCGAGGAAATACTTTCAGGCCGCGCTCCTTGCGCGTTGAGTTGTTCTTATGGAAGATGTCGCGATACTGCTCCTCGCTGATGTAGGTGTAGCCATGGCGCTGAGCATCCTCTTTCGAGAAGTGGGCAGCCATGAGATGTGCAAGCTCGCTCACCTCCTTGTCGAATTTCTCGGGCGTGGCGTTGCGGAAGCCCTCCGAGGCAAAGTCTATGGTGGCGTGGTAACGCACACTCGACAGCGCCAGGGGCTCGCCATCGCGCGACAGTATGGCGCCGCGATGTGCCGGTATAGTCTGTACACGGCGCATGCCATCCTCCATCACCTCGGTATTGTGGCGCACCGAGGCGCTTAGGCTCTGTACCCATATGAGGCGTGCTGCGACAAAGAGTCCGGCGACGATAAAGAGGATATATAGAACTCGTACTCGTGTAACAATGTCTTGCTTTGCGCTGTTTTTTGTCTTTGCCAAGGTTGTAATTTTTTAAGGGTCGCTTGTTAGGTTATCGTGTCTGTTTTCCGTTTGTGTGCTATCGCTTAATCAGTCTGCTTTTGTCCGAGAGGTCTATCATCTCGATACCGCGCTCACGAAGCATGCGCTCGACCTCCTTTTTTGAGGATATGCTGTATCGCTGCTCTTCGATAAGCACCGAACGCTCGTGAAGTATTGTTGCCCGCTGCTCCAAGCTGCGACACTCACGCTCGGCATTGAGGGACATGAACGTAAGAAAGATGCTCAGGAAGCACATCACTGCGATAGCTATAAGCGCGCGGTAGTAGAGGGGTGCTCCGTCGCTTGTGAGGATACCTCCGGTGAATAGTTGTCGCCATAGCGACCTCTCGCGCTTTGCAGCCTTGCTCCTCCTCTCCTGCTCCTCCTGCTCCTCTTCGTGCATGCGCTGACGCTCATCGTTGAGTTCCTCCTCCCTCTCGCCATCCTTGATGCGTATGATTTCGCGGAGTATGCGACGTTGCATGCGCTCCTCCTCCTCATCGCGTCGGCGTTGCTCGACAGCCTCGGAGTCGAAAATCTCCTCGTCGGTCAGCTCTTCGTTGTATCTCTTTGACATGGTGCAGTCGGTTAATTGTTTAACTCTATCTTCTCGGCTACGCGTAGCTTGGCACTTCGCGAGCGAGGGTTGCGTGCTATCTCCTCGTCGGTGGGGATGATAGCCTTGCGTGTGATGACTTTCAGGGGCGTGGTGCTACGTCCGAAGAAGTCTTTCTCTATACGTCCCTCGGCATTGCCGCTTCGCATGAAGTTCTTCACTATGCGGTCTTCGAGCGAGTGGTACGACATCACCGCGAGACGTCCTCCGGGTTTGAGCAGTTTGAGACTCTGCTCCAATGCCATTTTCAATGCCTCCATCTCGCCGTTGAGCTCTATGCGTAGCGCCTGGAAGAGCTTCGTGAGAAATTTGGCCTCGTCCTTGGGGGGCGTGCAGGGCTTCACCGCCTCGACAAGCTCTGCCGTGGTCGTTATGGGCGCCACGGCGCGGGCGCGCTCTATGCAGTTGGCTATCTTCCACGTGGTCTCCAACTCACCGTATTCGGTGAATATCTTAGCTAAGTCCTCCTTGCTGTATGTGTTCACGATGTCCGCCGCGGTGCGTCGTGCTCGTGTGTTCATGCGCATATCGAGCGGGGCATCGCCACGGAACGAGAAGCCGCGATGCTTGGCGTCGAAATGGTGAGACGATACTCCGAGGTCTGCGAGGATGCCATCGACGCGCTCCACTCCGCGCAGGCGCAATGCACCGCGCACGAAGCGGAAGTTGCTTGCCACAAAGTGGAAACGCTCATCGTTGGGGGCGTTGACTTCGGCATCGGGGTCCTGGTCGAGGGAGTAGAGACGACCCTCGGGACCCAGTAGTCGGAGAATCTCGCGCGTGTGCCCGCCACCACCCATGGTGAGGTCAACATACACGCCGTCGGCCTTAATGTCGAGAGCCTCCATGCACTCCTCTTTCATCACGGGAATATGATAGGTTTCTGCCATCGTTTTACATAGTAAAAAATAACGCCGCTAAGTTACGAAAAAAATCGTGAAAAATGTGGTGTTGTGGCGATATTTTTATCAACATCGCGACAAAGTGTCAATCGTGCTCCGTGGGAGTGTGTTGCAGGTCGGCTGATTTGTGTGTCGGGGTGGTTGTGTGTAAGGAATAAAAAATATGAGGCTGAATATAAGAGTGTATTTTTTTGTTGTACTCGTTCTCAAAATGCTCATTTAGGTTTAGTGAACGTTGCTTTTGTTTTGGATGGCTTTGCGAGCCTATCCCATCTCCACTTTTTCATTTGGCCGCATAACGAAAAAGGGATGGCTAATTTACTTTTAGCCATCCCCGCTGTTGTAGCTGTTGTCGTTATATAACTAACTCGTTGTCAATGATTAATAGTTCTCAATGACAGCTTCGAGGTGCTGCTTCCAAATGAGTGCGGCACCGCCCAAAATAGCCACATTCTTATCCTGAATACCGCTCATGAGCAGCTTAACCTTGCCCTTGAATACGGTGAGTTGATTCTCCTCCATGTGGCGGTATGTGGGTCGCAGGATGTAGTCGCCGGCATTTGCCAAACCTCCGAAGAGGATGATGGCCTCGGGTGAGGTGATGGCAGTGAGGTCGGCGAGAGCCAAGCCGAGCATCTTGCCTGTGCGCTCGAAGGCTTCCAGGGCGATGGGGTCATTCTTGGCGGCGGCATCAGAGAGCATCTTGGCCTCGAACTTATCGTAGGGGATAGAGCGCAACTCGCTATCGCAGGTCATGGTGCCCATGAGCTCGAAGGCTGTGCGCTTGATGCCCGTCGCCGAGACGTGTGTCTCCAAGCAGCCGCGACGTCCGCAACCGCACTGGCGACCTGTCGTGCGCGACTCCACGGCGATATGTCCGAACTCGCCGGCAAAGCCGTCATGACCATATACCATTTCGCCGTTGCACACGATGCCCGAGCCGAGACCTGTGCCGAGGGTAATCATGGCGAAGTCCTTCATGCCGCGTGCATTGCCAAAGACCATCTCGCCGATGGCCGCAGCGTTGGCATCGTTGGTAATCATCACCTTAACGCCACCGAGAGCCTTGCTCAGGTCGTCAACAAAATTGAAGATGCGCAATGATTCGGGGCGTGGATCTGAGGGGTTCTCGTAGCGCCAGAGGTTAGCGGGAATCTCGATGCGGCCGGTGTGAATATTGGCGTTGGGGGCACCCACGCCCACGCCGATAAGCTCGCAGTCGGGCTGCGAGGCGATGACCTCCTTCATCGCTGAGGCGAGCGTCTCGATGTAGGGTTTGTAGTCGTCGTAATACTTAAACTTATCGGTAGATATTTTGCTCTCGGCAACAACGTTACCGTCCTCATCTACAAGGCCAAAGGCCGTATTGGTACCGCCAATGTCGATACCCATGGCAAGCTTTTTCGTCATAGTATATTTTGTTTTTTGAAATTTTTAATGGTCAAAGTTACCAAAATAATTTTAATTTCTGCAAAAAAAATATTAATTTTGACCCATAATGTACTTATGTGTACCGCGGAGTGTGTGCGCACACGACAACCACACATAGTTTGAAAACTTGAAATTAGTAAATTACAAATATGACCCATACAAACGACCAAATGTTGGAGCTGTTCGAGGCGACGCTGCGTCAGCTCCAAACCCCCGAGGAGCCCGAGTTGCTCTATGCACCCATAATCTACTCGATGTCGGGTGGCGGTAAACGTCTGCGCCCCGTACTTCTGCTGCTCGCGTGCGAGGCCTTTGGTGGTAACACCGACGAGGCGATGACCGCAGCGCAGGCTGTCGAGGTGTTCCATAACTTCACGCTACTGCATGACGATATTATGGATAATGCCGATATGCGTCGCGGTAAGCCCTCGGTATTTGCCAAGTGGGGTGAGAATGTGGCCATTCTCTCGGGTGATGCCATGCTCATCACAGCATACAAACTGCTTGCCGAACTTGCCCCCGAGAAGCTGCCACGCGTGATGCGCATCTTCAACGACATGGCATTGGAAGTGTGCGAGGGTCAGCAGTACGATATGGACTTCGAGCAGAAGGAGCGTGTGTCGGCGGTAGATTACCTCCAAATGATAGAGCGCAAGACATCGGCACTGCTCTCGGGCTCGGCAATGATAGGTGCAACAATTGCGGGTGCTGCGGACGAGGATATCAAGAAGATTTACCGCTTTGCCACGGAACTCGGCCTCGCCTTCCAGTTGCAGGACGATATGCTCGACAGCTATGGCGATGAGGCTCTCGGCAAGAAGATTGGAGGCGATATCCTCGAAGGTAAGCAGACATACCTCATGGTGCAGGCCATGAGCCGTGCTTCGGAGCAGCAGCGCGAGGTGCTGCGCACGACGCACCTCGACACCACGCTCTCGGATGCAGAGAAGATAGCGCGCGTAAAGGCCCTCTACGACGTGTTGGAGGTTAAGCATGCCACCGAGCAGCAGATAGAGTTGCGCTTCGAGCGTGCCCTTGGCATCCTCGATAGCCTCTCGATACCGAGTGAGCAGACGCTACATCTGCGAGAGTTCGCACGCAACCTCATGGGACGCAAAAAGTAAACGAGATGATACGTAGAAAAGATATAGAGATAATGGCCCCTGTGGGGTCGTACGAGTCGCTCAATGCCGCAATTTCCGCGGGTGCCGACTCGGTGTATTTTGGCGTCGAGCAGCTCAACATGCGCGCGGCGTCATCGGTGAACTTCACCCTTGACGACCTCGCCGAGATTGTGCGCACGGCACATGCCGCCGGTGTCAAGACATACCTCACCGTTAACATTGTTATCTATGACGACGAGATGGAGGTCATGCGCCGCATCATCGATTGCGCCAAGGCCGAAGGTATCGATGCCATCATCGCCACCGACCTTGCCGCCATCCTCTACGCCCGCGAGGTGGGTATGGAGGTGCACATATCTACGCAGAGCAACCTCTCGAATGTCGAGGCTGTGCGCTTCTTTGCACAGTGGGCCGACGTTGTGGTGCTGGCGCGCGAGCTCTCCTTCGAACAGATTGCCGCCATAGCGCGACAGATAGACGAGCAGAATATATGTGGTCCTGCGGGCGAGAAAGTGCGTATCGAGATGTTTGCCCATGGCGCGATGTGTATGTCAATGTCGGGCAAGTGTTACCTCTCGGAGCATGAGTCGCACCACTCGGCAAACCGTGGCGCCTGCCGACAGATATGTCGTCGTAAATATACTATCACCGATAAGGAGACGGGACACGCCCTCGATATCGACGGGCAGTATGTCCTCTCGCCCAAAGACCTATGTACCATCGACTTCCTCGACACGTTCATAGGTGCCGGAGTGCGCGTCCTCAAAATCGAGGGTCGTGCACGTGGTGGCGAGTACGTTAAGCGCGTGGTGGAGTGCTACAATGAGGCTCTCGCCCTCATGGAGCGTGGCGAGTATAACGCCGAGAGCGTGGCACCCCTCAAAGAGCGCCTGCGCACCGTCTTCAACCGCGACTTCTGGGGTGGCTACTATGCTGCCAAGAGCATGGTCGAGCATAGCGAGCACTATGGCTCGTCGGCGACACTCAAAAAGGTGTATATGGGCAAGGTTACCAACTACTTCAAGCGCATAGGCGTTGCCGAGGTGCTCGTTGAGGCGTGCGAGGTACAGGAGGGTGAGGCACTGCTCTTCATGGGCGAGAAGACGGGTGTCGTGGAGCAGCGTGCCGAGGGCATCATGCTCAACGAGAGACCTGCGCAGTCGGCCAAGCAGGGTGATTACATATCGCTCAAAACGGTGCAGGAGGTGCGCCGAGGGGATAAGGTGTACAAGGAGGTACCCCGATAGTTGCTTTATCGTGATAAGGGCGCATCTGCGGTCTCTCAATCGTTGTCCGAGAGAGATTAAGAAAGGAACACTAAACACCTCGCGAGGAGGATATAAAACCAAAAGCAACAGATGAGACGCTTGATACTTACGCTATGTGCGCTACTCTTAGTCCTCGCTGCGGGGGCGCAGGTGCCGACGTTACGCCACGCGGCGCCCAAGGGGTGTGAGCAGCTGATACTCGTGGAGGCAACCGAGGGGTGCAATAGCGTGGTAACGCTCCTCGATAAGAAGGACGGCATGTGGAGCTTCGTGGCAACACTTCGTGGCACGGTGGGCTACAATGGTACAACGACGGTAAAGCGTGAGGGCGATGGGTGTACCCCCGAGGGTGTATATGAGCTACGGCGCGGTATGTACTACGAGTGCGACTTCGAGAGTGCCTTTCCGATGGTACAGTACCATGAGCACGACATGTGGATAGAGGACCCAAAGAGCGAGTTATACAACACCTTCTTGCCGGATGCAGGTGCCGACATTGAGGGCGACCGGTTATGGCAGAGGCGCGAGACGCAGTATCGCTATATCGTAGTGGTGGAGTACAACACCGACCCCATAGTACGAGGTGCCGGAAGCGCCATATTCATACACTCCTGGCGTGCTCCCGGGAAGCCAACGGCGGGGTGCATAGGCTTAGCCGAGGGCGATGTTAAGCGCATAGTAGAGTGGTTGCAGCCCGCATGCAACCCCCACATAATGATACAACGAGCAAATTAATAGATAACTTAAAACTATATAACTATGTTTAGCAAAGAGACTTACATTGGCCGTCGTGCCGAATTGTGTCGCCGCGTGGGTCGTGGCCTTATCCTGTTGCCCGCAAACCCCGAGGTGCCCAACAACTACCCCAACAACACATACTACTATCGTCAGGACTCTACATTTCGCTACTACTTCGGTCTTGACGTACCCTCGCTTATAGGTCTTATCGATGCCGAGTCGGGCGAGGCGATGCTCTTTGGTGATGACTTCACTGTGGAGGATATCATCTGGACAGGTCCCATGCCTACACTCCGTGAGTTGGGTGCCGAGGTGGGTGTTGAGAAGACCTTCGTGCGCAACGACATACGCGACGTGTTACGCCGTGCCATAGACCTCAACCGCCCTGTACACTACCTGCCGCCCTATCGTGCAGAACTTAAAATCGAGCTCTCGGACATCCTCGGCATACAGCTCAATATGCTGCACGAGCGTAAATCGCTCGACCTGATGTTTGCCGTAGCGGAGATGCGCGAGAAGAAGTCGGCAGAGGAGATTGAGGAGTTGGAGAAGGCGTTTAAGATTGGCTACAAGATGCACATGACGGCGATGCGCATGTGTCGTCCCGGCATCGTAGAGCGCGAGATTGCAGGTGCTGTGGAGGGCGTTGCCAAGTCGTACGGACAGGGTGTGTCGTTCCCTACAATCGTAACACAGCATGGCGAGACTCTCCATAACCATAACCACGATGGCATTTTGGAGGCTGGACGTCTCCTCCTGGTCGATGGTGGCGGCGAGTCTGTTGAGGGTTATTGCTCGGACCACACGCGTACATACCCCGTGAGCGGCAAGTTTACCGACCGCCAGCGCGACATATATAACATCGTATTGCGCGCGCACAGTGAGGTGAAAGCGATGATTAAGCCCGGCACCATGTATCCCGATATTCACCGTGCAGCATACCTCTCGCTTGCTGAGGGCTTGAAGGGTGTAGGTCTCATCAAGACCACAGCTGAGGAGGCTGTTGAGGCGGGTGCTATGTATATGTTTATGCCCCACGGCCTTGGCCACGGTATGGGTATGGATGTTCACGACTTGGAGAACATCGGCGAACGCTCGTTCGACTTCTCGTCGGTATTGGAGCGTGCCAAGAGGTCGGCGACATGCGTACATCGTGCCACATGGCGTGTGGAGGCGGGTACCGTGATGTCGGACGAGCCCGGTATCTATTTCATCCCCGCGCTTATCGACAAGAGCCGCGCCGAGGGTCTATACAAGGGTATCGTGAACTACGACGCTCTCGATGCCTACCGCGACTTCGGTGGCATACGCATCGAGGACGATGTGCTTGTTACGGAGACGGGAAGCCGCTTCATTGGCGATAAGCTTCTCCCCCTCACCGTCGAAGAGTTGGAGGCCGTAGTGGGCCATTTGGAGTAACTATTGCAAGAATATGAGAAGATAGGGTAGTCAGGGGTTACGTGTAGCCCCTGAATATCCTCTCTGCTCGGGAACTTATGTCAGTATTGTCGCTACGAAGCACTATTGAGTCATGCGTAAGATATACCTCTTTCCTACCGAGTGCGAGGCATCGCCCTTTCGACATCTTGCCCCCGAAGCCGAGATTGTAATCTCGGGTGTAGGTATGGCTGCCACGGCAGCCTCTGTCGTGGCATCGGTTGTCGCTGATGGCGATATGTGCGATACGCTCATCATTCTCGCGGGTGTCGCAGGGGCGTATGGAGATATGGCGGTGTGCAGCGTATGTGAGGTGGAGAGTGAGTGCTGCGTGGAGCTTCCCGAGTGTTTCAGGGAGCATCACCGCGCGACATACTGCACCGCGCAGCTGCCAACGGTGGCTTCCAACACGGTGCATCGCACCGGTGCCGAGGCTGCGGGTGCCGACATCGAAAATATGGAGGGTGCTGCGCTCTATGCCATGGCCGAGAGGCTTGGTCTGTGCGCAACGCAGATACGTGCAATATCGAATCACGTGGGTGACGCCAAGAGCCTGTGGCGTATAGACGAGGCGGCGGAGGCATTAGCGCGTGAATTGGTGAAAATAAACAACTTATAATATAACTATGGATAGCAAAAAGGTTTTTTGGCTCTATCTCGGTGGTGTGTTTTTGGCCATCGTATGTTTCTATGTCGTATGGCATTTCTTCAAGGAGGAGATTATGACGGCTCTCGGATGGTTGGCGCTTATGGGTATTATTTTTGGCGCCGGTTGGCTTATGGGGCGCTTCTCGCGCCGCAAGGCTGAGGCCAAGGAGTCAAAAGCTATAAAGAGGTAGTCGGATGCGAGGTCAAAAACTGCATCTCGCCATCTCGCCATGCCCCAACGATACCTTCATGTTCGATGCCATCATCAACCGACGCATCGACCTTGGAGGCTTGGATGTGGATGTCGAGTACCTTGATATAGAGCAACTCAATGTACGGGCATTATCGCGTAGTGCCGATGTTACGAAGTGTAGTGCAGCGCTGCTCTCTGCCATAGTCGATAATTACAGGCTTCTGGATAGTGGTGCGGCATTAGGTCGAGGTAACGGCCCTCTGTTGGTGCGTCGTTGTGGCGACAGAACACCCATTCGTCATATAGCCGTGCCGGGGTTAAATACTACGGCAAATGCCCTTGTCGCGCGCCTCTTTCCCGATATTGAGCATCGTACGCCGCTCCTCTTCTCGGAGATTGCCGAGGCTGTGGAGCGTGGCGATTACGACGCGGGAGTACTCATCCACGAGGGACGCTTCGTCTATGACCGGCGCAACTTGGAGCTTGTCGCCGACCTCGGTGTGGAGTGGGAGAGGTGCATGTCGCTACCCCTGCCGCTGGGTGCTATCGTCATGGCGCGCGATGTGCCTCACGAGGTCGCTACGCAGTTTGAAAGTCTGTTGCGCGAGAGTATAGCCTATGCCTTTGCGCACCCCGAAGATTCGCGAAGGTTCATCAAGGAGCACGCCCAGGAGATGGATGACGATGTCATATCGAAGCATATCGCGCTGTTTGTCAATGACTTCTCGCTTGCACTCGGTGATGAGGGACGTGAGGCTGTCGCGCGATTGTGTGGCGTAGATGCAGAGCGCTTATAGGGGAGCTTCTATAAATTGGTGAAAAACTATTCGTTTGGTAATAGAGATTGAAGGGATATGACGGTAGCAGTGTTCCCTGCGGTCTCTATCTCTTTTTAGCCTCTTTTGTGCTCTTTTGACTCTTGTTTTTGTGCTTTTCACTTTTTTTCGTACCTTTGTGCAACTATGCAATAATTGAACTATACTTATGGAGTATCTACTTCTTCTTATTGGCCTTGTACTCATTATAGTCGGTGCATCGTGGCTCACCGATGGCTCTGTGGCCCTCGCCGAGCGTTTTCATATTCCCGAGTTTATTGTAGGTCTTACCATTGTTGCTGTGGGTACCTCTATGCCCGAGTTCACTGTCAGTCTTCTCTCGGCAGTAGGCGGCAGTGGTGAGATGGCAATAGGTAATGTTGTGGGCTCGAATAACTTTAATGTGCTTGCCATATTGGGTGTTTGCGCACTCTTTGCACCTGTGGTCTTTACACGCTCGAATGTGCGTCGCGATATTCCGATGTGCATACTGGCTACGGTAGCGTTATTGGTGGTAACGCTCTTCAATCAGGATATCACACGCTTCGAGGGTATTTTGATGTTGTTGGGATATATTGTCATGATACTCTTTATGATACGCGCCGAAAAGAGGTCTGCCCAGAGTGTTGAACCGACCGAGTCGGCCGAATCCGCAAAGGCAAAACTCGCTGTATGGAAGATTCTCGTGTTTATACTTTTGGGTCTCGGTGGCCTTATCTATGGCGGTAACCTCTGCGTGGATAACGCTGTGGTCATCGCACGTCAGTGGGGTGTGTCGGAGGCTACCATTGCCATCACCCTCTTGGCGGGAGGAACGTCGCTGCCGGAGTTGGCATCGAGCCTTGTATCGATATTCAAGGGTCGTGCGTCGTTGGCGTTAGGTAATGTCCTCGGCTCGAATATTGCCAACATACTGCTTGTACTTGGCGCATGTTCGACGGTTACTCCCTTGACGATGGGCGAGGTAAAGATGTTTGATATATACGTTGCCGTAGCCGGTGTTATCGTGCTTATGCTCTCGGCATACGTTATTGGCCGTGATAAGATTACGCGTGTCGAGGGTCTTATCTTCCTCGCTTGCTATGTGGCATACGTATATACGCTGATTTAAGCATAAATAATTATTGCGGCTATGTTTACACTGTTGCAGACCTATGTCAATTACGCTTCGGAGAGTGCCGAGGCGTCGAATGGGCTCTTTGCGAATATATCTACGGGTGGCTCTATGCTGCTGATGATAGTCATCGCCGTAGTTGGCTACATTGTGCAGGCGCGTTTGCAGAGCGTCTTTGCGAAGTACTCTCAGGTATCTTCGCCCGGTGGTATGACAGGTGCCGAACTTGCAGAGCGTATGCTGTACGACCATGGTATCTACAACGTGAAGGTAACACATGTCAAGGGACACCTCACCGACCACTTCAACCCGCAGACGATGACCGTCAACCTCAGCGACAGCGTCTATTCGTCGCGCTCGATAGCTGCTGCGGCTGTGGCATGCCATGAGTGCGGACATGCCGTGCAGCATGCCGTGGGCTATGCCCCCATCAAGCTGCGCTCACGGTTGGTGCCCATCGTCAACTTCTCGTCGCAGATAGCCACATGGGTAATACTCATCGGCATCGCCATCCTTGCCTCTACCGAGAACGCCACTATTTGCTGGATAGGCATAGGCCTCGTTGCTATGTCGGCGGTATTCTCTATTGTTACGCTCCCTGTGGAGTATAACGCTTCGGAGCGTGCGCTCGACTGGTTGCAGCGTAGTGGCAACTTGCAGGGCTCCGACATCGAGGGTGCCCGCATATCGTTGCGCTGGGCGGCACGCACCTACCTTGTGGCGGCGCTGAGTGCCATAGCCACAATATTATACTACATATCGCTCATCAACTCGCGCCGTAATTAAACGCATGCAAACAAAGAACTACATAGGTCGTAGCTGTCTCGTCGTTGTGCTCGTTGCTGTGGGTGTCGTGGCCCTCGGCTTCGTGCCGTCGTTTGAGGTCATGGGCTACCGCTTCGAGAGTGTCGATGTCTTCTCGTCGCTACGTGCCGCCGAACGCGAGGTGGCAGAGTGTGAGTATCAGGCCGATATGGAGCGTTTGGAGCAGGAGTTGTCAGAGATGCACGCGACACAAGCGCAGGATACGCTGCTTAGCTGCCCGCCGCTATGCTATATGCTGGGTGAGGCTGCGGAGCATAAGCCTCAGCGTCGTATTGTCGCATCGGCAGATATCCACCCCGATAGCACACGTAACATAACGCCTATCGAGGATTTCGACACGGCTGCCATAACCCGTTTCGACAAGTTTGTCGATAAACTTGTCGCGGGCGACGATGTGCGCATCGCCTTCTTAGGTGACTCGTTTGTCGAGGGCGATATCATCACCGTAGATTTGCGCGATGAGCTACAACGCCTCTTTGGAGGCCGTGGTGTGGGCTTTGTGCCGTGTGATATTCCCTATGCTACGGCACGTAAGAGCGTTAAGCGTACCTCGCGTGGCTGGTCATCGTATAGTATTATGAAGCCCAAGGCGGCACCCGAGGCCTTGCGCAACCTCTTCTCTGTCTCGGGTTACATCTCGAAGGGTGGTGTGGGCGCCTCGACACGTTGGCAGTCGCTCGACATTTACCCCACGCTCGACTCGTGCGAGAGGGCGCGTGTGCTCTTTGTGAGCCGCGATAGTAGCCGTGTGGAGCTCACGCTCAACGATACGCTCACACACCAACTTGACATTACGGCCGACGAGCGCTTGCGGCAGATAATGGTCGATATGCCCGTGCGAAGCGTTACCTTCAAGGTGCTGTACGGTAATGTGATATGCTATGGCGCTTCGTTGGAGGGACATGGTGGCGTCACGGTGGATAACTTCTCGGTGCGCAGCAATAACGGACACGCCATCTTTGGCACGAGTGCATCGATTAACCGCCAGATGGACGATATTGTTGGCTACGACCTTGTAGTGTTGCAGTATGGCCTCAATATAATGAACCCCAATCAGCGTAACTTCTCGACCTACCGCGACCAGCTGTGCGACATGGTGGCCTATGCCGAGCGCTCATTCCCCGAAGCAGCAATTCTCGTCCTCGGAGTGAGCGACCGCTGGGTGGTAAATGAGGAGGGTAACTATCGACCCATAGGTGCTGTTGAGTCTCTGACGAAGTATCAGCGTGCGGCGGCAGATAGCTCGCATGTAGCGTTTTGGAGTATCGCGCAGGCTATGGCCGAGCATGGCGGTATCCGCGGTTTTGTTACCCGTAAGTGGGCTGCGGGCGACCATACGCACATCAACTATGCGGGAGGTAAGCGCATAGCACAGTCGCTCGTCGCGGCGATATGCGAGCGAGCATACTCGCGTCTTGCGGCACGTGAATGTGAGGAATCGACTACTGAGGAGTATAATGCGCGCCTCGAAGAGCACAATCGCAGGGTCGATGAGCGCGTGGATATGGTTACGGGGGTTATCACGCGCGAGGTACTTAATGGCAGTGTTGCTCAGTAGCGGGTGCGACGATGGAGTATTTGCAGTTCGATATAGGTGTGTGGGAGCGACTCTTGTCGCTCGTGGCTTACGATGCGTTGTCGCCTATGACACTTGTGTCGGGACTCTTCCTCCTATTTTTTGCTCTCTTCTTTGTGGGCTATATATGCGTGGCCGAACATCGACATCTGCGCACGGTATATGTTACGCTCATTTCGCTCTACTTCTACTATAAGCTCTCGGGGCTATATGTGCTGTTGTTGCTCTTTGTAGCCATGAACGACTATGCCATAGGCCGTATTGTAGGTCGCTGCTGTGCGCGCGATAAGCGGGGTAGGGGCTGGGTGGCTCTCAGTGTTACGATAAATCTTGCCATCCTCGCCTACTTCAAGGTTGCGGGACTCTTTGCCGATATGCTCAATGGCTTCTATGGTGCGGGTACACTCAACTTTGAGGTTGTGGCGATACCTGCGGGTGTCTCGTTCTTTGTCTTTCAGTCTATCGCCTACGTCGTGGATATCTCGCGCGGTACGATACGACCACTGCGTAACCCCATCGATTACCTCTTTTTGTTGTCGTTCTTCCCGAAGATGTTCCTCGGCCCGTTGGTGCGCAATAGCGAGTTTATACCACAGATTGAGCGCCGTGAGTGTCATGTCGGGCGAGACGATGTGGGGCGTGCCGCGGTACTCATCGCTCGTGGCATCCTTAAATATGCAGTCATCGCCAAGTGCGTGGGTACTCTGCTTGTCGAGCCCGCCTTTGCGGGTGAGTTGGGCAGTAGTGGTGTGGTAACGCTCATGGCTATCTATGGCTTCACGTTGCAGATATATTGCGACTTCTCGGGGTACTCGGATGTAGCCATCGGCATCGCCTTGCTCATGGGCTTCCGCCTCCCTGATAACTTCGATGCACCCTATAAGTCGGCCACCGTGACGGAGTTTTGGCATAGGTGGCATATATCGCTCTCCACGTGGCTGCGCGACTACCTCTATATACCGCTCGGTGGCAGCCGTCGTGGGCAGCTGAGGACATACCTTAACCTCTTCCTGACAATGCTTCTCGGAGGCTTGTGGCATGGTGCGAGTGTTACGTTTGTGCTGTGGGGTGCCTATCATGGTGTCGCCCTCGCGCTCCATAAGTTGTGGCTGCGTGTGGTGCCCGCAGCTAAGGCCGTAGGTGGTGATATGAAGGTGTGGTGGCGTCTGCCCGCCACGCTCCTGACATTTCATGTCGTGGCCTTCGGATGGTTGCTTTTCGCGGCAGAGGATGTCGTCGAGGTGCAGACGATGCTCCATAATATCGTCTATAACTTCTCGCTGAACGATATCCTTCCCACCGTCGAGCAGTCGGGATTCGCTCTTGCGGTTATGGCTGTGGGCTACTTGTTGCATCTCGCGCCTAAGCGCTTTGATGCGGGCTGCGAGCGTCTCATTACGCGTGGAGGCTTGGTTGTGTGGGTTGTGGTTATCGTTGTGGCGGTGTGGCTCACCATGCAGTGCGACGCCATGCTCGCGGCGACAGCAGATGTAGAGAGTATGTTGCCCATATATGCGGCATTTTAACCTTACGATAGGATGAATACGACATGGGATATAGCCCTCTTTGAGGCTCTTAACTTCGATGGTGGCAACGTCATGGATGCGCTGATGTGTGCCGTTTCGGGCGTGGCGATGTGGCTGCCGCTCTATATACTTATATTATATATGGTATGGCGCCGCTATGCGTGGCGAGGCGTGCTGCTCTTTGTCGTGGCTGCGGCAGTGGCCATGGGTCTTGCGGATATGGTCGCGGGCATCTTCAAGCATACGGGGCCTCTGGGTGATGTGTGGCCGAGTCTGCCTGCTCGTGAGCGACCCATGTGGAGCAACGCCATCGAGGATATGCACGTCCCGAGTTATGACCACGGCCGCTATGGTACGGTCTCGGCACATGCCGCGACGATGGTGGCCCTCGCGCTACTATCGGCAGTGGTAATAAGACGAAGATGGTTTACCGCGGTGATGGTCGTAGTAACGTTACTATATTGCTACTCACGTATTTACCTTGCTTGCCACTTCCCGCAGGACATACTTTTAGGAGTGTGCGTGGGTCTCGTTGCGGGCTTCGTGGCGCTGTGGCTGCTGCGATTGATGATGCGTCGCTGGACGAGGTTGTCGAAAAAAAATTGAGACAAAAGGTGCGTTAGAAATAGCTCTGACGCACCTTTTTTATTATTGTGAATAACATGTCGAAAAAAGGTCTGTTTCAGATTTTTTTATCCGATAAAAAATCACGAATTTTGTAATCCCAAGGTTCGCCTTTTTTGTAATCTATCCGTAGGATAGGGATTGGACAAGAGGTGCTCATGGATGGGTGGAGACGCCGAGCAGTGGTCGGTCTCCGATGTATGGGGCCGCCCATGACGCGTGTTGACGAAGGGCATGATACGACAACAAAATAAATAATAATATAACGACCATGACAAAACAAACTACACCAGAGCAGCTTTCGACGGTGAAGTATGATGACGCAGTAGCCGCCACCAAGGAGTATTTCCAGGGTGATGACCTCGCAGCAACAGTCTGGGTGAGCAAGTATGCCCTCAAAGACTCGTTCGGCAACATCTACGAGACTACGCCTGTCGATATGCACAATCGTATCGCTAAGGAGCTTGCACGCATCGAGCGTAACTATCCTAACCCCCTCGACCAGAAGGAGATATTCGAACTCCTTGACCACTTCCGCTATGTCATACCCCAGGGTGGCCCCATGACAGGTATCGGTAACAACATGCAGGTAGCATCACTCTCTAACTGCTTCGTTATCGGCCACAAGAACCCCGCAGACTCGTATGGCGGTATCTTCCGCATGGACGAGGAGCAGGTGCAGCTCATGAAACGTCGTGGTGGCGTAGGTCACGACCTCTCGCACATACGTCCTACGGGCAGCCCCGTGCTCAACTCGGCCCTCACCTCGACAGGTATCGTGCCCTTCATGGAGCGTTACTCGAACTCTACACGCGAGGTGGCGCAGGATGGCCGTCGTGGTGCCCTGATGCTCTCGTTGCTCATCAAGCATCCCGATGCCGAGCGCTTCATCGACGCCAAGGTGGATACAGGTAAGGTTACAGGCGCCAACGTCTCAATCAAGATTGATGACGAGTTCATGCGCGCTGCCATCGACGGCACATCATACCGTCAAGAGTTCCCCATAGGCTCTAAGGAACCCCTCGTAACGAAGGATGTAGATGCTAAGAAACTCTGGGAGAAGATTATCCACAACGCTTGGAAGTCGGCAGAGCCCGGCGTGTTGTTCTGGGATACCATCATCCGCGAGAGCGTGCCCGACTGCTACGCTGACGAGGGCTTCCGCACAGTATCGACAAACCCCTGCGGCGAGATACCGTTGTGTCCCTATGACAGCTGCCGTCTCTTGGCGCTCAACTTGTTGAGCTATGTTGATGAGCCCTTCACCAAGAAGGCGAAGTTCAACTTTGACCTTTTCAAGTCGCACGTACACAAGGCTATGCACCTCATGGACGACATCATCGACTTGGAGTTGGAGAAGGTGGAGCTCATCATCAACAAAATCGCTTCGGACCCCGAGGACCAGGATGTACGCCGCGTGGAGTTGGAGTTGTGGCATAAGATTAAGGATATGGCACTCAAAGGTCGTCGTACAGGTCTCGGTATCACCGCAGAGGGTGATATGCTTGCGGCCCTCGGCTTGCGCTACGGCTCGGAGGAGGCTATCGACTTTGCAGTGAACGTACACAAGACCCTCGCTGTGGAGGCGTACCGCGCATCGGTAGATATGGCTAAGGACCGTGGTGCCTTTGGCGTATATAACTACGAGAAGGAGCAGAACAACCCCATGGTGCAGCGCATCCTTGCCGAGGCACCCGAGCTTGCGGAGCTCATGCAGAAGTATGGCCGTCGTAATATCGCCATGCTGACAATCGCGCCTACGGGTACCACATCGCTCATGTCGCAGACAACATCGGGTATCGAGCCCGTCTTTCGCCCTGTATATAAGCGCCGTCGTAAGATTAACCCCTCGGATAAGGATCAGGTGGCAACATTCGTTGACGAGACCGGCGAGAAGTTTATCGAGTACTACGTATATCACCACCAGTTTGTTAAGTGGTTGGAGATTA
Source organism: Alistipes sp. (assembly GCA_045603045.1). Lineage (GTDB taxonomy): Bacteria > Bacteroidota > Bacteroidia > Bacteroidales > Rikenellaceae > Alistipes. The sequence goes on from JAZULJ010000044.1 coordinate 28,753, forward strand.
ATGGCTTCGATACCACGCGTTTGCAGTCTATCACGGACGAGGAGCTCGAAGAGTGGCTCAAAGCGTCGCCCTACTATAAGGCTACGGCAAACGATATCGACTGGGTTGCCAAGGTTAAAATGCAGGGTGCTATCCAGAAGTGGGTTGACCACTCAATCTCGGTTACCGTAAACCTCCCCAACGAGGTTACCGAGGAGCTCGTGGCCGACGTATATCGCACCGCCTGGGAGTGTGGCTGTAAGGGTGTTACGGTATATCGTGATGGTTGCCGCGATGGTGTGTTACTCGATATTAAGTCTAAGAATAAGGGTCAGAAGAACTGCAAGGGTTCAAGCGAGTCTATCCGTCGTCCAGAGTCTATCCCCGCCGACATCGTGCGCTTCAAGAACGGCTCGGAGGATTGGATAGCCTTCGTTGGTAAGCAGGATGACCGTCCCTATGAGATTTTCACGGGTAAGATTGAGGAGGATGCTATGTATATCCCCAAGACCATCACTCATGGTCATATCTTGAAGGTATGCGAGAAGGATGGTAACAAGCGCTACGACTTCCAGTACCAGGATCGCTACGGCTATATCAACACTATCGGAGGTATCTCGCGCCTCTTCGATGAGGAGTTTTGGAACTATGCAAAGCTTATCTCGGGAGTCTTGCGTTACGGCATGCCTATCGACAAGGTTGTACAGCTTGTAGATGGTCTCCACCTCGATAGCGAGACTATCAACACCTGGAAGAATGGTGTCGAGCGCGCCTTGAAGCAGTATATCAAGGATGGTACTCGCGGTAAGGGTCGCTGTCCGCAGTGTGGCCAGGAGAATATGGCTTACCAGAACGGCTGCTTGACTTGTATGTCGTGTGGTTATTCGAAGTGCGGATAGAATTTTAGATTGTAAGGCGGATATCAGCTTCCGCTAACAAAAAAATGCCGTCAATGGGAGGTCGAGTACTACCCATCGACGGCATTTCTGCTATCGGCAATTATCCCCGACTCGCTCACACCTTAATTTCTGCGCGCTCTGTCGGCAACTTGCAGACCCCTGATTAAACCAAGAGCCGCAAATGAGATGACTCACTTGCGGCTCTTAGTTCAACGTTGATGTACATCAAACTAGTTGTACTTGAATGTTGCCTCGTCCGATACGGTCAACTTCTTGCGACCCTTTGCGCGACGTGCAGCCAATACCTTGCGGCCATTGGCAGTAGCCATTCTCTGACGGAAACCGTGCTTGTTGATTCTCTTGCGGCGAGAAGGCTGGTAAGTTCTTTTCATTGCCATAGTCGTATCTGTTTTTTATTGTTTTTACTCCTCTTATACTCTCTATTAGCTACTTTTACGCTACTTATGCGAGGTGCAAAGGTACAACGTTTTTTCTTAATTGCAAATAAATCGTGAAAAATATTTTTATTTTGTCGCGATTATCTCCCCTGGTGTGCACCTCATTTTGTCCATTACTCCTCCTTGAAGAGGTCTATCTCGCCACGCTCCACTTTGCCGTAGAGGGCTGCGAGCTCGCCTATGGCGGGAGATACCACGGCGAGGGTATCCTCGATAGCCTTCTGGCCGCCGCCACGTATGCGGTAGAGCATTGCGGCATAGAGGGCGCGGAAGCAGAGCTCCGTGTCGCTCATCTCCTCGTTGTCAATAAGCTCGCGCAGGCGCGGCAGTGCCGGCACAAGGCGAGCATAGGTTTGGCGGTAGTGCTCGCCTATGGGCAGCTTCATGAGTTGAAGGTGCAGGTTATGGAGGTCGCCTATGAGGTGCAGCGTGTGCTCCATATGTCCCTGCGTCTCCTTGCCCTCCTTACGCAGGAGTTCGACAATCTGCATGTACCAATTAAATATATTCTCCTTCTGCTGCTCGTCGGCATCCGTAATTTTGGCCACGAGCGTAGCGTATATCGCCTCGGGACTGAACTGCATGGCGCGCAGCAAATCCTCCAACTGCCAGAGGTAGAGTATGTACTCGGCGATGTTCTCCTTGCGTTTTTGTAGTGCTATAAGCATGGTTGTAACTCTTTATGCTTACAGCCAATCCGAGGCTGTGAAGCTGTTCTTGGGTGCATTTGGCACATTCTCGAAGTAGCTGAAACCTGTGAGCTTCTCCAACTCGGCAACCGAGATAAGGTCTTTGGCCTGGGGCTTATGTCCCTTATCCTGTTCGTGGCACATCACGAAGGCTGCACACTGCAACTCCGAGGCCGAGCAGTTTACGATAGACTTACCCGTAGAGCCACTCTTGGTGCGTAGCAGCGCGTAGTAGAACATCGTGGGGCGAGATACGTCGCTGCGTCCGCCAAATGATATCTTCGCGGGGTTGGCGGTGTTGCCATACTTGTCGGTGTACTTGTCAAAGTAGCAGCCCACGACTATATACAGCGTGTCGCGGCATACCAGGCCGTCGATATGGTCTTCGAGGTTGTTCCAGGCGCCACCTCCCGTGTTGAAGGTGTCGCTATACTGGGGTGCTATGTTGGTGTAGTAAAAGACCTGACGGTTTGTTTCCGACGACGAGGTGTGTTTTGTTGAGTTGAGTATGTGGTCCTTATTGCAACCGCCACCTGTCTTTTTAGTCGAATACTGGATATTAGAGGGTATCTCGGGGTCTGCGCCGTAGGCATCTGTGCGGTTTGCCGAGCCCTCGTACATGTCGTGGCGAGGTGCCGCAACCCACACGGGGCAGTGGTGAGTGCTACTGAAACATACCGAGTAGTTGCGTGCCTTGCCGTTGCGCTGAGCGTTGCGCTCGTTGCCTGCGCATAGGTGGTGCGCGTAGTAGTAGGTGCTGTTGCCGTCATCTATGCCGTTACTGTCGCTATCATTCTCCGCGGGCAACTCATACCATCCCGTGCGATATGTCTTGCCTCGTACGGGGTCGGGAGTAGGCTCCGGTTCAGGCTCCGGTTCCGGTTCAGGTTCAGGCTCCGGTTCAGGCTCCGGCTCCGGTTCGGGCTCCGGCTCCACGCCCTCGTTGAGGGTGGTGAAGGTTGCTGACGGAAGCATAAACTTCTGGCCTGCGGCCATCACAAAGACGCAGTATTCGTACTCCGTGGCTGGCTTCAAGTCATAGAGCTCCAATGTGATGATGCGCGATGTCTTGCTTGCCATAATCTCGAACTCAGCCTCCTTGTCATGTCGTATGCCGAAGCCCATGCGGTCGATGGCGGCATAGTCGGTGGCATTTACCGTGGCAGAGAGTTTTGCGGAGGTCTGTGTGATATTTGTCGTCTCCATCTCTATTAGGTTGCAGGCGAACTCCCGAGTCTCCTCCTCGCACGCCGTGATGAGTGATGCGAGGGCGAGTATTGCGATGATTATGAAATGAAGTCTCTTCATGTAACTATCGGTTATTACGGGTATTATTCTTTATTCCTACTATCTATCCATATCGTCACGGGGCCATCGTTCGTGAGCTCGATTTGCATGTCGGCGCCGAAACTCCCGGTGGCCACCTTGCGACCCAAGAGCTCCTCGACACGTTGCACGAAGGCCTCATACAGGGGGCGCGATATGGCCTCGGGTGCAGCCTTTATCCACGAAGGGCGGTTACCCTTCTTTGTTGAGGCGTGGAGCGTAAACTGGCTTACGACCATGATGTCCCCCTTGACATCCTGCACCGAGCGATTCATGACGCCCGCCTCGTTATCGAAGATGCGCATCGCGACGAGCTTGTTGGCGAGCCACTCTATATCCTCGCGACTATCGTCGTGGCCTATGCCGACGAGTGTCATGAGACCTTCGCCAATCGAGGAGTATGCCTTGCCGTCGATGTGGCATACGGCCGACGTAACACGCTGAATAAGAAGTCGCATAGGCTATTGTTGTGCCTCCTCGAAGAAGCTCCATAGGTTATCACTCTTGGGCACGGGGGCAGTGATTGTCATCTGCTCGCCACGCACGGGGTGCTGAAACTCTACGCGACGCGAGTGCAGCGATATGCCGCCATCCTTATTCGAGCGCTTTGCTCCATATTTGAGGTCGCCCTTGATGGGACATCCTATGGCCGATAGCTGTGTGCGTATTTGGTGGTGGCGTCCCGTTTTTAGGTCAACCTCTACGAGGGTGTAGTTTGTCGATGCGCCGAGTACGCGGTATGCGAGTAGCGCCTCCTTGCCATCCCTCTTGGGTGAGAGGTGGGCATGTGAGCGGTTGGTGCGTGGGTTGCGCACTATCCAATGGCGCAACTCGCCCTCTTCCTCTGTGAGGCGGCTTTCGGTGATTGCCCAGTAGCTCTTTTTAATCTGGCCGTTGCGTATCATCTCGTTCAGACGTGCCAAGGCCTTCGATGTCTTGGCGAAGATGACGGCACCACTCACGGGACGGTCTATGCGATGTACTACGCCGAGGAATACGGCACCGGGCTTGTGGTCGCGAATCTTTATCATCGCCTTTATCTGGTCCTCGATGGCCTCCGTGCCGTCGGGGTCGCTTTGTACGAGGTCGCCCGCGTGCTTATTGACAACCAACAGATGGTTGTCTTCATAAAGTATGTCGTTAATAGTGAACACGTTATCGCGGGTTTATAGTTTAAACGTAAAGGGTAATAATTTCTCAGCGCTATCTACGACGGTAGCGCTTCCTGCGCCGCTCATTATCACGCGTATAGGGCTCTTCTGACGACGCTCCACATCGACAATCACCTGGCGACACTGCCCACAGGGGTAGCACTCGCGCTCCGAGGGTACGGAGGCTATGGCCAACGCCTCAATGGGGTCGCTTGCGTAGTTGGCTTCGACGTAGAAGAGTAGCGAGCGCTCGGCGCATAAGCCCGCGGGATATACCTCGCTCTCGAAGTTCGAGGCGTGGAGTGTGATGCCGCTGCGCAGACGTACGGCAGCGCCCACATGGAAGTTGGAGTAGCGTGCATTGGCGGTCTTTGTTGCCTCTTCTGCCTCTAATACCAACTGATAGTCGGCCTCGGCGAGGTCGCGCGTCGAGTCGTAGTGCTCGTAGTGAATGTCCAATATCTTCTTCATACTCGTCAAACGATATTATTTCAATCTACAAAGATAAACTTTTTTGTTCGATAAACAAAATATTGATGCTTTTCGGGGCCTTTCGGGACAATAACCGATGCTTCCGTCCCCCGGCAAATATCTCTCCATTATGTCGTTGTGAGGCATTAGCGGGGTAGCGCTGCTCCCCAATCGGCATAAATATTGTTACCGTTCACGCTCGGAATATGACCGTTCGGCGGAGGATAACCGCCATTTATTAAAAAAATTTAAAAAGATTTTTCTTTATTAAATATTTGTATTACCTTTGCATCTGATTTATTGTCGTCGCGCGTGAGCGTTGGCGCGATGGGTCGTTGTATAACGTTCCGACGAAAATAGGACAAAATAATTTTATAAAACAGACTTTATGAGTAATGTAAATTTGGCTCCCGACTACCTATTTGAGGTGAGCTGGGAGGTGTGCAACAAGGTGGGTGGCATACACACTGTCATCGCATCAAAGGCACCGACGGTAAAGGGTTTGTTGGGCGATAAGTATATCACTATCGGTCCCGACTTCTCGCAGGATGCCGCAAATCCCGAGTTCAGGGAGGATAATACGCTTATGGCAGCATGGCGCGAGTCGCTCTACAATCGCGGTGTGCGTGTCCGCATCGGTCGCTGGGCTATCGAGGGTAACCCCATCGCCATCCTCATAGATTTCAAGTCGTTCTTCGGTCAGAAGGATGCCATATTGAAGCAGTTGTGGGATTCGTATCACGTTGACTCGTTGTCGGGTCAGTGGGATTATGTTGAGCCTGTATTGTTTGGCCACGCAGCGGGTGTCGTTATAGCTTCGTTGACCGAGGCTATGGGTGCCTCGACAGGTAAGGTTGTGGCTCACTTCCACGAGTGGATGACGGCATCGGGCTCGCTCTACTTGCGCGACAACGCCCCCTATGTAACCACCGTATTCTCGACACACGCTACGGTTATCGGTCGCTGCATTGCCGGCAACCGCCTGCCCCTCTACAACGACCTTCATAAGTTTAACGCCGACGAGCTTGCTCGTCAGTTCAACGTCATGGCGAAGCACTCGTTGGAGAAGGCCGCAGCAACATACGCAGATGCCTTCCTCACGGTTAGCGATATCACCGCGAACGAGTGTAAGTACCTGCTCGGTCGTGAGGTTACACGCATCACACCCAATGGCTTCGAGAATGGCTTTGTGCCCGTAGGCGAGAAACTCGCCGAGAAGCGTGCGGCAGCACGTCGTAAGCTTATCGACGTAGCCTCGGCAACATGGGATTATGACTTCTGTACAGAGCCTCTGATTGTGGCTACGAGTGGCCGCTACGAGTTTCGCAACAAGGGCATCGACGTCTTTCTCGACTCGTTGAAGCAGCTCGCAGCGAGCAACCTCAATCGCGACGTGTTGGCTGTTATCGCCGTGCCCGCAGCTACGGCAGGCGTGCGCCAGGACCTCGTGCAGCATCTCGCCGATAAGTCGATGCCGATAGACCCCTCGCAGAAGCCCTTCCTCACTCACTACTTGGAGTCGGAGGCTTGGGATCAGGTGTCGCAGAGCATCGAGGGCAGCATCCTCTCAACATCGGCATCACGCGTTAAGGTGCTCTTCGTGCCCACCTATCTCAATGGTCGCGACGGCATTTTCGATATGCCCTACTACGACGTATTGGCAGGCGTTGACCTCACCGTCTTTGCATCGTACTACGAGCCTTGGGGTTACACTCCCCTCGAGTCGGTGGCTTTCGGCGTACCTACTGTTACCACAACCCTCGCAGGTTTCGGCATGTGGGTAGCTAAGCAGGCAAACCACACAGGCGTTGAAATCGTGCGTCGTGATGACTACAACGAGCGCGAGGTGGTATTGCAGATTACCGACGTCATCCGCAAGTATATCGACATGGATGACAAGACATACGAGGCTGCACGCACCTCGGCACAGGAGATATCATCGACAGCCCTCTGGTCAAAGCTCTTCAATGAGTATAGGGTGGCCTACGGCGAGGCAATGGACAACTCCGTATCGCGCACCAACCGTGTATTCATCGACGGTGGCGACCGTGCCGAGCAGATTAACTTCGTGCGTCAGCAGCTCACATCGAACCGCCCCACATGGCACCGAATGATGGTCGAGAAGGCTATTCCCGAGCGCTTGAAGCCCCTCGAGGAGTTGTCGCGCAACCTATGGTGGTGTTGGACGGCTGGTGCCCGCGACCTCTTCGAGTACGCGGAGCCCGAGTTGTGGGTAAAGGTTGACCGCAACCCCATCGCGCTGCTCGATAAGATTTCGGCAGCACGCTACGAGGAGCTTACCGCCGATAAGGAGTTCCTCGCGAAGATGGATGCCGTATATAAGCAGTTCTGCGACTACATGTCGGAGAAGCCCTCGCCCGAGCACGCTAAGGTTGCCTACTTCTCAATGGAGTATGGTCTGCACTCGTCGTTGAAAATCTACTCGGGAGGTCTCGGTATTCTTGCCGGAGACTACCTCAAAGAGGCCTCTGACCGCAATGTGCCCATGGTTGCCGTAGGTCTCCTGTATCGCTACGGTTACTTCACGCAGCGTCTCTCGTCGCAGGGTGCTCAGGAGGCAACATACGAGGCTCAGAACTTCTTTAAGCTCCCCATCTCGCCTGTACGTGATGAGGATGGCAACTGGACGACCGTGCAGGTGGCACTCCCCGGCCGTAGCCTTTCGGCTCGTGTTTGGAAGTGTCAGGTGGGACGTACCGACCTCTTCTTGCTCGATGCCGACTATGAGGCTAACCTCGAAGAGGATCGTCAGGTAACATACTACCTCTATGGTGGCGATTGGGAGAATCGTTTGAAGCAGGAGATATTGCTCGGTGTGGGTGGTATCCGTGCCCTTGTGAAGATGGGCATCAAGCAGCAGGTATATCACTGCAACGAGGGTCATGCCGCGTTCATCGGCATTGAGCGCATTCGTAACCTCATTGCACGCAAGCGTCTCTCATTCTCAGAGGCTTTGGAGGTTGTACGCTCGTCGTCGCTCTTCACGACGCATACCCCCGTACCCGCAGGCCACGATGCCTTCCCCGAGTCGATGATTCGTCAGTATATGTCGCACTATCCCGATGTCCTTGGTATCACCTGGGACCAGTTCATCAACCTTGGTAAGACCAACCCCAGCGACCCCAATGAGAAGTTCTCGATGTCGGTACTCGCATGTAACCTCTCGCAGGAGGTAAACGGCGTGTCGTGGTTGCATGGCGAGGTGTCGAAGGATATCCTTGGCAACATGTGGCCCGGATACTTCAAGAACGAGCTTCACATAGGCTACGTAACAAATGGTGTTCACTTCCCTACATGGGTAGCCTCAAACCTTCGTCGCCTCTACTCTAAGTACTTCGGCGAGGCCTTCGAGGGTCATACCTACGATATCCCGGCATGGCAGAACGTGCACAAGATTGATGATAAGGAGCTCTGGCAGGAGCGCATGTTCCTCAAAGAGCGTCTCATCAAGACCATACGTAAGCGTTTCAGCGACCCCACGCAGGTACGTTTGCAGTCGCCCCGCCAGATGGTGCAGGTTGTCGAGAGCATCAAGCCCGATGTGTTGACCATCGGCTTCGCGCGTCGCTTCGCAACATATAAGCGTGCCTACCTGCTCTTCACCAACCTCGAGCGTCTCTCGGCATTGGTGAATAACAAGGAGCGCCCCGTGCAGTTCATCTTCGCAGGTAAGGCTCACCCCAACGATAAGCCCGGCCAGGAGCTTATCAAGCGCATCGTCGAGGTATCGGCAATGCCCGAGTTCGTGGGTAAGATTGTCTTCTTGCAGAACTACGACATGGAGCTCGCCCGCCGCATGGTCCAGGGTGTCGATGTATGGCTCAACACGCCCACACGTCCCTTGGAGGCATCGGGTACTTCGGGTGAGAAGTGCGTGATGAATGGCGTTATGCAGTTCTCGGTTCTCGACGGTTGGTGGGTTGAGGGCTATAAGGAGGGTGCCGGTTGGATGCTGCCCATGGAGCGCAGCTACGCCGACCAGCGCTTCCAGGATGAGCTCGACGCCGAGATGATTTATAACACCATTGAGGAGCAGATTGTACCTCTCTACTACGATCGTGCCGAGGATGGCGTGCCACACCGCTGGGTAAATTCGGTTAAGAAGTGTGTTGCCGACATCGCGTCGAACTTCACCACCAACCGCATGCTCATCGACTATGAGGAGCGCTTCTACAATAAGCTCGCAGCTCGCAAGTCGCTTATGCTCGATAAGGACTACCTCATGGCACGTCAGATTGCCGCCTGGAAACGTAAGGTGTCGGCAGCCTGGGACAATGTCGCTATCCTTGATGTTAAGCGTGCAGAGATTGAGAGCGAGGCGATGTTCGTGGGTAAGAAGTATCACTTTGAGCTTACCCTCGACCTTGCAGGCTTGTCTAAGGAGGATATCGGCGCCGAGTTGGTTGTGGCAACACAGATTGAGGCAGGTCAGGCTGCCAATGTTGTGGCGACACGCCGCTTGGAGGTTGTAGCCTCGGAGGGTAATACCGTGACGCTTGCACTCGACTACAAACCCGAGAATACAGGTATGTTCGATGTTGCGTTACGTGTCTTCCCTTCAAACGATAAGTTGGAGCATCGTATGGATTTTGCGCTTGTTAAATGGGCGTAATTTCTTGTGATAAGCCGTAATCTGCGGCACGAAACCGAAAGATACCCTGAATGGAATGTACGCCAAGTACTATCCATCCAGGGTACTTTCATTTCGCACCACATCTCACAGCTTCTGACAAGAAATTTGTTTTTCATGTGATAAGGGCGCATCTGCACCCTCTTAATCATCAGCCTGAATAGGACGTACGCCAAGTACTACCTATCCAGGCTGATTTCTTTATCGAGGGCACATCTGCAACCCTTCTGACAAGAAATTGTTTTTCTTGTGATAAGAGGTCATTCTCGGCCTCTCAATCATTGGGCTGAATGGAATGTACGTCAAGTACTATCCATCCAGCCCAATTTCATGTCGAGACCAAGCCTAACCCCTTCTGACAAGAAATTTCTTGTGATAAGGGCGCATCTACTTCCGCTAACGAATTATGTCGCCAATGGGCAGTACGCCAAGTACAGCCCATCGACTCCAAATTCGCCGAGTGTTGTATCTGCAACCCTTTTCCCTTTTCCCTTTTCCGTTTTCCGTTTTCCGTTTTCCGTTTTCCGTTTTCCACTTTCCACTTTGCTCTGTACTCTGTACTCTGTACTCTTTCCTCTTTGCGCGCATGCGCATAAAAAAATATGTACAAAATGTTTTGTATTTTCAATCTTTTTTGTACATTTGCAAAGTTGAATTAGTGTGTTTTTATAAATTCGACCTACGAGAATTGAGGAATTTTTTAATTATTAACTTCTAAACATAACAAAAATGAACAAATTTACTAAATCTTTGTGGGCACTGCTTCCCTTGTTGAGCATGCTCTTTTTGGTAGGTTGTAATGAGCCCGAAGAGACCCCAACCGAGGGTTACACCTCATCTATCAACCTTAAAGCTACAACGGTTGAGGCTGCTGCAAATGGCGGCGAGTACACCGTGAATTACACTATCACAACTCCTGTGGAGGGTCAGAACGTAACAGTTAGCCCCGCAGAGGATTGGATTACCGATGTAGATGTTGCTACTCCTGGTGTTATCAAGTTCTCTGTTGAGCGTAACTCTGTTGAGACTCCTCGTCAGAGCGTCGTTGAGGTAAGCTACAAGGGTGCTCAGACACAAACATTTACTGTAAATCAGGCTGCTGCTTTGGCTCAGGATCTCACATTCGAGATTGAGGTCGCTGAGGCAGGTTACTTCACAGCTGTGCTTGAAGTATATCCTGCAAATCAGGACCTTGGCTACATCTATAACATTTACACGATTGAGGAGATTGAGCAGAATAACTTGCAGACCGACGAGGCTATGTTTGAGTACGAGTGGGAGTACTTCGGTGCCCTTGGCTACTGGCACAGCATGACTGCCGCTGCGATTGCAGAGGAGCGTACGAAATACGGCAACCAGTATGATGTTATGCCTACGGGCCTTGCTCCCGAGACCGACTATTACCTCGTTGTATATTATTACGACCCCGAAACTGAGCAGCGTCTCTCGGATATCACTCGCTACAAGTTCACTACGGCTAAGGTTACCCTGGGCGAGATGGACTTCGATATCCAGCATACTGTAAATTCTAACTACCTTAATGTTACCGTAAATGCTCCGTCGGACTATTACGATGCTTTCTACTTCGATGTTTTGGAGAAGGAGGTTGTTGATGCTGAGTGTGCACAGCTCGGTATTGAGCCCGCTCGTTACTTCGAGTTGTTTAACAATAAATTCGTTGCTACATACCTGTCACATGAGCAGAATGCTACTATCTCGGGTTACATGACGGAGTTCTGCTCATACATCCAGGATACCTATGAATTCGACTGCTTGGCCGAGACAGAGTACTACGTATATGCATTCGCCGTTAATGATTCGGCGTTGTGCGCTACGGTACCTGTTTTCGAGGTGGTAAAGACCGATGTTGTTGAGATGTCGGACAACGAGATTGATATCGTTGTTAAGGATATCACTAAGGATACGGCAACAATAATGTGGAAGACCACAAACGATGACCCCTACACTGCCGGTATAGTTGTGATGGATGAGTGGAAGACTTATGGTCTCAACGATGCTATGCGCATTAATAGTATCATAGAGAAGGTGGGCGTAGCTATTATGAACGGTGATGCCAAGTACATTCCCGTAAACGCCAAGGATAAGCTTGCTGCTGGCACTGAGTATGTTGTATATGCATTTGGTTACCGTGGTGGTGTGGTTACGACCGACCTCTTCACAACAACATTCACAACCAAGGAGGATAGACCTTCGAATATGGAGATGAATGTTGAGACCATGGGCTACTTCGATATAGACTCTATCATCGCTCTTGGTGCTGAGGGTGCTGAGGCTGTTGACACATGGGACTATTGGAAGGCTGACTACGCTATCATGCCTTTGACTGTTAGCTTCTCGGATGAGTCTATGCTTAAGAATTTCTACTACGATATGCGTGGTACCAGAGAGCCTTTGAACCCCGATGAGTACGTAGCTCTCGCGATGTATGAGGGTCCCAAGTCTCATGTGATGGCTGCAACATACGTATCTTACAGCGAGACCACATACGTATTGGCTGTGGCAGAGGATACTGAGGGTTACTATACTAATCTCTTTGTTGAGATTATTAACGGTTCTCGTGCTGGCGTTAACCCCAATCCTCAGTTGTTCGTAGATTGGTATAAGGCAGAGAAGGCTAAGGAAAATAACTCGGGTGGTTTGATTACCAGCCTCGTATATGATGAGGAGATTCCGGCTATCGAGAAGCTTAGCTACACTATCCCCGCAGCTGCGATGAACACATCGAAGAAGATGTCGAAGAGCACCCTTGCAGAGCTCAAACCTACTGTTCGCTAATTGACACTTTTTGGAGTATAATGCGAGGAGAAGACCAACGTCTTCTCCTCGTTTTTTTGTACCTCTGTGTGCTTCGATATGGTGAGCACAGTATCTTGGTAAGAGACAAATAAACTATATTTTTGTCCTCGCGGAGACACTGTAAATGTGTTATAATATTCAAATACCGCCTATTTTTGTTAAAAAAAAGTGCAAAAAATATGTTTATTTGTATATTATTTGTATATTTGTGAGTCCGAATGTGTAATTGGGTCGCATTGTCGGCCTACGAAGATTAGGAATGAATTAGGTGTAAAATAACTTTAAATTATCAAAAACATGAAAAAAGTTCTACTTTCTGTATTGGTAGCCGTATTTGCGTTGGCTTCTACGGATGCTATGGCTCAGGAGACCCAGAAAATCGAGAAGCGTCGTTGGCAGGGTCACGAGACAAACAAGTTCTGGGACAACTGGGAGATTTCAGCAGGTTTCGGCTCATCTTACCTCGATGTTAACGGCGAGGGTAAGGATGTCGGTAAGTTTTTCGATCGTAATAGCTGGAATGCTAACTTCGGTGTAACCAAGTGGTTTGTGCCTATCGTGGGTGCTCGTTTGCAGCTCGACGGTGGTCAGTTCCAGAACTACTCTTTCAACCCTGAGGTTTATAGCGGTGATCTCTTCCAGACTCCCTATGTATTCGTACACGGCGATGTTTTGGTAAACCTCTCTAACTGGATTGGTGGCTACCGTGAGGATCGCGTATATTACGCTATTCCTTATGCCGGTTTTGGTTATACTGCAATGACTTGGACTAAGGAGTCTATCAAGTCATACGATGGTGAGTTCGCTTTCACAGCAGGTTTGTTGAATAAGTTCCGCGTATGCAAGCAGCTCGACATTCAGCTCGACCTTCGCACATGGGTACTTCCCGAGGAGGCTCTCGCTCCCGAGATTAAGGGTGGCGGTACCTATGCTGTTACATTCTCAGCATCAGTAGGTGTTGCTTATCGTTTCAACAAGCGCGGCTGGAACATCTCTCACTCACAGGAGGAGGTTGATGGCTACTTGGCTACAATCGCTGGCTTGAATGAAAAGATTGACGACGCTAACAACAAGCTTGGCGATGCTAACAACAAGATTAGCGACCTCAATGAAGAGACCGATAATCTCCGCAAGCAGTTGGAGGAGTGCCAGAACAAGGAGGTTGTAATTCCCAACCCCGAGACTGTTGTATTCTTCAACATCGACAAGGCTAACCTCACAGCTTACACTAAGGCTACATTGGATAGCTACATCGCTCTTGCAAAGGAGGGTGATTCTAAGATTTACGTTACCGGCTACGCAGATAAGGAGACAGGTAACGCGACTATCAACGAGCGCATTTCTAAGAAGCGTGCCGAGAATGTTAAGGCATACTTGGTTGAGAACGGCATCGCTGAGGAGCGCATCGTAGTTGATTGGAAGGGTGATACTGTTCGCGCTTTCGAGAACCATGGTGCTAAGATTAACCGTTGCGTTGTAGTAAAGTAATTTCTTGTGATAAGCCGCAATCTGCGGCACGAAACCAAAAGATACCCTGAATGGAATGTACGTCAAGTACTATCCATCCAGGGTACTTTCATTTCGCACCACATCTCACGGCTTCTGACAAGAAATTGTTTTTCATGTGATAAGGGCGCATCTGCACCCTCTCAATCATCAGCCTGAA
>JAZULJ010000045.1:0-4052 GCA_045603045.1 Alistipes sp.
CCAGCGCCTACCCCCAATGAGGATAAGACGACTATCGAGCTTAGGCAGACAAACGCCACCGACAACACGGTAGAGGTCGCTGTAACGCTAAAAAATGCAGACATCGCCTACTGCCTACTTCTCGATGCAGAGTCTCAAACACCCCAGCTTACTGCAATGACAAAGGGCACAAAGCTCACCGAGACAGCCACCCTCACCTTCGATGGTTTGGAGGCGGGCTACACCTACAAGGTCTACGGCATTGCGGGTCGCAACTCGGTATATACCAATGTTGTGGGCATCGAGGTTAAGACATCGGGCGAGATAGACTACAACTTCCCCGAAGCGGGCGTTAAGGCTATCACGACCACAGCATCTAAAACAATGCTATTCAAGGATATCGAGGCAAGCGACACAAGCACTCTGCCCAATGACGCTGTGGAGATTAGCATCGACAACAGCACCCGTTATCAGACTATGGAGGGCTTTGGCCCCGCTATCACAGGCTCGTCGGCATACAACCTCTCGAAGATGAAGCCCGCCGACCGTGAGAAGATTCTCAAGGCGGCATTCCACCCCACCGAGGGTCTTGGCTACAACTATATCCGCGTCTCGATTGGCTGCTCGGACTTCTCGCTTTCGGAGTTCACTTGGTGCGACAAGGAGGGCTTGGAGTTCTTCGGCGTACACGAGGAGGATGAGACATATCTATTCCCCATCTTGCGCGAGATTTTGGCTATCAACCCCGATGTGAAGATTATCGCAGCACCTTGGACTGCCCCACTATGGATGAAGATTGACCGCTACTCTAACGAGCCCTACACAGAGTGGGCGGGTGGCAAGCTCAACCCCGAATACTACGATGAGTATGCCCAGTATCTTGTGATGTGGGTAGAGGAGATGGAGGCTAACGGCTTTAAGATTGAGGCTATCACACCGCAGAATGAGCCTCTGCACGATGGTAACTCGGCATCTACCTATATGTCGTGGGAGCAGCAGCGCAACTTTATCAAGAACAACCTCGGCCCGGCCTTCGAGGCTGCAGAACTCGACACCAAGATATGGATTTACGACCACAACTTCGATGTTACGGACTTTGTAAAGAATATCTATGCCGACAAGGAGGCATCGAAGTATGTCGAGGGCTCGGCTTGGCACGCCTATGGTGGTAGCTCATCGGCACTTGCACAGATCTACAAGGCCGACCCCACAAAGAGCATCTACTTCACGGAGCAGAGCATCGGCACTTGGTGTCCCAACTTTGGCGATAACCTGCTCTGGCATATCCGCGAGGTATGTCTCGGCACTATCAACAACTACTGCCGTGCCGTAGTGCTCTGGAACTTTATGCTCGATGCGGAGCGTGGCCCCAACCGTCCCGGAGGTTGCACCACCTGCTACGGATTCGTAGATTGCGACGGCTCGTATGCCTACAACACGCTCACCTATCGTAGCCACTGGTACGCCATCGGCCATATGTCGAAGGCGGTACAGCGCGGTGCTCAGCGCATCAAGTCGTCGGGTGCAGGCGTAACACTCTCGGCATTCGAGAACCCCGATGGCACGCTCTCGGCTGTGGTACTCAACGACAAGGAGAGTGACCAGAGGGTTGTTGTACGAAGCCCCAAGGGTGATTTCGTCTTGACACTTGCTGGTCGCTCGGTAACATCTATTGTTTGGTAACAAACTGCAAAACAACACTTTTATGTCGCTTTTTAGAGTAATTCTTTCGATACTATTTCCACCCCTGGCCGTTATCGACCAGGGCTGTGGCTCGTTTGTCATTGTCTTTCTGCTAACGCTCCTCGGCTGGGTACCCGGCGTATTGGCTGCGTTGATAATTTTGAATAATACAAACGAGCGCTGTTAGTAGGGGGCTTAGGGAGGCGCAAAATAGATGGGTATTACTGGCTAAATTGGGTATAGTGGCTATAGCGAGAAGTACCCAGTATACACATAAATACCCAATATACCCATTAACAACACCACCTACCCAATCCCCACGACCCAATGTGGTGCCAAATGAAAGAGCCTCGGATGGGACATACTAAGATGTATTTCCCATTCGAGGCTCTAAGTTTGGTGCCGCAGATTACGGCTTTTCACATCAAATTACCTGAAGAGGAGTGGTACAAACTGCGATAAATATACTCTCCAATTGCGCCAAATATGTCCTCCCTCGCTCTCGACATAGACATAGGGATACTCATTTTCGTAGAGTAGCTCACGGAAGCGGAGATTATCCTCGTACAAGAAGTCGGTCTTGCCGATAGCTATCCAGTAGAGCTTAGGACGGGCTGCAAACTGCTTCTTTAGCTTACGCTCAAAGTCGCTATAAATAGCTGATTTAGAGCTATCGCCTCGGAAGATGGCAGCAGAGAAGAGGCCGACATAGTCGAACATCTGGGGATTCTCCTTCGATATCTGCATAGAGTGGAAGCCACCCATCGAGAGGCCGGCAATAGCACGCGCCGACTTGCGCGATATGGTGCGGTAGCTCTTATCTACCCACTCGACAATCGAGGGGAACATCTCCTCGAATGAGCCATCCATCGAGCCACTCATATAGGGGCGCCACATACCCTCGCCCGAAAAGCCTGGGGCTGAGCGATGCTTGGTGCAACCGTTGGTCATCACCACAATCATAGGCTCGGCCTTGCCCTCGGCGATAAGGTTATCCATAATCTCCGTTACGCGACCCGTAGCCACCCAAGCCTCCTCATCGCCACCCATACCGTGTAGGAGGTAGAGCACAGGGTAACGCTCCGACGACGACTCATAACCCGCAGGGGTATATACCACCATACGGCGCTCCACGCCACCCGCAGGACACCATACGCGCTGCAAGGTGCCGTGCTTGACATTGCGTGCCGAGTAGAGGTTGCCACGCTCACCGGGAATGATGAAGTAGTTCATCTGCGAGCCTACATCGCGCATCATATAGATATTCGACGGATCACGCACATCGCGCATACCATCAACGATAAACGAGTAGAAATATAGCTCCGACCGCAAAGGCTCCGAGCGGAACTCCCACACGCCATTATCGCCACGCTCAAGCTCTGCCTCGCCAGCCACCATAGCCTCGCCGTGCTCCCACTTTAGCTTAACTTCGGGCAGAAAATCACCCGTAACCTTAACACTCTCTGCTTCAGGGGCAAACAAACGGAATGTTACCGAGCCATCGGCATTTACCTCTGGCGACTTTAGCCCCTCGCCCTGCCATAAATTCTGCTGTGCCGAGAGCGACATAACGCCCACGCATAGCACAACCACAATCGAAAATAGTCTCTTCATAATAAAAGAATTTAATCCGTTATATGACAAATTTACAACTCAAAATAAGTATAAGCAGCATAGCATAAAAGGGTAAAATTGCAATTACAAAAGACATACATTAACGATAAATAATATTAGTATCTCTCTTGCGTGCAATCTTTTTCATCTCCTTGTACATATGCTCAGTAATCACAAAATTACGGATAATAGTGTTATCATCGACAACCTCTTCGCTCCATAATGCGTCATTTGACAAATAGTCCTCGTTGCAAACCAACATTATATATCTATCTCGTAGCTCTTCTGACTTGTTAAAGAATATAAACTTATCGCAGTAACTATCTCCAAAATTCTTAAACCCTTCGTATGATTGTATCACATCGACAGCATCATGATATTGGGCAATAAACTGACTAGATGCTTCATCATACGCTTTTTGCAAGTACGATATATGTATTGGCACACTCGTTTGATTCACAAAGCGAAAATATGTATAGAATCTACCACCTACTTCAGCGGAGAAATCCACATCGCTTAGTTGCAATTCAGAACTCACACTCTCCTCGCTTTTTACTCCCTGTTTCGACATATTAGTATTAGCGCACGATGTAGATAGCACCAAACTAAGGAGTATACTTAAATATAGCTGTATCATATTAAATCTGCTCATATACCGCAAATACTTCATTTAAAAATTAAATAGTCTTATACTCAACATCTGTAGCTTTGCGAAACATTTAAGCCAAGAAATAACATCACAGACTGTAGCACAATTATAAATTCTTAAAACAAAG
>JAZULJ010000046.1:0-20693 GCA_045603045.1 Alistipes sp.
TCAGCGCGTTTTTTCTTGTCAGAAGGGTTGCAGATGTGCCCTCGATAAAGAAATCAGCCTGGATAGGTAGTACTTGGCGTACGTCCTATTCAGGCTGATGATTGAGAGGGTGCAGATGCGCCCTTATCACAAGAAAAACAATATGAAATTGGGCTGGATGGATAGTACTTGACGTACATTCCATTCAGGGTATCTTTTGGTTTCGTGCCGCAGATTGCGGCTTATCACAAGAAATTTAGCAATTCATCGCACCACAACAGTGAATAACCTGTCCGCTGACATACGACGAGAGGTCAGAGGCGAGGAACAATGCCACATTAGCTACATCCTCGGGGGTGCCACCACGACGCAACGGTATTTGGGCTGCCCACTGCTCCTTAATCTCCTGCGAGAGCTGGTTGGTCATCTCGGTAATGATGAAGCCGGGGGCGATGCAGTTAGCACGGATGCCACGAGGACCCATCTCCTTGGCGATAGACTTCGCGAGACCAATCATACCGGCCTTGGATGCCGAGTAGTTACACTGTCCTGCATTGCCGCTCACGCCCACTACTGACGACATGTTGATAATAGAGCCGCTACGTTGCTTCGCCATGACGGGAACAACGGCATGGATGAAGTTGAACGCCGATTTGAGGTTGACGTTGATGACGGCATCCCACTGCTCCTCCGACATACGCATCATAAGGCCATCCTTGGTGATGCCTGCATTGTTGACCAGGATGTCGATGCGACCAAAGTCCTCGACAACCTGTTTCACAACGTTGTGTGTCTCCTCAAAGAGTGCCGCATTTGAGGCGTAGGCCTTTGCCTTCACGCCCATAGCTTCGAGCTCCTTTACGGTCTGCTCCACAGCCTCGTTGATTACAAGGTCGGTGAATGCCACGTTAGCACCCTCCTCGGCATAGCGCAGTGCGATAGCCTTGCCGATGCCACGACCGGCACCCGTTACGAGGGCTACTTTTCCTTCCAGAAGTTTCATGATATCTAAATTTTCTGTTTATGATTCGTTGTCTGCATGCTTGACGACTACTTACCCTCCCACTTGCGGAGTGCCACACATGCGTTGTGGCCACCGAAGCCGAGCGAGTTAGAGATAGCCACCGTGAGGTCGGCCTTGCGCGCTTTGAGGGGTGTGTAGTCGAGGTCGCACTCGGGGTCGGGGTTTGTGAGACCTATGGTGGGTGTAACGATGCCGTGGTGCAGCGAGAGCGCCGAGGCGATAAGCTCAACAGCACCCGTAGCACCGAGCATGTGGCCCGTGATAGACTTCGTAGAGGTAATCATAGCCTTACGTGCAGCCTCCTCGCCCATAGCAATCTTGATAGCCTTAGTCTCCGACGCATCGTTCAGCGGTGTGCCCGTGCCGTGCGCGTTGATGTAGAGAACATCCTTCTCGGCATCGAACTGCGCCTCGTCGAGAGCCTGCTTGATGGCACGCGACGCGGGGATACCCTCGGGGTGGGGTGCGGTGAAGTGGTGAGCATCGCAGCTGTTGCCGTAGCCCACAACCTCGGCATATATCTTAGCGCCACGCTTCTGCGCGCTATCCAAAGACTCGAAAATCATCATACCTGCACCCTCGGCGATGACGAAGCCGTGGCGGTCTGCCGAGAATGGAAGCGATGCCTGCAAGGGGTCCTCGGCACGCGAGAGAGCCTTGCTGTTGGCAAAGCCACCGATAGCCAAGGGATGTACCGAAGCCTCGGCACCACCGGTGATAATAGCATCGGCATAGCCGTGCTTAATGGCGCGATAGGCCTCACCTGCCGAGTGAGTACCCGTAGCACACGCCGTAACCACGGGCAAGCATACGCCCTGTGCGTTGTGCGAGATCGCTACATTACCCGAAGCGATGTTCGATATCATCATGGGCACAAAGAAGGGTGAGATACGGCCTACACCCTCTTCGAGCAACACCTTGGTCTGATTTACAAATGTCTCCATGCCACCAATACCCGAGCCGATATATACACCGAGGCGCTCGGGAGCAATGTTCTCGCCCACTTTGAGGCCGCTATCCTTCATGGCATCCGACGCCGCAGCCATGGCATATACGCAGAACTTATCGCTACGACGTGCCAATCCCGCGTTGAGCTCATATTGCGACTGGTCGAAGTTCTTAATCTGTCCTGCCACCTTCACGGGGAGGTTGTACTCATCATAACCCTTGATGAAGTCGATACCGCAGTTACCCTCTACGAGGTTCTTCCAGGTCTCTTCGACTTTATTGCCTACGGGGGTGATGGCTCCAAGACCCGTGATAACTACTCTGTGTTCCATTTCTATTATCTGTTTATGCTATGTGCGACGACCGCACGTTGGTTAATCAATATAAGGTTGTTTGCAACTTCAAATATACTACTTTGCCCACTCAATTATACACGCTCCGGTGGTAAATCCTGCGCCAAAGGCACTAAATACCAATTTATCCCCCTTTTGGAGCTTACCACCACGGTTCAACTCGTCGAGAAGCGCGGGTAGTGCCGCCGACGATATGTTGCCGTAGCGCTCCACATTGTGGGGCACACGCGCCTCGTCAACACCCAAGAAGTTGCGTATCGAGTCAATGATGCGCTTATTTGCCTGATGCAGCACGTAGTACTTGATGTCGTCAGGCTGCAAGCCTGTCTCGTTAAGGAGCATCTTGATATCTCTGTTGGAGTTAGATACCGCATGTTTGAATACCTCGCGACCACGCATCACCAGAGGCTCAAATGACTCATCTTTATCGATGTAGGGCGTGGGTTCGAGACGTCGCTGGTAGTAGAGGACGTCGGTGAGCGACTCTGTTGTAAGGCGTATTGCTTTGAGTTCATCACCCGCTGTTACCACGGCGGCACCTGCGCCATCGCCAAAGAGTACGCATGTGCTTCTGTTCTGCCAGCTCACCATGCGCGAGGGCTCCTCGGCACACACTATGAGGATATTCTTTGCCTTGTTTGCTTTGAGCTTGTCGTCTGCGATGTCCATGGCGAAGATGAAGCCTGCACACGCTGCGTTGATATCGACTGTGGGGCACTTGGCACCCAGCTTACCCTGGATTATGCAACTCAGTGCGGGTGTTACATACTCGTTGACAACGTTTGAGCAAATAATGAAGTCGATATCGTTTACTGTAAGGTTGGCATCCTCCAAGGCGCGACGTGCAGCCTCACATGCCAAATCCTCCAATTTTTCTGTTGAAATCACACTGCGCGCCTTTATTCCGGTGCGCTCGGTTATCCACTCGTCGGTCGTCTCGAGAAACTGCTCCAACATCTCGTTGGTTACCGAGCGCGAGGGGTGCGCCGCTCCTGTTCCAATAATCTTCATCTAACTATCTTGTTAGTTTAACACATTTTTCGTCCGTCCAAAGTGGCTTACTGCCATCTATACAAACGTATCAAAGTCTTCGAATTATATACCACTTTATAATCAAGACCACGCAAAGATACTTTTAGCAATTGTATAGACCCTCGATTTGTGGCGAAAAATCGTATTTTGTGGTAAAATTACATTATTTGTGGTAAAATATTTCTTGATTAATATAAAAATAGTAATTTTGTAACCAAAACAACTACTTATTTATGGCAATTCGGGAGAGAGAAATACCTAAATTTCTTGTGTCGCGCCGTTACATCTCGGTGATGATTACGCTCATCGTTTTATTCTCGGCACTCTTTCTGATTATCTACGAGCCCTTCTCGGTGGCCGTATGGTTCAGCATGGGCGACATGCTGCGTTTCAGCTTTACGATACTCTTCTACGTCGCCGCCGTCGTGGTGCTCATCATCAGCCGCTCACTGATGTATGCGTTGCAGGATAGGATACTTATAACTACCATAAAGTACATATGGTGGCTTATGAGCGAGAATCTGATAATCTCGATTCTCTACACCTTTATCACGGTACGCTTCTTCCCCACGGCAGACATGGCAATCCCAAATATTGCCATTCGTGCTCTCTTCTGCGTAACGACAATACTCGTCATCCCCAACGTTCTCGTCTCGTTCTACGCCGCCTTTCGCGCCAAGAGCGAGGAGCTCGAAGCCTCACAGTACGAGTTGCAGCGACTGAGGGATGAGTGCCGCCGTCTGGAGCAGCTCAGCGAGCGCGGTATGCGCCTCATGTCGCAGGTGCCACAAAACACTATCGAGCGACAACCGCGCATGATACACCTCTACGACTACAACGGCGTGCTGCGCCTTACCATCAACATCGACGCGCTATACTATGTCGAATCGGATGACAACTACGTCAAAGTATTCTACAAGCATAACGACCGCATAGCGTCGTACATGCTGCGCTGCCGCACAAAGAGTCTAGAAAAGACGCTCGAAGGTACCGGCATGATACGCTGCCACCGCTCCTACATCGTCAACGTGCGCAAGATAGAGTTTGTGGGCGAGGAGAATCGTATGCACTACCTTGTACTCAGCCACGACACCGCCAAGCACATCCCCGTCTCGAAGAGCTATTACCAGAATCTGCTCGCTGCGCTCAATACAGAGGCGTAAGCAAAGAGAATAGTAAAAGATATCCTCCGCGAAAAGTCCGGGGGGGGGTGAGGGGAGAGTACAGAGTACAGAGCAAAGAGTACAGAGTACAGAGTACAGAGTACAGATGAAAGATAGTTGGTTGGGAGCGTGGTTGATAGTTTTATACGCCCATGTACCCCTCGTACCCCCCCGCGCAAAAGGCTGAGGTTTGTGGGGGTCTGCGAGGTTTGTGGGGATTTTCTGCTTTTTGCTTTTTGCTTTTTGCTTTCTGTTGCGGGGTCGGTGGGGTCGTCTGCCTCTTGCATGTTTGGTTTATTATCACTATATTTGTGCAGTGGTACGCGCGCGTGGCGCGCACGGACTGCACATTAAACGACTATAAACTGCATACAGGGAGGTTCTACGAATTTGGTCGAGTAGATTTTGAATATTATTTCGACACTATTTATCGGCTGCCGCCAGGAGCGCAATGCGAGCTATGCAAGTAAGGAAAGAGCTGAGAGGGGCCGAATTTGCGTCAAAAGCGACATAAATAAATCTCCCGAAACGACGAATAACATATTACTAATTTATAGAACATCTCTACAACCATGAAAGAGGTACTCAAATTCTACAAAGACTTTCCCAAGGAGGGTATCAACTTTGTCGATATCATTCCCTACTTGCAAAATCGCAAGGTATTCAAGGCTCTGATAGCCAAGATTGCCGAGTGCTGCACAACTCCCAACATCATAGCTCCCGAGGCTCGTGGCTTCCTATTTGCAGCACCTCTGCTCGTGGCAGATGAGCGCATAGAGAATATCGTGCCTGTGCGCAAGAGTGGTAAGCTGCCCTTCGCCGAGGGAGACCTCCACGAGGTACTCATAGAGAAGGAGTATGGCTTCGACAAGCTCTACTACCGCCTCAGCGATATCGGCGCAGGCAAGCCCATAGGCGACACATTCGAGGTAACAATACTCGATGATGTATTGGCCACGGGAGGTACTGCCGAGGGTCTTGCGCTGTCGTTGCAGGCTACACCCATAGTCATCGATGGCAAGGAGTACCACATACGCGTAAAGGAGTTCGTATTCATCGTCGAGCTTGGCGAGTTGGGTGGTGCTGCGCGCTTGGAGAAGATAGCACCTGTGCGCTCAATATCGGTTATATAGAACATTCTGCCGGTGAGTGTGCTGAACAACGATATAAAGTATGTTGCCGGTGTAGGTGAAGTTCGAGCACGTCTGTTCGAGCGCGAGGTAGGTGTGCGCACCATAGGCGACCTCATATACCGCTTCCCCTATCGCTACATCGACCGCACACGCATCTGGCGCATCGACGAGATTGACGAGTCGATGGAGAGTACTTACGTGCAGCTACGCGTGCGCATCGCAGGTTTCGCATACTCGGGGGAGATGCGCAAGCGACGCTTCATAGCCGAGGTCACGGATGCCTCGGGAGCGTGCGAATTGGTGTGGTTTCAAGGCATAAAGTGGATAGAGAAACGCTTGGAGCAGGGTCGCGAATACCTCGTCTTCGGGCGCCCCTCCTTCTTTCGCAACCGCCTAAGCATCATACACCCCGACATTGAGCCAATAGAGCAGGCCCTATCACGCAAGCAGGAGAGTGGCTTCCAGGGCATATACGCCTCGACGGAGCGACTAACGGAGGGCATAAGCGCCAAGGCGATGTACAATATCGTGCTCAACGCCTGGCACCTCATAGCCGCTGACACTACGGCAATAGTCGAGCCTCTGCCCGAGGAGATGAGACGTCGCAACGGCCTCATGTCGCTACACGAGGCTCTATACAACATACACTTCCCACAGTCGGCAGAGAAGCTGCGAGCGGCGCAGTATCGTCTCAAATATGACGAGCTCCTCGGCGTGCAGCTGACCATACAGGCACGGCGCTCGGCACGCAAAGCACGCAACGACGGCTTCCTCTTTCCTCGCGTGGGCAAGACATTCAACACCTTCTATCACACAAAGTTACCTTTTAGTCTCACGGAGGCACAGCAGCGCGTGATAAAGGAGATACGCGCCGACATGATATCGGGACAGCAGATGAACCGCCTCTTGCAGGGCGACGTAGGCAGCGGCAAGACGATGGTGGCCTTTATGTCGATGCTCCTCGCCGTGGACAACGGATACCAGGCATGCATCATGGCACCCACCGAGATTCTTGCACGCCAGCACTACGCCTCGATGAGCCGCTTTGCCGAGGGCCTCGACGTGCGCGTGGCGATACTCACAGGCGCCTCCAAGGTCAAGGAGCGTCGCGCAGCAATAGAGGGCATAGCCTCGGGAGAGGTGGACATACTCATAGGCACCCACGCCCTCATAGAGGATGGAGTACAGTTCTCGAACCTCGGATATGTCGTCATCGACGAGCAGCACCGCTTCGGTGTGGAGCAGCGTGCAAAGCTATGGACGAAGAACCTGCAACCGCCACATATCCTCGTAATGACGGCAACACCCATACCACGCACCCTCGCCATGACACTCTACGGCGACCTCGAAGTGTCGGTAATAGACGAGTTGCCCCCGGGACGTAAGCCCATACGCACATACCACTACTACGACTCGGCGCGTCTGCGCATGTTCGGCTTCCTCAAACAGGAGATAGCCAAGGGACGTCAGGTATATATCGTCTATCCGCTCATCAAGGAGTCCGAGAAGATGGACTACAAGGACCTCTACGACGGCTTCGAGTCTATCACGCGCGACTTCCCGCTGCCCACATACCGCACCACAGTATGTCATGGCAAGATGCGCAACGACGATAAGGAGGCCGCCATGCAGCAGTTCAAGCGCGGTGAGGCCGATATACTCGTTGCCACCTCCGTTATCGAGGTGGGTGTAGATGTGCCCAACGCTACGGTGATGGTCATAGAGTCTGCCGAACGCTTCGGACTATCGCAACTACACCAGCTGCGTGGCCGCGTGGGACGTGGTGGCGAGCAGTCGTACTGTATTCTCATGTCGGGCGAAAAGCTCTCGAAGGAGAGTCGCGCACGCCTCGAAGCTATGTGCCACACGAACGACGGATTCGAGCTCTCGGAACTCGACCTCAAACTACGTGGCGCGGGCGACATACACGGCACACAGCAGAGTGGCGATGCTTTTGAACTCAACATCGCCAACTTAGCCACAGATACACAGATTATGCAACTCACGCGTGAGGAGGCAGTGCGCATCCTCGATGGCGACCCCACCCTCACCAAACCCGAGAACAGAGCATACGCCGCACTGCGCGACAAGTATCGAAAGCATGAAAAGATAGATTTTTCGAATATCTCGTAATAAGAGTTCCCGAAATAGCGTTATCTTTGCACCTATAAAACAGAAAAACTACACATATTATGGCACTTATAAGATGTACTAATTGTGGCAACCCCGTGTCGAGCAAGTCTAAGGCATGCCCCATCTGTGGCACACCCATAGCCTCTGCCGAGGAGCCGATAACACCCCAGCAACATACACCCCAATCGGTTGCGCAACAGCCGCAAAATGTGCAGCCGGCACCTCAGCCTGCACCTCGACCTCAAAATGTGCAGCCACGCACACTCAACGATATTCTTGCCGAGGGAGCGACGCCGCGCACACTCAATGAGAGCTTAGGCAGCGAGGGTGGCAACGAGAGCAGCGGCATAACGACGGAGGCTCCTGCCGCGAAGAGCTACGAGGAGCCCACAGTGCCCACACCCCACTACACACCCGAGGATAGAGACTACGGCAGCGATAGCGACATAATCATCGAGGACTTACAACGCGAGTTGGAGCATCGCAAACGTTCGGCACGCGGCCTCTACATCCTCATAGCATTGCTTGTATTACTGCTCATACCCGCAGCATACTTTTCGATAACCTATGTTCCAAAGGCCAACACCATAGAGCAGGACTACGAGCTCTTGGAGTCGGCGCGTAAGATTCTCGACGAGCAGAACACCCTCTTGCAGCGCGATGCCGAGGCTCTCGTTGCCGAGTTGGAGGGTCTCAAAGACCGCAATGATACGATGATGGTCAAGTACCAGGAGGCGGTGGACATGCTCACACAGTTGCAGAAGGAGAAGACCTACAACTACGAGCAGATAGCACGCTACAAGCGCGAGGTGGAGACACTCAAAAATGTAATGAAGGGCTACCTCAAACAGATAGACTCGCTCAACGTCGTAACCAAAGACCTGCACGCAAAGAACGTAGAGTATAAGAGGGAGATTGACGACGCGCAGCTACGTGCCGATGTTGCTGAGGAGAGGGCAGATGAGCTCGATACTCGCGTGCGCATAGGTGCTGTCATTCGTGCCAGCGGCATACGCGCCGTGATTACAAACGATAAGGGCAAGGAGGTCAAGGTGAACCGTGCAAAGCGCATGCGTGTTGACTTTGAGCTCACAGCAAATGAGCTTGCCGAGCCTGGCGAGAAGAGCATATATGTTGTCATCACAGGTCCCGATGGCTACACGCTATCACCCGCCGAGATGATACTCTTCATGTTCGAGGGTGAGGAGATGATGGCCTCGGCAGTACGTAAGGTTGACTACGAAAATGAGACCGTACCTGTGAGCATCTTCTACGACGGCACCTTCACGAAGGGCACGTATAAGTATGATATCTACGTCGATGGCCGTCTGAGTGGTTCGCAGCAGGTTTACTTCGAATAAAAGATTTGCACCAGAAGCCGCAATATGCGGCATGAAACGGAAGATGGGGATGGCTAAAAGTAAATTAGCCATCCCCTTTTGCAATATATATTTTTGCGTTCAAACAATATAAAAACCCGTTAGAATGTGGCTCCAACGGGGTATTAAGATTATTGGAGGATGGCGGAAAAATTTACTGATTTCAGCCCGAGGTAAGCAGAGTATGCTGACAGCACGCCGATATGTGTGCATCTATGATGGAGTGTGGGATGTCATTTGAAAGGTGAAAGGCAAAAGAAGAGGCACACCCACATACCACACTGTCCCCAGAGTAACCCTTAACCTCACTGATTATTCACTAATTATTCTGCGCAAAAGATGCACGTGTTTACGAAATTTTTAGTAACTTTGTACGTTCATTATACATTTATGAACGTGGAGGTTACACCCCGAAAAGTGAGAACAACAAGCGACAAAAAACAAAATAACCGATATATGATTAACAAAATTGAACTACTACTGAGCGAAATAGAGGCCTTCGCACCAAAGACGGCAGCCGACGTGGAGGCTTTTCGCATCAAGATTTTGGGTAAGAAGGGCGCGCTGGGCGCACTGATGGAGGAGTTTAAGACTGTGCCCGCAGAGCAGAAGCGCGAGTTGGGACAGAAGCTTAACAACCTCAAAAACTTAGCCACCGAGCGTATCAACACTCTCAAAGAGAGCATTGGCGCTGCCGAGGAGCGCAACGCCTCGAAGATTGACGATATGACACGCCCCGGCACCGCCGAGCAGGTGGGCTCACGACACCCCATATCACTCGTACGCAACGAGATTGTAGGCATCTTCTCGCGCCTCGGCTACACAGTGGCTGACGGCCCCGAGATTGAGGACGACTGGCACGTATTCTCGGCACTCAACTTTCCACCCGAGCACCCCGCACGCGACATGCAGGATACCTTCTTCATCGAGAAAAACCCCGATGTGGTACTCCGCACACACACCTCGTCGATACAGGTGCGCACGATGGAGCGACAGAAGCCCCCTATCCGCGTCATCTGTCCAGGACGTGTATTCCGCAACGAGGCTATATCATACCGCGCACACTGCATCTTCCACCAGATTGAGGGTCTCTATATCGACCGTAATGTGTCGTTTGCTGACATGAAGCAGTCGCTGCTATACTTCGCCAAGGAACTCTTCGGCGAGCAGGCACAGATACGCATGCGACCCTCATACTTCCCCTTCACCGAGCCTTCGGCTGAGGTGGACGTATCATGCTCGATATGTGGCGGCAAGGGCTGCGGCGTATGTAAGGGCACAGGCTGGTTGGAGATTATGGGATGCGGCATGGTTGACCCCAACGTATTGGAGGCCAACAATATCGACCCTAAGGAGTTCTCGGGATTCGCCTTTGGTATGGGTATTGAGCGTATCGCCATGCTTAAATATGGCGTCGGCGACCTGCGTCTCTACTTCGAGAACGACGTGCGCTTCCTCAACCAGTTTGAAAGCGCTCTATAAGCCGTCGAAGCGGCCTACAACAACCATTTGATATTGCGCAGTAGATGAGGCTTCTGAGACATATCATCGCAGCAACCATGCTGCTGAGCATTGCATATCACGCACCTGCCGTTAAGCCCCAGGACTCAGGCATGGCGGAGGTGGCAATGGATATGGATATGCCCGACAGCCTCAGGCGCACATATCGTCATAGCGAGGCGGTACAACGCCTGGCCATATACCGCGACACACTCACGGCGCGCCAGACATGGCAGCAACTTATCGAGGAGGATAGCACCTATGCACCGGCACACCACTACCTGAGCCTCACGGAGCGTAACCGCGCAAGAGCCACAGACCATGCACGCCGCGCCTACAAGACCGACAGCACCAATAAGTGGTATGTGCAGAACTACGGATGGCAGCTACTACAAGGGGCACACTACGCCGAGGCGCTGCCCATATATCGTCATCTGCTCCACCTCGACAACGGCAACCTCTCGACATATCACACCCTCGCGATACTATACGGCATAGGAAATATGCCCTACTCGGCGATATCCATCATCGACTCTGCGGAGCTGCGTCTCGGGCGCAACGAGTATCTCAGTGACATCAAGCAGGATTTGTTGATGGACACTCACCAGTATAATCGTGCCATAGACGAGGGGGTGATAATCATCGAGGAGAGCCCGTACAACGTCGCAGCACACACACGTCTCGCCTACGCCTATGAAGCTGCGGGGCGCGACACCCTCGCCCGCGACATGTTCGAGCGCGCATACGCCATAGACACCACAAACCTCGAAGCAACAGTCGAGGTTGCCGACTTCTACAAGCGCCATGGCGACTACCCCCGCATGTTCCACTACGAAGAGCGCCTCTTCCGCGATAACCGGCTATCACTCGACGACAAGCTGCACCGATTGGAGCAATACACGTCGAATAGGCAGTTTTACGTGCAGAACTTCTTCAACGTGGGACGTGTCATCATGTGCCTGGTAATAGACTACCCCAACGACCGCGCGGTGATAATGGCGCAGGTACAGCATCTCCTCGCCTCGGGGAGTAGCGAGGCCGCATTGGAGTACATGCGCAGCCACCTCGACGACGAGAACGCCACGGCCGAGGATTATATAACGACAATTCAACTCGAATACCTCGTCGAGCGTAAGGAGCTTATCGCCAACGACCTTGCACGCGGCATAGCCCGCTTCCCGGAGAACTTAGACCTACGCTCGTTTGAAGGCTTCCACGCCTCGGAGAACAAAGAGTATGACAGGGCGATAAAGACCTTCCGCAGCACACTACGCTACGCAACAGAGGACGCTGAGCGCAGCTCTCTATGGGGCTACATCGGCGATACGTATCACGCGATGGGCGAAACGAAGAGGTGCTTCAAGGCATACGACAAGGCTCTCGGCTACAACAAGAATAATGCCCTGGTACTCAACAACTATGCCTACTTCCTGAGCCTCATAGACAAGGACTTGGAGCGGGCACTCGACTACTCGTCGCGCGCGATATATCTCGACGAAAATAACCCCACATATCTCGACAGCCACGCATGGGTGCTACACCGCTTAGGACGCAACAACGAGGCTAAGCGCATCATGCGTCAGGCACTCTCGCTCGACGGACAGCGCAGTGCAGAGCTCTTAGCGCACTACGGCGACATCCTCTGGGCTCTGGGCGAGAAGTTTATGGCAGAGACCTACTGGGAGAAGGCCGTGGAGCGCGGCTACAACAGCGCCGAGATGGAAAAGCATATTTCCGAAGTGAGAGGTGAAAAGTGAGAGGTGAAAAGTGCGCATCGCACCAGATTAAGAGATAGATGAAAACATTAAAGTATAAAACTTGACGACAATGTTACACAAGATATTAAGACTAACCCTAATACTTCTGCTCACCACTACCCCACTGCTTGCCACAGCGCAGAGCAAGAAGGTCGATGAGCAGCGTCGTCGCGTGGAACAGTACAAGAACGACTTGGCCAATGCCAAGAAGGAGGTATCGAAGCTCAAAAAGGAGAAGGCATCGGCATCAAGCAGGGTAGAGGCGCTAAACAAGCAGATGAACCTGCGTAGCAGCTACATCGCCGAGACGGAGCATGAGAAGAGCCTCGTGGAGGCAGACATACAGCATGCCGACTCGCTCGCCGACTCGTTGCACCACGCCCTCGAACACAACCGCGCGCTATATGCCGAGGCAGTACGTGTGGCATACCGCAACTACCGACAAAGCAATCAGACCACATATCTATTCTCGTCATCGAACATCTCCGAGGCGTCGCGCCGCATAGCGCAGATTCAGCATGTCGCCAAGCAGCGTAAGAGCCTCGCCGAGGCCATCGCCGAGCAGGAGATACTCCTCGCCGAGCAACGCGAGCTGATGGCCACGCGCCGCCACGAGCTCGACTCGATAAGTATCACGTTGGAGCAGGAGCGCAAAGCCTTGGAGGAGGATAAACGCGAAGCCGAGAGCGACTATAAGAAGCTATCGGAGAAGGAGCGCTCGGCATTGAACGACCAGAAGAAGCGACAGAGGATGCTCGACAACGCCGTAGCCGAGCTGCGCAAGCTCACTGCGGGCAACAAGACGGGTTCGTCGTTCACGGATAAGACCAAGAACCTAAACCTCCCCGTGGTGGGTGGCAAGGTGTCGAAGACAAATGGCAACACTGCGACAATCACAGCAAAGAAGGGTAGTGAGGTACGCAGCATATACGAGGGCAAGGTGATACGCATCACGAGCGACAATACCAACCACCAGCAGGTGTTCATCGCCCACGGACAGTATATATCTGTGTATATGCACCTTACAGCTGTTTCGGTCAAGGAGAATCAGACCGTAAAGCGAGACCAAAAAATAGGCACCATAGGCATAGGCATCGACCATAATGGCAAGGAGAATGCCTACATGCTCTTCATGATAAACCACTCCAATCCGTCAAAGACGATGTCCGTGATGGACTGCTTCAAAAAGTAACAACCATGATACATTTCTACACCGAGGGATGCAACTATAACCTCCCCAATCGCCTTGTTACACGTCGCTGGATAGAGGAGGTAGTACGCCGCGAGGGTTACTGCGCAGGCGAGATAAACTACATATTCTGCTCGTCGGAGTACCATAGACAGATGAACCGCGACTTCTTAGGCCACGACTACTTCACCGACGTCATAACCTTCGAGGAGCGCGAAACACGCCTCGCCGAGAAACTCATAAATGGCGAGGTATATATAGACGTGGCAACGGTAGAGGATAATGCAGAATTATATAACTGTCTGCCTATCAACGAGATGCGTCGCGTGTTGGTGCATGGTGCATTACACCTCTGCGGCTATAAGGACAAGAGCCCCTGGGCAGAGAAGAACATGCGCCGCTTGGAGAATAAATATCTCAAACTCTTGCGCAAGGAGATACTATGATAGAGCAGTACGATATAATAGTAATCGGCGCAGGCCATGCCGGTTGTGAGGCTGCTTCGGCAGCTGCACGCCTCGGCTCGCGCACGTTGCTCATAACTATCGACATGGAGAAGATGGCCTCGATGTCGTGCAATCCTGCTGTTGGTGGCGTGGCCAAGGGTCAGATTGTCCGCGAGATAGACGCCTTAGGAGGCATGATGGGTCGCATCACCGACCATGCAGCCATACAGTTCCGTATGCTCAACCGCTCGAAAGGTGCCGCCATGTGGAGCCCACGTGCGCAGTGCGACAAGACGGAGTTCTCGCGCGCATGGCGACGTACGCTCGAAAACACGCGCAATCTCTATCTGTGGCAAGATTCGGTAACTGAGATAGTCGTGGACAAGACGGGCGACAAACCGCGCGTAAAGGGGGTAAAAACACGTATGGGCGTGGAGTTCGCCGCAAGTAGGGTAGTGCTCACC
The DNA here is from genome assembly GCA_045603045.1 of Alistipes sp. Classification (GTDB taxonomy): domain Bacteria; phylum Bacteroidota; class Bacteroidia; order Bacteroidales; family Rikenellaceae; genus Alistipes. The sequence continues at coordinate 14,501 of JAZULJ010000046.1, forward strand.
GCGGGTACGTTCCTCGAAGGGGTGATGCACTGCGGCGAAGCACATGCCGAGGGAGGCCGTGCCGGAGACCAGGCATCACATGGCATCACGCAGAGCCTCACACAGTTAGGCTTTGAGGTGGGACGCATGAAGACCGGAACACCTGTGCGCCTCGATGCACGCACCATCAACTTCGAAGCTCTCGAAGTGCAGGAGGGAGATATGGACCCATCAAAATTCTCGTTTGACCCTGATACTGAGCCTGTTAAGCACCAACTACCATGCTTCATGGTATATACCTCAAAGCAGGTACACGACACCCTGCGCAAGGGCTTCGACCGCTCACCGCTCTTCAACGGCACCATATCGGGCATCGGCCCTCGCTATTGCCCGAGCATCGAGGATAAGTTACGCACCTTCGCCAATAAGGAGCAACACCAGCTGTTCCTCGAACCCGAGGGACGCTCAACAAACGAGTACTATCTCAACGGCTTCTCGTCATCGCTGCCGTATAGCGTTCAGATAGAGGCACTTAGACAAATATCGGGTTTTGAGAATGTGCACGTATATCGCACAGGCTATGCCATCGAGTACGACTACTTCCCGCCCACGCAGCTACGCCACACGCTCGAAACAAAGCTCGTCGATGGTCTCTACTTCGCGGGGCAGGTAAATGGTACGACGGGTTACGAGGAGGCGGCAGCACAAGGTCTCATGGCGGGTATCAACACACACCGCTCACTGCATGGCTTGGAGGAGGTTGTGCTAAGACGCGACGAGGCCTACATTGGCGTTCTTATCGACGACCTCGTTACCAAGGGTGTAGATGAGCCTTACCGCATGTTTACCTCGCGCGCAGAGTATAGAATACTACTTCGCCAGGATAATGCCGACGCACGACTCACACCGTTAGGCCACAAAATAGGACTTGTTGGCGAGGAGAAATACCAAAATTTGGTCAAAAAAAATTCGGATGTAGAATCGCTTATTTCGTTTCTGCGCCGCACATCGGTCAGAATAGGCGAAATTGACGACTATTTAATTTCTGTTGGCGAGGAGCCTCTCACACAGGGTCGCAAACTCTATGATGTTGTTTTGCGTAGCGGTGTAAGCATCAGAGGGCTCAGAAAGGCTATTGCAAAGTTGAACTCGTTTATATCGAAGGAGAGATTCAGCGGCGAGGTTATCGACCAGACAGAGATACAAATCAAGTATCGCGGATACATCGAACGCGAGAAATTTTTTGCCGAGAAGCTACACCGCTTGGAGGATATACGCATCCCCGAAGGGTTCGACTTCGATGCTATGCAGTCGCTAACAATCGAGGCACGCCAGAAGTTGTGCCGCATACGACCTACAACTATCGGTCAGGCATCACGTATTCCGGGTGTATCGCCCGCAGATATCAATGTGTTGCTAATTAAGTTTGGCAGATAAGAGGCATCGCGCGCACGTGTATATATAATATACGGAATTACTATTTACATACAACAGTAGTTGAATATTTCTTGTAACAAAAGCAGAAATAATGTTAGAGGCATTACCATCGTAAAGCCGCGACCCAACTAATTTACCAAGAAGAGGAGGGTCGGCATTTTCGCCATAAAGCCGATGTTTTATACCGGCCTCATAGACTGCAAAAATAGGCAGTGTTCCACGTGGAGCACTGCCAATTTTGCGTCAGAAGTATTGCAGATACAACGCTCAGCAAAAATGCCGTCAATAGGTAGTACTTGGCGTACATCCCTTTGACGGCATTCTATTAGGGACGCACGCCCCTTATCAAGCTAAATTACTCAACAACGACATTCCAATTGTGAATATCCTCCACTCGACCATACTGGATGCCCTGCAAGTGATCGTACATCTTCTTGCAAGTCTCGCCAACCTTCATACCATAATCGTAGGTCTTGTTGTTATCGAGGTCGTAGAGAGCGCCGATGGGCGAAATTACGGCAGCAGTACCGCAGGCACCGGCCTCCTCGAATGTAGCAAGCTCCTCAACAGGAATATCGCGCTCCTCAACAGTAAGACCGAGGCCAGCAGCAATCTGACGAAGGCTCTTGTTGGTGATTGAGGGAAGGATAGATGTTGACTTGGGAGTTACGTAGGTATTGTTCTTGATGCCGAAGAAGTTTGCAGCACCAAACTCCTCAACCTTGCTATGGGTAGCAGCATCGAGGTACAATACGTTAGAGAAGCCCTTCTGGTGAGCAGCCTCCAAAGACCAGATTGATGATGCATAGTTACCACCAACCTTAACATCACCTGTTCCACGTGGAGCAGCACGGTCCTGATCACGCATGATAAGAGCCTTGATAGCTGTCATACCACCCTTGAAGTAGGGGCCCACAGGGGCGCAGAAGATGATGAGGTCAGCCTCGTCAACAGCACGAACACCCAAGCAAGTCTTTGTGCCGAGTAGAGTAGGACGCAAATATAGAGATGCACCTGTCTCGTATGGAGGGATGAAATCTGCATTGCGCTTTACGCACTCAATGCAACCCTCAACGAACTGCTCAACGGTTGGAGCTGGCAAGCAAAGACGGTTAGCTGAGTTAATCATACGCTTAGCGTTCTCGTCTGGACGGAACAAACGAACCTTACCATCAACACCGCGGAATGCCTTAAGACCCTCAAAAATCTCCAAGCCATAGTGCAAACAAGCAGCAGACATGTGCATCTTGATGTACTCGTCATCTGTTACCTCCATCTGGCTCCACTGACCGTTAGCGTAGTGGTAGCGAACATTGAAAGCTGTCTTGTAATATGCAAAACCAAGCTCTCCCCATTTAATGTTTTCCATAGTAAAAGTAAAAAGTTTTAGTTGGTTATATTTTTAGGTTATATGTATCTAACCTGTTAACAATCAGTGTTTTAACTATCCAATCATTGCGCCAGACATGGTCTTATCCTCTGGCTGTACAAGTACTAAACGACCGAGAGCATCCTCTGCCATAAGTATCATGCCTCGTGACTCTATGCCCTTAATTTCGCGTGGTGCGAGGTTGGCTAGAACCAAGACCTGACGACCTACAAGCTCCTCAGGGTTGTAGTACTCAGCTATGCCAGATACGATAGTGCGCTTGTCTATGCCTGTGTCGATAGAGAGTTTAAGCAGTTTCTTTGTCTTTGCTATCTTCTCAGCAGCAAGGATTGTAGAGACGCGTATATCCATCTTCTGGAAGTCGTCAAATGACACCTCAGCCTTCTGCTCTGTGACATTCTGTGCTGCCTCTGCCTCAAGCTTGGCGCGGCGTGATGCCTCAAGTTTGTCGAGCTGCTTCTGGATAACATCATCCTCAATCTTCTCGAAGAGGAGCTGTGCCTCACCGATGGTGTGACCTGCTGGTATAAGCTCCATAGAACCCATATCCTCCCAGCTGAACTTATCCACAGCCAACATCTTCAAAATCTTCTCTGCAGAGAATGGCATGAATGGCTCGATAGCGATAGCTGTATTTGCTGTAATCTGAAGTGCAATGTTGAGTATAGTCTTAACGCGCTCAGCATCGCTCTTGACAACCTTCCAAGGCTCTGTATCAGCAAGATACTTGTTGCCGATACGAGCAAATTGCATAGCATCCTTCAACGCCTCACGGAAGTGATAATGCTCAATGTTGCGCTCCAAAGAGGCCTTAATCTGCTGCATCTCCTCTATTGTAGCCTCGTCATACTCGGTCAATGCACCACGCTCAGGTACTACACCATCGTAGTACTTCTTTGTAAGCACCAATGCGCGGTTTACAAAGTTGCCAAGTACGGCAACAAGCTCTGAGTTATTGCGTGACTGGAAATCCTTCCATGTGAAGTCATTATCCTTGGTCTCTGGGGCATTTGCACAGAGTACATATCGTAATACATCCTCCTTGCCTGGGAACTCATCCAAATACTCATGAAGCCATACAGCCCAATTTTGCGATGTTGAGATTTTGTCGCCCTCTAAATTAAGAAATTCATTTGCAGGGACATTCTCAGGGAGTATGTAGCCTCCATGAGCCTTGAGCATTGATGGGAACACGATGCAATGGAATACGATATTATCCTTACCGATGAAGTGTACCATCTTGGTGTCCTCACTCTTCCAATACTTCTCCCAATCTGGTGTAAGGTCCTTAGTTGCAGATATATAGCCAATAGGAGCATCAAACCACACATAGAGAACTTTGCCATCTGCACCCTCCACTGGTACAGGGATACCCCAATCCAAGTCGCGGCTCACAGCGCGAGGCTGAAGACCGAGGTCAAGCCAGCTTTTGCACTGTCCATAGACATTAGATTTCCACTCTTTGTGTCCCTCCAATATCCACTCGCGGAGGAAACCTTCGTACTTATCCAAAGGTAGATACCAATGCTTTGTCTCTCGCTTTACAGGGACAGCACCAGATACGGCGCTGCGTGGGTTGATTAGCTCGTTAGATGAGAGTGTTGAGCCACACTTCTCACATTGGTCGCCGTATGCTTTCTCGTTATGGCAGTGAGGGCACTCGCCGATGATGTATCTGTCGGCAAGGAATGTTTGGGCCTCCTCATCATAGAACTGCTCTGTTGTCTGTTCAATGAACTTTCCCTCATCGTATAACTTGCGGAAGAACTCCGAAGCTGTAACGCGGTGTGTAGGTGATGATGTGCGGGAGTATATATCGAAAGACATTCCAAGTCTGCGGAAAGACTTCTCGATAATCTCATGGTAGCGGTCAACAACCTGCTGTGGGGTGATACCCTCCTTGCGTGCCTTGATAGTGATAGGCACACCATGTTCGTCACTACCGCATACAGAGATCACATCATAACCCTTTAGGCGGAGGTATCGTGTATAGATATCAGAAGGCACATAGACACCTGCCAAGTGACCAATATGAACAGGTCCATTGGCGTAGGGAAGTGCCGATGTTATAAGATAACGCTTATACTCTTTGCTCACAATTGAAAGATTTACATATTTATACCAAAAAGCGCACGCTGCTCGACATGTGCTAACACACTGAGCATTGGATAGTAACGCCCTCTTGTGCTACTACCAAGCGCATAATACGAAACAAAGGTATAAAAAAAATGTTAAAGCTCAAACTTTTTTTAAGTCTAAGAGGGCGTTTTAATTCTATTAAATGAGTTAAATCTTTGCCGCGGGAGAAGTTTCGGAGTCCTTGAGGCTCTCGAAATAAATTCAAGCAGCTTCTAATACTGCGCGATATAATAAGCATACGGCAATGAGTGTTCGATGCTGTTCTCTTTTTAAGAAAAAGTGGCGTTATAATTTGTTTGCCATGGCAAAATTTTGTAAATTTGCGTGATTATGTTTTTATGCGTAACTAATATAAAAGATATAACTATGAAACGAATTCTTGTTACAGGGGCTACATCGGGTATTGGTCGTGCTACAGCATTGCGTCTTGCAAATCCTGATACCGAGATTATCATTACAGGTCGCCGTAAGGAGCGTCTTGAGGCGTTGAAGGCTGAGGTAGAGGCTAAGGGTGCAAAGTGTGTTGCGCTTAACTTCGATGTTCGTTCCGAGGCGGAGTGTATAGAGTATTTGAAACCTATAGGGCGAGTTGATGTACTCGTAAATAACGCAGGTCTTGCCGCGGGTCTTGAGCATATTGACAAGGGTGACTCAGCTGATTGGGATGCAATGATTGATACCAATGTTAAGGGTTTGCTCTATGTGACCAAGATTATTAGCGGAGCTATGGTTGAAGCAGGCAAGGGAGGACATATCATTAACATTGGCTCTATAGCTGGTACTGAGCCTTATGAGAATGGTGCCGTTTATTGTGCCTCTAAGCATGCAGTACACGCAATATCGCAGGCTATGCGTGCAGACCTCTTGAGTGCTGGTATTAAGGTTGGCGAGGTGCGCCCGGGCATGGTCGAGACAGAGTTTTCGGAGGTGCGTTTCCATGGCGACAAGGAGCGTGCTGAGGGCGTATATCGTGGTGTTGAGGCGTTGCAGGGTGACGATATCGCAATGGCTATCGAGTGGATGCTAAACCTCCCAGCCCACATGAATGTAAACGATATAGTGCTAATGCCTACTTGTCAAGCAGGTGCTTACTACACATATCGCAAGTAATAACCCCTAAAAAGCATGATTATGAAGAGAGGTTTTATGCTATCACTTATTACCCTTTTGGGAGTGACCACATTGGCATTTGGTTGTACTCAGCCAGATGCATCAAATAATGGTAATACGCCACAGCCACAACCTACG
>JAZULJ010000047.1:0-43728 GCA_045603045.1 Alistipes sp.
ATTTCTTGTCAGAAGCCGTGAAATGTGGTGCGAAATGAAAGTACCCTGGATGGATAGTACTTGGCGTACATTCCATTCAGGGTATCTTTCGGTTTCGTGCCACAGATTGCGGCTTATCACATGAAATAAATGAGTGTGGCAGAGACAATATATGACGCCACACCATCACTCGCATTGGGGGCCGAAAACTCCGAGATAAATCGTGGAAGATCGATATCTATGGTCATGTCGGCAGCAGCGGTAGTATTACGCCTGATAGTCCAGTAGTGGGTATTCGCAGGGTTGCCGGGAGCCCAATTAGCACGGTCTATATAGTAGGTGCCCGCCTGCTCATAGTTATCGGCATTAGAGTAGAAGATACGTCCCTCAGCAGACTGCTTAACGCCATCTATCTCAATAGAATAGGTGTTAGGAGCAAACTCCGCAATACTGGCAGGTTGTTCGCCCACGAGATCGGGAAAGATGCCCAAATCGTGGCCATGACCCGTGATGGTGAGACGCAGAAGCATCTCGCGCGTACCCTCGGGTATGGCAATAGTGCGCTCACCAAGGCGCTCCGTAGCTTCGATGTCGTAGCCAGGAACGCCATACGCCCAACGGCGCGTGCCGGTGTTGCTATTGAGCGACGAGTCGTAGAGCGTAGTCATGCCAAGGATAGTACTCTCAGCTTCGCCCTTATAGCCGTAGAACGTTACAGAGAAGGCATGAGCACGCTCCTCAGAGGCGTCGAAGCCGCCATAATGGTAGCGCACCTCTGTCTCGCCCTGCAACAGCGGGGCAAACTCCGTAACATCTATATAAAAGTGCTTCTGCCACGAGGCATCGAAGCCATTGCCAAAGGGTGTGAAGAGGCGCGCAAGTTCATACCACGTGCCATCTGCCTTATTACGGAGGTAGAGGATGACGGTGTTATCCATCTCCGCGGGGCCACTACCTTCGGAGCACATCGTATAGCGCATGATGATACGACGATAGTCGCCCTCGGGGATATCGAGTGTGAAGGATGAATCCTCGCCGCCCCACCCTACGAAGGCGAGGCGATGTTTATCGCTCGACACCATGTAGGCAGGGATGCCCACAACGGGATTGGACGTATAGAAGGGGGCGCGTGCCTGCTGCGTGGCCAAGAGGTCGGCATCAATTTGGGGCGTACCACCCTGCGGCGTGTTATCATCGCCACAGGCGACAACAACACACATCAAGGCAGCAATAAGTATTCTAAACACTCTCATTACTCAAAGAGTATATCGTTGTTGAGCTGGGGGATGTCGGTCGTGGTCTCCGCCTCACCCAGAAGGTGCTCTGCAAAATAGTCGGCCATACGCCAGAAGAAGTACTCGTTCATATCGCCGAAGCCGTGGTGCTGACCCGGCAAGAGGAGCATATCGAAGCGCTTATTGGCACGGATGAGAGCATCAACAACACGCAACGAGTTGCCCGGATGCACATTCTCGTCGATATCACCATGCACCAAGAGGAGGTGTCCTTTGAGGCGTGAGGCAATCTCGGGGTTGGAGCTAATCTTATACTCGAAGGTTATCTCGCCATTCTCGCCCTCCACCTCGCGGATGCCGTGGTGCTTCTCGCTCCACCAGCGGTTATAGATATTGTTATCGTGGTTACCGGCACACGACACGGCAACATCGAAGAAGTCGGGATACATGAGTATCGCCGCGGTTGACATGAAGCCACCGCCCGAGTGTCCATGGATACCCACGCGGCTGATGTCGATGAAGTCGTACTGCGCAGCGAGCTGCTGGGCCGCCACAACCTTATCTTTGAGGCCGTAGTCGCGGAGGTTACCGTAGCCGTAGTTGTGGTACCACTTCGAGCGGTCGGGATGACCGCCGCGGTTACCAACGGTGATGACGATGAAGCCTATCTGCGCCAGACGGTCGGTCCGGTTCATGTGGCCATACCACGACTGCTCAACAGCCTCGGTCTGGGGGCCGGGATACACATACTCGATGATAGGATACTTCTTCGTGGGGTCGAAGTCGTAGGGCTTATACATGACACCGTGGATATCGGTGATGCCGTCTGCCGACTTAACAACAAAGGGCTCGGGGAACTTATAGCCCGCAGCAAAGAGAGGCTCCATATCTACGGTTTGTAACGTGAGCACCTTGCGACCATCGGTGGTGTAGAGCTCCGAGATAGGAGCTGTATTCACGCGCGAGTAGGTGGTGGTGAAGAAGCGCTTATCGTCCGAGATGGTAAACTGACCATTAAAGCCCTTAGGGTCGAGCTGTTTGAGACCCGAACCGTCGTAATTAACGCGGAAGAGGTGCAGGTAGTAGGGATTCTCATCTCTGTTGTAGCCCGTGGCGGTGAAATAGATGACACGCTTGGCATCATCGACAGCCAGAATGTTGGATACGTGCCACTCGCCCTTGGTAATCTGCGCCAGGAGCTCACCCTCCGAAGAGTAGCGGTAGAGGTGTGCCCAGCCGGTACGCTCCGACCACTGTATAATCTCCTTGCCACCATTTACAAGGTAGGGGTACTGCCACTCGATAGAGGTCTCCATCTTCTCCTCAACCACATCCTTTGCTGTGGCCGTAGCAACGTCCACTACGCAGAGGTCGGCACGCTTAATATCGCGACTCTGGCGTACGACATAGAATTGGCTGTTGTCGCCCTGCCATACGGCACGCACAGGGCGACCATAGCCGTCGGCATGGGTAAGGGGACGGGGGCACACAAAGAGCATCTGCTCCTTGTACTTGGGCATCTCAACCTCGCGGCGCGTAAAGGTCTCTGTGTCAAAAATTTCGAGACGGAAATCGGGGCTCTGCTCACCGGGCATCTGATACTTGTAGGTGAAGAGCTCGGGACGCTCTTTGAGGATATCTATAACCCAGAAATCTTTGAGCATCTCGGTATAGCTGCGCACCGTAGCGAAGTGCTTCGAGTCGGGCGACCACTGCAAATGCACACGGTAGCGCTCATCGGCTTTAAGCTGCTCGATGCAGTCCTCGAACCAATGGTAGGCGTTGCTCTCGACCGCATCCGTAGTGATGGGGTGCTCGACGATGGTAGTATCCTTGGGGTCTTTAACCAACTTCTCAACATCCTCGCGGCTCATATACCAAAGGTTGTAGTTCTTCTGATATACGGCGATGCTACCATCGGGCGAGAGGTTTGCCCACTCGGGAAATTTACCCTCGCGCTCGTCGAGACGCGTGAGCTCCTTAGTGGCGATATCCCACTTGAAGTGGAAGCACAGGGGGTTACCCTCCTTATCTTTCGGAGCGTAGGCATTGTTCGAGACCATGGTCTTAACGGGCATGATATCGAAGAGAATATATTTGTCCTCTTTGAGTTCCATGCGCTCAATAGGAACATGCTGTGCGTCGAATGGATAGTTCGTGTCAAGAGTCAGTTTCTCGGCCAACTCTGCCATATTCCACAACTCGGTCTGGCGGCCCGAAGCAGCATCTACGACATAGTAGGTGATGGCATCGCGTGTCTGCCACTTATACCAGAACTTGGTCTGACCCTCAAACCAGTTGGGTGTGATGACCGTCTGGGGCACAAGGCGGCGAATCTTCGTGGGCGAGAAGTGCTCGGCGAGGGTGTAGTTGGGCTCCACGGCCTCGGGCTGCTCGGCACGGAGCATCTGCGGCGCAGTAAAGAGCGTTGCCGCAGCAAAAAGTAGAGTTAGTCGTTTAATCATATTATTAAAGTTTTATTCGTTGCATGGCTATTATATATCGGCAAAGGTACGAATATTTTTGCAGACTAACAACACATCACAAATAATTGGCAGGCGACACTTCCGCGATATCGCAATAGTCCCACGTGGCGTTCACGGGGACAAAAGTCCGAAAAATTAAAAAAATATGCAAAAAGTATATTGACATAAGCAAAAATCGCTATATTTGCATACAATATATACACAGGTATATAGTTTGTAGATTTTTTTTGTGTCTTAGGCGGTCGCGGTAAATGGATATATTCTGCATATTGCACCATATCTCACCGCTCCACATGGGCACGATTGGGTTTATTAACTACTAATACTTATTTGCGAAATGGTGAAATCAAATTACATCATCGAGATTAACAACATCACCAAGTCGTTCCCCGACAAAGTTGTGCTCGACGATGTCAGTTTGTCAGTAAAGAAGGGCGAGTTCCTCACAATCCTTGGCCCTTCGGGTTGTGGCAAGACAACATTACTGCGTCTTTTGGCGGGCTTTAATACCGCAACGAAGGGTGAAATCCGTATCGACGGCGAGGTCATGACCGACGTACCTCCCCACCGTCGCCCTGTAAACACGGTGTTTCAACGTTATGCCCTCTTTCCCAACTACAATGTTTATGATAACATCGCCTTCGGCCTCAAACTCCAAAAGGTCGATAAGCGCGAGATAGAACAGCGGGTGAAGCGCGCCCTCAAAATGGTGGGTATGACCGACTATGAGCATCGCGATGTGCAATCGCTCTCGGGTGGTCAGCAGCAGCGTGTAGCCATAGCACGTGCCATCGTTAACCGCCCCCAGGTACTTCTCCTCGATGAGCCGCTAGCAGCTCTCGACCTCAAAATGCGCAAAGATATGCAGATGGAGCTCAAAGAGATGCACCGCTCACTGGGCATCACCTTCGTATATGTTACCCACGACCAGGAGGAGGCACTGACACTGTCGGATACTATTGTCGTAATGAATGAGGGTAAGATACAGCAGATAGGCACGCCTACGGATATCTACAACGAACCCTGCAACTCGTTTGTTGCCAACTTCATCGGCGAGAGCAACATCCTCAACGCAACAATGGTACGCGACCGTCTCGTGCGCTTCATGGACAAGGAGTTCGAGTGTATCGACGAGGGCTTCGGCGAGAATACCCCCGTGGATGTGGTCATACGTCCCGAGGATGTATATATCATCGGTAATGCCGAGGCTGCCATGTTCCGCGGCGTAGTGCGCTCATGTATATTCAAAGGTGTGCACTACGAGATGTTTGTCGATACGCCCGACGGCTACGAGATACAGATTCAGGACTACAACTGCTTCGAGCCGGGCCAGGAGGTGGGTATGCTCATAAAGCCTGCCGACATCCACGTAATGCGCAAGGAGCGCACCGAGAACCACATAACAGGCACAATGGTCGATGCTACACATGTAGAACTCCTTGGCGAGACCTTCGAGTGTACGGAGCAGACCATAGCCTCGGGAACAGAGGTCGATGTAGCCTTCGACTTCTCGGCTGTGGAACTTACGGATGACCCCGATGACGGCATCTCGTGGGGTACGATACGCTTCATCCTCTACAAGGGAGACCGCTACCACCTCACCGTACGCACCGACGAGGGCGAAAACATATATGTTGATACGCACGATGTATGGGAAGACTTGGACGAGGTAGGTATCAAGCTCACCCCATCGGCACTCCGCATCACACCACTGAAATAGGTAATAGCGGCGGTTGGAGATGTTCGCAACCGTGCCGACACACTCTTTTCGCTCTACGAGCGCAAAGCGTTGTTTAACCCCGTAACTGATTGAATTTAGGATGCGTAAAACTATTATAAAATTCCTTTCGAGGCGTAGGACATGGTCGCTGCCGTATGCGTTATTCCTGGCAGTATTTGTGGTCATACCCCTCATCCTCATCATGGTATATGCCTTCCAATCGAAGGATGGAGGTCTCTCGATGGAGAACTTCGAGCGTTTCGTAAACCAGCCCGAGGCGGCAAATACGTTCATCTACTCTATCGGTATAGCCCTCATAACGTCCATCATTTGCATAATCTTAGGCTACCCTGCGGCATACATCCTCTCGCGCATAAAGCTATCTACGGCACGCGTAGTTGTGATGCTCTTCATCCTGCCCATGTGGATAAATGTCCTCGTGCGCACACTCGCCACAGTAGCCCTCTTCGACTTTATGCGCTTACCCCTGGGCGAGGGAGCACTGATATTCGGTATGGTCTATAACTTCCTGCCATTCATGATTTACCCCATCTACAACGTATTGCAGAAGATGGATTACTCGCTCATCGAGGCTGCCGAGGACCTCGGAGCAACGCCCCGCCAGGTCTTTACACATGTGGTATTCCCGCTCTCAATGCCCGGCATCGTAAGTGGCGTGATGATGGTATTCATGCCAACAATCTCGACCTTCGCCATCTCGGAGCTCCTAACCATGAACAACATTAAACTCTTCGGTACGACCATTCAGGAGAATATCAACAACGGCATGTGGCACTATGGCGCGGCACTGTCGCTCATAATGTTGGTAATTATAGGCATAACCTCGCTCTTCACCGACTCATCGTCGGAGGAGGCGGCAAATGATGGAGGATTATTGTAATGAGACGAGTACTATCATCCATATATCTGCTACTAATCCTCGTAATGCTCTACGCACCAATTGTCATCATCGCCATATTCTCGTTCACCGAGTCTAAGGTGCTGGGCAACTGGACAGGCTTCTCCACAGAACTCTACGAGTCGCTGTTCTCGGGAGGCGTGAATAACTCGCTTATTGACGCCATACAGAACACCTTTATCATCGCTATTGTCGCTGCTACGGTATCGACACTACTCGGCACCGTTGCCGCCATAGGTATCAATGACCTGCGCTACCGTAAGCGTCGCGCCATCAACTTCGTGAACAACATACCTATCCTGAACCCCGATATCATCACGGGTATCTCACTCTTCCTGTTGTTCGTGTCGTTGGGCATCACCCAGGGTTATACCACGGTGATACTTGCGCATATAGCCTTCTGCACACCCTATGTGGTACTCAGCGTCATGCCACGCCTTACACAGATGAATCCTAACATCTATGAGGCCGCCCTCGACCTCGGAGCAACACCCATGCAGGCTATGCGTCGTGTCATCATCCCCGAGATACGCCCGGGCATGATTTCGGGCTTCCTGTTGGCATTTACGCTCTCTATCGACGACTTCGCCGTAACAATCTTTACCAACGGCACCGACGGCTTGCAGACACTCTCGACATACATCTACGCCGATGCCCGCAAGGGTGGTCTCACACCCGAGTTGCGAGCGCTGTCAACCATAATCCTCGTTGTCGTACTACTGCTGCTGCTCGTGGTTAACATCCGTGCACGCCGCCAGGCAAAGCGCGCCGAGGAGCAGACCTTAACCTCTAAACGCTAAACGACAATGAAGCATATAACAACCAATATATTAGCTCTCTGCGCCGTACTTAGCACGGTGCTCTTGGCAGCTGTCTCATGCAACACAGAGGAGCGCAAGGAGATACTCAAAGTATATAACTGGGGCGACTATATCGACGAAGAGCTGCTTCCCGAGTTCGAGGCATGGTACGAGGAACAGACGGGCCAGAAAGTGAAGGTCATATATCAGACATTCGACATCAACGAGGTGATGCTCGCCAAGATTGAAAATGGTCATGCCGACTTCGACGTGGTGTGCCCCTCGGAGTATATCGTCGAGCGTATGATGCGCAACAAGTTGCTACTTCCGATTCTCACCCCCGAGTTTTTAGAGGAGATAAACAGCAAGGATATCAACTACTTCGGCTGCATATCGCCATATATCAAGGAGCAATTCTCAATGTTGGAGGCTCCCGCAGGCGAGGACCCCAACGACTACGCCGTGGGCTACATGTGGGGCACTACGGGCATACTCTACAATGCGAAGTATGTTACCTCGGAGGAGGCTCACTCGTGGGACCTGATGTTCGACCCGCGCCTCAAAAACAAGATTTTCGTAAAGGATGCCTTCCGCGATGTATATTCGCCGATGATTATCTATGCCAAGACCCTCGAAGCGCGTGAGCGTGGTGAGTTAGGCGAGGATGAGATGCTGCCGTTGGAGACCATACGCGAGCTCATGTACGACTCCTCGGACGAGTCTATCGCCCTTGTCGAGCGATACCTCAACCGCATGAAGGAACTCGACCTTGTGGCGGGCTGGGAGGCCGACTTCGGCAAGGAGATGATGACACAGGAGAAGGCGTGGATAAACCTCATGTGGAGCGGTGATGCAGTGTGGGCTATCGAGGAGGCTGCCGAGGTGGGTGTTGACCTCGCCTACGCCGTACCTACGGAGGGTAGTGTGGTATGGTTCGACGGCTGGGTGATACCCAAGTACGCCGAGAATACACGCGCAGCGCGCTACTTCATCGACTTCATGTGTAAGCCCGAGAATGCCATCCGAAATATGGATGCTACGGGATATGTTAGCGTCATCAGCACCGAGGAGGTGATGGACGCCATGCGCTACTACGAGGCCAAGGAGCTCGACGCCATGACCGAGGAGGAGTTAAATGTCGTACTCGAAGAGGAGGAGACCACCATCGACGACCTCAGGGAGCTTGCTGCGACACCTACGGTCGATTTGAGCTATTTCTTCGTGGATGAGGAGGGTGAGCCCATCATGCTCACGGACGACGAGGGCAACGAGATTGTGAGTGCCGACAGCCTACATATCGACGATGTTTTATACCCCGACCTCTCGGTTATTGAACGCTGTGGCGTCATGCACGACTCAGGAGAGCGTACCGACAAGATGCTCGAGATGTGGTCGCGCGTCAAGGGCGACAACCTATCTACGGGAATGTTTATTGGCATCATAATCTTCTTCTCCGTATTGCTCATCTGGGGTATATGGCGCAAGGTTGAAGCCTACCGCAAGAGACAGAAGCACCTCAAACGCCGCCACCACGAACGTAAGACAACAAAATAGGCCACCGACATTAGACACTTTTTTACTAACTTATAGAACACCTTTTCAGTACAACGATGACAAGAAAGATTACTCTTCTGCTTGCCACCATTGCACTTGCAATATCGGCGCAGGCATCAACCCCCAATTTTGAGACAGAACCCACGCCCACGGAGACATCATTGCCCGACGTAGAGACACCATTGGAGGCCGACGACGAGGGGCTATTTTGGTGGGAAGCGGGGGTAAACCTTAGCTCTAACTACCTGTGGCGCGGCTACGACCAGTCGTACTACGGCAACATGTTCGACCCCGCCATTCAGCCCAGCGTTACGCTCGGTCTTGGAGCGTTCTACATCGACCTGTGGTACAACTTCTCGACAATAAGCACATATCAAGAGCTCGATTTGACGCTTGGCTTCGACTACAAGGGGCTATCAATCACCGTATATGACGTATGGTGCGACTATGGCAAGGCCTTCTGGCAGAACGACTTTCTCGACGACGAGAACCATAGCCTCACTGCCACTATCGAATACACCCTCTTCGACCGTCTGCGCTTGCATTGGGGCACCACATTCCTCCATGCCGGCGACTGGCTCCTCAATGAGGATGGCACACGTGACCGTCGCGCCTTCTCATCATACTTCGAGGTGGCATATACGCAGCCTGTGAAGGAGCTCTTCGACATCACCTTCACCGCAGGTGCCTCGCCCTGGACAGCACCTTTCTGGTGTGCGGGTCCTCAGCGACTGATGGAGGATGGCAGCTACGCTCTGGATTGGGATGACCTACCCACTGGTTTCAACGTTACAAACCTGAATGTTACCCTCTCGCGCGAGTTCAGCGTAGGTGCCGCAACCTTCCCCATAGAGTTGGGTTACACCTATAACCCCACCTCTAAGCGCCACTATGCACTTATCAAGGCGGGCATCGCATTCTAACATTAGCAACACAACAAAAAGGGGGATGGCTAATTTTACTTTTAGCCATCCCCTATTTATATGTAGCGGCGCGAAGTGCGAACCGCACGTCTCTCGTCTTAGCGCATACGCAGGTGCGCGGACGCACTATCCTATGGTATGCATGCGCACCGACGCCTTGATAAGTGCAATGGCGCGTATGCGGCCTACCTCCACCTCCTTGTCGGCATGGTGCTGATTTTGGCTCACCAACTTAACATAGCCCTCATGCTCCGACTTCTGTACATACTTCACGGTGATATACTCCTCGCCATCGATATCTATCGAGAGAAGATACATATCGCCCCAAAATACATCCTCAACACTATTTAACTGCTTGTAAAGCACTATATCGCCACTTTTGAGCAGCGGATACATCGAGTCTCCAACAACATATATCGCTCCGTCGCACTTCGGCAGGTTGGGGATATGTATGAAGTTAAGAGGCTGTATATTAGCCTTCTCCGCAAATAGAGGCACAAGGCCCGCCGTCCCCTCAATCGAGTAGAGAGGCACGCTCTGCATAGGCAGCGAATTGTCGGTACGATGAGTATAGGGGGTGAGGTTAGGCTCAGCGCTGAACATGCGACCCTTGCCCGTCTCTATCCAATCGGCATTCACGTTAAAATCCTGAACTAATATGTTTTTGTTGCGCATCGAGAGTCCAGCCTTGCCGGTCTCAATCATCGAGAGCGCCGCCTTGCCAATGCCAAGTCGCTGAGCAAGTTGCTCTTGCGTCATCTCCAACTGTTTGCGAATAAGTTTTAAGCGTGAACCTACCGTCTCCATATAAAAAATATTTATATTAAATAATTGTACTAAATACTTGACAAAATAAATTTCTGAACATATATTTGCACTACAAAGTTAAGCAATTTATTTTTATTTACAAGTTTTTTACCATTAAACCTTCAAAAAATCAATTATGTATGAAGTTTCATCTAATCTTTACCTTAAAATTGCGGATGCTCTTGTAGCAGCAATAGGGTCGCGCGACTACTTCTCGGGGGTGATATACCACACCGAGGGCGATACGGAGTGCAAGCTATGCGTAACACTCTTCATCGAGCGAGCGCGACACGCCGATAAAGAGAGTTGCTTCCCTCCCATTTGCGACCTTATTCCCGTGTGGTGGGAGTTTTCGACCGTCGCAGGTAGCATCGAGCTACTCAACGACTTCTCCTTCTCGGAGCTTAAAGCAATAGTTCTCAATTAAGGTAGCGAGGAGCCCTACTCTCACCTATTGAAGCGATGCCTTCGCTCTTCGCCAAAGCCCAATCGTCGCATCGGACAGGGCTTTTATTCTAAAATCAGAGATATACCACTACATAAAACAATGACAACGATTACACCCTACGAGGCACGGCCCTCGTTCATCGACTTCTCGCGCGAGCAATATCCCTTCTTGGAGTTCACACCGTTTCACCTCACCTATTACTCCATCTTGGAGGCATTTGCCGCGGGACGCATACGCAAACTCATAGTATCCGTGCCGCCACAACACGGCAAGAGCGTGGGAGCCACGACACTCCTCCCCGCCTACATGCTCGGCCTCGACCCCGATTTGCGCATCGCCATAGCCTCATACTCCGGAACGTTAGCCTCGAAGTTCAATCGTCGCGTGCAGCGCATAATAGAGTCACGCGAATATGAAGCCCTTTTCCCCGATACAACCATCAAGCGGGGCACCAAGCCCGCGGGCTACATACGCACATCGGACGAGGTGGAGATTATCGGACGTAAGGGCGAACTTATCTCCGTAGGTCGCGAGGGCTCGCTCACGGGCAACCGCGTCGATTGCTTCATCCTCGACGACCTCTACAAGGATGCTATGGAGGCGCAGTCGCCCGTCGTGCGCGACAACTGCTGGGACTGGTACACCTCGGTAGTGCGTACACGCATGCACAACGCCTCGCGCGAACTTATAGTCTTCACGCGTTGGCACGAAGACGACCTCATAGGTACACTCATGCGCACCGAGCCCTGCCGCATGCTTCACAGATGGGACGACATCACGGAGGCAAAGCCCGACGAGTGGCTATACCTCAACTTCGAGGCATTGAAGACCTCAGCGCCTACGCCTCTCGACCCGCGCGCCGAGGGTGAGGCTCTTTGGCCGGAGCAGCAGAGCGCGGAGCTGCTACTCTCGAAACGACGTCTCGACCCGATACGCTTCGAGGCTATGTACCAGGGGCACCCCTCATCGCGCGAAGGATTGCTCTATGGCAATAACTTTCGAGAGTATGACACCCTGCCGCGCGATATAGTGGCACGTGCAAGCTACACCGACACGGCCGATATGGGCGATGATTACCTATGTTCCGTAGCCTACGCCATAGATACCGACGGCCTAATATACGTTACAGATGTAGTATATTCGCGCGAGAGCATGGAGCATACAGAGCGTCTCGTGGCCGCGATGTTCAAGGCTAACGACACACGTCGCGCCTATGTAGAGAGTAATAACGGTGGTCGTGGCTTCGCCCGCTCGCTGCAACGACTAATGCCCACGGTGCGCGTCGAGTGGTTTCATCAGAGCGGCAATAAAGAGGCCCGCATCCTCTCGAACTCCGCCACAGTGCTTCACACCATACGCTTTCCTCGCGACTGGAACCTACGTTGGCCAGAGTTCTACGCTCACCTGACGACCTACCGCCGTCTGTTTCGTGCCAACCGCCACGACGACACCGCCGACGTCCTCACAGGCATCGTCGAGAAGGAGGTTACCGCCTCATCATCGGGCAGATGGCACAGAGCAAATTTTTTGTAATGGCAAAAGATGGCTCATGGGCTTATGATAAATATGGAGACTCAGTAGCGCTTGACGCACACTCCAATAGGCCCCACGACCAAGAGGTCGAGAGTAGCCCATTATCACAAAAAAAGAGGTTCGGCTATTAGCAGCCGAACCTCTTGTCTTCAAGTAGCGTAGGGGATTACTCCTCCTTCTTAACGATACGACGCTCCTTGATACGTGCCTTCTTACCCGTAAGATCACGCAGATAGTAGATACGCGCACGGCGTACAACACCATACTTGTTTACCTCAATGTGGTCGATGTGGGGTGAGTAGAGAGGGAAAATACGCTCTACACCTACACCGTTAGATACCTTACGGATGGTAAACATCTTAGTACGGCCGGTACCCTTAATCTGAATAACAACACCACGGAAGCTCTGCAAACGCTCCTTGTTACCCTCCACGATACGGTAGGTTACTGTGATGGTGTCACCGGCACCAAACTTGGGCACATCGTTCTCGCCCTTAGTCCACATCTGCTCGTTAACGAGTCTGATTAATGCATCTTTGTTCATTGTTGCAACAAAAATTAAATGTTTATCGTTCAACATTATCGCTGTGCCCGCCCTACCATATCGCCACCCTCGACGATAATCTCATTTGGCATATACTGCGCACTCCAAAAACAATAAATGCGCACCCAAATATTCGAGCCTGCACCCTATATAAGAGGTTGATACGGGCTGCAAATGTAAGCAAAATATTTCAATCGGCAAAAATTTCGCCTAAATAATGCTCATTTCGAGAATTTTACACGGCTTTACTACACCTCGAACGATGACTTCTCGGGGAAGCGTGCTTCGAGAAACGACACCATACGCTCGCGGTCGTCGCTGGTAGCACCCTCACCATCGTTCACACAGAGCATCAACGGGTTATACTTCTTGATAACCTTCTGATAGTCTGCATTGGCGATAGGCACACATCGCGAGTCCGTAGCAAACTGATTGGTCATGAAGGCCTCCACGCGGCCCATGACACCGCTAATACGATTGTAGCGACCTACCTTGCGTAGCTCTGCGCGCTTTGAGGCAACAGTATAGAGCGCCACAAAACTTCTGTGCATATCGTCATCCGAGCGAAAACGGTGATGCGACGTTTTATTCCACGCCTCGCGCATCATAGCCACGCAGTACTCAAAGTCGCTCTTGCGATATGCGTCAAAGTTATGGTGGGGAGCAAGCGGCATCAACTCACCTGTCTTCTCGTTCACGAGGTCCTGCATGCGGAGCTGCACGCGTGTATAGTTGCCACGGCGTTGCGCCTTACGGCGGTTAAATCTCACAAGGCGCACGATAGGTGAGCCATCCTCCTTAAAAAATGTAGAGGGGGTAACATCCGCGACAAAGAGCGTATCATCATTGCCTACGATGAAGTGCTCGCTAAGGTTGGGAATACGATAGAGACAACTCTCGATAGCACAACTATTGAACGTGGGCAGCGCATCCTCAGAGATGATATCGCGATGGTCTATAATCGAAATCTTGGGGTGGTCGGTATTGAGCCACTTGGGACACTGACAATCGGTGATGATGAAGATGTGGTTAATCCACGGGGCATGCCTCTCCACCGAGCGCAACGAGTAGAGAAGTTCATTGCTCTCAATCCAACGTGCCTCCGATGTAGTCTCTATCGATGTCGCGGAGCCCTCAGGCATATAACAATTACGTTTTGCGCGCCACACAGGGTCAGTACCATCTACCCAGAGATATATCAGGTCGATAGGAAAGTTAATATTTTCGGTTTCGTTCATCATAATAGGGTTTCAGTGGGTTAGCTACGTTGATATCGCCATATAGGTAGCAGGTCGAAGAGGCGCACAACACGCACGTTACCCCTCTCCTTAATCTTCCATAGGCAGAGGCCTCCTAAGGAGTAGTGCTTGACCGTGAGGTTTTTGTACCGCTCGGGGATATCTATGCTCCGCGCCGCCACGTATGCTACCATATCGCGGTGTGCCTCATATTTCTGGCGCTGCTTCGTGGCCGTCTGTCGCGACTTGACCGTGGAGTTGGGGTTCAGCACATAGTGGTAGGCAAGGTCTGAGACGGTAACAAGTGTCCCACTCTCGCACAAAGCACGCGTCACAAACATCACATCCTCGAACTGCACCTGCTCGGCATAGCGCAACGCTACACGCTCAATCATCGCACGACGATATAGCTTATTCACAGAGTGGAAGTGCGGAGGACAGCCACATAGACGCATCTTACGCTCGGCATCCACCTCTACGACACGCTCCGCGAAGGCTATAACGGTGCGCGAGGCCACCTTTTTCTCCTTGACAATGCCACATACAGCAATGTCGGCATCAGCCTCCGTTGCAGCACTATACAACCTCTCGAAGTACTCCACGGGGAGGTAGTCGTCGCTATCGACCATGCCTATATACTCACCTCGAGCTATATTCATCGCGGCGTTACGTGCCTTACCCTGACGACCATTTGCCTGGTGTATGACACGTATGCGCTCATCTCGCGCAGCCCACGCATCGAGGATGGCGGGCGAGCGGTCTGTGGAGCCGTCATCAACACATATAACCTCGATATCGCGCAAGCTCTGCCCCAGGACGCTACTTAGACAGCGCTCCAAGAAGGCCTCGGTGTTATATACCGGTATTATGACACTGACCTTAGGCTCCATAGTCATCACTTTCGCAGAATTAGCACAAAGGTAGATAAAATTTTTCTCTTTTACAACACACTATCACTACCGCACCATCGACAGTATCGCCTCGGCACACCTCTCCGGCTCCTCGTAGAAGCCCATGTGCCCCGAATTTTCGAGCCACACGACACGCGCCTCAGGGTGGGCAGCGGCCAACGGCTCGGCAACATCGAGCGGTATGTAGGCATCCCACCGACCAAAGATAAACATGTGGGGCACAGCAGAGTTACGCAACATTTCGTCACGGTCCTTACGCTCAATCATACCCGCCAAGGTCGCCATCACACCCTCGTCCTCGGTAATCATTATCAGCTCCTCGACATCCTCTATGCGGTCGGCAAGGCGCTTTGCGTTCTGTGGTGCAAAGCCCGCATGGGGCACCAGGCGTGCCAACATATTCTTCTTACCCATCCTAATAAGCTCAATCTCACGACGACGACGCTCACACTTCTCCTGCGTATCTGCCGAGGTGGTAGAACTGAGAAGCACCACGCTATCGAGGCGCTCGCCATACATCTCGCACATGGCCAAGGCGACATATCCACCCATCGAGTGCCCAACAACCGAGTAACGCTCGATGCCCAAGGCCTCCATCGTGAGCGCCACACACTCGGCAAGATACTCCATGGTGTGTATCTCGCCCGCAACAACCGAGACTCCATGTCCCGGGAGGTCGAGCGTAACGACACGCACATAGTCTCGGAGCAGATAGACAAACTCATCCCAAATGACCATCGACTCCATATATCCGTGCAGCAACACTACACACTTATCACCCTTCTCGGTGTCGGCAATGTGCATGGGCGTAGCACCCGCCATAATAAACTTCTCGACCATCGTGAAATATTTTATTTACAATGTTACAAAAAATTAGTGATAATTGCAAATGCAACAGCTTAAATGTCGTAATAATGGTGTGAGAATTTTGCAAGCTCCATAATTATTTGTAACTTTGACCGAATATATATATGAAATATAGCCGCTCGTATTGCGCAAATTTTGTATTATGCCACAAGTAGAGATTATCAAGTGCCACGGCTCGGGCAACGACTTCATACTCATAGACGCCACCGACAACCAACTATGCGGCATCGACATCACCCACTTCACACGCTGGGCATGCGACCGTGAGCGCGGCATCGGCAGCGACGGTGTCTTGCTGCTCGTGCGCCACAATGACGGCACCTACGGTATGGATATGCTCAATCCCGACGGCACACACGCCCAGATGTGCGGTAATGGCATACGCTGCGTAGCACGCCTGGCCGAGGAGTTGGGGCTGCCTACGCGAGGTGTACTACGCTCGGGAGGCAAGGACTACCCTACCGGCCGCGGCAAAGAGATTGCCGAGGGCATCAAGACCTATACCGTAGATATCCCAATCAGCCTCACAAGCGACGACTTCGCCTTCATGGGCTGTGCGGAGCGATTTGTGGGCGAGAAAATAGCCGATTTAAGCGACACACTGCGCTTTACGGCACTCAATTTGGGAAACCCCCATATTGTAGCAGCTGTGGATAAGATAGACATGGCGCTCTTGGAAACGCTTGGCCGGCGCGTGAAGAGCCTCACCACACTGCTGCCCCATGGCGTCAACGTATCACTCTATGAGTGTCGCACACCCGAGAGTATCTTTGTTGCCACCTACGAGCGAGGTGCCGGCATCACGCTATCATGCGGTACTGCAATGACGGCGTCGAGCACTGCCGCAACCCTTTTAGGATATGTCTGCTCAGACAAGCGTATCGAGGTGCGCAACCGTGGCGGCAAGGTCTATTGTACGCCAAGAGTCTCCAAGGAGGGCATCATAACCCGCTTGGAGGGTAATGCCACCTTCGACTGGTGGGGCGTAGTGGAGGCCGATGGCGACAACTACTCCTTCGATATCGTGCGTCGCACCACGGAGGACACCCTATGGAGGCAGTTTGTGCAGCAGTTAAACCAATGATATAACCTCACAAGACGATGTTTCGACACAAGAACATAGCTCTGCGCCTCGTGCTGCTCGTCGTCGTGGCTCTCGCCGCGGCCTGCAACGTTACACGCTCACTGCCCGAGGGCGAGTACCTGTTGTCGAAGGTGCATATCGTCGAGGATAAGACAACACCCCGTGAGGAGCGTATAACGGTAGATATCGACGGCATAGATAGCTATATACGCCAGTCTCCCAATAAGAAGATTTTGGGCTTGGATTTCTACGTGTGGGTATATGAGCACGCCAACCCCGAGAAGGAGAAT
Source organism: Alistipes sp. (assembly GCA_045603045.1). Taxonomy (GTDB): domain Bacteria; phylum Bacteroidota; class Bacteroidia; order Bacteroidales; family Rikenellaceae; genus Alistipes. Next base: position 17,339 of record JAZULJ010000047.1, read on the forward strand.
TGGTGGAATAACTTCAAGCGCAAGATTGGCGAGGAGCCCGTGTTGCTCGACATGAACCTCACCGAGAAGTCTGTGCAAAACCTCAAAACATACCTCCAAACGCGCGGTTACTTCTCGTCGGAGGTAACATACGAGGTGGATACCACACGCCGCAAGCGCCGTGCCGAGGTTACCTACACCATACGCCAGGGCGACCCTCTGCGCATCGACTCACTAAGCTACACCATCTACGACAAATCGTTGGAGCCACTCATCCTCGCCGACACAGCACAATGTATGTTGCACAGTGGCGACATCATGGATATCACACGCCTCGACGAAGAGCGCAACCGCGTAGCCTCGTCGCTCAACAACCGCGGATACTTCGACTTCACGGTCAACAACATATCCTATGAGGTGGACACGCTACGTAACGATAACTACGCAAACGTACACATGATAGTACGTCCGACACTCACAGGCTACGACAACCGAGGTATCCCCGAGTGGGAGGATAATGCCGTATATCGCATCAAGAGCATCAACATCTTCCCCAATTACGACCCCATGCTGCGCTCGACAAATGGCTTCAAGGCCGATGCACATATAGACACCACATCATACTACGGTCTTAACATCATCCGCGATACGGAGTTCACGCCACAGCTGCGCAACTCACTGCTACGCCGTACTGTACCCATATATCCGAGCTACATATACAACGCCAAGCAGGTGGAGCAGACCTACAACGACATCATGTCGCTCGGCTTCTTCCGTAATGCCAAGGTCAGCTTCTCGCGCCTCGACCGCGAGGATAACTTCGTGACGTACGTGGGCAAGGATATGGATAAGGAGAATTCGTTGCTCAATACGCGCGAAGAGTTCTTGGAGTGCAACATCTACTGCACACCCGCACTAAAACAGAGCATGAAGGTAGAGCTCGAAGCCTCGACAACATCGACCTTCTACGGTATAAGTGGCACCATAGGATACTCCAACAGCAACGTCTTTCGTGGTGCCGAGGCCTTCGATGCTGCACTGCGCCTCGGCTACGAGTTCATGTATGCCCCCGACGCCGTGAAGCGTAACGCCCAGGAGATAAGCCTCACCACAGGCCTCTCATTTCCACGCTTTCTTGCCCCCTTCCACATATCGTCAACCAGTAAAATTTCGCAGCCCCGCACACGCCTCGAACTATCGTTCGACTACCAGAATAGACCCTACTACCGTCGTAACCTGTCGAGCCTGCGTTGGGCATATAGCTGGAAATATGGCGAACGCTCCTCGTTCATCCTACGCCCCGTGGATATCAACTGGATTGATGTCAAGAATGTCGATGAGGCCTTTCTCGCCGATATCGACAATAAGTACCTACGTACCAGCTTCGAGTCGCAGCTCAATGCCGGACTCTCGCTCGCCTATGTATATAACACGCAGCGTAGCGACTTCGATAAGGATGCCACCATCGTACGCTTCAACTTGGAGACCGCCGGCAACCTCATTCAGGGCTTAGAGAGCCTCTTCTCGCATCATGCCGCAGGCAAGGAGTACTACGAGATTTTGGGTATTCGCTACTCACAGTATGTACGTGCCGACCTCAGCGCCAGCCACCGCATAGACCTCGGCAGTAACATGACCCTCGCGGGACGCCTTTTTGGTGGCGTTGGCGTAACGTATGGCAACTCTAAGGGTCGCTCAATACCCTTCGACCGCATGTTCTACTGCGGTGGTGCCAACTCTATGCGCGGCTGGGTGCCACGCACCCTCGGCCCGGGTAATAAGCCGGAGACAACAAATACACTCTACCCCTCACAGGTAGGCGATGTACGCCTCGAAGCCAACCTCGAATTTCGCTTCCCCGTGTGGTGGATATTTCATGGTGCTATATTCTTGGATGCCGGTAACGTGTGGTACCTTCGCGACACGGAGGATAGCCACCCCGACGAGGTCTTCCACTTCGATAGCTTCTATAAGCAATTAGGCTTCAACACAGGTCTCGGCCTACGCATCGATGCGACGTTCGTCATCTTGCGCCTCGACCTCGGCTTGCAGCTACATAACCCCGGTCGTCCCGAGGGTGAACGCTGGATACACGACTTCAAGTGGAAAAATATGGCTCTTAACTTCGGCGTCGGCTACCCATTCTAATTCAGGCGGATGATCAAGAGGTGCCGATGCGCCCTTATCACAAGAAAACAAATTTCTTGTCAGAAGGGGTTAGGCTTGGTCTCGACATGAAATTGGGCTGGATGGATAGTACTTGGCGTACATTCTATTCAGCCCAATGATTGAGAGGCCGAGAATGACCCCTTATCACAAGAAAAACAATTTCTTGTCAGAAGGGTTGCAGATACAACGCTCGGCGAATTTGGAGTCGATGGGCTGTACTTGGATGTACTGCCCATTGGCGACATAATTCGTTAGCGGAAGTAGATGCGCCCTTATCACAAGAAATTTCTTGTCAGAAGGGGTTAGGCTTGGTGCCAAGTCGAAATTGACACGGATGGGGGTGTACTTGGTGTACATCCCCATTCGGGGCAATGAGCTTGGTGCCGAAGATGACCACTTATCACAAGAAAAACAAATTTCTTGTCAGAAGCCGTGAAATGTGGTGCGAAATGAAAGTACCCTGGATGGATAGTACTTGACGTACATTCCATTCAGGGTATCTTTTGGTTTCGTGCCGCAGATTGCGGCTTATCACAAGAAATTTACATCATTGCCGTAATATCCCACACATACGCTCGCGAACCCTGCTGCTGTGTCGTAGAGTCTATATCGCGCAACGCATCCATGAGCACGGGAATCTTCTCATCCTCGACAATGGCGAGTATCGAAGTATTCATTGAGGGCCATGCGTGGGTGCCATAGTGAGGCTCGCCATCGTGAGTACCACGACCCTCGGTAAGTGCCCAGCGCGTGAAGCCACGAACGCCATTATCGTCGAGCATGCGGTTGATACGGTCGGTGAGAGCCTGGTTGTATGATACGAAAAATGCTTTCATAAGGTTTTATTTTATCTCTGTGGGAGGCGCACCTCCCACAGAGGGTTGTTAATTAGTTGTTCTGGGCATTAGCCTCCTCAGCCTTCTTGCGGAGCTGCTCGCGGATGAAGTCATCCTCCTGCTTCTCGAGGCGTGCCTTGCGTGCTGCCTTACGCTCCTTGTGGCCCTGCAACATGGCGTAGAGCGCAGGAATGATGAACAAGGTGAGGAATGTCGAGAAGACGAGACCACCTACTACCGAGATACCCATAGGCTGCCATATCTCCGAGCCCTCGCCGAGGCCCATAGCCATAGGCACCATACCGAGGATGGTGGTGAGCGAGGTCATAAGCACGGGACGCAGACGGCTCTTACCACCCGCAATAACGGCGTCGGCAACATTCGAGCCACGCTCAACGAGGAGGTTCATATAGTCAACAAGCACGATACCGTTCTTCGTAACGATACCTACGAGCATGATACCACCGATAAGCGCGATAATCGAGAGCGGCGTATTGGTTGCCCAAAGAGCGAAGAAGACACCCGACAAGGCGAAGGGAAGGGTGAACATGATGATAAGCGGGTACATCAACGACTCGAACTGCGTAGCCATAACGATATATACAAGGACAATGATGAGGACGAGCAACATACCGATATCGCTGAACGCATCGCCCTGATCCTCGATGGTACCACCAATCTCCAATGTGATACCCGCAGGAGCGTCATAGTCGGCAAGGATACCATTAACCTCGGCAACAGCATCACCCAACGCTACACCGGCACCCACTGAGCCCTCAACAGTAACGATACGCTGACGGTTCTCGCGCTCAATCTCGGGTGATGAGAATGACTCCTCGATGGTAGCGACATCTTTGAGCTTAATGGCGCGACCCATAGGCGTATAGAGGGTGATATTCTCAACCTCCTCGATACTCTCACGGAAAGGCTCGGCGTAGCGTACCACGATGTCGTACTCATCGCCATCCTCACGATACTTCGCACACTCGAAACCATAGATGCGGTTACGAATAAACTGCGCAGCCGTAGCACTATTAAGACCATAGTACGACATCTTATCGCGGTCGAAGACTACGTTATACTCGGGCTGCAAGTCCTCACGCGAAAGCTGAACATCACGCATGGTGCTGAGCTTCGACATTTTGCTCTGCAAATCCTTCGCCGTAGCCATTGCATCGTTCATATTATGACCGAATACCTTGATATTCACAGTGCTTGCGCCACCGCCCATACCGCCACCGCCACCACCGGGCGACACGGTGAACTCACGAATCTCGGGAATTGCAGCAAGCTCCTTACGCAACTCATCCGAAATCTCGAAAATCGTAGGACGCTTCATATCCGACATACGAGGCATACGCATATTGTAGTTGATGATATGCGAGCCGGTTGTCTGCATCGCAGCAAAAGCGTTGTCCGACGAGTTCTGACCTGCCGATGTCGATACCATGTAGATATAGGGGTACTTGGTGTTGATGATAGAGTCAACCTGACGTGCAACACGCGATGTATAGTCCACATGTACGTTCTGAGGCATCTTAATCATCATCGTAATACGTGCATTATCCGAGGGCGGGAAGAACTCCGTAGGCACCTGACTGATAAGTATCAACGATACGGCAAAGATGCCCATAAGCAGAACAACCATACTCTTCTTCCACTTAACAACGAAGCGCAAAGCACGCTCGTAAATATGGTCGAGCCAGATAAGAGCCTTGTCGATAGGCTTGTAGATGATGCCTATACCCTTGTAGGTATGTGCAGCGCCATCGATTTTGAGCATGTAAGCCGACATCATAGGCGTAAGCGTAATGGCCGCCGTGGTAGATACACACACCACGATAGTTACAATCCAACCCAACTCGCGGAACAAGATACCCGACAGACCGGGAATCATCGTAAGAGGCATAAACACCGCAACGACAACGAGCGTCGTGGCGATAACCGACAACCATACCTCGTTGGTGGCGTAGATAGCCGCCTCCTTAGGCTTAGAGCCTCGCTCGATATGCGTGGTGATATTCTCCAAGACCACGATAGCATCGTCCACAACCATACCAATAGCAATAGACAACGCCGAGAGCGAAATGATGTTCAGCGTAGAGCCTACGGCATATAGGTATATGAAGGCACATATAAGCGATATGGGAATGGTCAAACAGATGATAAACGTAGCACGCCAACGTCCAAGGAAAATCATGACGACCAAAATAACGAATATAAAGGCATACATGATGGTCTCGCTCAACGAGTTGATGGCATCGGTAATCTGCTGCGACGACTCGAAGATGGTCTCTACCTTACAGTCGGGGGGCAGCGTCGGGATAATCTCCTGCAACTTAGCCTGCACATCGCGAATAATCTGCACTGAGTTGGCTCCCGTCTGCTTCTGGATAATCACACGCACACCCTTACGGCCATTGATGCGCTCATCCATGGTGGCCTTTTCGAGGGTATCGATAATCTCGGCGACATCCGAGAGCATCACCGTGCGGCCTCCGGCATTCGACACCACGATATCGTACAATTCGCGGCTATCGTCAAACTCCAAGTCCGATTTGAGGTTGAAGGTCTGGTCGCCAAGGTCGAGCGTACCCGCCGGCACGTTGACATTCTCGGCAGCAATAATCTGACCCAGAGACTCTACCGTAAGGCCATAAGCCTCCAACTTCTTGGGGTCAACATTTACCTGCACCTCACGCTCCTGGGCACCGATAACGGCCACCGAGCCGATACCGTTGATACGGTTGAGCTCATTGACCATCTTATCGTCCAAAATCTTGGCAAGGGCAGCGTAGCTCTCGTCGGCCGTAACCGAAAGCATCATGATAGGCATCATCGATGACGAGAACTTCATAACTGTCGGATAGTTAACATTATCCGGCAAGAGAGATTGTGAGCGGCTCACCACGTCACGCACGTCGTTTGCCGCCTCCGTGAGATCGCATCCGTACTCAAACTCCATGGTTACCATCGAGACGTTATCCGACGACTTCGACGTAATCTTATCGAGGTTATCCACAGAGTTGAGCTGGTCCTCCAACACACGCGTAATGTTGGTCTCGATATCCTCGGCATTACCACCGGCATAGGTGGTAATAACGCTGATATATGGCACCTCAATATCGGGGTATTGGTCGATACCAAGCTTCGAAAGCGAGAACAGACCAAAGACGATGACGCCAATAAATATAAGTGCTACCGAAATCGGTTTTCGCACCGCGGTTTCGTAAATTTTCATCTTTCAAAGATTTTTATTCTATAAACGCTACATCTTCAAACTATGTTCAGTTTGCGAAATAGGTCCATTACTCGTTCTTCACCTCAACCTTTTTACCGTCCATAAGACGAGTAAACGAGGTTACGGCAACCTCTTCGCCAGCAGCAATACCGTCGATAATATCAACCTTATTACCGATACGACGACCATCCTTCACAAAGCGATAATCGGCAACGCCATCCTTAATTACATAGACAAAACGCTCCGACGAACCCGCCTGCTTCTGCACTGCAACATCGTCAACCATGACACCCTCACGCTGACCCATGTTGAATGTGGTGCGGGCATACATGCCGGGACGCAGACGCTCCTTAGCATTGGGAATGGTAACCTCGACACCAAAAGTGCGGGTTGCTGCATCCAACGCAGGGTTAATGCGCGATACGGTGCCCTCGAATGTCTCGCCAGGGAAGATATCAACCTCGATGGTAACCTTCTGACCCACCTTAACCACGGGGAAGTACTGCACCGAGACGTTGGCCATAACTTTAAGTTTGTTAATCTGCATGATGTGCAGGATGGGCTTCGCCGCGAAGAGGTCGCCCGGCTCGAAGTTACGCGCAGTAACTACACCAGAGATGGGCGATTTAATTGTCGAGTTCTTGCGCAACTGCTCTACAACCTCCTTCTGCAAGTTGAGCGTATTCTCCAACTGCGTCATCTGCTGATCCGAGATACCGCCAGAGGCGTGTACGGGCTTCATACGGTCGTAGTTATCCTGCGTCGTGGCAAGCTGCAACTCCTGCTGTTTGAGCGTCGTCTGGTCGAGTACGGCAACCACCTGGCCGGCATAGACCTTATCGCCTACGTCAACCGAAATCTTGTCGATATGCAAGCCCTGAGCTGCGGGCGTGATATCGTTCTCCTTATAGGGTAAAATCTCCGATGTATAGGTCTCCAAGAGGTCCACCGTCAGAGCCTCGGCAACAACCGTCTTGACAACAACCGTCTCATCGGCAGGTTTCTGAGCGGCCTTCTTGTCGCCCTCCGAGCCACATGCTGCCAACATAGCAGCTGCGGCCATCAACATTAATACTTTCTTCATTGTTTATCTGTTTTTATTATTTTACTCAACTCGTTCGGTATCGACAAAGACATTTACGCCCAATACCTTCTCGTACTCGGCCTGTGCCGAGAGGTAGTCATATATAGACTGTGAATACTGCAACTGCGCCTGTGTCATCGAGAGCTGTGCGCTGTTGAGTTCGAGGATGGTACCGGCACCAGCGTTGTAGCGCGAGAGGGCTATATCGTAGGCCTTAGATGCCTGCTCGACGGTAAGCTCATTCGAGAGCATAGTCTCGCGCGCAGCAAGCAGGTTGTTGATAGACTGCTGCACCTGCAACTTAACACCACGCTCGGCGTAGGTACGTTGCAAGTCAAGCTGTTCAAGCTGGTTGCGCACCTCGCGCAGCTGATTGGTCTTCTTGAAGCCCGCAAACAGAGGTATCGATATCTGCGCACCTACCGAAATAGGGTACTGCCACCAGAACTTAGACTGCTCCTGTGCTGTTGCAGCACCGGCAGCACCGGCAGCACCGGCAGCACCCGCGGCGCCACCGCCTCCGAGAAGGCCGCTAAGGTCAACACGCTCCTGTCCGATATATGAAATCTGACCGAAGGCCGCAATGGTCGGCATGCGAGTAGTCTGAATAAGTTTCTCCTGGTGCATGAGCAACTCACGCTGCAAATCAAGGGTCTTGATTGTTGTGTTCTCCGAGATGTCCGTCGAGTAGTCGGCACCGAGCAACACCTCATCGCGGAAGTCATCCAACGAGCCGGTAACGGCAATATCCACATTCTCGGGGATAGAGAGCAACATTTTGAGTTGCAACTTGGTAAGCTCAATACCGTTCTCTGCCAGGATAACCTGAGGTTTGAGATTCGAGAGCTGCACCTGCGCTGTAAGGTAGTCATACTCGGCAGCCAAACCGCTATTGTATAGCTCCTCGGTGTTATCCACTACACGCTGTGTGGTGAGGATAGCCTCCTGCAACACGCTGAGCGACTGCTCGGCGAGCAGCACGTTGTAGTATGCCGAACGCACCGACGCCACGAGGTCGATGCGGCTGGCGCGAGCACTCTCCACGGCAGTCTCCATCTGCGTACGCGTCATTTTGAGCTGTCGATAAACAGACGGCACGAAGAGAGGTAACGAGATGCTACCCGACACGTTGAATGTGTTCTTACCACCAAACGACAAACCCTGAGCCATCTCCTGACGACGTAAAGCCAAGGCGTACTGTGCCGAGGCATCTACCTGGGGGTAGAGTGTCGCAAGAGCCTGCTTACGCACATAGTCGTAACGCTCAATTTCGAGGTTGGCGACCCTGATTGTAGGGTTTTCGTTTAGCGCGATTTCGATAGCCTCATCGAGCGAAAGGCTCACCTTGCTCGATGTGGCATCACTCTGCACTTGGGCATGTGCCACAACCAATGAGGCGCAACCCAGACAAATCATCACAAAAAACTTTTTCATTTTACCTTTTTATATATTGTTACTGTTTTTTCGTTGCACAAAGCCTCCTTTATAACGTATCGGGCAAGGGAATATTGCCGAAATACTTATCGAAACAACCGTCGATAATCTCCAAGCCTTGCACGGTGCAGAGACCACGTATGAAGATTACCAGCGAGTAGGACATCTTCGACACCAACTCCACCGAGTCGCGCGTACCGTACGAGTCCAAGACAAGCATACCCTGCACACTATCGTTAATCACCTTGGCTACAAAGTCGCAGTCGGCCGTTTTGGTCATATAGCCCGCCTCTACGCAACGTTTAAGCCAGCGTTTAAGGTCGGTCATACTCTTCTTGATGCCGTTAGCTTCGAGACGCTCATTCACCTTGGGGTAAAAACGACAAATGTTGTGGCGCATGCGGCTCTCAACAGGCGCGCGCGTAATCATATCGCGCAACGCGAGCAACATCACCTCCAAATCATTGTCGATGGCAGCCACCTGCTGCTGACGACGCTCAACGCTACGCTCGATGTAGAGCTCGATACTTTGATAGAGCAACTCCTCCTTATCGCCGAACATCTCGTACAGGGTACGCTTCGACACACTCAAACCCTGGGCAATATCGTCCATGCGCACAGCCTTAACGCCCTGTGCCACAAACATTTTCATTGCATGTTCAACGATAATCTCTTTCTGTGTCATATGTATTATGGATTATTGACGTTGCAAATATACACAAGAAAACTTAAAAAACAATAAAAGTTTTCAAATTTTTTAGGTTTTCATGATTCATATATCATACCGTCTGTGCGGTGTTCAAAAAATAGGGATGGCTAAAATGCAAATTAGCCATCCCCAGGACGTTATAGGGTTGAATAAAAAGACGTGGGAAAAAGCGGAGTTAACGTGGGTATAAATGGGCATTTCGAAGGCTGGCATAACGCCAAAATAGACGATTTATCCAGCCATATCTCATCTATCTTAAATTGGCAATATTTACCATTTTTCGCCCAAATTTTCCAATACTTCTTGCGCGTTTGCGTACCCCTGTGCAGCGGCCTTGCGCAGCCACTTAACGGCTTCGTCATAGTTTTGTTCTACACCCTCGCCATTTCCATAGCATACGCCTAAGATGTACTCGGCATCAGCATTACCCTGCTCGGCAGATTTGAGCAACCACTCAATAGCCGCACAATAGCTTTGCGCCACGCCATCGCCATAGTAGTAGCACATGCCCAATATGGTCTGTGCTTCTGCATGGCCCTGCTCCGCGGCCTTGTGCCACCATATCACCGCCTCGGCGCTACTCTTCGCCACGCCTTCACCCTTATAATAACACGAGCCTAAATAGTACTGAGCATCGGCATTACCCAGCTCCGAAGCCTTACGCCACAACGCCGCAGCCTCCTCATAGTCTCGCTCCACGCCACAACCGTTATAGTTGCAGAATGCCAAGTTATAGAGCGCATCGGGATATCCTTGTTCAGCGGCCTTGCGCCACCACTCGACAGCGACAGCCTCATCGACCTCAACGCCATAGCCTACATGATAATAACCCCCCAAGCTGTTTTGCGCCTCGGCATAGCCCTGCTTGGCAGAGGCTCGACACCACTTGATAGTCTGCGCATCATCTGCCATGACACCATAGCCATTGAGATAGCACTCGCTCAGACGATACTGCGCTTCGGCACTACCCTGCTTGGCAGCCTTACGCCACCACTTCACAGCCTCATCGTAATAGCCTTTATCGAAATAGTTGGAGGCCAAATCGTTCATCGCCACAACATCACCACCCTTGGCACGCTCAATATCGCCACTGACGGCCTGCGCCAAGAGAGTAGCCGTAGAGAGCACCACAACAACAGCAAGCAGAATCATCCTCTTCATAACTCACACTATTTTACGTTATACACACAAACAAAATTACGCAAAGTTTTCGTATCTAGCAAATATTTGGGATGATAATCGCGCCTTGGAGTGATATTTTTGGCTCACATTTATTTGGGTGTTAGTATAAAATATACTAACTTTGCCGCGTTGTGCGTACTTTTATAGGGTACAACACCGACTTATGTTAGAGAAATTAGCGAAACAGACCGCCATATACGGCATCAGCACCATCGTAGTTCGTTTTCTGAACTACCTGCTGACGCCCTACTATACCCGCATCTTCGACCAGGCGACCTACGGCATCGTCACGGACATCTATGCCCTGATACCCTTCGCCCTCGTGGTGCTCTCTATGGGTATGGAGTCGAGCTACTTTCGTTTCTCGACACGTGCCGAGGAGCAGGATGGCGACATCGCTGCCGGCAAGCGTCGCGTATTTGCTACAACGTGGGGCGCCACAATCATCAATGCCCTCATTTTCTTCGCTACGGTGGCACTCCTCCATAAGCCCATTTCCGAGGCTATGGGTGCCGCCTACCGCCTTCACCCCGAGTATGTATTAATCGTAGCGGCTATCGTCATGGTTGACGTATGGAGCATGATACCCTTCTCGCATCTTCGCGAGCAGGGTCGAGCAATGCGCTTCGTGCTACTCAAAGCCCTCAACATGCTGCTCAACGTAGGCTTAGCCATCGGCTTCGGCATCGCCGGACTCTACTCTACGACCTTTGGCGTCGGCTGGGTCTTTGTAGCTAACCTCGTAGCAAGCATCATAACACTCGTTGCCCTGCTCCCCACAACGGAACGCACACTACCCCGCTTAGATGGTGCACTCATGCGCAAGATACTCATCTACTCTCTGCCGCTACTCATCAGTGGCGTGGCGGGCACAGCAAACGAGTTTATCGACCGACAGATGATTAAGTACCTCACCCCGGGAGGTGAGGCTGTGGCAATGGCCGAACTCGGCATCTATGGTGCTATTGTGAAGATTGCCGTGGTGATGACACTCTTTACGCAAATGTACCGTCTCGCTGCCGAGCCCTTCTTCCTCGCAGGCTTCAAAAAGGAGGAGTTCAAAGAGGCTAATGCCGCAGCGATGAAGTACTTCATAATGGCGTCGTTGCTCATATTCCTCGGCATAGCCCTCTTCCGCGACCTCTTCGCCTATATCGTGGGCGACAAGTTCCGTGAGGGTATCGACATCCTGCCGTTGGTGCTGGCCGCAAATGTCCTCGCAGGGATATGGTTCAACCTCTCGTTCTGGTATAAGCGCGAGGAGAAGACGAAGTATGCCGCATACATCACCTTCCTCGGCTTGGGCATAACACTTGTGCTGAGCTTCCTTCTGGTGCCCAAGTGGGGCTACCGCGGTGCTGCATGGGTGCGCCTCGCGGCCGAAGCAGCAATGGTGGTGTGGAGCTACATCCTCTGCCGCAAGCACTACCCAATACCCTACGACATACGCCGCATAGGCGAGTACTTCGCCCTTACCGCCTTAATATACATCCTCTCGGAGGTAGCCCTCGCCCACATGCCACATACGGCATGGATAGGTCTCAACGTCGTACTCTTTGGCGTGGCGTTGTGGTATGCCGTATGGCGCGAGAAGATTGACTTGAAGGCTCTCGGCAGAGCTGCACTTAAAAAGTTTGGACGATGAGATTTAGCGATATCATAGGACACGACGACCTGCGTCGCCGCCTCGCCGCACAGATTGAGGCGGGACGTGTGAGCCATGCACAGCTCTTCACGGGTAGTGCGGGCTACGGCACGCTGCCCCTGGCTTTGGCATACGTGCAGTACCTCTTCTGCCCCAACCGCAAGGATGGCGACTCATGCGGTGTATGTCCCTCATGCCGCCAGGTGTCGGAGCTTGCGCACCCCGACCTACACTTTGTCTTCCCCGTCAACAAACGCGAAAAGAGGGCTGGCGAGGTGGTAACGAGCGACCTATTTATCGACCTATGGCGCGAGACATGGCACCGTAAGCAGGGCATATTCACCGCCGAGGAGTGGTACGAGCAACTAGACCTCGGCAAGACGATGAAGGGTATAATTACAGCCAAGGAGTCCGAGGAGATAATACGCAAGCTATCGTTCAAGAGCTTCTCGTCGGACTACAAGGCGATGATTATATGGCTACCCGAGATGATGAATCAGGATGCCGCCAACAAGATACTCAAAATATTGGAGGAGCCGTGGGATAAAACCCTCTTCATCCTCGTCTCGGAGCATCCCGAGTTGCTATTGCAGACCATCACATCGCGCACACAAGAGGTATCCGTGGGTCGCATCGACACCGCAACCTTAGAGCGCGTGGCGCGCGACGGAGGTGTGAACGACGAGGCTGAGGCGCGCAATATGGCACGTCTGGCGGGGGGCTCGCTCATAGAACTCGGCGAGCTCATGCGCGGCGAGACCGACGAGGCGCGCCACACCTACTTCGAGCTCTTCTGTCGTCTCATGCGCCTAAGCTACAACGACCGCCACCTCGAACTCTTCGAGTGGGCCGACGACATGGCTGCCCTCACACGCGAAGGGCAACGTCAATTCTTCCTGCATGCCGTGCGCCTACTGCGCGAAAGTTACATGCTCCACGCAGGGCTGGGCAACATAAGCTACCTATGGGGCGAGGAGGCCGACTTCTGTCGTCGGTTCGCACCCTACATCGGCAACCAGAATATCGAGTATCTCGTGAACGAGATTGAACGCGCCATATTGCAAATAGCACAGAATGGTGCCCCCCGCATAGTATTTACCCACTTCGCTTTGGCCGTGTCGAAGCAGATAAACCGCTTGTAGCATGTCGGAGGTAAGTGTGATACTGCTCTTTGGCTCGAACGATAACGCCGCCGCTACCCTCGTGGAGCGCGCCGTGGAGATTGTGTCGCTCAGCGTGGGACATGTCGAGCGTCTCTCGGCAGAGTACCGCAGTGAGCCCTATGGGTTTCATGCCGAACAGGAGTTTGTAAACCGCGCAGCCGAGGTGCGCACCACGCTCGATGCCTACGAGGTATTGCGCCGCATAAACCTTATCGAGGCACTTCTCGGCCGCGACCGCAACGAGGAGCGACGCGTGCAGCAGGCAACAGGCGAGCAGTATGCCTCACGCCCAATTGATATAGACATAATTTTTTACGGCAACGATACGTTTAATGATGAGCGGCTCGTCATACCCTACCACTACCTCTACGACAGGCCCTACGCCCTGCGTCCCGTAGCGGAGGTTGCCGGCGAGCGTCGCCACCCCGCACTGAAACTCACACCCGCAGAGGCGCTGGCAAGAGTGGAAATGGGGAGTAAAGGGTAAAGAGTTAAGATAAAAATGAAAGATGAGATATCGAATGAGACGACTTATAAACATATTTTTCGTAGTGGCCGTGGCACTCGCTGCCGTATCGTGCTTCAAAGATGAGGTGCGGGGCACGGTGGTGCGCATGGCTATATATTCGCAAAATGTATCCGGCGACGCGCTTGTTAAAGCCTCGGATATTGAGTCATACGCCTTTGCTATAAGCAAGGCCGACGACTGGGAGGTGCCCACATGGCAGGATGCCCTCGACAGACGCATAGTAATGAAGGAGCGCCCCGCCGAGAGCCGAACGGCACCCGAATATGTAGGCACATTCGACGCCGAGGCGGAGTATCAGGTGGAGTTAGACGTGCGAGCAGAGGTGGTATTCATGGTAGTAGTAGATAAGCTCAACCGCGTATATGCCTACCGCAAGTACGAAACACCCATAAACCTGCCCGAGGTGCTGACGCAGCTACACCTCTACGCATGGCGCAAGTCGGGCAACGTAAACGGCTGGACAATGGTAAACCCATTCCCCGATGAGCCGCGCGAATCACTAATCGAGGAGGAGACAACCGAGGAGGAGACAACGACAGTAACAGAGTAAGCAATGGCAAGACGACAGATAACACGACGCATTACGACGACCCTCTCGGCCGTCATAGTATTGCTCTTCATGGCAGCACTCTTCACTAAGTGTGCCTCGACAATGACACCCACGGGTGGTCCCAAGGATACGCTGCCCCCGATAATTATCGCCATGGAGCCCGACAACTGCACGACGATGATAGACACGCTGCACCCGCCCAAGATATATGTCGAGTTTGACGAGTATGTGCAGATAAAGGACCAGCAGAAGGAGCTATACACCTCGCCCGCAATGAAGAAGCAGCCCACGGTAACACGCCGTGGCCACGGCATAGTCATAACCATAAAGGATACGTTGCTGCCCAACACCACCTACGCCATTAACTTCGGCTCGTCGATACGCGACAACAATGAGGGCAACCCGCTGCACTCCATGCGCTACGTGTTCTCGACAGGCAAGGAGATAGACTCTATGTTCATGTCGGGATACACCGCCGACTCCTACAAGTCGGACTCGGTGAGCAAGACCTTCATATGGTTCTTCATCGCCGACTCGGTAGAGACACCCAAAGATTGGGACTCGACGATGTTTAAGTATAAGCCCCATGTCATAGCACGCGCCGAGAACAACGGCATCTTCATCGCGCAGAACCTCAAACCTGTGCCCTACCGCATCTACGCCTTCGAGGATACGAACAACAACATGCTCTACGAACCATCGGTGGACCAGGTAGGCTTCCTCGACAGCGTGTATAACCCCTCGCGCATGCCGGGCTTCAACATCTGGTTCGACTCGCTCAGACACTACCCCTCGGCAGACCCGCAACTATACTTCCGTATGTTCATGGACCGTCGCTTCGCGCGCCACACGCTCACACAGCATGAGCGCGTGAACCGCCACAAGGCACTCCTCTATTTTGGCGCGCCCAACCCCGAGGTTGTAAAGGTGGAGTTCGACTCGATACCCTCCGACAAGGTCATCTACGACCCGCAGACCGTAGGTCGCGACACCGTAGCTTTATGGTTTGACCTCGATGCCGAGCAGCTACCCGACACCATACGAGGTACCATAACATACTTCAAGCACGACTCTGTAAACAACCTTGTAGAGTCGAGCGACAAGCTGCGCCTCGCATGGAAGTACGTTGAGTCGAAGGAGGAGCAGAAGGAGCGTGAGAAGCAGGAGAAGGAGCGCGAGAAGGCCGAGAAAGCGGGCGAGGAGTACACGCCACCGAAGCCCGTGAACCCCTTCAAGACGACACTCCCGAAGTCGGGCGAGTACAATAAGGATAAGCCCCTCGAGATGGAGTTCGACTTCCCGCTGACAAAGTTCGACTCTACGGCTATAACGCTCACGATGACTACCGACCAGGACAAGACACCCAAGGCCGTACCCTTCCACTTCGTGCAGGACAGCATCAACAGACGTAAGTACCGTATCAATATCAACTGGGAGCCCTTGGCAAAGTATGAGCTACTCATTCCCGAGGGCGCATGGGAGAATGTGGCACGCGAGAAGAACGACACCATAAAGGCGTCATACACAGCATCTGACCCCGAGAAGTATGCCATTGTCAAGTTAGATGTAAACAACGTGAAAACCCAGGCAAAGTACATCCTGCAACTCACCAACGCGCAGGGCAAGGTGCAGAAGGAGATACGCAACGCCACGGCAGGCAGTTACACTTTTGAGTATGTTACGCCTGGCGATGTGATGCTCCGCCTCGTCGAGGACCTCAACGGCAATGGCAAATGGGACACGGGAGATATGGTGCTCATGCGCCAGCCCGAGCGCACGGAGATATACAAAAACGAGAACGGCGAGGAGCTCATCACCACCAAGGCGAACTGGGAGTTTGAACTGACGGTAGATGTAGGTAAACTCTTTGCGCCTATCACCATGCAGTCGGTAATTAACATGCTCAACGACCGCGAGGATGCTCGCTTGAAGAAGGTAGCCGAGGAGATGGAGAAGAAACGCAAGGAGGCAGCCAAGAATCAACATAACCACGACCACAGCGGCATGGGCTTCGGTGCCATGGGTGGTGCCATGGGTGGCGGTGGCTTCGGCGGTGGCTTCGGCGGTGGCAGCACCACCTCGGGAGGCCTGCGCAACGGCTCATCATCAGGAGGATTAAGATAGTTATGATTACGACAAAGAGAATATATCGTTGGGCAACAACCCTACTGCTACTGACGGCCATATACACGCCGAGCGAAGCATCGGCGCAGCATACACTCGCCATATCGGGCGGTACGGGCGTCTCATATGCGCGCTTCTACCCCGCGGAGGAGTCGCCAATGATGTGGGGCTCGGAGAACTTCGGTCTATCGTGGCGATACTATAGCGAGCGTCCCCGCTTCGTGGGAGCCATAGGCTTCGACCTCGAATACCTCGAACGCGGATATAAGTATGGTTGGCGTGTAAACAAAATTGTCCAAGATGAAAACGGCAAGGAGATACGCTACTACGACTACTACACACGCCACGTAAACTCCGTGATGCTACCCTTCGTATGGCAACCTCACTTCTACTTAGTAAAAAATCACCTTCGAATATACTTGGAGGCGGCCATCGTCTTCTCATACAACATATCGTCGTCCTACGAGTATGACAACGACTACTACCCCGCGGGTAAGTATGAGTGGAAGGTGCCCCGCGACAACCGCTTCGGCTATGGACTGGCCGGAGGCCTCGGCTTCTCGGTACTGCTCGGACAGGTTGAGTTCGGACTCAGGGCGCGCTACAACTTCGGTTATTCGGACATCCTCAAAAACCGTAATAAGTACTACTCAAACCACACAGACGGCAAGGAAAACCCCTTCTATTACAGCCCCTTGCGCTCACCTATGGACAACATCAACGTCTCGTTTGTCCTTGGCTGGCGCTTTGGCAAGTCTGGCTTCAAGGAGTGGGATGTGGTGCGCGAGAAGAGATTGAAAAGTAGCAAGGGATTCAACTTCTCGGGAGCAACGAACACCTCGTCATCAACAAATAGCGGTGGTGCTGCAAACAGAGGTACGGCCATGGGTGGTCGCGGCGCAAACACGGGAACCATGCGTCGCTAACGGCACAAAAAAAACGATAATAACTTAAAAATCAACATAATGGATTCAACAAGACTACAAAAGATATCGCGAATGTTGCAACGCGACATCGCCGAGATTATCCAGAAGGAGCTTGCCGACGACATCCGCGGCTCGTTGGCAACGGTAACAACGGTGCGCATATCGCCCGACCTGGCTTATGCCAAGATATATGTGAGCATCTTTCCCTTTGAGCGTAGCGAGAAGCTTCTCGACATCATACGCGAGAAGAGCTGGCTCATACGCAAATTGCTTGGCGGCCGCATACGCAACCAGCTGAAAGTGGTTCCCGAATTGGAGTTCTTCCTCGATGACTCGTTGGAGTATATCGAGAATATCGACAACCTGCTAAGCAAGTAACAACCTATCAATACCCTCCGCGAAGGTTAACATTTGTCATGCTGTGGTTTAGGTTTGCACGCAAGTATATGTTCTCGCCGAAGTCCCATTCGGTCATTAACATCATCGCCTCGGTGAGCGTTATCGCCGTGGCCGTACCCACTGCGGCGATGATTATCCTGCTTGCCATGTTCGAGGGTCTTACAGCAACCATCGACGACCTATACTCGGCCACGGATAGCGACATTGAGGTTGTCGCCTCGCGTGGACAGACCTTCGCCGATGATGCCATCGCGCTCGACGCACTTAGCGAGATTGAGGGAGTGGAGGCCGTGGCGCCCTACCTTAATCAGAGCGTGATGATAGCCTCGGCAGGCCGCCGCACAACGATATCGTTACGCGGCATCGACGAGCGCTATTACGATGTTTTGCCCGTCGGGGAGTTTATGACAGGGGGCAGCCTAAGCAATATTAGCAGGGGCGACATAATCCTCGGCTCGATAGCTGCCAGCGAGATTGGGGCGTACAGCCTCGGAATAGAGGTCGAGCTATATGCTCTAAACCGTAAGCAGCTATCCACACTGCTACCCACAAATGGAATATCGCGCAATACATCTTACCTGGGTGGTGTAGTAACTACAAATGATGAGATAGATGCCACACTTGCGCTCTATGACTTGGAGCGCACACAGCAACTACTCAACTACCCTAATAGATGGTCGTGTGTGGCCATACGTTGCAGTGAGGGTGCCGATATCGAAGCGGTACAACATGCCATAGAGCAGAGCGTAGGCAGCGACTTCGAGGTGCGCACACGCGACCAGAAGAATACGTCGATGAACGAGATACTGCGCATGGAGCGCTTCGCGATACTGCTCATCGGTCTATTCATCACGCTCATTGCCGCCTTCTCGATAGTAGGCTCGGTTGTCATGCTCATCGCCGACAAGCGTCGCGACATGCAGACGCTGCGCGCCATGGGCGCCGATAACAAGCTTATGCGCCACATCTTTGTTGGCGAGGGTGCATTACTGACGGTCGTAGGATGTCTCCTCGGCACACTTCTTGGCGTGGGGATAGCCTTAGGGCAGCAGATGTTTGGATGGGTAAAGATTCCGGGGAACTCAATATTGGAGAGCTACCCCGTAGCACTACATATTTCGGACGTAGTACTCGTCATAGCGAGCGTCATCATCGTAGGATGGCTCGTATCGCGTATCACGGTAGGCAGAACACTTAGAGATAAACAGCATAATGAATAGACTTTTCGGCATGACAGCGCGCACATGCGCGACACTCATCAGCATACTGCTCCTCGCAACAGGCTGTAAGGGGCCCAAGGAGATACCGAGCGACGACCTCGTGAAGATATTTCACGATGCCTTCCTCGCAAACGCATATCTCGACCAGCACCTCAAAGACAAGGACTCATTGAAGGTGTATGAGCCTATCTTCGAACGCTACGGCTACACCCTCGAAGATGTGCAGCACACCATAAAGACCTTCTCGGAGCGTAAGAGTGAGCGCCTAAGCGACTTGGTGGATAGGGCAAGCCTTATGCTCGAAGCCGAGACGCGTGAGCATGCCTACAAGATAATGGTTCTCGACACCATAGACCGTGTGGCGCAGCGCACCTTCACACATACGTTGGTCAATGACACACTGATACACGTAACGCGAATGCGCGACACCGCAAAACTTCATGTTCGCGTTGACGACCTCGTACCAGGAAAATATACCGTATCGTTTGACTATCTCATAGACTCGCTTGACGAGAATCGTAACTCGCGCATCGAGCTGCATGTCGTGCGCAACGACTCGGCAGAAGTACTACGCCATACGTCGATGATGAGCCGCCACCGCGCGGGTAAATATTCTCGTGAGCTAAACATTGATAGCACGCATAAGTCAATATGTCTAAATATGTTCTACCGCACGCGCAACGAGAAGCCCGAGCGCCCCGACGTGAAGATTACAAACCTCAAAGTCGTGCGTGTACTACCTGCGGATGTTGCCGTAGATAGCCTCTACGATAAGCAGCTCAACATACGTATCTTCAACCATGCGTTGATGACTTCGTTTGTGGCTGACACCCTACCACATCGAGATACAATACCCCAAAATATTACCCCAAATGAACCGCAAGATAGCGTCGCACTACGCACTGATAAATAATGAGTTACGGCGCAACATCATCCTCGAAGCAGATGATAGCGGACGCATCATCGCTATCACCGAGGCAGAGACCATAGATAACCGCTGTGGCGTAGAGTTCTACTCGGGCATCCTCATTCCGGGCATGGTAAACGCCCACTGCCACTTGGAACTCAGCTACCTGCATGGCGCGATAGCCGAGCAGACAGGCTTCGCCGGCTTCGCCAGCGAGATAGGGCGCGTACGTGGCAACTACACCGACGAGGAGCGCATACGCGCTGCCTCAGTTGCGGATGCTCGCATGTGGGAGGAGGGCATACAGGCTGTGGCCGACATTGCCAACGACCGCCTCGTTATGGAGATAAAAAATAACTCGAAGATAGCCTACCACACCTTCTTTGAGGTCTTTGGCCTTACTACCGACACCATAGCCACACATCGCGCGATGGCCACGGAGCCCAATAGCTCGATAACGCCACACTCCACCTACTCGGTGCAGGACAGCATCTTCCGCGAAATTGCCGAGGAGGGAACAGCACCCCTCACAATACACTTCCAGGAGTCAGACAACGAGGAGGCACTATATCAGCACAAGGGCCCGCTACACGCATGGTATGAGCGTATGGGCTGGGCGTGCGACTTTCTGAAATATGGTATGCCCGCAGAACGCATCGTGGAGAGCATCCCCGCGCATAGGCGCCTGATGCTCGTACACAACTGCAAGGCTTCGCACCTCGACGTGATGATGATGGATGCCCACTTCGACCATGACGTTACATGGGTACTATGTCCCGAGTCTAATCGCTACATATCAAATCTTCGTCCGCCCGTAGAGATGCTCCGCTCAATGGGTGCACACGTAGCCCTCGGCACCGACTCGTTAGCCTCGGCACGCACACTCTCGATGGTCGATAACATGCGTCTGATAGAGGGAGTACCTCTTGTGGAGCTGCTACGCTGGGCTACGGAGGGTGGCGCCCGCGCCCTCGGTATGGAGGAGCACCTCGGACGCTTCGAGGTGGGCAAACGCCCAGGCATAGTCATCATGGAGGGCGTAGATATGCAGACGCTCACACTCACCGCCGAGACAACGACACGACGCCTCATATAGTTTTAAGGGAGAATCCATAAATGAGGCCGAATCGATTGAAGATTATTTCGAGGATATTTCCCATCTCCTTGGAGGGTGCAATGCGAGCATTGGGACATTGGAGAGATGGGCAAGACACCAAAATAAGTTCACAAGCGACCGAAATATAATCTCCCGAAGCGACGAATATTTTTCAGTAATATATAGAACTCTTCCCCCAAGATGTACGAACAAAGAATAACCCGACGCAACAGAGGCGCTATACTCATTGCCATAGACTGCTCTATGTCGATGAGCGAGCGCATAATGTTCAACTCTCTAAATCTCACGAAGGCTGAGGCCGTAGCATTGATATGCAACTATACTCTCGATGAGCTTCTATCCATGGCAACACGCGAGGGACACGTTCGCAACTACTACGATATCGCCGTATTAGGCTACTGCGGCAGCGAGGTATCATCAATGCTTCCCACCCCCGAAGATGGCTTTGTTGCCATAGACAAACTCGCTCAATATAGTCCGATAGCCAAGAACTATTGCTTCGACCAGTACCACAATGGCAAACGCGCAGGAGGCACATTATTCTCGCTGCACCCATGGATACAACCTATGTCCTCGGGCTCAACGCCTATGTATAAGGCTCTTGTTCGCATTCACGAGCTCGTCGCAGAGTGGTGCCAGCGCCCCGAAAATCGGGACAGCTTTCCACCCATAGTGGTCAACATCACAGATGGCGAGTTCTCGGATGGCTCATCTGATGATATGCTAACTATTGCAGACTACATACGAGATACATCGACGCTGCACGGCCACACGCTACTATTCAATATCCACCTCTCAACAAATAAGTGCGACGGGCACCTGGCCTTCCCCGAGAATGAGCATTTCTACTCGATATGCCCATATCGCCGCACCCTTTTTCACATGTCAAGCATCCTACCCACAAACCTCGAACCACGCATCAGAGAGCTAAGAGCCCTCGGAAGCTGTGGTCCATACCGCTGCGTGGCATTCAACGCCTCGATAAATGAGCTTTTCATGATTCTAAACATCGGTTCACAGAGCGTAAGAGAGCGATAACATGAATATCTGCACCATGACCGACTTTCGCGAGGCACTACGCCGCCCCGGTCAATATTTCACCACCCTCACCGACATAATCCCCGACACCGCGACATTTGGTCGCACCACACTCTTCGCAGAGTGTCGTGCTCAGCTACATGGCAAGCCTGTAATGCTCTACGCACCCATAACCACAACAAGCATTGAGCATGCAATGCGCGCCAAGGGTGCCATGCGCACAGCCGACAGTCGCGATTTTATAACCGTGGAGATTCTACACAACGAGATGCTATGCCCGAGAAGCGATATGCGTTGCACAATAGTTATCGAGAGACTGCCTTACGGCGAAACTCTCGACGAACTGCTGCGCGATAATGCCGACATACAACTTCAACAAGGCATAGATGAGTTGATGCAGCGCATGCACTACTACAATATAAGTCATAACAACTTAACATCGAAGAATATAATTGTCGATGACGACTATCGTCTATGGCCCATAAGACAGTATTACACCACCTCCGGAGCGGGTGGCGACGAGGCGAGCTTCGCAACGCTGCGCACAAAGATTAAACAGAGACAACTCCTATCGGATATCTACGCCGACCCTCACGACGAGACGCAAAACAGACGACGCTACCACGCACTTATCGAGGGACGTCGCCGTCGCATAAGCGACGAGGGTATAGGCTTCGAGGATGAGAATGGCAAGTTAGTCATCGCGTGCCAATATGCATGGGTCGATGACTTTGCGGAGGGTCGCGCTGTGGTCATATCACACGACAACCGCGCAGGTCTTATCGATAAACAAGGTGCGTACATTATACCTATGCGATACGACGATATAGTCTATGATGTGCAGACGGGCATAAGTGAGGTATATGACGGCGAAGTCGTTGCGCACTTCGACTATGAGGGCAAGCAACTCGACGAGTGGCAGGAGCGACACGCGGAGGCAGAGTTCGAATACTAGTAGGCATTAGCGCAGACGATGACGCTGGAAGTGCGGCGTAACCTGTGCCACGAAAAATAGCAAGGCCGCAAGTATGAGCACCGCACCTGCAACATAGCATAGCGCATAGTCATACTCTGCAATAGCTCCACCAAGGAGCATACCGCCACCGATACCCACATCCCAGCCCGTGAGATAGGTGGCATTTGCCGTGGCACGTCGCGAGTTGGGCGCGAGGTTGATGAAGAGCGTATTATATGCCGGGAACATTGTGCCATATCCATATCCAAACATAAAGGCCGTGAGGAAGTAGGTTACATAGGCAGCACCCGAGCCAAAGCCTGCTGCCGTAGAGAGCAAAGCCTCGCCCACTGCACCTAAAAACGCTATGCATATACCTCGGCGTATGGTCTCGGTAACAAAACCTCTATCAACCTGTTTACCCGAGTTTAGGCGCGAGGCTATAAGTCCCGCAGCCATGACCGTAAAGAAGAGTCCCGCATTATGCACTATGCCCACCTCACGCGCATAGAGAGCTATATAGCTTGTCGTCATGCCATATGGGACAGCAAGGAGGAAGAAGGCAAAGCATGCACGCACACCCTCTTTGAGAAAAAAACGGTCGGCGGAGAGTTTAAACTCGACCTTCTCGGATGTGGGTCGTTTAGGAGCACGTACTGCCACAGCGAAGCAGAGACCCGCGAAGCCCGTCAGCAGCGAGGTGAGGAACAGGTGGTTGAAATTACCGCTACCTATAACAAAGAGACCTGCCATAGGGCCAAAGGCCATAGCGAGATTATTTGTAACTCCATAGTATCCAAGGCCTTCGCCACGTCGCGATGATGGCATAACGTCAATAACCAAAGTATTTGACGTCGTAGTCAGCATACCGAATGAGAAGCCATGGAAGACTCTCAGAAGTATGAACATCGCGAGCGAGGTAGTTATCGAAAAGTATCCGAGAAACGAGGCTACGAAGATGGCGTACGACACCAAATATACCCTCTTTCGTGGCAGCGTATCGGCCACGAAGCCCGCTAATGGTCTGACACTCAGCACTGCAATCACATAGCACGAGAGCACAATACCCACCATCGACTGCCCGATGCCAAAGGTCTCTTTGAGGTATATGGGCAGCGTCGGGACAAGAATGAAGAAGGAGAATGACATAAGGAAGCCCGCAAGACATACAAAGATGTAGTCTCGCGTCCACAGTCTATCTTTAATTACAGCGCTCATAGTTATCGTGTATATTAATATAGCTAAAATGCAATACAAAATTAGCAAAAAATCGCTATCGGTGTTTCGTGAAGTGCAATATTTATTCTAAACGGGGCGGAAGCGATAGCAAGACGACGGAGCAACGGGACTGCGGTGGGAACGGCAGCGCTCCTTTTACGTCTGCCAGCAACGCTCCAAGGCAGATAAGTAAGTTGCATACCACTCACAGCAGACAGCGATAATTGTCATTTTTTTTGTTTATTGGACTAAATTTTCTATATTTGTAGTATAATTACAAAGTGAACATTGAATATACAACTATTATAAACCGACTTAAACAGAGGCCTATGAAACATAGCGTATAATTTTGTACGCACATTCTAAACATATTAGAAAAGCGTTTTAGCTAATATTCTGTCTTCCTAAAAGTTTGGCGACTATTCGGATATCGACAAGAGAATGTAGCAAAATGCTCGTACCGCTCGGTGCGGGCTTTTGGTTATTCAGTCGATAGGTTACGCCAAACACCTTAGGAAGAGAATAGACTAATTGTCCCGCGCTTTTTTTTAGTGCGAACAAATATTATAGGGACAACGGAGTGGCCGAAAATCCAAGAAGAGTAGGAAAATATTAAAAATTAATTATGACAATGAGAAAGTTATTTGCTGCAATGGCAGTTATAGTTATGGCGACGATTGCTACGTCGTGTGAACAGAATTTTGATACCTATGAGAAGGTAAAGTTTGACAATCGAGATATATCGGGCTTGTGGGTACGCACACAAACGACTGTTTATGGCGACGCAGTAACAGAGTGCGAGGTTAAGGAGCTGATAATCTTCGATGGAGACACATTCTCGATAGGCTACTTGGAGCATCCCACAATTGAAGGTCGTGCCGAGAGATACTTCTTCAAAGATGGCTACCTACATGTATGTAGCTACGACAAGGTAAAAGTTAGTCAAATGATGGATTACAATATCCTCGGCAACAGTATCTATGTAAAGGATGAACTTACGGGTGCGACGGTTGAGTATGCCAAGATTGAGCGAGATGGCAAGAAACTGCTTCTGACACATCTTGTTACCAACGATGGCAAGACGACCTACGAGAGAGTCAAGGGCTTCAAAGATGAGTATTAGGAGACAAACAATACGGTAAGAGGTGCGGCAAAATAGTTGCCGCACCTCTTAGCATATAGCACTAATCGTCATACTCTATAAATCTTTCGGTTATCTAGATAGGCTGCTTCGCGGCACCCTGATAACAAACACGTTTTACCCAATTCTTCTTTGAGTCGTACTGATACGTATAGAGATAAAATGTTGCGATATCAGCGTGAAGAAATGATGCCCCATCGGGAGATGCCCATACCCCAAAAGCGCGCGGGTAGGTAAAAACCTACCCGCAAAACAGAAAACGACCCGCAATGTGGGAGGGCGAGGTGTTTTTTTTGGGGAGGGGAGGCAGCGTGTTTGGAAAGGCGGTGTGGTTGGTGCGACGCGGCATTTGGGGCGCTGCGGTGTGTATTGGGCGCAGTGCGTTCTTTTATTTTGAGAGGGGCAGCTGTCCCGCCGTCTCGTAGTCTCGTCATCCCGTAGTCTCGTAGTCTCTTCTTCTCGTAGTCCCGTCGTCTCGGCGTCCCGCGGTCTTACAGTCTTGCAGTCCCGTTGTTTCGCTACACATCACTAAACGGCTCAGAGTGCCAACCAAAGCCCCTCCTTTGACAAAGGAGGGGTTGGGGAGGAATGTAAATGCAACTGCGGCTACAAGCCGACTCTTCAAGCTTCATAGGTCTTTGGACTTGGCTTATAACAAAAAAAAGCCGAACTCAATTGAGTTCGGCTTGAAGAGGCGCCTACCTACTCTCCCACCTAAATAGGCAGTACCATCGGCGTGAGTGAGCTTAACTTCTCTGTTCGGAATGGGAAGAGGTGGAACCTCACTGCTATAAGCACCTAAAAGAACTTTGTTTTTATTGGCT
>JAZULJ010000048.1:0-5838 GCA_045603045.1 Alistipes sp.
TGACCCAAAGCCTGCTGCGTAGCGGCGGCCTTGGCGGCAGCAATCGGCTCTACGGTGATCATGTTCACGGCACCGACACCGGCCGATGCGATGGGCGTGATCGTGAAGAGCACCGCTACCATATTAAAAAGTGTACTTTTCATCTTATACCCTCCTTCTGATTATTTCACGCCGAAGCGCTTGGGTTTGATATACTTGTTAATGAGGGGCACCACGGCGTTCATGATGAGGATCGCAAACGACATACCCTCGGGATAGGCTCCCCACAGACGTATAAACATGGTAAGGACGCCTATGCCCACACCATATATTATCATGCCCTTGTGCGTCATGGGCGATGTCGAGTAGTCCGTGGCCATGAATATAGCACCGAGCAGTGCACCACCCGCCAAGATATGGAATAGAGGCAACTGCCATACAACCGAGCCCCCCTCGCCGAGACCTACGCACGCGGCAAAGAGCGCCATGGTGCCAAGTACCGCAACGGGGATATGCCATGTGATGACCTTGCGCCAGAGGAGGTAGATGCCACCGAGGATGAGGGCAAAGGAGCCTATCTCACCCATCGAGCCGTTCATGTGTCCACCGAGCATCTGAAAGAAATCAACCTCGCTCACGGCATAAGCACCATGCTTAATATCGTCGAGCATCGTCGAGCCGGTAAGAGCATCGGGGACGCCCGTAGTCCAGTCGGTCATCTGCACAGGGTAGGCTATAAGCAGGAAGATACGTCCCGTGAGCGCAGGATTAAAGGGGTTACAACCCAGGCCTCCAAAGGTCATCTTGCCGATGCCGATGGCCACCAACGCACCTACAAGCACTATCCACCAAGGGATACCCACAGGGAGGTTGAAGGCTAAAAGAATACCCGTAACCACTGCCGAGAGGTCGCCAACGCTGGTGCGTCCATTGAGTAGAAAACGCTGTATGAGGTACTCGAAGAGCACGCAGCCGGCGACAGCCACAGCCGTTGTGAAGAGAGCCCTCATACCCAGCACATAGCACGATACGACAAGTGCCGGGATAAGTGCCAACACCACATCGCCCATGATGCGGCGTGTAGATTCGCCACCGTGGATATGGGGTGAGGGTGCAGCAAAAATTTTAGTTGCCATAATATCTCTTTTTCGTTCTTATTTTCTGTTTAATTACTTCTTGGCAACACGCGTACGTATGATGCCCATAACGGTTTGCTTGCCGATGCGTATATAGTCCAACAGCGGCAGGTTTGATGGACAGGTGTATGAACAACAGCCACACTCAATGCAGTCCACCGTGTTATGCTGCTCCGCGAGCTCCCACATCTTGCGACGCGCCAGTTTCGAGAGCAGGTAGGGCTCCAAGCCCATGGGACATGCCGCAACACACTTGGCGCACTTGATACATGCACCCTCCTCACGTCGCGGAGCCTCGGCACCCGAGATGATGGTTATTCCCGAGCATCCCTTTACAATAGGTGCCGAAATATCTACTATCGAGCGACCCATCATGGGACCACCATTGAGAATCTTAACATCACCCTCAGGGAGACCTCCGGCATGCTCGATGAGCGTAGAGATGGGGGTACCCATGCGCGTAAGGTAGTTGTGCGTCTGGTTGATATGCTTACCTGTTATGGTTACAACACGCTCGATGAGAGGCTTATTCTTCTGAACTGCCTCATATACAGCTACCGCGGTCGAGGCGTTGCACACCACAGCACCCACTGAGATGGGAAGTGCCGGTGGCGGAGGCACCTGACGTCCTATTACGGCAGCTATGAGCTGCTTCTCGCCACCCTGCGGGTAGCGCGTTTTGAGGGGCATAACCTCAATACCGACGTAGTTACCACGCGCTGCAAGGTCGCACAGGTGTGCCACGGCATCGGGTTTATTGTTCTCGACACCTATGACGGCACGGTTAACACTCAGCGCGCGCATGAGAATCTCAACACCCGTGAGCAGCTCCTCGCCACGCTCCAACATCGTGCGATAGTCCGATGTGAGATAGGGCTCACACTCCACGCCATTGATTATGAGCACCTCGGCCTTCTGACCCTCAGGCACGGTAAGCTTAACGTGCGTGGGGAAGGTAGCGCCACCCATGCCCACAACGCCGGCATCTCTGACCTTGGCGATGATTTCGCCGGGGGTGAGCGTACACTCCCTCTTCAACGTCTCTGTGCGGTCGATACTCTCCAACCACTCATCACCCTCGCGCTTGATGACAATCATCTGGCGGCGCAGACCCTGACCATTGGGGAAGATGTCCACAGCCGTAACCGTACCCGATATAGGCGCGTGAATATTTGCCGAAACGAAGCCCGCAGCCTGCGCTATGAGCTGTCCCGTGAGCACTTTATCGCCCTTGGCGACGATAGGCACCGCGGGGGCTCCAATATGCTGAATCATAGGTACTGCCACCTGGTCGGGAAGTTCCAAACGCTCGATGGCCTTATCCTTACTCCACTGTTTATTGTCCGACGGATGAATACCGCCTATTGGAAATGTCTTCATCACTACTCTTTGTTTACGCTATCAACCTTCGTTTCGGGCGCAGCCTTAGCGTCCTCAGTCTTGGGGACTGCAGGAGCCGTCTTGGGCTCCTTGGGCAGAGGCTCCATATTAACGATATGTATTGCTCCTGTGGGGCACTCGTTCACACACTTACGACACAACTTGCACTTCTCGGGGTCGATATATGCCAAACTGTTCTCTATGCTGATAGCACCAAAGGGACATACCTTCTCACACTTACCACAGCCTATACATCCCGCCTTACAAGCCTTCATGACCACAGCACCACGACTCTTCGAGCGGCATGCAACATATATAGCACGGTCCTTGGGCCACTTCTTGCGCAACTCGATAAGTGCCTTGGGGCAAGCCTTGACGCAGGCGCCACATGCCGTACACTTCGCAGGGTCAACCTCAATGAGTCCCGTCTCCTTATTTACCGACAATGCTCCAAACTGACAACTATCCACACAGTCGCCATAACCCAAACAGCCAAAGGCACATGCCGTCTCACCCACATAGAAGGTGTTGACCACGGCACAGCTCTTCGCACCATCATAGTAGTTTACCTTGGGGCGCTTTGCACATGTGCCACCACAACGCATTGTCGCCACCTGAGGTGTCTTCTCGGGCGCTGCTTTGCCAAGGAATGAGGCCGCCGCCTGCATCGTCGCCGCGCCACCTACGGGGCAGTACAACGCCGAGATATCATCCTTCTTGACCATCGCTTCGGCCATAGCACGACAGCCGGCAAAGCCACAACCACCGCAGTTGGCACCAGGTAACATCTTCTCGACATCGTCAATGCGAGGGTCCTCCTCCACCTTGAACTTCTGCGCCACAAAGTAGAGGACAATGGCAAGTAGAGCACCCAACACACTGAGTGTCAGAACTGTTAATAATAATTCGCTCATTACTCCTTTATAATTGTAAATTTTATCATTCTTTCAAAACGGCGACGCGCAAGGTACAACACTACATAATAGAGCGCTATACTCGCCAGCGTAGCCACTGCCGCAGGGCCGTCGGCAACGCCCATAGCCTTTGCACCCACCAGCACCACAAGCAGCACTACAAGAGGCATCAGATAGCCCCATACTATCGACGATAGCCCCATCGTGGTACTTTGCAACGCCACCACGACACGCTCGTCGGCCTCAAAGGTCGAGGCATTGGGCGTGAGCACCTCTATTACGCGCTTCTCGGCACCGCCCACACTACACATACTATTTGCATGACATCCCGCACATGCCGACTGCTGCTCGACAACGACAAATACCTTGTCGCCCTCGACGCGCTCGACAATGCCGCGGTGCTGAATGGTGTGGCTCATAGTCCGTAGGTGGATAAAGAGTAGGTTATTTGAATATGGTACCGCTTAGTCGCCATAGTGGTTTACGAGGGGCATAAGCCACTCATGACCGAAGGCACAGGGCGACAAGCGCAACACGGGAGGAAACTGATAGCGTTTCTTCTCGTTGCGCATAACCATCGAGTGTATCTTTTCGACAACCTCCGACTCGAAGCCGGCGTTGATAATCTCCTCGCGGTGCTGACGCTTCTCAATCATGCGGAAGAGGATGGCATCAATAACCTCATAAGGAGGCAGGTAGTCGCTATCCTTCTGATTGGGGCGCAACTCCGACGAGGGCTCCTTGTCTATTATGACGCTGGGGATAACATCTCCAAAGGTGGCATTTATATATCGCGCAAGGTCATATATCTCACCCTTGTAGAGGTCTCCCGTGGGGCTAAACGTGCCCGCAGTGTCGCCATAGAGCGTACACCAGCCCAAGGCATTCTCACTCTTGTTCGACGAGTTGAGCAACATGTATCCCGTCTTATTCTGCAAAGCCATAAGCATCGTGGTACGTATGCGCGACTGTATATTCTCCTCGGTAGCATCAAACTCCGTACCGCCGATGACGGGCTTCAACGTACCCACAATAGCCTCGTATGCCGCATCGATAGGCAATACGCTATACTCGACACCGAGGTTCTCGGCCAATCGCTTTGCATCCTCAACGCTCTGATCGGGCGAGAAGGGAGAGGGCATGAGCAGTACGCGCACATTCTCCTTGCCAAGCGCACCCACAGCCAGACAAGCAACCACCGCCGAATCGATACCTCCCGACAGACCTACACACGCCTTGTTGTAGCCGTTCTTCAAAAAGTAGTCGCGCGTGCCGAGACATGCTGCATGGTAAATCATGCGCGTACGGTCGTTGTACGTGGTAAATGGCACCTCAAAGGGGGTGGTAGGATACTCCGTGTCGTAAATCTGGAAGTCCTCCTCGAAACTTTTGAGCAGCAATTCGAGCTTACCCTCACGGTTGATTATTCCCGACGTACCATCATAGACAATATCACCTGCGCCGCCCACCTGATTGATAAGCACTATGTTCTTATCCTCGGCAAAGGCCAGACGGCTAATCTTGTCGAAGCGGCGGGTCATGATACCCTTGCCATAGCGACGAGCATTAATCGATATTACCGCCACCTCATCATCTTCAAACTCATCGATGCGGCTGAGGTCATCTCCCACCACTACACGCAGAGCCTTGCCTGCGACGTGTATGGTCTGCCCCCCTATCGACGAGCCAACGATATATCCCATCTCGCGACGCGCGGTTACGTAACGCTTGCCAATATATTCTATTTGGCCATTGCCATCGATGAAGGCAGCTGCGCTGATGGGGCCCTCCGCCGTGAGGTATGGCGTACCCACTACGGCGGCTATGCCGTTGCATGTCGAGGCAATCTCCTCGATAGCCTCCTCGCAGAGTGTCAGAAACGTTGTTTTGGTAAGTAGTCCATAGGCAGGAGTGCCGCTAACAGCAAACTCCGCGAAGACAACTAAGTCGGCGCCCTCGTTTTTGGCGCGAGCTATCGTTGCGATAATCTTGTCGGTATTGGCCTTGATGTCGCCAACGGTGAAGTTGAGCTGGGCTAATGCTATCTTCATGTCTAAATTTTAAGTTTTCGTGCGCGAAAAATGTAACATGCTATACCTATGGTATAGTTATCACGCGACAAAGATAGCAAAAATTTCGCGATTAGCGAATGTTTAATAAGAAATTAAAGAGAGATTAAAGAGATTAAAGGAATTAAGGGCCTCTTAAATGTTGATAAATACCTCTGTGCCCTCGATAAAGAAATCAGTCTGGATAGGTAGTACTTGGCGTACGTCCTGTTCAGGCTGATGATTGAGAGGCCGAGAATGGCCCCTTATCACAAGAAATTACTTAGTATTGCTCCTTCTCATTAGGAAAATCCCTACTCTTCACATCATCTACATAATGACCCACAGCCTCCGAAATGGTCGTACCAAGGTCGGCATAAC
>JAZULJ010000049.1:0-51711 GCA_045603045.1 Alistipes sp.
TTGGGTCTGCGAGGTTGGTGGGGATTTTCCACTTTCCACTTTGCTCTTTGCTCTTTGCTCTTTGCTCTTTGCTCTTTGCTCTTTGCTCTTTGCTCTTTGCTCTTTCTGCTCTCTACTCTCTGCTCTCTGCTCTCTGCTCTCTGCTCTCTGCTCTCTGCTCTCTGTACTCTGTACTCTGTTCTCTGCTTGACTCTTAATCTCTCTAAAATTTTGCGGATTCGATTAATATTCATATCTTTGTATAATCGTTTGGTTAATGAGATAAACCTAAAATATTCTAACAATGAAAAAACTAACGTACTTTTTATCGCTGCTCATGGCGTGTGTCGTTATTGCAACGTCGTGTGAGCCTCAAAACAATGTGCCTGATGGCGTGATGCCTACCATCGAGCTTGCACCGGGTGAGGCTACATCATTCTCGCTCACGTTTGAGATGAAGACAACAAACGCAGAGAAGGTGGCATACATTGTTGTTACCGGTGCAGCGTCGTTCGATGCCGAGCAGATTCTTGCAAGCGGCGTGCAGGTTGACCCCGAAGAGACAACGATTACGGTTGAGGAGTTACAGAGCAACAAGAGCTACTTCATAGTGGCGGCAGCGTCGAATGTCAATGGCTGTGTCATGGCCACTCCTATTTCGATGAAGACCCTCAACCCCGGCGACGAGCCTGAACCCGACCCCAACCCAGGCGATGAGCCCGAGCCCGAGCCCAACCCCGGCGATGAGCCCGAGCCTCCATTTGAGGATGGTATCGATATTGTGCGCACATCAAAGGGCGCTTGGTACGATAAGGTGAACTACTACGTTACGTTGGAGGTGGCAACAGGCGAGCTGCTCATCCTCGATATGTACACCAACCCCGGCCTCTCGGACGGTAAGTATATCCCCGAGGGTCGCTACAACGTGGTATCGGAAGTTACAGACTACAACACCATCCTCTCGAAATTTTCGGGCTTGAAGCAAAGTGCCGATGCCGAAGAGGGCGTTGAGCTTGCATCGGGATATTTGGATGTATCGGTAGTAAATGGAGAGTACTTCCTCGTATTCGAGTTTGTCCTTGTCGATTCATCGAAGATACGTGGCTCATACTATGGCCCCATGTCGGGTGCTTCGGTGCGAGGCGAGAGCGAGCTGCTCACAGTGAAGAAGATTACATCGGCATCGTTTACGTTCACTATCAATGCCCCCGCAAATCAAGAGTGGCGTTGTGCTGCCGTAGAGAAGGTTACCTACGATATGGCAGGTGGCAAGGCTACACAGTTCCTCTCGAACTATGGCTTCCCCGGTGTCGGCCCACAGGAGATTACATGGGCTAATGGCACCCCTCACCCCAATCCCGACTTCGCAGCTAATGGCGTAATGGTCGAGGTTGGTCCCGGTATGGACTATATAATCCTCGTGGCGTTGTACGACGCATCGACGCAGAGCTTCGCAAGTGCCGTGTTCGAGAAGGTTGTTCATACGCTCGATGCACAGGAAAGTAAGGAGTCTGTCGAGGTGAAGATTGAGAGCATTGAGCCTCATAAGGTAAAATACTCGCTTACACCCAGCGCAAACGTCTTCTCATACCGCACGTGTGTCCTCAAAACAGAACTCGTATTGGAGGCTGAGGAGATCTATTACACCTATGAATTCTCGTCGTTCGAGTCGTTCATGATATATCTTATCGAATCGTCGGCATCGCACTCGCGCATCTTCTATGAGCCTGCAACGGTAGAGTGGGATGAACTATGGTACGACTGCGACTACACCATCTGTAATCTTGTACTCGATACCGATGGTGCAAAGGGCCTATCGTTCACTGACTTCCATACGCCACGCGAGTAAGCGCAGGTGGCGTGCAATAATAAGGAGGGGGATGACTAATTTACTTTATAGTCATCCCCCCCTCAATCTTTTGGGTCTGCGATTATAGAAATCGCTCTATGTCGTTATATGTGTTCAGAGCTCGTGTTTCGGTCAGATGGTCGGGTAGTGTGCAACGCTCGTAGGTCGCTACCTCGTTGTTGTCGAGCGTGTCTGTCCATGTCATCACATCCTCTACTACGGTGTAATAGTAGGTTGTGCCCCATGCTACGCCGTCGCTGTATGTGCCACCTATTACACCATTCTCCGTTGCTGCTGTCGCCTTGTAACACTCCCACGTGAGGGCCTCTATGCGTTGCCATAGCGTTACGCCACCAGTAGTGTCTATCGATAGATATACCTCGAAGTTGGGCTCTACGCCGCACCACAGCGTGAGGTGCCAATCGCCTGCTACCTCGGTTGTGTCGCCACCTGTCGGAGGCGTGGGTGTCGGCTCGGGTTCGGGCTCGGGTTCGGGTTCGGGTTCGGGTTCAGGCTCTGGCTCTGGCTCAGGTTCTGGCTCTGGCTCAGGCTCGGGTTCGGGCTCAGGCTCGGGTTCAGGCTCAGGAGTCTCCCCGGGCTCCTCCTGTTGGGGAGGAGTTACGGGTACCTCCTCTTCGCAACTTGCGAAGGCTATGCCTAAGGTGAGTGTCATGAGGCATAGCAAGTATCTCAATCGCATATTATTGCGATTTATTATAGCCATGCACCGTTTGAAGCTACCGCACGGCGTACGACAATCTCGGCCTCGCGTGTTACCTCCATACCGCCCATATTGTCGCCACCACCGACGTTCGAGCCACCGATAATAGCGGTTATGCGCAGACGTGCTGTGCCGGCCTTAGTACATTTGAGCGTGATTGAGCCGTTCGATATCGAGGGTGTTGTGCTGATACCTACGGCCGACATGTTTTCAATCTCTATATTGGTGTAGGTGAGGCTCTCTGAGCTATCACCGAAGTATTTGTCGAGCGAGATGGTCTCCTCCACACCCTTACCAAGGTAGATGCAGGGTGTGCCCTCGACATTCATGAGGAGCATGTGTGCATCGATATAGCCCGCACCGAGCTTGCCCTTATATTTGCTATCGGTCTGGTACTGGTCGATGTCGTGTACAGAGGTGAGGATGAGGTCTCTGTACTCCTCTCCGGTGAACTGCTTGCCCAATTTAAGAGCGTATGCAAGACCGAGGGCTGCACAGCCCGCAACGTTGGGAGCAGCCTGCGAGGTGCCATACATATAATCAGTGTCATATTGGGTACCCGTTGATGCAATATTCGAGTACCAGCCTTCATTCTCGCCGCCCGGGGCGCAAATGTTAGCTCCGGTACCATAGTTGGTGTATGAGCCGGCCTGGAAGTCGGGACCAAAAGAGGTAACGCAAATATTGTTGTAGTATGCACCCGGATAACTCGGTGTGCCGGAGCTGTTATTACCGGCAGCGAATATCGAGATGCCGCCATCGATGAGACCTTCGCACTTGGCATTGTTCTCGAAGTATTTGGTGGCATCGATGAGTACGCTATAACTACGGTAGTACCAATAGTCAGATTCCCAAGCACCACCTTTACCTGACACCCATGAGTTATTCATGATGACGGCGCCATTATCGGCAGCATACTTCATGGCGGCAGCAACACGGTCGGTAGGGGCCTGTGAAGTTGAAATACCTGTTGTCTTGTTGATTTGACATGTCATAATACGGCAGCCGTCGTTGTTTCCCGAGCCACCGGCGATACCTGCTACTCCTATACCATTGTTGGTTACGGCGCCGATTATGCCCGCAACGTGTGTTCCGTGCTCCTCGTAAACGATTGTGCCGTTATCATCGAAGAAGTTGTAACCATATACATCATCGGTATAGCCGTTGCCATCATCATCCTTGCCTGCCGTACCACTCTTCTCAGCCTCGTTTACCCACATATTGGCCGCCAAGTCGGGGTGAGAGTACTTCACGCCGCTATCTATTACAGCCACGATGACGCGAGGGTCGCCCGTGCAGTATTTCCACGCCGGCAAGAGGTTGATGTCGGCACCGGCCTTGTGGGGCGCTTCTTCATAGCCTATGCCATCATATACCTTGCCGTCGTTGTAGAAGTGCCACTGCTCGCATAGGTACTCGTCATTGAAGGGCATGTCGTTGCTCGTAGCGCGTGTGATGCTATGCGACTCACGAGGCTCGCTCTCAGCGTCTGCATCAATGCACTCGAGTAGCTCATTATACTCGACAATCTTCACGCGGCTGTCCGCAGCCACCCTGTTGGCAATAGTATCAAGGTTGGCAGCCTCGTCAAACGAGAGCCTCCACCAGCGATATATCTCTTCGCCTCGCAACTGCTCGTCCGTAGCCTTGCCCGCAGGAAAGAGGGGACAAGCCTCGATAGTGATGCCGTCGATATCCTCGACGCTAAACTCTGTGGCGTAGCTGTCGAGCTTAACGAGCAACGAGCCCTGAGCGGCATTTGACGAAGTGTTGATAATCTTCGCGCTCGTCTTTCCGCCTTGTGGCGTCTCATCCATGTCGGGCTGTGTGCATGCCACCATTGCGAGTGCGGCGATTAGGGTTAAATAAAGTCTGTTCATGCTATTTAATGTTTATAGGAATTTTCTATTTAGTATAAAGTTTGTTCGTTTCCATGTAATTGTTCCGTTAATGGCTTAGAATGTGCCGAGGGCATATACAATCTTCTGGCAGTATAGCTCGTCGGCTTTAATCTCGATTGAGGGAAAGTGAGCATGGTGCACAGCGTCGCTGAATGCCTGGCACTCGATGGCCACTCCTGCATAGTCGTCGTAGCGCTTGCCCGACTTGGTGATGGGGCATCCTCCGGCGAGCCAGTTACCTGTGTAGAGCACTGCTGCGGGCTGCGACGAGAGGAAGGTAACCTTGCGTCCTGTAGCCTCGCAACGCAACTCGCCAACCTCTTTCAGGATGTTCTTCTGCCAGCCATCCACTGCAAAGCAGTGGTCATAGCCACGGAAGGTGCGTATGTTATTGAACTCGGCGTCTATCTCGTCTCCAAAGCGGCGCCACGAGAGGAAGTCGAGGGCTGTATCCTTGACGTCGAGAAGCTCACCCGTAGGTATTTGCACCGTATTCATTTCGAGCACCTTCGAGCAGTTGAGACGTAACTCGTGGTCGAGGATTGTCTTGCCCGAGCCCTCGCCATGGAGGTTCCAGTAGAGGTGGTTTGTGAGGTTTACAACGGTGGTCTTGTTGCTCTTTGCGAGGAATGTTATAACAATCTGATTGTCATCATCGAAGTCGTAAACAACCTCTACGAATAGCTCGCCGGGGTAGCCCTGCTCCATATCCTCGGATACGCGAGAGAAGACTACGCGGTTGGTCTCCACGCGACCCTCCCAATAGCAGTTGGCAAAGCCCTTCGAGCCACCGTGCAGGTGGTTGGGGCCATTGTTTACCTCCAAACGATACTCCTCGCCCTCGATGGTCATCTGGCCGCGGGCGATGCGTCCCGCAACACGACCTACGCTCTTGCCACTTGCTGCGCCATCGCCAATATAGCTCTCGGCATCGCGGTAGCCGAGTGCCACGTCGTCGATGTTGCCATTGCGGTCGGCAAACTTAACGCCGACGATGGTAGCGCCGATATTACTTAGCTGTATCTCCGAGCCACGGCTGTTACGCATGGTGTAGAGAATGATGCCCTCACCCTCGGGTGTAGAGCCCCACACTTGCTGAAATATCTCCATTACTCTGCGGGTTTAAGGTTTGTAATAAGTGAGTCTATACGCTTCAAGCACTCCTCGCGGCCGATGAACTCCGTGACGTCGTACATACCCGGGCCCTTGCCTGCGCCAACCAACGCCAGGCGCAACGTATTCATAACCTGACCTACCGAGTAGCCGTTAGCCTCAATCCAGGGCTTAACAATAGCCTCGGTGTTCTCCTTTGAGAAGTCCTCAATGGTGGCCAGCAGGTCGCGTAGTTTGAGAAGCATTGCAGGGTTGTCGCCCTTCCACTGCTTCTTCGCGAGTTTCTCCTCATACTCCGTGGGTGCCACGAAGAAGAATGAGGTGAGGTCCCATAACTCCGTGGTGAGCGTAACACGCTCCTTCATGATGCCTGCGGCGCGGCCTGCAACCTCGTTAGAGGCGTTGATGCCGTGCTCACGCAGGATGGGCTGATATATTGCAGCGAGCTGCTCGTCGCTCATGCGGTGTATATATTGTGCATTGAACCATTTGGCTTTGTCGGGCTGGAAGCGGGCTCCTGCCTTCGATACGCGCTCCAACGAGAAGGCCTCGATAAGCTCCTCCATAGAGAATATCTCCTGCTCCGTGCCGGGGTTCCAGCCGAGCAGTGCCAACATGTTGATAAAGGCCTCGGCAACGTAGCCATCCTCGCGGTAACCATGTGCTGTGTCGCCTGTGGGTGAGAGCCAGAAGAGCGGAAAGACGGGGAAGCCCATCTTGTCGCCATCGCGCTTCGAGAGTTTTCCGCCACCCGTAGGCTTCAACAGCAGCGGGAGGTGAGCAAACTCGGGACGTGTATCCTCCCAACCGAAAGCCTTGTAGAGGAGGTAGTGCAGAGGCAATGACGGTAGCCACTCCTCGCCACGTATGACGTGCGAAATCTCCATGAGGTGGTCATCGACGATGTTTGCAAGGTGGTAGGTGGGCAGTGCATCTGCCGACTTGTAGAGCACTTTGTCGTCGAGCGTCGAAGTATTTACCTCGACATGACCACGGATGAGGTCATCCATGGCCACAATCTCGCCCTCGGGCATCTTGAAGCGTACAACCCACTGGTCGCCACGTGCTATGCGTGCCTCGACCTCGTCGCTACTGAGAACAAGCGATGTGGGCAGTTTTTCGCGTACCTCGTAGTTGTAGGCGAAGGTGCGACCTTCCTCCTCAGCCTCCTTGCGCAGTGCGTCGAGCTCCTCGGGGGTGTCAAAGGCGTAGTATGCCCAGCCGGACTCTACAAGCTGTTTGGCATATTTGAGGTATATCTCGCGGCGCTCGCTCTGGCGGTAGGGTGCATGGGGACCTCCTACGCCTACGCCCTCGTCAATCTCTACGCCGCACCACTTCAATGACTCAATAATATACTCTTCGGCACCGGGTACGAAACGCTGCGAGTCGGTATCCTCGATGCGGAGAATCATCTTGCCACCATGACGACGGGCAAAAAGGTAGTTATATAGTGCTGTGCGCACGCCGCCGATATGAAGCGGACCCGTAGGGCTGGGCGCAAAGCGTACACGTACTTCTCTTGACATTGTCTATAACTTATTTACAAGGGGTTTATTTAATCTTATACTCGGCATGTACCGTTACGCGTGCCTTCTTGTCGCGTGATGTGAGGTTGAATGAGCCTCCCCACGAGTACTCTTCGTTGCCTGTTGTCGATGTAATTTGGAATACTCCGGAATTCGAGCGGTGGAGGTCTCCAAGCTCGGCATTCGAGCTCGATGCAATCCTCTGTGCACGCAGACGTGCGTCGGCCGCCGCTGCCGAGATAAGGTCGTGCTTCACGTTGTCGAGCTCCGAGTAGTAGTATAGGGGCTCATCAACCTCGATGTTTATCTTCTCGGTGAGCAACGAGGGGAGCTCGCGTGCTGCGGTCTCAACAATATCTACATCCTTCGATTCGATGCTGAACGACTGCGATATGCGGTAGCCGGCGAAGTACTCACCGACGTAGCGTCCCTCCTCATATGCCGAGCGGCTGAGCTCGTTTACTGAGGGCATGTGGAATGTAATGTTTTCGGCCTTTACGCCACGCTCCGTGAGGAATGCTGTAACGGTCTTACGCTGATGCTCGATGTTGGCGTATGCTTCGGTTACCTCGTAGCACTCGGCCTTGATGCTACCCTCGATGACAATGAGGTCGGAGGTGAACTCCGTCTCACCGAGACCTGTAACTGAGATGGTGCCACTCTGAGCGTTGTAACGATTTGTGTAGGCTGCGGCGAGCACTACGGCTGAGATTACCACCGCCGAGGAGATAATCACATATTTCCAAAGGTTGTTCATGATTTTATGATTTTATTTTTAACTATTCGTTTGGTTAAACGTTGAATAAGAAGTGCATGATGTCGCCATCCTCCACAACATACTCCTTGCCCTCGATGCCAATCTTACCTACGTCGCGACATGCTCGCTCCGAGCCAAGTGCCACGTAGTCGGCATACTTGATGACCTCAGCGCGGATGAAGCCACGCTCGAAGTCGGTGTGGATGATGCCCGCGGTCTCGGGTGCCTTCATGCCACGGCGGAAGGTCCATGCACGGCTCTCGTCGGCACCTGTGGTGAAGAATGTCTGCAAGTCCAAGAGGCGGTATGCGGCCTTGATGAGGCGGCTCACGCCCGACTCCTCCAAGCCTATATCCTGCAAGAACATCTGACGCTCCTCGTAGGTATCCAACTCGGCGATGTCGGCCTCGGCAGAGGCAGCAACGATAAGCATCTCGGCATGCTCGCTGGCGATGGCGGCCTTCACTGCCTCGGTGTGAGCATTGCCCGTCACGGCGGCAGCCTCATCGACGTTACATACGTACAACACAGGCTTGTCGGTAAGCAGGTTGAGGTCATAGACCGTCTTGCGCTCCTCGGCTGTAAGCTCTACGGTGCGTGCCGAGAGTCCCTGCTCCAATGCCTCCTTGTAGCGCAGGAGGATGTCGTATTGACGCTTGGCAATCTTGTCGCCCGCGGTAGCCTGCTTCTGGCACTTGCCTATACGGTTTTCGATGGTTTCGAGGTCTTTGAGCTGTAACTCGGTGTCGATGATGCCCTTGTCGCGTACGGGGTCAACAGTGCCGTCAATATGAGTGATATTCTCGTTCTCGAAGCAGCGCAGTACGTGGATGATAGCGTTGGTGTTGCGGATGTTTGCCAAGAACTTATTGCCGAGGCCCTCACCCTTCGATGCGCCCTTTACCAGACCGGCGATATCGACAATCTCGATGGTGGTGGGCACCACGCGCTTGGGGTTATCAATCTCGGCGAGCTTCATGAGTCGCTCGTCGGGCACCGTGATAACACCGACGTTGGGCTCGATGGTGCAGAAGGGAAAGTTTGCCGCCTGCGCGCGCGCATTCGACAAACAGTTAAACAGGGTGGACTTGCCTACGTTCGGCAGTCCTACAATTCCACATTGTAATGCCATAATCTATATCTTTTTTGTTTTCGTTTCTACTTTCAGGTGTCGAGTTGTTTAGTCATCCGCCTGTGTGATGTTTACCAGCGCCTCGCGGTATGAGTTGAGGATGCGCGACTTGGAGATGAAGCCTAAGTACTTATTGTGCTTATCTACTACGGGTAGCATCCATGTATTTGCCTGCTCGAAGCGGGGCATGATGCTCTGTATCTGCTCATTTTGCAGTATGCGGTCGGGAGGCTGTATCATGTAGTGCATAATAGATGTCGTCCACTTATCGCGGTTGAACATGTCGCTACGTAGGTCGTCGAGCTGCACTATGCCAAGCAGACGCCCCGAGTTGTCGAGAACGGGGAAGATGTTGCGACGAGCACTCGATATGATGTTTACGACGTCGCCAAGGGTGAAGCCTTCGCGCAGACGTATGAAGTCGGTCTCCATAAGCTCGTCGAGGCGCAGAAAGACAAGCGCAGAGCTATCCTTGTCGTGTGTGAGGAGCTCGCCGCGCATGCGCAATTGCTTGGTGTATATCGAGTCGCGGTCGAGACCGTAGTTCACAGCAAACGAGATACATGACACGAGCATCAGCGGGATGAAGAGTCCGTAGCCGCTCGACAGCTCGGCAATAAGGAATATCGCCGTGAGTGGCGCCTTCATCACGCCCGACATCACACCGGCCATGCCGACAAGCGTGAACGAGGTGATAGAGACATCCCAGCCGAAGATGGTGCGACAGATGACAGCGAGCGATGCTCCGGCAAAGGCACCCACGAAGAGCGAGGGGGCGAAGGTACCGCCCACACCACCGGCCGCGTTTGTCGTAGCCATGGCCACAACCTTGAAGAACATGATGGCCAGCAGATAGACTATCAGAAACCAGTCCGCTGTGCTGAGGTCGTAGAATAGCGAGTTGTCGAAGAGCTCCTTGGTATTGCCGTTCATTAGCGCGGTGAAGCTGCCGTGTCCCTCACCATAGAGGGGCGGGAAGATGAACATCAGCACACCGAGGATGATGCCCGCGTATATCCACTTGCGGTATTGTGTCTTTACACCCTTGAAGAAGCCTCCGACGCGCGAGTTTACCGACGTGAAGTAGAACGCCATAATGCCGCAGAAGCAGCCGAGGAGGATGAATAGGGGTATCTGTGCCACCTGGAACATATCGGCCTTCGTTAGCGAAACGGCATATATGGGACTGAAACCATGCAACGTGAGCGACGTGATTGTCGCCGTCACGGATGCCATAAGTAGCGGGATGATAGATTTCGAGGTGATGTCGAGCATCAAAATCTCCAAGACAAAGACTACGCCCGTGATTGGCGCTTTGAATATTGCAGCCACGGCAGCGCCGGCACCGCAACATAGCAGCAGTGTGGTGTTCTTATAGTTCAGGTGTGCGAGTTTACCCACGTTAGAACCTATGGCGGCACCCGTAAGTACGATGGGTGCCTCGGGACCTACCGAACCACCAAAACCGATGGTCGTGGCACCACCAACAATCGATGTCCAGCAGTTGTGTCCTGCAATGCGTGAGCCCTTACGCGACATGGCGTAGAGCACGCGTGTAACACCCTCGGAGATGCCATCCTTAACGATATATTTCACAAAGAGCGTGGCGAGGATGATACCTATCGATGGATATACGAGGTATAGCCACTGTGCCTGGTCAGCCGGTGTCCACGATGTGAGGGCATTGGTGATGTGGTGCAACAGGGTGTTGAATATGAAGGCACCAAGTCCTGCGCACAGACCTACGATTATGGCGAGTATAGCCAGGGTCTGCGAGTCGGAGAGGCGGCGCGCTACATAAAGGAAGCCATCGTAGATGTGCTTCTTAATTCTATTTTCGAGTTGTATCATTACAAGTCGTGAGTATTTTTTATTTGCGGTACTCGGCAGCCTGACGTGCTATGAGTTCCGAATCCTCGAAGTAGTTGATGCGCATGGCGCGACGTACCTCCGAGAGTGTTTCGGCAGCTGCCGCGCGTGCCTCTTCGGAGCCACGACGCAAAATCGCATACACCTCCTCGATATTCTGCTCATAGTGCTTGCGGCGCTCGCGTATGGGTGCGAGGAGCTCTTCGAGTACGGCGATGAGGAAGCGCTTAACCTTCACATCGCCCAAACCGCCACGGCGATAGTGTGCTTTGAGCGCGTCGAGATTCTCGTAGTCGGGAAGGTACTTCGCGAAGTGCTCGGGGCGCGAGAAGGCGTCGAGGTAGGTGAATACGGTGTTGCC
Source organism: Alistipes sp. (assembly GCA_045603045.1). GTDB lineage: Bacteria > Bacteroidota > Bacteroidia > Bacteroidales > Rikenellaceae > Alistipes. The sequence goes on from JAZULJ010000049.1 coordinate 11,212, forward strand.
CTCGACCTTACCGGGGTCATCTACGCGCAGGTGGTCGGGGTCGGTGTACATGCTCATAACCTTCTTCTTTACGTCGTCGGCCGTATCCGATAGGTATATGCAGTTGCCGAGCGACTTTGACATCTTAGCCTTGCCGTCGGTGCCGGGCAGACGCAGACATGCCGAGTTTGTGGGTAGCATAATTTCGGGCTCCACGAGGGTCTCGCCATACACCGAGTTGAACTTGTGCACAATCTCGCGTGTCTGCTCAATCATGGGCTCCTGGTCCTCGCCTACGGGGACGGTTGTTGCGCGGAAGGCGGTGATGTCCGACGCCTGAGATATGGGGTAGGTGAAGAAGCCTACGGGGATGCCCTTACGTTGCTGGTTATCCTCCTCGCTGCTGTTGTCGGCAAAGCCGCGCATCTGAATTTCGGCCTTCACGGTCGGGTTGCGCTGCAAGCGCTGCACGGTTACGAGGTTCATGTAGTAGAAAGCAAGCTCCGTGAGCTCCGTTACGTACGACTGAATGAAGATTGTCGAACGCTCGGGGTCGATGCCGCACGATAGGTAGTCGAGCGCCACCTCAACGATGTTCTCGCGAACTTTGTCGGGGTTGTCGGCATTGTCGGTGAGGGCCTGTGCGTCAGCAATCATGATAAAAATCTTGTCATAATCGCCCGAGTTCTGTAACTCTACGCGACGACTCAGCGAGCCTACGAAGTGTCCGAGGTGAAGTTTGCCCGTGGGTCGGTCTCCTGTGAGTATAATCTTTTTCATAATAAGTTGTCTCTTAGATGTGTTTGTTATTTGTCTCGGGCGACACTTAATTATATGTCGCTCGTAGGCGACAAATTTAGAAAAAATTTAGCGATTTTAGTACAAAAACACTTGGAATATAATATTTTTTTATAACTTTGTACTAAGCAAACAAATTATCCTTATAACGATTATGACTATTATCCAACTTGAATACCTCTTAGCAGTAGCTAATTGTGGTAGTTTCTCGGTTGCCGCGGAGCACTGTTTTGTTACGCAGCCGTCGCTTAGTATGCAGATAAAGGCTCTCGAAGAGGAACTTGGTGCGGTGCTTTTGGACCGTACGAAGAAACCCATTATCCCTACGGCCGTGGGCGAGGTTGTCTTGGAGCAGGCGCGTGAGACACTTCGCTCGTATAAGCATATCAGCGAGTCGGTTGCAGAGATGCGTGGTGAGTGTGCCGGCAAGATGCGCTTAGGCGTAATTCCGACCATTGCACCATACCTGCTTCATAAGTTTATCCCTACCTTCGTGAAGCAGTATCCGAAGGTTGAGTTGGAGATAAGCGAAATGGTTACGGCGAACATTATAGATGCCCTCAAAAAAGACCGTATCGACGCGGCGTTGGTGGCCAGTGGAACGTGTGGTGAGGGTATCATAGAGCACGACCTTTTCAGCGACCATTTCTACGCCTATCTATCGCCCGCACACCCTCTCTATGAGAGGTCAAACATTCGTATAGAAGATATTGATTTTAAAGACCTTATATTACTTAGTCGAGGCAACTGTATGCGTGATCAAATATTCGAGTTGTGTCAGGCCGCGCGCGATATTCCGTCGCATTTTTACTTCGAGTCGAGCTCTATCGATACGCTTATGCGCATGGTCGATTGCACGTCGTGCATGACGATTATTCCGGAGATGGCATTGGAGTTTATCCCGCAGTCGAAGCGTGGTCGTGTGAAGAGTATCGCCAAGGGCGCAACATCGCGTCGTGTGGCTTTGGCTGTGAGTCGAACATACGTAAAACAGTCCATTGTTGAGGCGCTCAAAAAGACCATCTTGGAGTGTGTCGATCAGGAGAAGGTTTAGCCGCGTGCGTAGTTTTTTTGCGGACTATTGCTGCTCTAAATGAGTGGGGTAGTGGTCTGTGAGAATATATTTTATATATTTCGTCCGAAAAGGCGTGGTTGTTTGACGAAATTTTACTATCTTTGCAAGGATTAAAATGTTTATGGACTGACGCCTTCCGTGGCAGATTATTCGGCCGGGGATATGGTTGGACGGAAATAGAATAAAAAGATTGACTATGGAGGAAAATTTGGAAAAATTGATTAGTACGATAGTTGAGGCCATTGACGACAAGAAGGGCAAGGGAATAGTATCGCTCGATTTATCGGGCTTCGATGGTGCTATTTGCTCACATTTTGTGGTGTGTCATGCCGACTCAACCACTCAGGTAGATGCTATCTCAGCAAGTATCGAAGATAAGGTCTTTGAGGTTATGGGCGAGTGGCCCGTGCGCGTTGAGGGTCGTCAGAATGCCTTCTGGGTTGCGATGGACTACACCGATGTCATCGTTCACATCTTCCAAACAGAGTTGCGCGACTTCTATCGCTTGGAAGAGTTGTGGGCCGATGCGCCGATGAAGCGTTACGAGTTTGAATAGTGCCCATGAGGGTTGCGGGCAGGTCTCGGCAGCGGCCGCGGGGGTGTGCCCATGTATTGATTAAGGATGATTTAGAAGAGAACGTAAGAGACGAAAATGGCAAGTGTAAAGAAGACGCCCTCCATGCGCCCAAGGTTTAACTTCATGGGCTTCTGGGTTATCGTGGCGTTGGCGATAGTATATTATTCGGTTGCACACGACTCGGAGCAGCCACCCGTTGAGGGTGATATGGTCATGGTTGAGGAGCTTGTGGAGAGGGGTTATGTGCGCAGCATCGATGTTTTGGATAAGGAGGCGGCGAGTGTCTATTTGACCGAGGCCGCCATCGACTCATTGGCGCAGGATAAGCGCTTTGCTAATATGCCTCGCACGGGTGTGCAGGTGAAGTTCAATACGGGAGGCGACGTTCAATATTTTGCCGAGAAGATTGAGGCTGCCGAGCAGCGTGCTGCCGAAAGCGGCATTGAGGCTCCGAAGGTCGTTATCAAGTATGAGCGCACGGAGAAGGGGTGGTTTGACTATATCTTGGACTTCCTGCCCTGGATACTCATCATTGTCGTATGGATACTCATCATGCGCGGCATGGCGCGTGGAGCAGGTGGCGGTGGTGGCGGCATCATGAATGTAGGCAAGGCACGCGCCCAGGTCTTTGATAAGGATAAGAAGCAGCGCATCACGTTCAAGGATGTTGCCGGCTTGGAGGAGGCGAAGGTTGAGATTATGGAGATTGTCGATTTCCTCAAAAAGGCGGATAAGTATAGGGCTCTTGGTGCCAAGATACCCAAGGGTGCACTGCTTGCAGGCCCTCCGGGAACGGGTAAGACCCTCCTGGCTAAGGCTGTGGCGGGTGAGGCTAATGTGCCGTTCCTTTCGATTTCGGGCTCGGACTTTGTCGAGATGTTTGTGGGTGTGGGTGCTTCGCGTGTTCGCGACCTCTTTGAGCAGGCTAAGCAGAAGGCACCGTGTATTGTCTTTATCGACGAGATTGACGCCATAGGTCGTGCTCGTGGCAAGAACTCAGGCTTCTCGGGTAACGACGAGCGCGAGAATACACTCAATCAGCTGCTTACGGAGATGGATGGCTTCCAGACAAACACGGGTGTTATAGTGTTGGCAGCCACCAACCGTATAGATATCCTCGATAAGGCGCTCATGCGTGCCGGTCGCTTCGACAGACAGATTGAGGTGGGCTTGCCTGATGTTAAGGAGCGTGAGCAGATATTTGGTGTTCACCTCAAAAATCTGAAACTCGACGAGAGGCTCAATGTGTCGTTCCTCGCCAAGCAGACACCCGGTTTTGCGGGTGCCGATATAGCCAACGTTTGTAACGAGGCGGCGCTCATCGCTGCACGTCACGATAAGAAGAGTGTCTCGCAGGAGGACTTTCTCGCCGCTATTGACCGTATTGTCGGCGGCTTGGAGCGTCGCAATATGCCTATGAGCCCTGCCGAGCGTCGCTCTACGGCTATCCACGAGGCGGGACACGCTACGGTGATGTGGCGTTTACAAAATTGCGATCCCGTGCTCAAAATTACCATCATTCCGCGCGGCCGCTCGTTGGGTGCCACATGGTATCTCCCCGAGGAGCGCGTTAACCATAATGTCGAGCACTTTATGCATAAATTGGCAGGCTTGCTTGGTGGACGTATCGCTGAGCAGATGCTTCTAGATGTTACGAGCACGGGTGCTATCAACGACTTGGAGCGTGTTAGCAAGACGGCATACGCCATGGTCGCATACTATGGCATGAGCCCGAAGGTGGGTAATGTAAGTTTCTATGATGCTACGGGTCAGCGCGACACCTTTACAAAGCCGTTCAGCGAGCAGACAGCACAGCTTATCGACGAGGAGGTGCGCCGCATCATCGACGAAGCCGTGGCTCTGACGCGCCGCATCATCGACGAGGAGCGCACGAATATCGAGCGTCTTGCCGATATGCTCCTCGACAAGGAGACAATCTTCTCGGAGGATGTGGAGACCATCTTGGGTAAGAGTGCACAGCAGATGGCCAAGGATGAGGCCGCGGTTGTTGAGTCCGAGAAGGAAGAGGATATTATCGAGGTTACTGCCGAAACGTTGGTCGCCGAGGAGCAGAGTGCCGAGGCAAAGCCCCGGGCAGAGGCGGAGTCTCGACAAAACGAGTAAAATAGGATGTTATGGGAGATAAACTTCGTAACGTGTTGGTCCGAACGCTGAGTGGCGCCGTGCTGCTTGCTGTTGTCCTGGCTGCGGCATATTGCGGTTACTATACCTACGCTGCGCTACTTTTTGCCATTGTGGTTGTGGGCATGTGGGAGTTCTACAAGCTCGCCTCGGCTACGGGTGCCAAGCCTCAAAGATATGTAGGTCTGCTGACAGGTATGGCGCTCTTCTATGAGGCCTTTGTGCTCTTTGAGGCCTTTGTTGGCGGAGAGATGATGACGCTCGACGGTAACGCCTTTGTCGGCATTCTTGCCTTTGTGGTACTTGTTGCATGCAGCTTTGTTGTCGAGCTCTTCCGCAATGTGAGAACGCCCATGCGCAACATTGCGACTACGCTGATGGCTGTCTTCTATGTGGCGCTGCCTATGTCGCTCATGCTCTTCATTCCGCTTATGGTGGCAGGTGGAGAGTGGAGGGCCGAGGCATTCCTATTTTATCTGTTTATCGTCTGGGCTAACGACGTCTTTGCCTTCTTGGTGGGCATCACATGTGGTCGTCATCGCCTCTGTGAGCGCATCTCGCCAAAAAAGTCGTGGGAGGGCTTCTTCGGCGGTGTTGTCGGCGCTATGGCTATGGGTGCTGTGGGTGCCGCGGTTGTTGGCGGTGGCTACGTTATGTGGCTCGGCTTGGCGGCTGTCGTGGCTGTTACGGGTGTCTTAGGCGACCTTGTGGAGTCGATGTTTAAGCGCGAGGCCGATGTTAAAGACTCGGGTAATATCCTTCCCGGCCACGGCGGTATGCTCGATAGGTTTGATGCGCTGCTCGTGTCGTCGCCCATAGCGTTTGTATATCTGGCTATTATGCTTCTATAACTTTGACAGACTAACCAAAACCTAATACCTTATGAAGATTAATAAAGAGGGTTACAAAATAATCGGTGCTACGGGCCTTATCTGTTTTGCAATATGGCTTTTCTGCTTCTTCTGCATCGATAGTATTGCGGGACATATATGGTTTATGGCCATCTTTCTGCTTATCTTTTGGTTCTTTATTGCCGCCTTCTTCCGTGAGCCTCGCCGTGTGCAGATTCACGATGACGACCTTATCTTCTCGCCCTGCGACGGACGTGTCGTAGTTACGGAGGTGGTACATGAGACAGAGCATATCGACTGCGAGATGATGCAGATTTCTATCTTCATGTCCGTAACCAATGTCCACATGAACTGGCTGCCCGTGGGTGGCGAGGTGGAGTACACGAAGCATCACCACGGACGCTTCCTCGTGGCATGGCATCCCAAGTCATCTACCGAGAATGAGCGTACCACGACTGTTGTGCGTCTGAAAGATGGTCGCAAGGTGCTTATGCGACAGATTGCAGGCTTTGTAGCGCGCCGTATAGTGTCGTATGTTAAGCCCGGAAAGCAGGTTAAGCAGAACGATGTGTTGGGTTTCATCAAGTTTGGCTCGCGTGTTGATTTGCTTATCCCCAAGGACTCGGAGCTGTACGTCGAGATTGGCGACCCCGTTATCGGCTCGCAGACGCCTATTGCGCGCTTGAAACGTAGGGGTATGGAGGAGGCTCCGACTGCCGAAGTTGAGTAGCTTAATGTTTGTTGATGAACGCCAAGAAGATTATTAAGGGTATCGTTACAGCTGCTGTGATATGTGCCGTGTTGCTATTGATGTGGTACCTGTCGCGTGTGGTGCTGTATGTCATTGCCTCGGCTGTTCTCGCCGTCATGGGTCATCCTCTGGTGCGCCGTATTCAGCGTGTTAAGATGGGTGGATATCAAGTGTCGCGTAGTGTTGCTGCGCTGCTCACGCTTATCGTTATGTGGGTAGTGGGCGGTGGCCTTGTGGTGCTGTTCGTGCCCCTTGTCTTTGGTAAGATTAACGACCTGGCATCTCTCGACCTCGATCTCTTCATGTCAATTATCGCTGCTCCCGTAAATGATGTGCAAACGACGTTGCAAGGGCTCTTTGCGTTCAGCGATTTCTCTATTGCCGATACCATACGAGACTTCATGTCGAGCCTTATCAACGATAATCTGCTCAGCGCCTTCTCGGATGTCATGGGTCTCTTTGTTACCACTATCATCTCGGCATTTTCGATTACGTTTATCACCTTCTACTTCTTGAAGGAAGAGGGTCTCTTCTACCGTCTCGTGGCGTTGTTCTTTCCGGAGCGTTATAGAGTCAATGTATATCACGCTTTGGACTCTATCACGATGCTTCTGTCGCGCTATTTCAGTGGTCTGCTGGTCGAGAGTATGCTTGTGATGACCATCATTTCGGTTATCCTCACGCTCGCGGGACTGCCCTTCGATGATGCTCTGATGATAGGTCTCATCATGGGTGTCATGAACCTTATACCCTATGCCGGCCCCGTTATAGGATGTATCGTGTCGTTGTGTATAGGAGCTCTTGCTCCTGTTGGTGGCGATGTGGGTCAGTCAGCGACAATCATCGTGCTCACGATTATCGTCGTGAAGTTTGTAGATGACTTCATCATCCAGCCTACGCTCTACTCGCGTCGTGTTCAGGCACACCCCTTGGAGGTCTTTCTTGTGATACTTATTGCCGGCTATGTTGCGGGTATGTGGGGCATGCTGCTGGCTATTCCTTTATATACTGTTGTGCGTGTCTTTGCTCGCGAGTTCTTCTCGGAGTATAGCGTTGTGCGACGTCTAACGGGTCAGATGACCGATGATGTGAAGTAGCTATGGTAGAGATTGAGGCAGAGGTTATCCATGGCCGTAAGATAGGTCGCGCACTGGGCTTTCCCACAGCCAATATGGAGCTCACGGGTTACGATGTCGAGCATGGCGTATATCGCTCGTCGGTAGATATCGACGGCGTGAGGTATGTCGCCATGTCGAATGTTGGCATGCGTCCCTCGGTGGGTGGCAAGGAGCTGTTGTTGGAGACCCACGTTATAGGTTTCTCGGGCGACCTCTATGGCCGTCGCTTGAAGGTGCGCTTGGAGGAGAAGTTGCGCGACGAGAAGCGTTTCTCGTCTATTGGCGACCTTAAAGAGCAGTTGCAGCGAGACTATGAGTCTATCAGGGCCGCCTCGGTTAGGTAGGATGTTGCATCTGTCGCAGCAAATATAAAAAGTTAGGGGATGACTAAATGAATTAGCCATCCCCTGTTTGTTGTGTGGGGTGGAGCCTACTTTGCAGGTTTGAAGCCCTTCACCTTCTCGAATGTTTTATATGTCGGCGTGTCGTAGGGCAGGCCCGTCTCCTCTTTGAGAATTAGTTTGTTGCCATCACGCTCTATTGTGTTGCTAAACCCAAAAAACTCTTGGGTTAAATGAATTGCGTCGCCTTCGATATTCAGGTCTGTCGTATAGCTGATTTTCACATCGTCATATGAGCAACCATATATATATCCATTTTTGAACTCATATAATCTGCATATACCATCATCTTTTAGGATGCTTCCAATCGATACGGTGTTGCCGTCAAAGATTAATACCTCCGCAACTCCGCAGTCGAAATCGTAAAACTCTGCGGGGATATCATATGTAACATGTGCCCATACGCCTGATATATCCCTACCGTCGAACTTCGTCTTCTCGAAGTCGGCAAAGTTCTGCTCACATGCCGTTAGTAGGAGCATGCCCGCAGTAGCCATCATAAAACCAAAAAGCCGTTTCATTGTTATAAGTTTTTTGTTTGTTAGTAACTCTGTTTAAGCAAAGGTAGTAAATATTTCGAGATGTTCCAAGTATAGCGTCTTAATTTTTCGTGCAGCACTCTTATTGTTGTCCGCCGCCGCTGCTGATACGGCTGAGCTCCTCGGCTGAGCCGCTTTCGACGGCCTTGGCGCGGAACTGCTTACCGGCGTTGAAGTTATACGATACCGCGATGTTCACGGCGGGGCGCTGCCATGGCTGCTTCACGCTCATTATGCGTGTGAAGTCTGCCTCCTCGATTGTTATGCCCTGTGCCTGAGGTATGAGGTTAATAACGCCGAGTCTTAGATTCAGTTTATCGTTGAGCATGCGTTTCTTTACCGATATATCCATATTACCAAAGTCGTCAATTCGGGTGTTGCCTGCAACTAAGCCGTGCATGTATCTGCCGCTTAGCTCGATAAAGAAGTTCTTGGGCAGCGTGAACGACATCTGTGCGTTGGCGAAGCCCATAAAGTTGCGACGTATGGGCTCTTCGGGGTGTATGCGCTGACCCATGTACAGACCCATGAGGTTGACATTTGCCGACCACCACTTCGTAATCTGGAAGGGGAGGTTTACCTGAGCGAAGAAGCTGTTGAGCGTGGGGTAGTTTATGGTCTGCAAGATGAGCAACTCCGGGTTCTCGCTGTCGGTAATTGTCGCCTGTTGTATGGCGTTCTGCCTAATCCCCATGCCGAGTGTTATGGTGTACTTGTATTTGAGTACTGCGGTGATAGATACGGAGTTGTCGTACGACGGTTTGAGGTTGGGGTTACCGCGCTGTATCATATACTCCGAAATCTTCGTTTCGTTGGGCGATAGTGCCCAGAACGAGGGTCGTGAGATGGTGCGCGCATACTGGGCTATGAGTGTGTAGGCGCCATCCTTCGTCAGCGAGTACGAGATGTTGGCATTGGGGAAGAGGTCGAAGTAATTCTGCCGGACGTCGCCCGTCTTATCTCGGAAGTTGGTGTACTCGCCGCGCAGACCTCCCACGAGGCTCCAACGACCTAAGCGTGCCGAGGCTATGATGTATGCGGCACCGATATTCTCGGTGTAGCCAATGTCGTAGCTCTTCTCTCTATTGGGTAGCCACGCCTCGCCTTTGAGATAGTCGTAGTCGGCCACATTATCGTTATTATTATAGGTGTATTTCGCGCCCGCTTTGAGCGTTACCTTGGGTGATAACACCTTCTCCAAGGCCACTGTTGCCGTGCCGAGATGGTTGTGGCTGAGGCTGTTGTCGCGGTATGTAGAGTCGCGCGAAGGTGTTGGCGAGAGTATGTCGTATGTGGTGTCGAAATAGCGGTTTGTGTGCGGCGAGTGAGAGAGCGTGTAGTCGCCTATGAGTTTGAGTGTCGAGCCTAAGTCGTCGAGCTTATATATGTAGTTGAGCGTGGCTGTTACGAGGTGGTTGTCGCCGTTACCCCTGTATATGCCGTCGCTTCGCGTAGTTGCATCTGCACCCTGATACTCTGTCCAGGTGTTGGTCTTGCTATTGCCACCATAGTAGTTGTACTGCACCTCGCCACCTACGGAGTGCCTGTCGTTAATGTCATAGACAGCACCCACGTTTCCTCCACTCCAATACGATGTTTCGTCCATTGACGAGCCTGCGTCTATGATAGTCCCCGTTGTGTAGTCGGTATGCTCCGAAGAGTGGGTATTGTTATCGTTTACGCCGGCATATATACGGCCGTAGGCGTTTAGCTTGCCGCGGTTGTAGTTGAGCGATACCGATGGCATGATGTTGTACATACCCTTCGTCGCCTGCGTCACGAGCGATGCCGAGCCCATGAGACCTGAGTCTATGCGCTTCTTGGTCGTGATTTTGAGAATGCCGCCTGTCGATGCGGCGTCGTAGTCGGCTCCCGACTGTGGTATTACCTCGATGCGCTGTATGTCGTCGCTACGCAGCGAGCGCAGGTAGGCTATGAGTTGCTCATCTTCCATCTTCACCTCGCGGTCGTTGAGGTATATCTTCGAGCCTGATGCACCGTTTATTGATATCTCGTCGTCCTGTATCCATACGCCGGGTGCCGATTTTAGTAGTTCCTCGCCATCCTTACCTATTGCCATCGGCGAGTTGGCAACATCCATGATAAAACGGTCGGCCTCGCGGCGTATGAGCTGTGCTGTTACCACCACCTCGTCTATGGCTGTCTCGTCCTGTTGTAGTACGATGTCGCCAATGTCGGTTGATGCCGAGACGCTTATCGTGCTGTGATACGATTTGTAGCCTATGAACGATAGCTGTAAGGTGTAGTCGCCCTCGGCTACGTTCAGCGAGAAGCGCCCCTCGCTGTCGGTTGTACCTCCTGCTGCCTGTGTGTCGTTGCGAAGGAGTACTGCCGTGGCATAGGCTATGGGCTGTGCCTCATTGTCGAGTACGCGACCCGTTACCGTTGCGCGCTGCGCATAGAGGGCCGTAGATGTGAGCATTGCAGCTGCTACCATCGCCATAAGTCGTAAACTAAACTCTTTCATAGTATCTCTGTTTTATTGTTTTTAATAGTATTAGGGTGTGTTGATGCCACTCTCTGCTTTTCACTTTTATTGAGGGTTGAGGAGTGATGAGGCTGAGTTTTCCCCATTTCTTATTTCTCATTTCTCACTGCAAATTTACCCCCCCCCTTGAATTTGCAAATTTTTTCGGCACTTTTTTTAACTGTCTGCAACTTTTTCTATTTATAACGTTAAAAATGTCTGTTTAGTAACATCTCTCGCCGATTTTTTTTCTTCCGCTTCAATCTGATGAGTGCTACGGTTTAGGTGTATTACTCGATTAATACACTGCAAATATATTCGCAATAATTTGTTATTCCAAATTTTTCGGCTAAAAAAATCGATAAAAATTATATACCTTATATTTATTGACTTTGGGGCCTCCATTGTCTCTTGTGTAGCAAAAATCGGTTAAAAAGTTTGCATGCTTGGAAATTATTATTACCTTTGCAGTGTATTAATATGCTGATACACGAACGAGGGTGCTTGATATTTCGCTTGCAATCGGGATTTGTGTCGGCTTAGAAACTTCAAAAAACGAACTATTATGATTGTAACAAATGCTCTTACGTTTGCCTACTCGTCATCACGGCCCGTGTTGAACGATATTACGTTTAACCTTAGCGAGGGTCATATTCACGGTCTGTTGGGCTGTAATGGTATAGGTAAGACCACGTTGTTGAAGATTGTTTGCGGCATCATGCGTCCCGATGAGGGTTCGGTATTGGTGTTTGGCTACAACCCTGCGGAGCGTCGTAAGGAGATGTTGGAGCAGATGATTATCATCCCCGAGGAGTTTGATTTGCCCAATATCTCGCTCATGCGCTATGCCGATATTACTGCACCGTTCTATCCTCGTTTCAGCCGCGAACAGATGTTGGACTACTGTCGTGAGTTGGGTGTGAGCGCTACGCAGAGGCTTCACTTGCTCTCTATGGGACAGCGTAAGAAGGCGTATATAGCCTTTGCGTTGGCTTGCAACGTGCGCATGCTGCTTCTCGACGAGCCGACAAATGGTCTCGATATTCCGTCGAAGAGTGCCTTCCGTCGCCTGTTGGCCGGATATGTCGATGATGAGCGCATGGCGCTTATATCGACACATCAGGTGGCCGATGTGGAGCAACTTTTAGACAATATAGTCATCCTCGACGAGCAGGGTGTGGCGTTGAGTGCCACCACCTCCGATATATGTCGTAAGTTGCGCTTTGGCGTTAAGCGCGATGGCGATGAGGTGCTCTACTCGGAGCAGACCATTGCGGGCGAAATGGTCGTGGCACGTAACATCGGCGAGGAGGACTCGTCGCTCAATATCGAGTTGCTCTTCAATGCAGTAACGGCAAACCGCAAGGCAGTAAGTTTAATATTTAATAGGTAGGCTATGGGGACTTTTTCGTTTAATCGAGCGGTGCAATATGCTCGCTATAACTGTGTCGTACAGGCCAAGACCTATATGTGGAATTGGTTCTCGATGTTTGCCATACCGCTCTTTTTTGCCGTGCTAAGCAGGGATGTGCATACGGCGTCGGGTATGGCTATGATTTTCTATCTTGTGGCTGCAATAACCTTTCCCGCCCGCGAGATGACCCTGCTTCGTGGTCGTGGCACGAAGGTTATGGCGATGACGTTGCCCGTATCCAATGTCGAGCGTTATCTCTTCATGCTTTTCGGCGTCGTGGTGACGCTTCCGCTTGTCTCGTTGCTGACGTCGGTGCTTGCTATGGTTGCAGCTGCGCCCTTTCATTTCGGAGACTTGGATTTAGGCCAGGCACTTGCGACGCACATAGAAGAGTCCTATCTGTCGTGGGGGGTATATCTGTTGGTGCAGCTCTTTGCCTCGCTGTCGCTCCTTATTGTCATCATGGCGCGTCGTAGCCTGATATGGGCCTATGCGGTGGCTGTTGTCGGGCTCATTGTGCTTATGAACATCATAGGCTCTGTGTCGGCATACGAGGGCGCGCAAATCGAACTGTGGATAGAGGAGAATAATAGGTTGGTGAGCGTGCTCCTAACTACAATTTTCTCTCTTATCCCTGTGGTCCTGTATGCGTTGGGATATGTGGCGCTATGTCGCCGACAGGTTAGGTGGTAGTTTTGATGATAAATGTGTAATATGAGCCCTAAAGTTATACTTCGACTCTTTGTTAAGCACTATGTCGAGAATCGAAATGGCTATCTTGCAGCCATGCTCGGCAGCTTCGGCCTGCCGATGTTGATTGCTCTGTTGTCGGAGAGCTCGGAGAGTGCAATATCGCTGTTCCTGACGGTGGCAATATTCGATATCTTCTATGTTATGTATCTCTCTACGAGAGCGTTGCGCCAACGTCATAGCTTTGTCATGGCAGGTACGTTGCCTGTCTCGGTGGCAGAGCGTTACCTCTTTATCATGCTTAATACGACGGTGGTGCTCGCTCTGTGGCTCGCCGTGCTATATGCTGCCGTGGTAGTCATTGCTACAAACCTCTATCCGCCCCTATTCCCCTATGTAGGCGACTTGATTTTCAAGAACCACTACCTCTATATTGGCCTGCTATCGACACATGGTGTGGCTCTGCTCATCAACCTCTTTGCGCGCCGCCGTATTCTCTGGCCCTACCTGGTGGCTGCTGCTGCGACCATGGTGGCCCAATATTTCATATCGGAGTACTCGCCGATGTGGGCTGTCGAGGATGTTAAGATGTGGGTAAACATCTGTGTCGCTATTGTGGCATGGACGGTGGGCTATTTTATGTTACGTTACAGACAATTAAAAATGTAGCCTATGGTGCAGTTTTCGGAGGATAGACCTATTTGGCGACAGATATACGAGCTTATAGCCAAACATGTACTCTCGGGCGAGTGGCCTGAGGGTGAACGCATTGTCTCTGTCAGGGAGATGGCTGCGCAGTTGGGTGTCAACCCCAATACCGTTATGCGCAGCTATGAGCGTTTGGAGGCCGACGGCATCATATTCAACCGCCGTGGCATTGGTTTCTTCGTAGCGGAGGATGCGCGTGAACGTCTGCGTACTATCATGCGCGAGAAGTTCATGACCGAGGAGTTGCCCAAGTTGCGCGAGCAATTGTTATTGCTTGGTTTGATAGTGGAGGTTAAGAATTTATCGTGATAGAGACCACTTTCGACCTCTGGTCATGGGGCTGATTAGCGGCCAGGTGGGGAGATTGGGGATATTGAGGAGTTTGGGGATATTGGTAGTTTGGTGAGTTTAGAGAGATTAGTGAGCCTTTGTTGCTTATTCCTAATCTCCTTAAATTATTCAATCTCACGGAACTCCCCGGCCTCGCTATATCCCTTGCTCTACCGAACCTTTCTACCCGATTATCTCGCGGGCGGTGTGCCCCTTTTGCGCTATACCCATACTACGTATGGATTTTCAACGAATTGTTGATAACTTCTGCTAATTTTCCCTTGTTATTTTGTGGATATTTCAATAAAAAATTCGTAACTTTGCCTCAATTATGCGAATACTTGATTAAACACAAGTTTATTATGTTAAGTGTACTCTATTATCTGGTTGTATTAATCGTGGCAACGGTGTTTTTGGTGTTGTCATTTATTGCGTTGGTGGTGTGTTACCCATTCGATAGACGTCGCGTTGTGGTACATAAGCTCTCGAAGTGGCTTACCGACTTTATCTTCGGTCTGCCTATCTCTATGAAGCGTGAGGTTATCGGCATCGAAAACATCGATACGAAACAGCCATACGTCATAGCCATCAACCACAACTCGATGGTCGATATTTTATGCTTATACAAGATACCCCTCATCTTCAAGTGGGTGTCGAAGAGAGAGGTGTACCGTATCCCTATTGTGGGACAGCTGCTTTTTGCGCATGGCGATATTGTCATTAACCGCGCAAGTGCTAAGGAGGCGATGTCTCTGGTACACGACCGCGGCAAGGAGTGGCTGGTGAAGGGTGCATCGGTGGCTATCTTCCCTGAGGGTACACGCTCAAAAGATGGCGAGATTCATAACTTCAAGGCCGGAGCCTTTATCCTCGCCAAAGATGCCGAGGTGCCCATTCTGCCCGTCGTTCTCGACGGCACTACATCGTTTGTGCGCCGCGCTTGGATGGTGAACTGGTCAAACCGAATAACAATCAAGGTGCTGCCCCCCGTCAGCGTTGAGGAGGTGCGCGAGCGTCCCATAAAGGAGGTAATGACCGAGGTGCACGATAAGATGGTAGAGGCTTTGGCCGAGATACGTCAGACAATGGTGAGATAGAGAATACGAAAGAACTATATATGGCAGAACTCAACTTAAATAACTCTGTTGCGGAGTATAACAGCGACGCGATTGTTACGCTCACGCCACGCGAACATATACGCTTGCGCCCCGGTATGTATATCGGAAAGCTCGGTGATGGCACGCAAGCCGATGACGGTATCTATGTGCTGCTCAAAGAGGTCGTGGATAACTCTATCGACGAGTTTATCATGGGCGCAGGTAAGCGCATCGAGATAAACATAGATGGGGATAAGGTTTCGGTACGCGACTATGGCCGAGGTATTCCGCTCGAAGCCCTTTCGGATGCAGTGAGCAAGATGAATACGGGTGGTAAGTATGGTGGCGAGGCCTTCAAAAAGACAGTGGGTCTGAATGGTGTCGGTGTCAAGGCTGTAAACATGCTGTCGAGCCACTTCCTTGCGCGCTCGGTGCGCCAGGGCGAGGTACGCGCGGTGAGCTTCTCGCAGGGCTTGGAGCTCACGGACCGTCGTGAGAGTGGCGTAGCGGAGGCTAACGGTACGTATGTGGAGTTTGTGGTCGATAGAGAGGTCTTTGGCGAGTATAGCTACAACATGGAGTTTGTCGAGCAGATGGTCAAGAACTACACCTACCTCAACCTCGGCCTCACGGTAGTACTCAACGGCACCTCCTACACCTCGAAGAATGGACTCCTCGACCTGGTGAACGATAACCTGTCGAGCGACCCGCTCTATGCCCCCATTCACCTCTCAGGAGAGGATATTGAGGTGGTGATAACTCATGGCAACGGCTATGGCGAAGCCTACTATTCGTTTGTCAATGGACAGTACACGCCGCAGGGAGGTACCCATCAGGCAGCCTTCCGCGAGGCTGTGGCCAAGACTATCAAGGAGTTCTACCATAAAGACTATGAACCGGCAGATATTCGCACCTCGATTATCGCGGCTATCTCGGTGCGTGTCAATGACCCTGTCTTCGAGTCGCAGACAAAGACGAAGCTTGGCTCGCGAGATAAGGAGGAGGGTGTAACGATGCGTCAGTTTGTGGGCGACTTCCTCGCCACAAACCTCGATAACTACCTCCACAAACACCCCGAGACGGCGCAGACGTTGCAGCGTAAGATTGTCGAGAACGAGAAGGAGCGAAAGGCTATATCGGGTGTACAGAAGAAGGCGCGTGAGGTGGCAAAGAAGGTGTCGCTGAACAATAAGAAGCTGCGCGACTGCAAGATACACTATACCGATAAGTCGGAATTGGCTGAGCAGACGATGATATTCATCACCGAGGGTAACTCGGCATCGGGCTCTATCACTTCGAGCCGCGACCCGCGCACGCAGGCCGTCTTCTCGCTGCGTGGTAAGCCGCTCAACTGCTACGGCCTAACTAAGCGCGTGGTATATGAGAACGAGGAGTTCAACCTCCTGCAAGCAGCACTCAACATCGAGGAGGATATGGATAACCTGCGCTACAACAAGGTTATCATCGCTACCGATGCCGATGTCGATGGTATGCACATACGACTGCTGCTTACCTCATTCTTCTTGCAGTTCTTCCCCGATGTGATACGTCTCGGACACCTCTATATCTTGCAGACACCGCTATTCCGTGTGCGCAACAAGAAGGAGACGCACTACTGCTACTCGGATGAGGAGCGTCAGGCGGCAATTAAGAAGTGTGGCGCGCAGGCCGAGATAACACGCTTTAAGGGTCTCGGTGAGATATCGGCTACCGAGTTCAAGGAGTTCATTGGCGAGGGCATGCGCCTCGACCGTGTGCGTCTGACGAAGGATGATCCGATACACGATATGTTGGAGTTCTACATGGGTAAGAATACCCCCGACCGCAAGGATTTCATCGTGAGCAACCTGCGTGTGGAGGAGGATATTATCGAAAACCTGAAACAGCTGAATTAACCTATGGAGCAAGATAAGGATATATTGGAGCAGGATGCCGTGATGGTGGATGCCGACACGGTAGATACGGAGGTGGAGGGCAAGCCTCAGGGTAAGTACGAGACACTGACCTCGGCAGAGGACGATATGCGTCGCCTGACGGGTATGTACAAGAATTGGTTCTTGGACTACGCCTCGTATGTTATCTTGGAGCGTGCCGTTCCCCACTTGGACGACGGTCTGAAACCTGTGCAGCGTCGTATTCTCCATGCCATGAAGTGTGTTGAGGATGGTCGCTACAATAAGGTGGCCAACGTCGTGGGTCAGGCTATGCAGTACCACCCACACGGCGATGCCTCAATCAAGGATGCCCTGGTGCAACTCGGACAGAAGGGTCTGCTTATCGACATGCAGGGTAACTGGGGTAACATTCTCACAGGTGATGATGCTGCCGCTGCACGTTATATCGAGGCGCGTCTCTCGAAGTTTGCCCTCGACGTGGTCTATAACAAGAAGACCACAGAGTGGATGTTGGCCTACGACGGTCGCAAGGAGGAGCCCGTGACGCTGCCCGTGAAATTTCCGCTACTTTTGGCACAGGGTGCCGACGGTATCGCTGTGGGCTTGGCGTCGAAGATTCTGCCCCACAACTTCGTGGAGCTCATAAATGCCTCTATTGCCTATCTGCGTGGCGAGGAATTTCAGCTTCTGCCCGACTTCCAGACGGGAGGTATCATGGATGCCGGCAATTATAACGACGGTCTGCGTGGTGGCTCGATACGTGTTCGTGCACGCATTTCGAAGATTGATAAGCGCACGCTGGCCATCACGGAGATACCCTTTACCACGACGTCGGAGTCTATCAAGGAGTCTATCATCAAGGCCAACGATAAGGGTAAGATAAAGATTAAGAAGGTCGATGACAACACTGCCGAGAAGGTGGAGATTATCATCCAGGTTGCTGCCGACGAGTCGTCGGATAAGACTATCGATGCGTTGTACGCCTTCACGGATTGCGAGGTGTCGATATCGCCTAATGCATGTGTCATCGTCGATGACAAGCCTGTATTTATGGGTGTTAGCGACATCTTGCGCTACTCGACAGACCATACACGCGGGCTGCTTGGTCGCGAGTTGCAGATAAAACTCGACGAACTGAACGAGGCATGGCATTCAGCATCGTTGGAGCGTATATTCATCGAGAATAAACTCTACCAGCTCATCGAGGGTTGTCGCACCCGTGAAGCGGCATACGAGGCTGTGGACAAGGGCTTGGAGCCATTCAAGAAGAGGCTGCGCAGAGAGGTTACCATAGAGGATGTGCAGCGTCTTACGGAGCTTAAATTTATACGTATCTCGCGCTACGACTCCGATAAGGCCGACAACGAGATTAAGCAGATTGAGGCCGACATCAAGCAGACGAAGTACGACCTCGACCACCTCACCGACTACGCTATTGCCTACTTCGAGCGTATTAAGGCCAAGTATGGCGAAGGCCGTGAGCGCCGCACCGAGATTCGCGAGTTCGACACTATCGAGGCGTGGAAGGTGGCATCGTCGAATGCTAAGTTGTATGTCAATCGTGCCGAGGGCTTCTTCGGCTATGGTAAGAGTATGAAGGACTCGGAGTTTGTCTGCGACTGCTCGAATCTCGACGATGTGATTGTCATATTGAAGGATGGACGCTATAAGATTACAAAGATATCGGATAAGGCCTTCTTCGATAAGGGCATCTACTACATCGGCGTATATAAACGTAATGACGAGCGTACGATATACAATATGCTCTATCGCGATGGTCGTGGCGGTGCTATCATGATGAAACGTTGCGCCATTAAGAGCGTAACACGCGATAAGGAGTACGACCTGACGAAGGGTACGCCCAAGAGTGAGTTGTTGTACCTCTCGGTGAATCCTAATGGCGAGGCTGAGATATTGAAGATATACCTGCGCCCGCGTGCCCGCTTGAAGAGGTGTATCATTGACCTCGACCTCTCGACGCTTGCTATCAAGGGACGTCAGAGTGTGGGTAACCTTGTTACGCGTTACAGCATCAATAAGATTGTCCTCAAAGAGAAGGGTGCCTCGACGCTCGGAGGTCAGAATATATGGTACGATGAGGATGTCCGCCGCCTCAATGCCGATGGTCGAGGCCGTCTGCTTGGCGAGTTCAAGGGCGAGGATAAGATTGTGGTGTGGACATCGAAGAACCAGTACTACATCACGGGCTTCGACCTACAACAACATTTCCCCGACGATACAGTGCGTGTTGAGCGCTACCGTGCTGATAGGGTATATGCCGTATGTTACTACGATGGTGAGCAGAAGTACTACTACATGAAGCGTTTCCAGTTGGAGGCTACCGATAAGGTGCAGTTCTTCCTGGATGAGGGTGCCACGATGCGCTTTGTGGCCATAACCGACCGTCTCGGTGCGAAGCTTGCCATAGAGTTCGGCGGCCAGCATGCACAGCGTCCCTTGGAGCTTATTGCCGTTGATGAGTTTATCGGCATCAAGAGCCACCGTGCCAAGGGTAAGCGCATTACGACATACGATGTCGCTACGCTCACCTTTATCGAGCCCGAGGAGCCCGAAGAGGTGCCTATGGCCGAGGATGAGGAGTTTCAAGACGAGGAGACTATGATGGATGTAGCCATGGACGAGAGAGCCGATTATGAGTATGATGAGGCTGCGAATGATACGTTTGAGGAGAATGTCGTAGAGGCTGAGGCTGAGTCTGAGTCTGAGTCTGAGGCTGAGTCTGAGGCTGAGTCTGAGAGTGTTGATGCCATAGATGTCGAGGAGCTTACGGGCGACGATATCAAGGCCGACCCCAAGGCCGATTACCGTAATACCCCCGAGTTGGATAATAGCGGCTTTACTGCGGCGCAGCTCGACCTTTTTTAACGGATTATAAGCGGCACTATGATAATCTTTCTTGTGGGATATGCAGGCTCGGGTAAGAGCTCTATGGGTCGTAAGTTGGCCAACCATCTCGGCTACAAGTTTATAGATACGGATGCCGAGGTTGAGCGTGAGGTGGGTGCCTCGATTGCCGACATCTTCCTCTACGAGGGCGAGGAGTACTTCCGTCGTGCCGAGAGGGAGTGTGTGGAGCGCGTAGCCCGGGGGAGTGAGAATGTTGTGGTCTCGACGGGAGGAGGTCTTCCTACGTGGTCGGATAATATGTTGTGGCTCAATGCTAATGGCCTGACGGTATATCTCGAACGCTCGGCGGAGCAGATTCTCAGGCGCCTCTCGGCGTATGGTCGTGAGCGCCGTCCGATGTTTCGCGGCAAGAGCGACGAGGAGCTGCTCGCATTTATGAGGGAGCAGATGAGTGCTCGTGAGCCCTTCTATGCGCAGGCACGCATGACGGCCGATTGCCGCACTATGAGCGATACGGAGGCCATTGAGTATATAGCTAAGAGTGTAAGATAACGTAACTATGAATAACGCACCCATAGGAGTCTATGATTCGGGCTTAGGAGGCCTCTCGGTCTGGCACGAGATACGTCGTCGCCTGCCCGAGGAGTCGTTGCTCTATCTTGGCGATGGCAAGAACTGCCCCTATGGTGGTCGTGAGCGTGAGCAGATAACACGCTTCGCCGAGGATGCTGTTGAACGACTTGTTGAGGCGGGTGCTAAGCTTATCGTCGTGGGTTGTAACACTGCGACCACCGCGGCTGTGGAGCATCTTCGCGAGCGTTGGAGCGATATCCCTATCGTCGGGTTAGAGCCTGCGGTGAAGCCAGCATGCCTTACCACCAAGACACGCCGCATAGCGGTTCTGGCAACGGAGCATAGCCTTGCGAGCGATATGTTTCTGCGCACGGCGGCCTGTTATGCTCAGGATGTCGAGGTTGTGAAGGTCGTAGGCGAGGGCTTTGTTGAGCTTGTGGAGCAGGGTAGAGAGGGTAGCCCCGAGGCGGAGGCTGCGGTGCGTAGAGCCATAGAGCCGTTGTTCGATAGGCAGGTTGACAAGATAGTGCTGGGATGTACGCATTACCCCTTCCTCGCCCCCATCATCCGTCGGGTTATAGGTAACCGCGAGATAGATATCATCGACTCGGGTGAGGCAGTGGCACGTAGGGTAGAGTGGCTCCTCGACCGTTACGATATACGTGCGGCGCAGGGTGCGAAGCCCACATACGACTTCTTAACGTTTGCTGACGAGCAGTACCGCACAAAGTTAATAAAACGAGCGCTTGGCGACGACACTATCGCAGGCGCAACACGATAATAGATAGTATATGCAAATTGCGGGTAGAGGAGTTCTATCCGATAAACAGAAGCCTAAACTATGGCAAGGGAGAGCAAAAAAACTAAGACAGAGGCCACTGTGGAGGACCGTATAACCACCACGACGGGCGAGAATATACGTTGGATAACGGGCTTTGTGATGTTGGCCGCAGGCATCTTCATTTTCTGCTCGATAATATCCTATCTCTTCTATTGGTCGGAGGATATGAGTGCCTTGCAAGAGCGTAGCAGCGAGCTGACAACCCCGCGATTCAGCAACGTTTGTGGTGAGATGGGAGCCGCCGTTGCCGATAAGTTGGTGGGTGGCGGCTTTGGCATCTTCGCCATCGTCATCTCGGCTATCGTTACGGTGCTCGGCTGGCGCATGTTCCGATATAAGAAGTTGCGCTTCAACCACTTTGCTATAAGTGCTGCCCTTATTCTCGTGCTTGGCTCACTTACCATGGGCTACGCCTTTGGCACGCGCTGGGAGCTTTTCGGCTCGGGTCTCGGTGGAGAGTATGGTCTGTCCATGGCGTCGAGATTGGTAGGTATGGTGGGTAATGTTGGTACTTTGCTCATAATCATCGCAGGATGGATACTTACAGGTATGTTCATCAACCGTAACTTCATACATGTCGTAGATAACGCCGGTGAGCATGTTGCCGGCGGTGTAGGCGATGCTGCGCGTTGGATGTGGAGCAAGCTGCGTAAGAGGCGAAATGTTGAGGTTGTGGCCGATGATGAGGCAATAATTTTGGAAAAGGCGGAGGACGAGACGTGCGCCATTGTGGAGCATACGCCTCTTAATGTTGAGCCTCAGTTTCAGACTATTAGCCGTGAAGATGTGGTCGATGAGGACGATGTCGCGCCTATAATACCCACGCCGGCTGTTACGATGGTTGCTGAGGAGCATGTGCCGAATGTTGTTATTAATGATGATGACATCTACCCCTTCAAGGAGCCGGATGCACCCTTAGAGAGTATCGAGGATGTGCGACGTATCCTTGCCGAGCAGCAGGTGGACGAGAAGTCTGCCGTGATACCGAGCGCGGAGCCCGAAGGTCGCTTCACGACAATACCGCGCACCGAGGAGGGTACTATGTCGGTAACGGATGCTCAGGATGTCCTCGGTGTTACTGCCGAAGGTGGAGGAGAGGAGGCTCAAAATCTTGTCGTTACCGTGACGGAGAATGTCGTACAGCAGGTTGACGAGGAGGAGATAAATATCGAACTATATGACCCCATGCGCGACCTGCATAGCTATACGCCGCCTATGCCCTCGTTGCTTGTTGACCATAAGTCAAAAGTCGAGATGGACGAGCAGGAAATATTCGAGAATAAGGAGCGCATACGCGAGACGTTGCTCAACTTCGGCATACCTATTCGTAGCATGCATGCCACCGTAGGCCCCACCGTAACCCTCTACGAGATTGTTCAGGAGCAGGGTGTTAAGATATCGAAGATTCAGGGCCTCGAAAATGATATTGCCCAAAGCCTCAAAGCCTTGGGTATCCGCATTATTGCTCCTATTGCGGGACGTGGTACCATAGGTATAGAGGTGCCCAACAAGACCAAGCAGACGGTATCTATGTACTCGGCTATATGCTCGAAGGAGTTCCAGGAGTCTAAGGCACAGCTCCCCGTGGTTATAGGTCGTACCATTCAGAACGAGAACTTCACCTTCGACCTTGCCAAGATGCCGCACTTGCTGATTGCGGGTGCCACGGGTCAGGGTAAGTCGGTAGGTTTGAACGCTATCATCACATCGTTGCTCTATCGCAAGCACCCCGCAGAGTTGAAGTTCGTACTCATAGACCCCAAGATGGTCGAGTTCTCGTTGTACCAGAAACTCGAAAAGCACTTCCTGGCGAAGATGGAGTCCGAGGATGAGGCTATCGTTACTGACCCCAAGAAGGCGGTATATACGCTTAATGCACTTGTGCAGGAGATGTCTAACCGCTTAGAGTTGTGTAAGAAGGCACATGCCAAGAATATCGTTGAGTATAACGAGAAATTCCTCAACCGTCGTCTCAACCCCGAGAATGGTCATCGCTTTATGCCCTATATCGTTGTTGTCATCGATGAGTTTGCCGACCTTATCATGACGGCGAAGGAGGTTGAGGCTCCTGTGATGCGTATTGCGCAAAAGGCACGTGCTGTGGGTATTCACCTCATCGTGGCTACGCAGCGTCCCGATGTGCGAGTCATCACGGGCGGTATCAAGGCCAACTTCCCTGCGCGTATCGCCTTCCGTGTTACGCAGATGACAGATTCGCGCACCATTATCGATTAGTTGGGTGTTAATCAGCTTATAGGTTGCGGCGATATGCTCATGTCCAATGGTGGCGAGCTCACACGTATCCAGTGTGCCTTTGTTGATACTCCCGAGGTGGAGAATATTGTCGAGCATATCGGCCGTCAGCAGGGTTACTCGTCGGCCTATGCGCTGCCCGACTACACACCCGAGGCAGGAGGTGAGGCTCCTGTGGGCTTCGGCAGCGAGGAGAGTGGTGCGCCACAGAAGTATGATTCCAAGTTTGCGGATATTGCGCGTGATGCTGTGAGCAACGGTGTCATCTCAACCTCGATGATTCAGCGTAACTATGAGGTGGGCTTCAACCGCGCCGGTCGTATCATGTTGCAGTTGGAGCGTGCCGGCATCGTGGGGCCGCAGGTGGGTGCCAAACCTCGTGAGATTAAGTTCTACGACATACCCTCGTTGGAGGCCAAGTTGCAGGATTTGGGTATATTCTAATCATATATAAACATAGGTATGAAGAAGATGATATTGACCTTTGCCGTTGCTCTATGCTCGGTGGCTACGCTTTCGGCGCAGACTACGGCGCGCGAGTGGCTCGATGCGCTCAACGCCTCGCTTGGCGAGCGCTATGCTGTGCATGTTAGCCTCTCGGTGCCCGAGAGCGAGACTATCAACGGCTACTTTATGGTCGAGGATGACAGCTTCTATATCACGCTCGGCGTGATGGAGGTGTTTAGCGATGGTAAGTTGCGCTATGAAGTGAACAACGACCGTAAGGAGGTTACCGAGGATAGGGTGGACCTTACGTCGGTAGATATTCTTACTAACCCCACGCGCGCCTTTGACTTCGTAGATGAGGAGTTCGAGGTGAGTATGACGCGCACCTTGGAGCATGGTGCAGTGCTTATGTTGAAGCCACGCAGTTCAGACTATGGTATCACGGCGATATACCTCTCGGTAATCAACGTCGAAGGTCGTGTACAGCCCGTGATGATTATCTATGACTATGAGGGCGACATGGTGAGCATCCGTCTGTCCATGGCCGATGTCAAGGATGTGAAGCTCCCGCGCTGGGATAAGAGTGCATACCGTGCCTACGACATAGTGTCATTCCTATAATAAATATGTTTAATAGTTTAACTATATTAAGTATGAAACGACTCTTTATGCCCCTTTTAACCATTGTCTCTGTGGCTATTGTCGGCTGCTCGGAGACGGGAGGCGAGAATACAATCAAGCCTACAACCGTTGTCGAGAGTTTCGAGATGTCTATGCCCGATGATGCCACGTATAGCTATGGCTACGCTAATGACGACCTTAGCTTCCAGCACATCTACGACCAGACATACGGTAATTGGTATGGCTTTGCGCAGTCTAAGTGCTACGACATGGAGAATGGTACGTACGAGAATCAGTATAGCGCCTATCATACAGCTGCCGCCTCGGGAGAGTGCTTCCTGCTCTACTACTACGATACCTACAATAGCGTCGATATGAACGCTCCAATGGATATACTCTGTAAGCGTGAGGGTATCGACTTCAAGTCTATATGTGTATGTCTGCCCACCTATGTATATAAGACCGTGGCGGAGGGTAATCAGTATGCCCGAGCCTTTGATGATGGCGACTATATCAAGCTATCATTCATCGCACTTGGCGATAAGCTCGTAGAGGGTGATGTCGTGGAGTACTATCCTGTGGACTTCCGCGGTGGTAAGCACCACCTCGATACTACCTGGGCTGCCATAGACCTCTCGTCGTTGGCTGGCGATATTAAGGGTCTGCGCATACGTATTGAGACTACGGATGTGGGAGAGTGGGGACCCAACACGCCGTTGTATATGTGTTTTGATGACCTCACCTACGTAATTTAGCGTGATAAGCCGCAATCTGCGGCACGAAACCGAAAGATACCCTGAATGGAGCGTACGCCAAGTACTTATCCATCCGGGGTACTTTTATTTTGCTTTCTCGTCTGCTCGTCTTCTCGCCTCCGACCTCGTCCCTCGCACTCCTATAAACACAAAAGGCGACCTTCGGGTCGCCTTTTGTATTAGCTTCACGAGGAAGGCTAATGCAAATTATTTCTGTGCGAAGAAGTTCTTAATATCCTCGTCCTCCAAGATGTTCTGTGTCTGAAAAACGTAAGCACCGGTCTTCTCCGACTTAACCATCTTAATACACTTTGTGTACTTCTTGCTGGTACCCGTTTTGAGGGTTGCAACTACTTTCTTTGCCATACTTTACCAACTTGTTAAAATTACTTAATCTCACGGTGTAAAGTTACTCGCTTCAAGTAAGGATTGTACTTCTTACGCTCCAAACGGTCGGGAGTATTCTTCTTGTTCTTGGTGGTGACGTAGCGTGACATACCTGCAACGCCGCTCTCCTTCTGCTCAGTGCACTCCAAGATTACCTGCACTCTGTTACCTTTCTTTGCCATTTTCTGTTACTGTTTTTTAGTAAACCTTCTTAGCGGCCTTAGCCTCACGAAGTGCAGCTGCAAGACCCTTCTTGTTAATTGTTTTGATGCCGGCAGCCGAAACCTTCAACGTGATCCAGCGGCCCTCCTCCTCCGACCAGAAGCGCTTTGTTCGCAAATTGGGCGAGAACTTACGCTTGGTACGGATGTGCGAGTGAGAAACATTGTTACCCACCATCGCTACCTTACCGGTAATTTCACAAACTTTCATCTTACTTTTAATTTTTACCTTCTCAACCAACGTGGCTGAAAAGCGCACAAAGATAGTAATTATTTTTCAAATAACAACATTTCGCCAACTTTATTACGCTTTTTATTAAGCAGATAAAAAAGCCATTTGCACGATTTTCGGCACTATTCCGAGTTATGTGTTTCGACATCAAAAAATTGTATTAACGACAAAATTTTTTGTATATTTGCGCTACGCAACAATCGCGATAAATCAGATGTGTGATATAACGTGTTGTTGTTCAGTGAGATGAGTACCAAATGTAAATTTTTATAAAGATTATGAAAGCACGCATTATTCAATTTGCTCTTTTGTTTGTCTGTATTGCAGCTTTGTTTGGCTGTCGCACCACCCCCGAACCTACGCCAACCCCCGAGCCTGTGCCGGACGAAGAAGATTTCAAGATTGAGATTCTCTCAACTACGCCCACCTCAGTAAGTTTTCGCATCACTCCCGACGACGAGCAGATGCGCTACGTGGCGATGATGGTCGAGAAGGAGAGTTATGACTACTTTGACGATGACGAAATGTATATCGAGGATGAGTTGTATTGGTTTGAGCAGGCTGCCTACGACGAGGGTATCGACATCGAGGAGTTTTACGAAAGGGAGTTGAAGCAGGGTACAATCGAGGATACGCAGGATACACTCAATCCCGAGACAGAATACTACATATATGCCTACGGATTGAAGACCGACGGCACGGTGCTCACAAAGTTGCATAAGGAGCCATTCACGACACCTGCGGTGCAGCTTATGGACGTAAATTTCGATATCGAGGTTACTGACATCGGCTACGACACTGCAAAGATTACGGTTACGCCTGAGGATAATCGTGTTATATACTTTATCAATGTATTTAGCGATGCCGACTATGACTATTGGGGTGGCGACGAGTCGGCCTTCCAAAAACACCTTGTCTATTTGCGCAACTACTACCTTGCGAAGGGCGCTACGACCGATCAGATTATCGCCAACCTCGCCTCGGCAGGTAAGAAGTCGCTGACGGTTGAGAACCTTATTCCCGGCACGAAATATATGGCCTATGCCATCGCTATCACGAGCGATGTTGTGGCCAATAGTGCCGCTTCGATTGAGCGCTTCGAGACCCCTGCTGTGCAGAGTGTAAATCTCAGTTTTACGTGCGAGATTACAGATGTACAGTACGACCGCATGTCGGGCATTGTTACGCCGTCGAACGACCAGGATACATACATCTGCTCGATACAGAATGCCGAGGCACTCTATTGGTACGAGGACGATGTGCAGTTTGCAGAGGCTATCGTGGATGATATGGATGCGTGGCACGGTGGCGTGGAGAGCGCTCTGCGCCGAGGTACAACAACATTGAATGATGCCTCGGGACTGACGCCCAACACCGAGTATATCGTTGTATGCTTTGGCTACGATGAGGCCATTACCACGCCGCTCTTCACCTTCTCATTCACTACCCCTGAGGCCACGGGCGAGGCCGATGATTTGGTTGTTGAGTTCAGTATCAGCGACCTTACACGCAATTCGGTGCGTATTACTACCGACCCGTCGGTGGGTGCCTACTACTTTGTAACGTATGCCGAGACTGCGGCCTTCGATGCAAAAGTTGCGGAGTTGGGTGATGAGAGTCTTGCAATTGCCCACTTTGCCAATGCCGATATCGACTACGGTGCCGACTTCTTCCGTTGTAGCCGTGCCGAATACCTTATGGAACTTGGTGCCATATTGGGTAAATGCACCTCGTACTTTAATCAGCTTACACCCGATACCGAGTATGTTGCCATGGCTATTGCCGTAGATGTAGAGACGGGAGAGTTGGCTGCGGAACGTGGCTTCCTCAGTGAGCGATTTACTACCCTGAAAAAGATTGTTGGCACGGCTACCGTTGAGTTTGTCTTCGGCAACTACTACGACGGCACAGCCCTCGCCAAGCTGTCCCCCGAGAAGTATCTCAACTGTACGGGTCTTGTCGTTATGCCCTACGAGATAGTCGCTAATGCCGATGCGACATCGTGGTACACAAGTTTCTATGCGGACGATTATGCGGCGTCGGGTTATACGGATGATGATATATACGCCGAGCTTATCACCTATGGCTACGATTTTGGTTTGTCTTCGGTTACGGTAAATGGTAAGGGTGCTATCGCCGTTCTCAACTACGATACAACGTACAGCTTCCTCGGTATCGCCCAGGATGCGGATGGCAACTATGGTGTGGGAACGTTGAACGTTGTTACGCTCTCGCGCGATGGTGTCTCTCCGGCCGAGGAGTTCGTTGCTATGCAGGGTGCCGCCGTGCAACATGCCTCGAAGAGTGCTATTGTGGCACCTCGCCAGCAGAGAGTTATCCGTAAGTAGCGAGGAGATATCCTTGCAAAGATATAACACAAAAAGAGCGACCGCAGTCGCTCTTTTTGTGTTATATCATTTAATGGTCTTTCTCATTCGTTGTGATTATTACCTCTGACCCCTTGTATCCCATATCACACCCCGCCTTACTCCACCCATTTTCATCGCTACAATTTGTATCTTATACAAAATTTTTATACCTTTGGTATCCCATAACATCTAAACATTAACTCCTATGAAGCGCATCATCATACTTGTTATCTCACTATTGTCGGTGTTTGCTGTGCAGGCGCAACCGGACTATCAGGCGAGTGTCGCATACAGCATTGTCGATGGCATCATCGTCCTCGATGAGCCGAAGCCCGCGGAGGGGCAGCAGACAATGATTGAATTTCGATGTGAGCCTCTTGACGTTGTGCGCGTAGGTTTTGTGGGACTCGGCATGCGCGGTCCCGGTGCCGTGGAGCGTTTTACCCATATCGAGGGGGTTGCCATAAACGGCCTATGCGACAAGTATGCGGAGCGCGCGGAGCGTTGCCAGGAGTACCTACGGCGTGCCGGCATGCCGCAGGCTGAGATTTACGCGGGCGACGAGGGATACAAAGCGTTGTGCGAGAGTGCCGATATAGACCTCGTATATATAGCTACGCCCTGGCAGATGCATGTACAAGTGGCGCTATATGCCATGGAGCATGGTAAGCATGTGGCAATAGAGGTGCCCTCGGCAAATACCGTAGCCGAGTGTTGGCAGCTCGTAGATGCCGCAGAACGCAACCGCGTACATTGCACCATACTTGAAAACTGCTGCTACGACCACTTCGAGATGACAACACTCAACATGGCACGCGAGGGTCTCTTTGGAGAGATTCTTCACACGGAGGGTGCCTACATACACAACCTCGAACCATATTGGCAGCACTACGCCGACAATTGGCGCTTGGAGTACAACCAGGCGAATAATGGCGATATATACGCCACGCATGGCATAGGTCCCAACTGTCAGGTGCTCAACATACACCGTGGCGACAGGCTCGACTACCTTGTGTCGATGTCCACGCGCTCGGTAAATGGCCGAAAGCTAACGAAGGAGCTTATGGGTGAGGAGGAGTGTCGGCAAGGCGACCAGATAAATACCCTTATACGTACCGTCAACGGCTGCACGATAGACATGCAGCATAACGTGATGACGCCACGCCCTTACAGCCGTATGTATCAGTTGGTGGGCACCGAGGGCTTCGCCAATAAGTACCCCGTTGAGGGTTATACCTTCAAGGCCGAGCAGCTACGCAGTGTTGCCACCGACGAGCGCGGCATGCCCGATATTGAGGCTCTCGACCACCATGACTTCGCGCCACGCAAGATTGTCGAAAAGATGACTAAACTCTATAAGCACCCCGTGCAGCGCCAACTTGTGGAGGGCATATCCTTGCAGAAGTACTCTATGAGCATAGGCGGTCATGGTGGCATGGACTACATCATGGACTACCGCTTGGTATATTGTTTGCGCCATGGACTGCCACTCGATATGGATGTCTATGATGCCGCAGAGTGGAGTAGCATGGGCGAGCTTACACGCATATCTATCGAGAATGGCAGCAAACCCGTTAAGGTGCCCGACTTCACACGCGGACATTGGAACGATGTCGATGTTTTGACCTTCTATTTTGCAGAGTAACAGTGATATTATGACCGAACAGAGACTATACACCATTGCCGAGCAGTTTGTGCTCGATGCCCCGATTGTCGCCATTGAGCGTCTTGGCGAGGGCTTTATAAACGACACCTTTGTTGTGCGCACGGAGCGTGCACGCTACATCCTGCAACGCAAGAATCACACGGTCTTTGCCGATGTGCCGGCGATGATGGATAACATTGCGCGTGTAACGGCGCACCTCAAACGCAAGGTCGAGGCCGAGGGTGGCGACCCCGAGCGCGAGGTGCTGACCATAACTCCCACGAGAACGGGCGCGCTATACCACCTCGATAATGGCGAGTACTGGGCGATGTCGCTCTACATCGAGGGCTCTGTTACGCATGACGTCGCCGACACGCCGCGCCTGGCATACATGGGTGGCAAGGGCATAGGTCGCTTTCAGTCGCTACTTGCCGACTTTGAAGAGCCTCTTGCAGAGGTCATCAAGGGCTTTCACAACATACGTTGGCGCTTTGAGCAGTGGGATGCGTCGCTCATGGCGGATAGAGCGGGACGTTGTGCCTCTCTCGCCGAGCAGATAGCATGGATAGAGTCGCGCCGTGAGAAGATGTTGGCCTTCTGGGAGTTGGTGGAGCGTGGCGCGCTGCCCATGCGCGTAACACATAACGATACTAAGCTGAGCAACATACTCTTCGACGAGCACGATGAGGTGCTATGCGTCATAGACCTCGATACGGTAATGAGCAGCACGTCGCTAAACGACTTTGGCGATGCCATACGCTCCTATGCCAACACGGGTGCGGAAGATGATAGGGACCTCAGTCGCGTGGGGCTCAATATCGATACTTTTCGCCACTATGCTGAGGGATACCTCTCGGAGCGTCTCTCGTCGATGACCGAGACGGAGCGCGAGTGGCTTGCATTTGCGGCGTTGTATATCACCTATGAGCAGGTGCTGCGCTTCCTGATGGATTATATTGACGGCGACACATACTACAAGACGGCATACGCCGAACATAACCTCGTGCGTGCCACGGCGCAGTATAAGCTGCTTTGCAGCATGGAGGAGCACTATTCGGCGATGCAGCAGGCCATCCGCGATATTGTGGCGCAGTCGTAAATTCCGGTAGGACCGTAAAAAAGTACGCTAAAATTAGATTAGTTCTGTTTGGTACAGGATGTATGGGCTTATTGGCTTATTGGTCGTAGATGAAGCCGTACAGCTCTGTTAACAGAGATACAACCTTTCTATATATATACAAAAAACCTGCCTAACAAAAAACTTGTTAGGCAGGCTCTTTCTTGCTCAATTAAAGCTGGGGACCGGCTGCTACAAGAGCCTTGCCCTCCTCGTTGGTGGTGAACTTCGAGAAGTTCTTCACGAAACGGCCTGCAAGGTCCTCGGCCTTGGTGTTCCACTCAGCAGCATGTGCGTAGGTGTCGCGAGGATCCAAGATTGCGGGGTCAACACCGGGAAGTGCTGTGGGCACCTTGAAGTCGAAGATGGGAATTTGCTTGGTCTCGGCCTTATCGATTGAACCATCGAGGATGGCGTCGATGATACCACGTGTATCCTTGATAGAGATACGCTTGCCGGTACCGTTCCAACCTGTGTTGACGAGGTAGGCGGTAGCACCCGAAGCCTGCATGCGCTTAACGAGCTCCTCTCCGTACTTGGTGGGGTGCAACGAGAGGAACGCTGCGCCGAAGCATGCCGAGAAGGTAGGAGTAGGCTCGGTAATACCACGCTCCGTACCTGCCAATTTAGCGGTAAAGCCTGAGAGGAAGTAGTACTTAGTCTGCTCGGGAGTAAGGATAGATACGGGAGGCAACACGCCGAAAGCATCAGCCGAGAGGAAGATAACCTTCTTGGCTGCGGGAGCCTTTGATACGGGCTTCACGATGTTGTTGATGTGGTAGATGGGGTACGATACACGAGTATTCTCGGTAACAGACTTATCTGCAAAGTCAATCTTACCATTCTCATCCACTGTAACGTTCTCCAACAACGCGTCACGACGGATAGCGTTCCAGATGTCGGGCTCGTTCTCCTTCGAGAGGTTGATAACCTTTGCGTAGCAGCCACCCTCGAAGTTGAATACGCCGTCATCGTCCCAGCCGTGCTCGTCGTCGCCGATAAGCTGACGCTTGGGGTCGGTAGAGAGTGTGGTCTTACCTGTACCCGAGAGACCGAAGAATATAGCTGTCTCGCCCTTCTCGTTGGTGTTTGCCGAGCAGTGCATAGAGGCGATACCCTTCAAAGGCAAGAGGTAGTTCATGTATGAGAACATACCCTTCTTCATCTCACCACCATACCATGTGTTGAGGATAACCTGCATCTTCTCGGTGAGGTTGAATACTACGGCAGTCTCAGAGTTGAGGCCGAGCTCCTTGTAGTTCTCAACCTTAGCCTTTGAAGCGTTGAGTACTACGAAATCGGGCTCACCATAGTTTGCCAACTCCTCCTCTGTGGGGCGGATGAACATGTTCTTCACGAAGTGTGCCTGCCATGCTACCTCCATGATGAAGCGAATCTTCAAGCGAGTATTCTCGTTAGCACCACAGAAAGTATCCATAACGTAGAGCTTCTTCGATGATAACTCCTTAGCAGCGAGCTTCTTCAACTCTGCCCATGTCTGCTTCGATACGGGCTTGTTGTCGTTCTTGTACTCGTCCGAGGTCCACCAGATAGTATCCTTGGTGGTCTCGTCCATAACGAAGAACTTATCTTTGGGTGAACGTCCGGTGTAAACACCTGTCATCACGTTCACAGCACCCATCTCGGTTACAACGCCTTTGTCGAAACCGGTGAGCCCCTCCTTAGTCTCCTCCTCGTACAATGTTTCGTACGAAGGGTTGTACACTACCTCCTGAACGTCGGTAATGCCATACTTCGATAAATCAATTGTTGCCATAATTAATCGTTGTTTTATAAATTTAACATCTTCTTCTTAACAAAAATCGTGTGATTTGCGCTCCGCACATGCAACCCTTCGAGGTTAAAATAATAACTCGTTGGCGATACCATCTCGAATTACACAAAATCGACGCAAAGGTATAAAATTATTTTGGTCTGTGAAAATCTTAACACAACTTTTTTTAATTTTTTTTAATAAATAAATCGGTTATTCGGAATTAATCGACAACGGGTAGCGAATACTGCCTCACACAAGGATGCTGAGTAGCGATTGACAGTTACTTCGACATATAGCGAAAGAGGGTGCCAAAACTTATTTGGCACCCTCCGATTTTGGAAGTGTTTATTATTACATAGACCACTGCAAAGATGCGGGATACGATAAATAGAGTGCATCGAATATCGGCTTACACAGCACATTTCCGTCCTTATCAATCGCAAGAAGAATATCATACCAATCTTCACCCCAAGAGAGGAACTCTCCTCTTTTTTTTGAGGCCGGCGTCATGTAGAAAAAATAATCTTCATTAAATCTTTGGGGCGCGTCAAAGTCGTAAGACTCGCCCGTTGCGGTATTTTCGACTGCAAAGAAACGGTCAGCACCGATATAAGCGCGCTGAGCCATGTAGACCTCCTCGTATTTATTATCAAACAACTCTCTATTTAATGCGTACATCGGCGGGTATCTTACGATATCATCCTCCATTGGAGATACGCCATCCCACGTTACTACACACCACTCCGACTCCGTTTCTGACCATTCGCCATAAGCCGAGTTCAAATCCCGACTCTTGCCGGATGTCATCAGGGTCATAAAGCCATTCTCGGGATAAGTATCATCTTCTCCAACTAATAGAGCATCGAAATAGATGTCATATACACCACTTTGGCCAACTACTACCTCTAAATCGCCATCTGCTCGGCATGCACATTCAAACCACGAATCCTTTGGTACACCACTCGAAGAGAAGGGAAGACCATAATTATAAAACACTCCGTCCTGCGACGTCTTAATGCAAAATCTATCACCCGCTTGCAGCTCAACGCCATGGGCAACCGAAGAGTAGTTTTCGGTCTCCCAACTCATGGGTACGTCATAAGCTGATTTTTTGGGTGTTAGGAAGTGCACGACACGGCCATCGCCGAGATAGCCCTGCTCGACCCAGATGGAGGCATACTGCTCGTAGTAGTCGTTATAGAGTTTAACGCTACCTTCACGTCCGCTATGTGCCAGATTTGGCCCTACGGTAATATGCACGGAGTTACCTACCCTCTCACACGCTATCCAATCCTCCTCACTCTCGCACTGCCACTCGTCCAGAGCATCAACATAAAACAGATAGCACTCGCCCTCGCCCGAAACATCGAGGTACCACTCTTCGAGTGTGAAATACTCCGCGGGTCGACTTGTAACCGAGTCTCCGAATTCACAAGCGACAAGCGACAAGGCAACTCCCACAAACGATACATATAATAGTCTACGCATCATAACTCACATTTTTTTAGAATGAAATGCCGAGATGAAAATCCACACCACAGCGCAATGTCCAATCCATAGTCGGCCACAGACCATTGTTCGACGCGCACGAGAGCGCGTTGTAGAGGTTTGCTCCCACCGCAAAGTAGATGCTTTGCTTCGGCGAGAGTCGATAGTTGACGCCCACCTGCGGATTTATCATGTAGCTGACACTACCGTAGCGGTAATCGTCCAACTCCAAATACATGCGGCGCAGCGAAGAGAAGTAGCCACCCGCCGAGAGTGCCACAAAGGGCGAAAGACGCCTATTGAGGATGTTGTAGCGGAGATGCAGATAGAACGGCACGGTGAGCCTGCCACGCGGCAGCAGTCGTCCCTCACCCTTTCTGAGCTCAGCATCGTCCTCTTTGAGCGACACGCCGACACTCGCACCCAAGCCTAAAAACAGCTTGTTATTAAACTGATAACCACCAATATAACCGAGCGTAGCGAGGCAGTCGTTTTCCACAAAGAGGCACGACAGGTCGACATGCGATAGATAACCGCGACGTGGCAACTCGCACTGAGCCTTTATCTCGGCCCTGCGCTCAGCCTTCGTCAGCGAGGCGAGACGTAGCCTATCGGCTATCTTCGCCTCCTCGGCAGCCCGCCTATTGTCATTCATACGCTCCAACCTATCGGCCTGGGCCTCAACCTCAGCCTCGACCTTCTGACGCAGCTCCTCCTCTGCCCTCTGTCGCTCTCGCTCTGCGGCCTTCGCGCGCTCCTCGGCCTGTCGTCGCTCTCGCTCGGCAATAACCTCGGGGGCAGGGGCCAACTTCACAACCATATAGGAGCCGTCAACCTCCTTGTCGAGAGATTGATAGCCAGCGGCATGGATAGTTATACTACGCGCATAGACTGAGATAGTGGTTTGAAACTCACCACTCTCACCCGTCGTGCATACGACAGTCGCTCCATTTGCTATCTGCGCACCTGCGATGGGCGTACCATGCTCCTTATCCATAACAACGCCCTGTATCTGTCTGACATCTTGCGCTGTGGTGAGCCATGCCGATAGAAGCAGGCATAGGCTCAATATATACCTCTTCATTGTCGGACGCAATTAGTTGGTTGTTACAATCGTGGTGGCAGGCACGAAGAGGGCCTCGTTGAGCCACAACGTCTCGCTCGGGTGGCGGAAGTTAACGTACGTTGCAGGATAGCCCGTAACGGTTACCGACTCGATATCGCCCTCGGCGTCGTGCTTAATCTGATACTCCATGCCAATCAGAACATCGGCATCGCCATTGACCTTCAAAGCCTCCTTAACGGCAGCCTTAATAATGTTTTCGGTGCTGGTTTTGAGCAGAGCCGTTGAGGGCAACAGGTGGAACGTAATCTTCTTCGGAGAGACGTTCAAATCGGCAATGAGCGGAGGTGTAACGGGGGTGTCTACCCTCATTGAGCGGTAGGTTGCGCTATTCCATAGCTTGGTCTGCGACATTGGCACAACGGGGGCTTTGACGGCACACGATACCGCGAGAAGTGCGGTAAGCAGAATTGTCAGATGCTTGCTCATAATGATAGGTTTTGAGGCCGCCACAACTCCCCGCACGGCAGTTAGTAAAAATAAAAAGTGTGGAGTTGATTTTCGTTTATCGAATAGAGGCTCTGACAAAACCTTTGCAAGAATAAACGATACACTGCCCCACACTTGGATAGTATGAGGTAGGTACGCAAAAGCGTGTGTAGCCACATAGCTATACAAGAAATGAGTGCTGTTCGTCGCCCTCTTGCTTTTGAAAACTGTCAGATTTTCTATTCGGGACTGCGAAAACACTTTTATATACACCACTCCTCGCGGAATGACACTACAAATATAAAAATAATTTTCTTAACGAACAACACTCCATAAGGGGCATTATCGTAAAATGTCATTGTATCAAAAATATATTTAGGTATTTTGAATCCGCGATAAACTATGCGCAGGCTTAGCGAGTGGGGAGCAAATAACACATGGCGTGGGTCGTACTATCGCGCCACGTTGCGCATGATACGCACGTTACGAGCCTCGACCTTGCCGTCGTCGAGAGTGATGGTCTCGAACTCGACCATCCAGTTGTGTTTGAGATTCTTGAAACCCTCGCTGAGGATGGCCGTGTAGTGGACATAGACATCAGTCCCATCACTTCCGGTGATGAAGCCGTAACCACGCTTGGTATCAAACCACTTAACTCGTCCGGTCATACTCTCGTAACATTTACGAAGTCAAAGTTACAACATTTTTTTCGTTACAACAAACATTATCACATACTTTTTGGGGGTGCATTTGCGTTTTTCAAAAAAAAAGAGTACATTTGTGGTGCATATTGTCATTGGCACAACTGTAAATTTTTACAGGAGCGGCTATAAACTCGGCCGGCAGATTTTGAAGATTATTGCGAAGATATCTCTCGGATACAGCAAAGGAGCAATGCGAGCATGGTAATCGGGTAGTGGTGAGAAGTAGTGCAATAAGTTCAAAGACAACCGAAATATAGCCTCCCGAGGCAACGAATATTTTTTATAATTTATAGAACATCCCATATATGAATGCTAAGTTAAAGATTGGACTACTTACACTTCTCGGATTCTCGACAGCCTGCTGCGCAACAAAGAAGGACTCGAAGAAGAGCCAGGACAAAGAGTTCACAAAGATTGAGCGAGATACTATCGACACACGTATTAAGCTCATGTATGGCGTGCCGACCCCCGACGGGCAGCTCCCCGACATCATGACCGAGGAGGAGGCTGAGGCACGCTTGGAGCAGATACGCGCCGAGGAGGAGCGCATGAAGGTAGAGCCGAAGAGTGAGACCGACAGCATATCGCTCGAGATACGCACCATGTATGGCGTACCCTTCCCCGATGGTAGCACCGTATCGCCCCTCACCGAGGAGGAGGCTAAGGAGCGTTTGGAGCGCATACTTGCCGAGGAGGAGCGCATGAAGCGCGAGGCCGAGGCTAAGACCAACACCGAGAAGTAATGCCGTAAATCACGCTATTGTGAAGGGAAAACATATAGGACTGCGCAAGCGTCTCGGTCTGAACCTATTTAAGGGTCTCTACGACCAGGCTATTGCTAAACATGAGTTGCGTACACTCTTCTGGGAGTGTACGCTTCGTTGTAATTTATCATGCCGCCACTGTGGTAGCGACTGTCGTGTCGATGTCGAGGAGCCGGATATGCCCCTCGCCGACTTTTTGAAGGTGCTCGACGAGGAGATAACACCCCACGTTGACCCATCGCGTGTGCTCATCATATTCTCGGGTGGCGAGGTGCTCGTGCGCCGCGATTTGGAGCAAGCAGGTCTCGAAGTTACGCGCCGCGGATATATGTGGGGTATGGTAACAAACGGAATGGCACTCACGCGCGAGAGGCTACGCTCACTCGTTGATGCGGGTCTGAGGTCTATATCCGTCAGTTTCGACGGCTTTGAGGATGCACACAACCACATACGCCGCAACCCATACAGCTTCACCCGCGCTTTAGAGGCTCTGCACAACATACGAGCATACAAGCACCTCAGCTACGACGCCATAACATGCGTTACCCCCGCGATGATGGGACGCTTAGAGGAGTTCAAGGAGTTTCTTATTGCCGAGGGCATAGAGCATTGGCGCATCTTCTCCATTTTCCCGGCGGGACGTGCCGCGCAGGATGATACGCTACACATCAACGAGCAGCAGTACCGCGAGCTCATGGAGTTCATACGCAAGACCCGCAAAGAGGGACGTATAGACCTCAGCTACGCCTGCGAGGGCTTCCTCGGCGGCTACGAGGCGGAGGTGCGCGACCACTTCTACATGTGTAATGCCGGTATCTCGGTGGCATCGATACGCGTAAATGGCGATATCTCGGGATGCACGAGCGTGCGTGCCAACTATACTCAGGGTAACATCTATCGCGATAAGTTCTGGGATGTATGGCAGAACAGATTTACCCCCTTCCGCGACCGCGAGTGGACAAAGAGCGATGAGTGCAAGGAGTGTAAGGTGTGGGAGTTCTGTCGTGGTGGTGGCATGCATCTGCGCGACAACGACGGCAAACTGATGTACTGCCACTACCGACAGCTGAAATAATACAATATACATATATTATATATAGTAGGAGCGAGGCACTACACCTCGCTCCTACTATATAATGTTGTTTGTCGTCTATCTCTTTATAACCTGTTCCTGCTCCTGTTCCTGCTCCTGTTCCTGTTCCTGTTCCTGTTCCTGTTCCTGTTCCTGTTCCTGTTCCTGCTCCTGTTCCTGCTCCTGTTCCTGTTCCTGTTCCTGTTCCTGCTCCTGTTCCTGTTCCTGTTCCTGTTCCTGTTCCTGTTCCTGCTCTATCCATAGCAGAGGTGCCCCCGTAGCGGCAATCTCCTCGTCGGTAAGTGCCACAGTAACGATTCCCGTAGAGTATGGGGCGACCTCGTAGGGCTGATATACGAGCAACAAACCCTCGTCGGTGATAAGCACCGAGGCGGGAATATGCAACGTCTGACCTCTCTCGACGAAGAACTCGTCCGGGCTGTAATTCTTGCTAATGTTGTCGTAGATAAGGTTACTCAATGCCTCAGTCCACTCGCCATTATTGAGGTACGATAGTTCATATCGCTGACCTGTTTCGAGGTCATAGCAGGTATAATATAGTGTACTCATACCATGCACCCCACCGAGGTAGATGTATAGGTCTCGCTCATAGCATAGCACCCTATTGTTACGCGCAAAAAAGGCGGCATGATTAAGTTTGAGCTCGAACATATACTCATCCTCATCGTCGAACATCTCATGCATCTCCTCCATATAGCCCTCTATGCGTTCGTCGAATGATACATCAACACCCTCCAATGCCTCGACATAGGGCAATGTTAGTTCGAGGTTGTTTCTCTCGATGAGTGCGAAGGCTGGCGACGCCTCGCGATTCTTGATGCTCTGATACGAAATCTTAATATCGTAAACACCCTCCTTGTGCTCCTCGAAGGTTAACTCCTCAAACTCAGGAAGCAGAGGCTTATTTTCACTTTCACCGCTACACGCTGCAAGCATCACGACAGCGAGAAGAGCGGTTGCTATTTTGTAAAAACCTTTCATATTTTTTGACTATTTATAGCGTAAAGTTAACGATTTTTCATAAAAAATAAAAGTTTTTTGCATTTTTTTTGTAAAAAGTTTTGGAGAATAAAAATATTGCCGTATATTTGCATCGTCAAAAGGAGACAGGGCCGTAAGGTCATAACATGGTGGATTCATCTAAGGGCTAGGATACATGCCTCTCACGCATGACATAGGGGTTCGAATCCCCTATCCACTACAAGAAGCAAGAAGGTGTCGAGAAATCGACACCTTTTGTTTTTGTGTATCAATTCGGCCTATTTGGCTTATTGGGGCTTAATGGTAAAATAAGTAGAAAATGCGGGCAAACACCCGCATTTATCTACTTATTTTGACCAATAAGCCAAAAAACAAAAAAGCGGAAACCTTTCGATTTCCGCTTTCTGTACCCCCTCGGGGGGTATAATGTATTGGGTTTTATGCGCCTACAACGCCTATTTCGCAACATTTGGCTCTGTATAGGTTCAACGCTTTTGTCGCATTTTGTCGCAATGGCTAAAAAGGTAGTTCTACCGTATATAAAGATTCTATATCTGACAGAATATCGCATCGAGACTCAACGTTGCAAATTCGAGATTGTTTTTGTAATTTCTCAATATATTCATTCTGCTTTACAGCATCAATAATTTCTTCTTTCCTTGCCTTACTTATGTGTAAAAACCTTTCCTCTTGATCTATCCCTAAAAAACGGCGACCTAACAGGTTTGCAGCAATCCCCGTTGTACTACTACCTGTAAAAGGATCTAAAATCCAAGCTCCTTTTACTGTTGAAGCTAGAATTATTCTAGATAGTACACATAATGGCTTTTGTGTAGGATGCTTGCCGCAAGATTTCTCCCATTTTGCTATCGCAGGCAAGTTCCAAACATCTCGCATTTGCGTGCCACCATTAATCTCCTTCATAAGTTCATAATTATAGTAGTGAGGAGTTTTGGCAT
>JAZULJ010000050.1:0-3338 GCA_045603045.1 Alistipes sp.
GACTATTTCGCATGATAAGAGGCTGATTGAAAGATTATTTTTTGAAAAAGTGTTGCCGATAAGAAAAAAAGTATTACCTTTGCCGCCGAATTAAGTACTTAATTATAACAAAAAGACGAAAATGAAAAAGGGTATTCATCCGGAGAATTATCGTTTAGTGGCATTCAAGGACATGTCGAATGACCACGTGTTTTTGTGCAGGTCCGCCGTTTCGACAAAGGAGACCATCGAGGTGAACGGCGAAACCTATCCCGTGTATAAGATGGAAATCTCGAACACTTCACACCCGTTCTACACCGGTAAGATGAAGTTGGTGGACACCGCCGGTCGTGTGGATAAGTTTATGAGCCGCTACGCAAAACGCTACGATAAGAAGAACAAGTAATAGATGCTTGTTTCTCACAGTTTGGAAGTTGTCTGACGAAGAGTCAGGCAGCTTCTTTCGTATCAGATTTTGCGCGAGGAGGGGGGGGTAGAAGTTGCAGATGTGCCCTCGATAAAGAAATCAGCCTGGATAGGTAGTACTTGGCGTACGTCCTATTCAGGCTGATGATTGAGAGGGTGCAGATGCGCCCTTATCTCGCTAAATTTGTGAGGTATGATGATACGTTATTATATATACGTGCCTCAACATCG
The DNA here is from genome assembly GCA_045603045.1 of Alistipes sp. Taxonomy (GTDB): domain Bacteria; phylum Bacteroidota; class Bacteroidia; order Bacteroidales; family Rikenellaceae; genus Alistipes. The sequence goes on from JAZULJ010000050.1 coordinate 637, forward strand.
TCTGACTCCGCGCGCACGAACTTCTCGCCGGTAATCTGCTCGTATAGCTCGATGTAACGCTCGGTGATGCTTTCCACAACCTCGGGAGTCATATCGGGCACCTGCTGACCCTCCTGACCCTGGAAGCCGTTAGCCATGAGCCACTCGCGAACAAACTCCTTAGAGAGCTGCTTCTGCTTCTCGCCACGTGCCAAGCGCTCCTCGTAGCCCTCCTTATAGAAGTAACGCGACGAATCGGGGGTATGAATCTCGTCCATGAGGTAGATGACACCGTTCTTCTTGCCGAACTCGTACTTGGTATCCACGAGGATAAGGCCCATCTTCTCGGCAATCTCAGTACCACGCTGGAAGATAGCACGTGTGTATGTCTCCAACTGCTCATACTCCTCGCGCGACACGAGACCCTGGGCGATGATATCCTCCTTAGAGATATCCTCGTCGTGCCCCTCGTCGGCCTTGGTTGTTGGGGTGATGATGGGCTCGGGGAACTTCTGGTTCTCGACCATGCCGTCGGGCATGGCTACACCACAGATGGTGCGCTTACCGGCCTTATACTCTCGCCATGCGTGTCCCGAGAGGTAACCACGAATGACCATCTCCACCTTATAGGGCTCGCAACGATGACCCACGGTAACCATGGGGTCGGGCACTGCAATCTTCCAGTTGGGAAGAATATCGGTTGTAGCATCGAGGAACTTAGCAGCAATCTGGTTGAGCACCTGACCCTTGAAGGGGATGCCCTTGGGGAGCACCACGTCGAAGGCCGAGATACGGTCCGACACAACCATCACGAGGTAGTCGTCGTTGATATTATAGACATCACGAACCTTACCTACGTAGTGGCCCTTCTGTCCTTCGAACTGAAAATCGTTCTTAACAATAGCGTTCATAGTATTTAGTTTTTCGATTAGTACGACTTTGCGAACAACACACGATGGGGTGAGGGCTTACCCGAATATACGCACTTACCCTCCTCGGGCACTACATCCAACGGTATGCAGCGGATGGTTGCCTTCGTAGCCTCCTTGATGGCCTGCTCAGTCTCGGGCGTGCCGTCCCAGTGCGCGAGGATGAAGCCTCCCTTCTCGTTGAGCACCGTCTTGAACTCCTCCCAAGTATCAACCTTCGTAATCATAGAGTTACGGAAGTCGAGTGCCTTCTTGAAGATGTTGTCCTGAATCTCATCCAAGAGGGCTACAATGCGCTCTGCGATACCCTCCTGCGATACGACCTCCTTGGTGAGGGTGTCGCGGCGTGCCAACTCGATGGTGCCATTCTCCAAGTCACGAGGGCCGAGAGCCAGACGCACAGGCACACCTTTGAGCTCGTACTCTGCGAACTTGAAGCCCGAGCGCACGTTGTCGCGGCCGTCAATCTTAACAGATACACCCTTTGCACGAAGCTCCTTAGCAATCTCCTCGAAGCGTGCCACAGCCTCCAAGCGCTGCTCCTCGCCACGATATATGGGCACCATGACAACCTGTATGGGTGCGAGCTTCGGGGGTAGCACCAAGCCGTTGTTATCGGAGTGAGCCATGATGAGGGCGCCCATGAGACGCGTAGATACACCCCACGATGTTGCCCATACATACTCCTGCTTACCCTCCTTATTGGTGTACTGCACGTCAAATGCCTTGGCGAAATTCTGACCGAGGAAGTGCGAGGTACCGCTCTGCAAAGCCTTACCATCCTGCATCAACGCCTCGATAGTGAGTGTATCGACAGCACCTGCAAAGCGCTCGTTGGGCGATTTATGACCCACCATAACGGGAACACCCATCCACTCCTCGGCAAAGGTCTTATATACGCCAATCATGCGCTCTGCCTCCTCGATAGCCTCCTGCTCTGTGGCATGTGCCGTATGACCCTCCTGCCAGAGGAACTCGGCGGTACGCAGGAAGAGACGCGTACGCATCTCCCAACGTACGACATTCGCCCACTGGTTGCAGAGGATGGGCAGGTCGCGGTATGAGTTAATCCAGTTCTTGTATGTGTTCCATATGATTGTCTCCGACGTAGGACGTACTATAAGCTCCTCTTCGAGGCGCGCTGCGGGGTCAACAACCACACCCTTGCCCTCGGGGTCGTTCTTCAAACGGTAATGGGTAACCACGGCGCACTCCTTTGCGAAGCCCTCAACATGGCTCGCCTCGCGCGAGAAGAATGATTTGGGGATGAAGAGGGGGAAGTAGGCGTTCTCGTGACCTGTCTCCTTGAACATGCGGTCCAATACCTCGTGCATCTTCTCCCAGATGGCATAGCCATAGGGTTTGATTACCATGCAGCCACGCACTGCCGAGTTCTCGGCGAGGCCTGCCTTGACAACCAAATCGTTGTACCACTGCGAATAGTTCTCCTCGCTCTTGGTAAGATCTTTAAGTTCAACTGCCATATATTGTGTAATTTTTGTTTTATTTGCGAAGTTATCGTGCGATGGTATTATATAAAATATAATCCGTCGCAAAGATAATAATTTTTTTCGAAATCACACCAAGCATGCCCGGAAAGATGATATAAGAGGGGTCGGGAGCGTAGATGCGCCCTTATCACAAGAAAAACAAATTTCTTGTCAGAAGCCGTGAAATGTGGTGCGAAATGAAAGTACCCTGGATGGATAGTACTTGGCGTACATTCCATTCAGGGTATCTTTCGGTTTCGTGCCACAGATTGCGGCTTATCACATGAAATAAATGAGTGTGGCA
>JAZULJ010000051.1:0-32930 GCA_045603045.1 Alistipes sp.
ACCAACGCTCGCAGACGGAATAGCGTTCGCATAGCCATAGGGTTGCGCACCGATGATGTACGAGGAGAACCAAGTTGAAATACGCCATTGGTGTTAGGTTGCGCTTTGGCATAGGCCTCAATGCAAGAAGGCTCGTACAGATGAGCCGACTCGCTATAACCAATACCGTAATTGTCGAGCAACATGTTGTCTATGGCTTGTTTCTTTGTGAGATGACGATACAGCGGATTATCGGCATATTCATCAAGGATGTTGCATACGTCGCTAATGATATTTTTGCGGGTGTCGTCGTTGTGCCACATCTCGGCAGGAACGACCTTCTCCATATTGGCAGCAAATACCGACTCGTCATAGCGATAACCACAACGTAAATATGGAAGAATCTTACCTATGGCGTTGAGGCTCAATGCTGCATAGCCCTGTTTTACGGGGATGTTAACAAATTTTGTTGCCTGCTCATCGTTGAGTTGAAGATTCGATTTTGCCCACTCTCGCAATCTATCCTCATCGTCAAACGAGAACAGGACATGCCATACATCGTTCAATATTTGCGACTCGGTTTTTCCCTCACCTTTAATGTAAACGCTACTCATTGTGGAGAGCCAATCATCGCCAAAGATGTCGCGCAGTGCAGTAGTCATTGGGGATCCGCTGACCGATGTAGACATCTTGAAGTTGAATTTATACGGAGCATCCACCTTATCGACCACGTGAGCATAATTACCTTTTTTGGCTCCCGACAGTTTCTTAGCAATATCCTCAAAATCGAAATGCTCCTTACTCTTGCGGTAGAACAGAGGTTCGATAAGTTGCACTTCCTCTGCCGTAAGCATACGCAGTTTGCTGTCGTAAGGGGTCTTGATTCTAATATTGTTTACGAATGACAACATTCTGAACTCCTCGAAACGAGGGTGTGAAATTGGGCATCGTGACTTATCCTTTTCGAATGTGCAAGAGCCAACTAAGCCCTTTTGCGATTTCAGAGGTCGTTGGAAGAAAATTGCACGATGAAGAGCTTTGCATAAATCATCAGAAAGGCGTTGCTTTTCGCAAATAGCATTAAATTCCTTTTCGTAGTGAGCAATACGACCTGCATAGCCATATCCATCTCCCGTGCGAATCTTTTCGCCACCAATAAATAGTTTGTAGTAAAACTCGCCCAGGTAGGTGCATCCGGCGGCAGCCATATCGCTGTCGAGTTTTTTGATACTCTCTTTTACCTTGCCATCCTCGCTGTTGGAGGAGTCTTTGCGATTGCTTAAGAAACCTCGCCTTTGCGATAGATGATATAGCGCGCGACCGAGTGTATATCGGTCGGCCTTCTTTGTTAAATCGAGCGATTGGGTAAGTGATTTGAAACGGTCGGCATAAGGGTTGCTGTCGTCGCTGCTACGCAACCACAGCAAAAATTCATCGTATAGCGGATACTGTTTCTTGTAACGCCACGCATCAATCATATCTGGCTCCAAATGGGGGCAGAGGTCGTTGGCGATAAGAACCTTTAAGAGCTCTATCTTGCGTAGCCTGCGACGATAGTAGTGTCGGCGAAGTGCACGGGCTTCGGTTCTAGTCTGAACCATAGGCTTCTCCTCGCCTTTTTCGCGAGCAACACCCTCTTGAAATATGTCTACGCCACGATCCAATAGCGTAAAATGGTCATCCTGCTGTTCAGTAATAGCCCAACCAATGGAATTGGTGCCGAGGTCTAATCCCAAAATCTTTGTCATATGTAAGTCTGAATTGCAATTTCTTCCGTAAAATTAAGTAATAATTTTGTGTTGTGCAATTAAATACCTATATTTGCATCGTAAGAATTTCTACATCTTACCACAATAAGGCTATATGCCGAAGGTCATTGTACCTACGCCCTCGCTTCGGTGAGGGCATTTTTTTATTGATTACGACACGACATATTGGAGCAATTGAATATTATTGGTACGACCCACAGCTTAGAAGACTGCCGTTCTGACCTATTGTAACCTGTTTGCCAATGATGTTTGTTTATATCCGTGTCGAGTACGGGACTATAATCCATAAATCGTTACAGCGACGCATCCGCATAATTGGTCGTGCAACAAAAATCCCGACAATGGAGAGTACCTGAGCGTACAACCCATTGTCGGGACTTTTGTTAAGGACAGTAGATGTCCGTCTTATTTCGCGAAGCTCTGCTGGATAGCTACTGCAATAGCAACAGTAGCACCCACCATGGGGTTGTTACCCATGCCGAGGAAGCCCATCATCTCAACGTGTGCGGGAACTGACGAAGAGCCTGCAAACTGTGCGTCAGAGTGCATACGACCCATAGTGTCGGTCATGCCGTATGATGCGGGACCTGCGCCCATATTGTCGGGGTGCAAAGTACGGCCGGTACCGCCACCTGAGGCTACCGAGAAGTACTTCTTGCCGGCGAGAGTACGCTCCTTCTTATAAGTGCCTGCTACGGGGTGCTGGAAACGTGTGGGGTTGGTAGAGTTACCGGTAATTGATACATCTACATCCTCCTTCCACATGACGGCAACACCCTCGCGAACGTCGTCAACACCGTAGCAACGTACCTTTGAGCGAAGGCCATCAGAGTAAGAGATGGTCTCAACCTCGTGTACCTCGCCTGTGTAGTAATCGAACTCGGTGCGAACATATGTAAAGCCGTTGATGCGAGAGATAATCTTTGCTGCATCCTTGCCAAGGCCGTTGAGGATAACGCGCAAGGGGTTCTTGCGTACGCGGTTGGCCATCTCAGCAATCTTGATAGCGCCCTCGGCCGCTGCGAATGACTCGTGGCCTGCGAGGAATGCGAAGCACTGTGTCTCCTCGCGGAGAAGACGCGCTGCGAGGTTACCGTGGCCGATACCTACCTTACGGTCCTCGGCAACAGAACCATTGATACAGAAGGCCTGCAAGCCCTCACCGATAGCCTCGGCAGCGTCTGCTGCGTTGGTGCAACCCTTCTTGATGGCGATAGCGGCGCCTACGACGTATGCCCACTTAGCGTTCTCGAAGCAGATGGGCTGAGTCTCCTCGCACATCTTATAAGGGTCGATGCCTTTCTCGTCGCAGATGGCCTTAGCCTCCTCTACCGACTTAATACCGTATTGTGCAAGCACAGCGTTGATTTTATCGATTCTGCGCTCGTAGCTCTCAAATAATGCCATAATTTTCTAAGAATTTAATGGTTAATAACTCTATGAACGCCCTCGATTACTCGTGACGAGGATCAATGTACTTAACTGCGTCCTTGAAGCGGCCGTATGAGCCCTTAGCCTTCTCCAACGCCTCTGCGGGCTCGATGCCCTTCTTGATGAAGTCCATCATCTTGCCGAGGTGAACGAACTCGTAGCCGATAACCTCGTCGTTAGCGTCGAGTGCCATGCGTGTACAGTAGCCCTCAGCCATCTCCAAGTAGCGAGTACCCTTGGCGTTGGTGCCGAACATGGTACCTACCTGTGAGCGGAGACCCTTACCGAGGTCCTCCAACGATGCACCGATAACGAGACCGCCCTCCGAGAATGCCGACTGTGTACGACCGTAAACAATCTGCTTGAAGAGCTCGCGCATAGCGGTATTTATAGCGTCGCATACGAGGTCGGTGTTCAATGCTTCGAGGATAGTTTTGCCGGGGAGAATCTCCGAGGCCATAGCTGCCGAGTGAGTCATACCCGAGCAACCGATAGTCTCAACCAAAGCCTCCTCAATGATACCATCCTTAACGTTGAGTGTCAGTTTGCAAGCACCCTGCTGTGGAGCACACCAACCAATACCGTGTGTAAGGCCCGAGATATCCTTAATCTCCTTGGCACGCACCCATTTGCCCTCCTCGGGGATAGGAGCCGACTCGTGGTTGGCACCCTTCTTCACGCAGCACATCTGCTGCACTTCGTGTGAGTAAATCATAGTCTTAATCAGGTTTTAATTTATTGTATATAAACGTCTTTAATCGCCCGTTTGCAAAAATCGACGCAAAGGTACGAAAACAAATTATAAATATCAATTGAAAGTTCATAATTTTTTTTAATAATGTCTGCCCACGCGCGGTAGGTGGACGTGCAAACGAAGCGAGGGATGGCTAATTTTTTTGAGCCATCCCTCGCTTCGTTATTCGGTCTCGTTGTAAGGTCGGGTATGTTTAGAATACTACCTTCACACCGAGTTGCATATGCCAGCGCGAGGCGATATTGTCCATCGTATAGTCGGCACCTGTAAAGCGATATACGGGGCGGTAGCCACCCTCCGTAGCTTCGAGCGAATCTACCGTGATGGGTGAGAGCGTCCAGTTTGAGGTGCGGTAGCTCAAACCCCAATTGCGGCAGAGAAGGTTGCCAAGGTTGATGACGTCGAGCGTAATTTCCACGCGGCGCGAGCTCCTCTTATCGAAGTAGAATGACTGCCCGATATGGAGGTCGAGGTGGCTCTCAAAGGGTAGTGAATGAGAGTTGCGCTCGGCAAATTGACCACGATGAGAAAGAAGATATTTATCTGATTCGATATAGGCATTAAAGGCATCTTTCGATGTTTCATCAGCCCAGAGTATTGTATCCATCTCATCAGCAGTAGGTATGTATATCAGTGAGTTGCCGCGATAGCTATCGCCGTTTACATCGACTTTGCCTTTGCTATAAGTGAGTGAGTAGTGTTCGCCTGAGTATCCGTTAAAAAGCAACATTACACTGCTACCAAAGAGCCCATATCTACGCTCATACGATACCGTTGCCACCACCTTGTGCGGGAACTCATATACCGAGGCGCTGAGTGCCGGAGTGTTGCTATCGACGGTGTAGTTGCGACCCCAATTTGACGAAGACTGTGCCGAAACACCATCGTTCACGATGCGCGATACAGAGTAGGTGTAGGCGGCAGTTATGCGTAGGCCGCGGAGCGCTTTGGAGAAGTTGTGCTCGATGCGCGCTGTTGCCGACCACGAGTAACCCTTATTGGTGTTGCTCAGGCGATATACGGAGGCGTAGTCCGATGTCAGCTTGTCGTAGTATGTTGCTGAGGTGTTGTTGTCTCTACCGCCAACATATAGGCGCTTGCCATTATCCTCAGCCACAAGGTTTTCGACATATATGTTGTTCAGCCCCTTCGAGTAGTCGGCATCAGCCTGAAATACCCAGCCTCCGACGTTATAGCGTGCCGTGAGTGCCGTGCGAAAGACCTGTGGATATCGGAATGTATTATCCACTACATCTATTGAGGGGTTGCTCTTGATGCCTACCGACTCGGGGTTCAGATTGAAGGCTGGTGTTGCGCTATGGTCGCTAACGGTTACGCCCACGGAGCGCAAGCCGGTGTTTTGGTAACAGTTGGAGAGCCATACAAAGGGTATGCGACCGGTGTATATGCCGCTGCTTGCGCGCAGCGTCAAGCCCTCATGCTGCCACTCGACGCCTACGCGGGGTGATAAGAGTATCTGTGCGCGGGGTATGTCGCCTGTGAGGGTGGTGTATGTTGTGCCGAAGTAGCCGTCGTTGAATGTGTCGTTGGCTACGGGCTTATCGAATAATACGGGGATGTCGGCGCGCAGACCATAGGTTATAGTCAGGTGGTTACCGAGATTTACTTCATCCTGGGCATATACCGCAAATTGCGCCATGTTCATCGGTGGGTTCTGCTTGCCGTCGAGGAAGTAGTTGTAGGCATACTGCATGGCGTGGCCTCCCGAGGTGCCATTGTCGGCAAGGAAGTCGTCGAGCGTGGCGTAGGTGTAGGTGCCTCGCGCATTTGCTAAGTATAGGTTGTCGGCGCGATAGAACTCGTTGGATGTACCTATGGTTATGGTGTGGCGACCGCGTGTGAGTGTGAGGTCGTCGCCCAGAATAAATATGTTCTGCGTGAGCATATTACGCCCCGAATATGGGTTTGTGCCGATTGTCGCCGAGCCGTTGCCCTTTGTGCCGAGGCCATTGATGATGACCGCGGGCAGACTCCTATCTGTCGTACGTCCGTCGCGCAGATAGGTGTAGCCTACACGCAGGGTGTTAGAGATGTTCTCGCCCCATGAGTTGAGCTCCGCAACCACCGAGTGTGTGCGGTTGATGTTGGCATACTCGGCGCCTGTGAAGTAGAAGGCTTGCGCCGTGTTTGACGATGCGTCGGCGTCGGCATGCAGCATGTTGTAGCGCACCGAGAGGTTGTTCGACGAGTTGATGTTCCAGTCGATGCGTGCTACGGCTGAGCCTGTGAGTGCCAGGATGTTATGCTCGCCATATCCGCCGCCGTCGTAGCCTGTAAGTGAGTTGTAATGCTCCGATATCTTCGTTGCCTCGTCGAGGGTTATGGCGCTCACGCTGCCGGGGTGATTTGTCGAAGGTGTGATGTTGCGGTTGAACTCACCCGCGAGGAAGAAGAAGAGCCTGTTTTTGATAAGTGCGCCCGAGAGTGTAGCACCTACAATGTTTGTCATCTGCTCCGAGAGGTGTGTGCGTTCCGCAATGTCGCGACCGGGTGTTGTTCCGTAGAACTTCTGGTTGTTGAAATATGTGTATGCGGAGCCCTCAAAGTTGTTGTTTCCGGAGCGTGTGATGGCATTGATGTTGCCCCCTGTGAAGCCACTCTGTCGCATGTCCACCGTCGATGACGATATCTCGACCATCTCCAACGCGTCGAGCGGGATGGGGTTGGCCTGTGTGAGCGAGCCCGTCATGCCCGTTGTGCCGAGTCCGTAGATGTCGGCCGATGATGTTCCGTCAATCGTAAATGCGTTATAACGAGTACTTTGGCCTCCGAGGATGAGTCCTCCCGCCTTGGGACTTACGGCGCCCGACATCAGGCGTGTGAGGTCGTATATAGAGCGTTCGGTAGTGGGTATTGTATTCATTGTCGAGCGCATGAAAACATCGTTGTTTGCAGGCTTCGATGCGACGATTACCACGTCGTCCACCGTGGTCGATGTCTCGGTGAGGTCGGCATCGTAGGTAACGGTAGTTGCGAGGGGCAGCTCCTGGTCGGTGTACGATATGCTCTTATAGCCTATGTATGAGATTGTTATGGTATATGGGCCTCCGACGCGTAGTCCGCGTAGAGTGTAGTGGCCCTCGGCATTTGTTGTTGTGCCATGCTCGGAGCCCGAGGGGTTGTGCCTTGCGATGATTGTCGCGCCAGCGAGAGGTTTGTCTGATGAGGTTACATGACCCTTGATTGCAGAGGTTGTAACCTGGGCAGTCGCACCTACTGCAAATAGCAGTAGTGCGATGCTTAAAAGCAGTCGCTTCATAGTTCAAAATTTAGGAGTGCTATTTATGCACCAGATTAATAAAAAAAAAGTCTCAAAACGCTTGGTTAGAGCGAGTGCAAAAATATCGATAAAAAAACATTTTTCCAAACGTTTCGCCCATTTTTTTTGCAACAGGAGGCGGTCGCCATCAAATATTATGCAATATGGCCAAAAAAGGTGCATATTCGATAAATATGTAATTATTTTGCATCGCTCCGCATAAAAATCAGTAAAAACGTGAAAAGAATCTGCGAAAATGTCGTTTGAGCAGACCATTTTTGAGTGTGTCGAGAGGTGGTTTGGGGAGTGCCGACAGGGAGCCGTCGGGGGTGCAGAAAAAAAAGTACGTAGTAAATTTTGCAGATTGCGATTTTTGGGTTATCTTTGTGCATTAACTTTACGCGAAACATTACGAAAACTTTATTTATTAAAACTAATGCTTATGGTTAAAAAAGTTGTACTATCAGTGATTACAGCTCTGACCTTGGGTTGCTCCGGCGCTTATGCACAAGGTCAGCGTATTACCGGTACAGTGACCGATGAGACCGGAGTGCCGGTTATCGGAGGTGCAGTCGTAGTGGACGGTACTACCCGTGGTACTACTACTGATGTTGCCGGTCATTACGAGATTCAGGCTCCTGCTGATGCAACCCTGGTATTCTCTTACCTCGGTTTGCAATCTCAGTCAGTGGCTGTGGCAGGTCGCACGACAATCGATGTAGTCCTCGTTGCCGATTCAGAGCAGATTGAGGAGGTCATCGTGCAGGCGTTCGGTACTGCCAAGAAGGAGGCCTTTACCGGTTCGGCTAAGGTGATTAAGTCTGAGGACTTGTCTAAGACTCAGTCATCGTCAGCAGCCAGCGCACTCGTTGGTAAGGTTGCCGGTTTGCAGACCTCACAGGGTTCGGGTTCGCTCGGTTCAGAGCCTTCGATTCGTATCCGTGGTTTCGGTTCAATCAACGCGAACAACGCTCCGTTGTGGGTTGTCGATGGTGTACCCTATGAGGGCGACCTTAACAACTTGAACATGGCCGATATCGAGTCGATGACAGTCTTGAAGGATGCTGCATCTAACGCACTGTACGGTGCGCGTGGTGCTAACGGTGTCATCATGGTTACCACGAAGCGTGCCGGTGCCGGTGATGCTCGTGTAACATTCGACGCTAAGTGGGGTGTTAACACTCGTGCTCGTCAGACTTACGAGTATGTTAAGGACCCCGGTCAGTACTACGAGATGCACTATACATCGTTGTATAACTACTTCCGCGATCAGGGTAATGACCGTGCTACGGCTTACAACAAGGCTGTAACAACTCTTACTTCGAATAACATCGGTGGTTTGGGTTACAACGTTTATGAGGTACCCGAGGGTCAGAGCCTCATCGGTACCAACGGTAAGTTGAATCCCAACGCAACTCTCGGTCGCAAGTATGAGTATGAGGGTCAGGAGTATTACCTTACTCCCGATGATTGGTTGGACGAGTTGTACGACCCCTCATTCCGTCAGGAGTACAACATCAGCATCGCTGGTGCAAGCGAGAAGTCTAACATGTTTGCATCATTCGGTTACTTGGATAACACAGGTATCACCGACGGTTCGGACATGGAGCGTTGGACAGCTCGTCTCCGCGCTGACTACCAGGCCAAGAAGTGGTTGAAGGTAGGTGCTAACATGAACTACACTCATTTCAGCTGGAATGGTGCTTCATCATCTAACGAGGGTGATGGTTCAACCGCCGACGTATTCTCGGCTGTTGCTAACATGGCTCCTATCTATCCCGTATATGTCCGCGATGGTGAGGGTAACATTATGACCGACAAGTATGGTTGGGCATTGTACGATACCGGTGATGGTAGCGTGAATGGTACTATGCGTGCCAGCGGTCAGCAGTCTAACCCCTTGCAGCTTATCTGGTTGGATGAGTCAAATTCTGAGGGTAACGCATTTGGTGTGAACGGTTTCGCCGATTTCATCATCATCCCCGGCTTGAAGATTACTCTTAACGGTGCCGTAAGTATCGATGAGACTCGTGGTACTTCGATGTCGAACCCCTACTATGGTCAGTTCGTAACTAACGGTGGTGTGCTTTCTAAGAGCCACGGTCGTCAGTACTCACACAACTTGCAGCAGTTGATTAACTACAACACAACTCTTGGTGCTGACGGTATGCACAGCCTCGACCTCTTGTTGGGTCACGAGACTTACACCGCTAAGTACTTCTACCTCGGCGGTTCGAAGTCTAACCTCTTCTCTACCGATAACAACGAGTTGGCAGGTGCCGTAGTTGACCTTGGTACAGTATCTTCATACCGCACTGAGTACATCAACGAGGGTTACTTCTTCCGCGCGCAATATAACTATGGTGAGCGCATCTTCGCATCGGCATCGTTCCGTCGTGATGCATCATCTAACTTCCATCCCGATAACCGTTGGGGTAACTTCTGGTCAGTTGGTGCCGCTTGGATTATCAATCGTGAGCAGTGGTTCAATGCTCCTGTATTCAGCATGTTGAAGTTTAAGGCATCTATCGGTTCACAGGGTAACGACGGTATCGGTGCATTCCGCTATACCGATATCTACTCGGTAGGTAACGACGGTGCCGGTGGCATCTCTATCTCATTCGAGCAGAAGGGTAACAAGGATATCACCTGGGAGACTAACACCAACCTCAACGTAGGTGTTGAGTTTGGCTTGTGGCAGGATCGCTTGACCGGTAGCATCGATTTCTTCAACCGTAAGACTACCGACATGCTCTTCTCGGTTCCCGTAGCTCCCTCAATGGGTTATTCGTCATACTACGATAACATCGGTGATATGGTTAACCGCGGTATCGAGGTTGAGCTCTCTGCTGACCTTATCCGTACACGTAACGTGACTTGGACATTTGGTTTGAACATGACACATGTTCGCAACAAGGTTCTCAGACTCCCCGAAGATCGTAAGGACTTCAACATCGATGGCTACAACGGCTTCATCAACGGCTCGCAGCTTATCGCCGAGGGTCTTCCTATGTACACATGGTTGTTGCCCGTATATCATGGTGTTAACGAGCATGGTGAGTCGCAGTGGTACTATGCTATCCCCAAGACTGACGATGAGGGTAACGTCTTGACAGCCGAGAACGGTTCATTCCTCATCGAGGAGGAGGGTACAACTACCTTGTTCACACAGGCATCAAGCCAGTACTCGCGTAAGCTTGTAGGTGGTGCTACTCCTAAGCTCTATGGTGGTTTCAATACATCGTTGTATGCTTACGGTTTCGACCTCTCTATCGCATTTGACTACCAGATTGGTGGTTTGGTTTACGACTCGGGTTATGCAAGCTACATGTCATCGCCCAGCGGTACTTCTGTAGGTCGCAACTACCATATTGACTTGTTGGATGCATGGACTAAGGATGTAAACGAGACTTCGAATATTCCTCGTTTCCAGTACGATGATATGTACTCGTCTGCAACATCAGACCGTTTCCTTACCGATGCATCTTACTTGAACATCTCTAACATCAACCTTGGTTATACGTTCCCCGCTAAGTGGTGGAGAAATAAGATTCAGGGCTTGCGTGTTTACGTATCATGCGATAACGTATTCTATTGGTCAAAGCGTCGTGGTTTGGATCCCCGTCAGTCATTTGCCGGTAGCACAACCAACGTTAACTACTCTCCTATCCGTACTATCTCGGGTGGTGTAACTCTTACTTTCTAATATAAACGATGATTAAGACTATGAAAGTGAATAAGATATTTAAGACTGCAGCCGTAGCACTCTGCTCTATGATGGTGCTTACGGGCTGTATCAAGGAGACTCTTCCCATGGAGGCTGCTATTACTGAGTCGCAGTTGGCTCAGAGCGGTGCGGGCTTGGAGTCAATGATGAAAGCTATTCCTAAGGCTATGGCATTTACCGTAGCAGCAAGTTACGACCACTCGGACTTTGGTTATCACTCAGTAGGTCTCAACACCGATTTCCACGCGTTGATAGCCTTCCCATGTACACGTTCCGACCGTGGTGGTAATGTTTACTACTCACGTCTTCAGGCCCCTAACTACGGCTTTGATATGGGTCCCAACGGTGGTTATACTCACTACTTGTGGTACAACTACTATCCTTGGATTAAGAGCGCAAACGATGTTATCGGTGCTGCCGGTAGCGAGGAGATGCAGGAGTATCGCGCTATCTCTAAGGCTTTCCGCGCGTTGTTCTACTTGGACCTCGCTCGTTACTACGAGCCTTTGGAGGCAGAGGCTCCCGAGCTTGCTAACTACAAAACCGAGTTGAAGAATGTTTATGGCTTGACAGTACCTTGGGTTGACGAGAATACCACAGAGGAAGAGGCTAAGGCTAACCCTCGTTGCACACGTGAGGAGTTGTTCCGACACATCCTCGATGACCTTGGTGAAGCTGCCGAGATTATGGCACGCTACGAGGAGGACCCCGAGACAGGTGAGGCCGAGTTGGAGGCTACTGTTTATGGTACAAGTCCTACCTATCCTACCTTGGCTGCCGTTTACGGCTTGTATGCACGTACTTACCTCTGGCTTGGAGGCTTCGAGGCTAATGACGCTGCTGAGGATGACCCCTACAAGACAGGTGAGGCTGCTTACCGCGAGGCTGCACGCTATGCACGTTTGGCTATCGAGACATCGAAGGCTCCCATCACTACCGAGCAGGAGTGGCTTAGCGTAACCAACGGTTTCAATACTGTTATCCCCTCGTGGTTGTGGGCTACGGTTCAGTCATCTGATACCGTTATGAGCAACTTGTATGCATTTGCTGCTCACATGTGTCCTGAGGCTGCTTACGGTTATGGTCCTTTGGCTTGCCACGGTGTGTCGTCAACTATGTACGACCGCATCCTCAAAACCGACTTCCGTAAGAGGGTTATCGTAGGTCCTAATACTACATACGAGGAGTTTAAGAACTATACCTCTATGGGTCGCGATGAGTGGGAGGAACTTGCTTACATGGCTCCTTACACCAACTTCAAGTTCCGTCCCTACGGTGGTGAGCGTAACGACTACATGCGTGGTAATGCTGTAAACCTCCCCATCATGCGTGTTGAGGAGCTCTACTTCATCGAGATGGAGGCTATTGCACACTACGATATGGGTCAGGCAGAGAACCTTCTCTATACGTTCATGGCTAACCGTGATAGCAGGTACTTCATGACTTTGGGTACGGATCTCATCGATGAGATTATCTTCCAGAAGCAGGTTGAGTTCTGGGGTGAGGGTCAGGTACTCTTCGATATGAAGCGTCTCGATATGGGTGTTAATACTACTGACGCTAACTATCCTTCGGGTATGTTGTTCGAGTCTGAGGGTCGTCTTCCCTGGTGGAATATGTCAATCCCTGCCGGTGAGTACATGGTAAACAAGGGTATCAAGAACGACCAGATTGGTCCCGACCCCTCACGTGGCCTCGTATCTAAGGATGCTATGTAATGAGTGCTTTAATAATAGATAATAATATAAGGTATGAAAAATATTAAGTTTTTATATTTGGCTTTGATAGCACTCGTAGCCGGCGCTTTCACTGCTTGTCAGGAGGATTGGACTCCCGGTGAGCCTGACTCGGCACAGAGTGTATATCTGCCCATCGACGAGGAGAACGCTATCTTCCCCATTGGTGAGAATGTAGCTAAGTATCCCGTATATCGTCGGGTGGCAGGTCCCGAGATGGTTGTTGAGATTCGTTCACGTATGCTCGGCGAGGAGTTCGAGGGTACCGACGTATTTACCTTCGCTGAGGCTGTCGTCTTTGAGGAGGGCGAGACTGTTGCCTACCTCGAGATTACTCTCCGTGAGGACCTCTCGCTCAGGGTTGGCGAGCAGTATGACGCTGAGATTATGATTAAGGAGGCCTCATACCACGGTAACTACGGTCTTTCGCGCCGTGTTATTAAGGTAGGTATTCCTGAGACATGGCATGACTACGGCAAGAATGAGGATGGTACCGATAAGACTCCTAACACGGGTCTCTTGTTCGACGACTACATCGCTCCCATCTATGGTTCGACTCCCGGTATGTCTGCTCCCGTAGTTGTTGAGGAGAGTGATTCGCGTGCCGGCTACTTCCGTCTTGTTAACCCCTTCTCAGCAGAGAACGTAGTAACTTTCATTGGCGGAGTTCCCGCGGATATGACCTTTGCTTCTGGCGATACATACTTGGAAGTTGACGCACGTGACCCCGAGAACGTATTCATCTCAGGTCAGTCAACAGGTATGAATATCGAAGGTATCGGTGAGTTGTGGATTGGTATGGCTACCAACGAGAAGGGTAAGATTGGTGTGTTGAAGGATGGTATTATCACCTTCCCTCCATCAACATGGACAGAGCCTTGCCTCATTGTTGCTAGCTCTGATGGTCAAGGTCTTACTATTGCCAACGAGAGTGGTTTGTTCAAGATTGTTCTTCCCGGCACTTCACTTACCGACTACTCAGTAGCTGTCTCATTCCTTGGTACTCAGGCTTCTGAGGACAATGCTATTACACAGGCTATCTTGAACTTTGCTCTTGGTGCTGATGTTGCTAACTACCGTTTCGCTATCGTTGAGGGTAATGAGGCAATTAAGACCGGCGAGAGCTCAGGCCCTGCTATCGGTCCCGTTGAGGTTAAGTATCATGAGGCTATTACCAATCTTCTCAACGATGAGTATGAGCCCACCGAGGAGGATATCATGGTTAAGTCTTCTGCTACAGATACTACATGGTACTGCGACTTCGAGAAGTCAGGTGTTTACACAGTATTCGCTATTCCTTATAACAAGAAGGGCGAGGCTATCATAGATGAAATTGCTCGTACGCATTTCTACTATCGCGCCGTAAACTCTGCTGATGAGGTTCCTGTGATGGAGGAGATGAAGTTTGAGTTGCTTACAATTGCCGAGATTCTCCCCTCAAGTGCTGAATACTACCCCGGTGAGTACTTCCTTGGTTTGGTTATGGAAAATTCTGAGTACGAGTATATCTCAGCGATGAGCATGTACTTCAATACTACCGAGATCGTAGATGCAGCTTTGGCTGCCGGTGAGACTTTGGAGTCTATGATTGCTGATAGCGGTGATGATGATAAATACTGGGGTTCGGATATGAACGACTGGATTAAGGAGCTCTCTGATGGTGACGGTTATACCGTTCAGATTTTCCAGACTCTCTATCCCAATACCAAGTACACCGTTATTTATGCAGTTAAGAGCATCTTCGGTGCTACGGCTTACTACCGTGTAGATGGCCAGACGGATGCTTATAGCGGTAACTGCGCCGTTGGTAACTATCGTATCGTTGAGGGTGATAACTCACTCGATATCAAGCTTGCTCCCCGTGTAATCGGCGAAGATAACAAGCCTGTTATCATGGTTACTGTTCCCGTTGTCAAGTTGCCCGAGGGTGTTGAGATTGAGGACTATGACGAGAACGACACTTATACATTCTATGGCGAGTATCGTCCCGACCTCAAAGCTATCGTTATCCAGGGTCAGTTGGAGGGCTACGAGAGCTATGGTGGCTTCTTCGGCAAGGGTCTCGGCTACTACAGCGAGGATGAGTCTCAGTTGTGGGGCTATGCCAGCTCAGTAGATGCCAAGTATAGCTCGGTTGATGACTCGTTGGTAATCTTGCTCGAGGAGGATGGTGATAAACTTGTTCCCACCAAACTCTACAACTACTTCAAGCAGTACTACTACTACATTGAGCGCACTAAGGACGAGGAGACCGATGAGGTTACCGAGAAGCTCATAGAGAAGGATATCATCGCCTTCACTCCTAATGCAACCATCGAGTTCGTATCGGCACTCTATCCCGAGACTGGCGAGGAGGTTGTTCCCGATGAGGATGAGAAGGTTGAGGAGACCACGGTACGCTATGTAGGTTCTGTGATACCTTGCCATGAGCAGGTTACGCTTCGTGTTAAGGCTGAGCGTTTGTCAGGCGGTATTGCAAGCATCAAATAATCATAAGCGCAAAATCGAGAGGGCCCCGACGCGGGTCGGGCCCTCCTCGAGAATGCTTAGGCTGGCGAGTGTCAGTTAGCACATTGACCCGACAGCCTGGCGGCTTAGGATTACGAGAAACAAAAAAATAAAAATTATTAGAATTATGAATAAAGGTAAATTTTTATTGATAACCTTGGCTGGAATGCTTGCAGTATCGTGCGCTACCGACAATGTCGATAAGAAGGGCGATTCTGTATCACTTGACGCATCTCATGCCAAGATCGTTAATACCTCTGTTGATGCCCAGAATGGCAAGCTCCTCCTCTATGTAGATGCGGAGAGCGTTGCACAGTTGGAGGCAGCACAGAATGCAATGAATACTGGTGTTAGCGACTTCGACGCTATTGTAGCCGAGATTGGAGCAACCTCAGTAAAGCAGGTATTCAACATGTCGGTTGACGGTGAGGCTAAGCGTGCCGCAGGTTTGGACCGCTGGTTCTCAGTTCAGTTCCCCGAGACTGTTGATGCCAATGTTGTAGCCGAGAAGTTCGCAGCAGCAAATATTGTTGAGCGCGTTCAGTTCGCTACATTTGTTCACGCTCCCGAGGTTAAGGCTACTCCCGCCGAGCCCGTGTTCTCTACACGTGCTGACGAGGCCTACTTCAACGACCCCTATTTGCCCATGCAGTGGCACTACACCAACACCGGTAACAAGGAGTTGTATCCCACAGCTGTTGCAGGTGCCGATATCAACGCTATTCCCGCATGGGAGCTCACAAAGGGTAACCGCGATGTTATCGTAGCTATCATGGATGAGGGTGTTGATTATACGCACGAGGACTTGAAGGACAACATGTTGGCCAACGAAGCTGAGCTTAACGGCCAGGCTGGTGTTGATGACGATGGTAACGGCTATGTTGACGATGTTTATGGCTTCAACTTCGTTCTCGACAAGGATGGTAACTATAAGGGTACTCTCTCATGGAGCGACGAGGGTGATTCGGGTCACGGTACTCACGTAGCAGGTACTGTTGCCGCAGTAAATAACAACGGTATCGGTGTGTCGGGTGTTGCCGGTGGTTCGGGCAACAACGACGGTGTTCGCATGATTTCTACTCAGATTTTCTCGGGTGAGGGTGGCAACGACATCGAGGCTACTGCTAAGGCTGCTGTATATGCTGCTGACCGTGGTGCTGTCATCTTGCAGTGCTCATGGGGTCTTCCCACAGGTTCGGTGCCCAACGACAACACTTTCCGTACCGGTGCATGGTCAATCCAGTATGATGCCTTCATGTACTTCGTCAACAAGAAGAATCACCCCGCATTGGATGGCGGTTTGATTATCTTCGCAGCCGGTAACGAGGGTGTAGCCTCAGCAAGCTATCCTGGTGCATACAACGACTTCATCGCTGTAACGGCTACTGCTCCTGACGGTCTTCCCGCATACTACACCAACTACCATAAGGGTTGTAACATCGCAGCTCCCGGTGGTGAGTACTATACCAACGACTTCTACCACTTCGTAGATACCGGTTGTGTGCTCTCAACACTTCCTAAGGAGATTAGCGAAACAGGTTACGGTTACATGCAGGGTACCTCAATGGCATGTCCTCACGTATCGGGTATCGCAGCTTTGGCACTCTCTTACGCACAGGATATGGGCAAGAGCTACACTGTTAAGCAGTTCCAGACAATGTTGCTTACCGCTGTAAACAATATCGACTCTAGGCTTAACGAGGACGTTGAGCGTGTCAATCCTATGAGCTTGAAGGAGTACAAGATGGATACTTACTACAAGAAGATGGGTACAGGCTCTATCGATGCATTCCGTGCGTTGATGGCAGTACGTGGCACACGTTGCGTTCCCGTTGTTGCGGGCGAGGAGAATGTTATTAGCGTTAAGAGTCTCTATGGTGATGGTGCTACTCAGCTCTCGAAGCTTGAGGATATCATTATTCCTGATGATGTGCGTGCTCGTTTGGGTATTCGCAATGAGACTGTTTTCGGTGATGACTTCATCTTCGAGTGCGATAATACCGGTGCAGGTGTTGTTACCTTGCTTCTTATCGCCGGTGGTGATACCGTAGGTAGCGGCCAGACAGTAGGTGGTATGCGCATCGAGTTGGAGGTAGGCTTGGTAGCTCGCGAGGGCAACCAGAACCTTGCTGACTCTAACATCGGTGGTTGGTTGTAATCATTACAAAGAGTATAATTCCAAAATTTGAAGAATTATGAAGAATTTTAAGATATTGTCGCTCGCAGTGGTATTACTCATGTCGTTGACCGGTTGTGAGGATAAGCCTCAGGGCCCTACGTTTACTCCCGGTGATGTAAATAATATCGTTAACGAGTGGCAGATTTCGGAGTGGGACAATGCTCCTGCTGCATTTGAGGTATTCATTGACTTCAATGTTGATGGTACTTTCGAGATGTATCAGCGTTTTGAGACTGTTTACGAGTGCTACAAGGGTACTTATAATCTCGATGGTGACACTCTTACCGGTGCTTATGCCGATGGCGTAGCATGGAAGAACTCTTACCGTGCCGAGGTTTCAGCAGATGCTAAGACCCTTCGTCTCCACAGCGATGACGAGCGTGGCATCATGAGCGTTTACACTCAGACGCTTATTCCCGACTATGTTAAGGCTGATGCCGATGCAACACGTGCATTCGACAGCGAGCGTTTCTTGTAGTCGAAAGATGCTTTAATGAGAATGGGGCTGTCCGCTTTGCAGGACGGCCCTATTTTTATACATTTTTCTGCGCGCGATTTTTTCTGTTCTGTGCGATTATATTTTGGATGCCGCGCGCGTTTATTTTCCTGTTCTGCGCGACCAATTTTTTGCATATATGCAGCAGATTAGCCAATTTCATCCACCTCTTTTTATATTTCGCCCGTTGATAGTTGGACGTTTCGGAATTTATCACTATTTTAGCACCTTGGAAATGTGTTTTTTCGCAATGTAGCACGAAACTATTAACTAATTAATTATGAATAAGGTTAAATTTTTACTCTGTTCGTTGGCTCTTGTAGCCCTTGCAGCGTGTACGGCCGACCCCACAACGGAGGGTAGTGGCGTAACCGGCGAGGCCAATATTGCAGCCAAGAAATTTGTTAACTCGTCGGTATCGGCTATCGATGGTCGTCTTATCATCATGGTTGATGAGGCTACTGCTGAGACTCTTGCTTCGGCCGGCGATAATGCTTTGAAGAGTGTTGCTGCCCTTGATGCGGTAGCCGCAGAGATTGAGGCTGTCTCTATCGAGCCACTCTTCCCCGCCGGTAAGAACGATATGCGCGCTCGCGAGTACGACATGCACCGCTACTTCGTCGTGT
Source organism: Alistipes sp. (assembly GCA_045603045.1). Lineage (GTDB taxonomy): Bacteria > Bacteroidota > Bacteroidia > Bacteroidales > Rikenellaceae > Alistipes. The sequence continues at coordinate 18,486 of JAZULJ010000051.1, forward strand.
CGTTTACGGAGAGTGCTGATATCGATGATGTTGCGCGCAAGTTCGCGTCGCTCGATATTGTCGAGAGCGTGGAGTTCAGCCACAAGATTGAGGTGCCCAAGGCGCAGGCTGTTGTGGCAGATATGTCCCTTGCTACAACACGTGCTACGAGTGGCCAGTTTAACGACCCCTATTTGCCCATGCAGTGGCACTATAACAATACCGGTAACACGCAGTTGTATCCCGATGCCATGGCGGGTGCCGACATAAACCTCGCTGCGGCGTGGGAACTCACAGCTGGCGACCCCAATATTATCGTTGCCGTTCTTGATGAGGGTGTAAACTTCCGTCATGAGGACCTCAAAGATAATATGTGGATGAACGAGAAGGAGACTAATGGTCTCGATGGCGTGGATGATGATGACAACGGCTATATTGACGATATCTACGGCTTCAACTTCGTAACTAACGGAGCTGTCATTACGTGCAACCGCGAAGGTGATACCGGCCATGGCCACCATATTGCAGGAACTATCGCTGCTGTGAATAATAATGGCGTAGGTGTTTCGGGTATTGCCGGTGGTACGGGTAAGGGCGATGGCGTACGTATCATGTCTATTCAGTATAGCTCGGGTCGTGATCAGGTAGGTACCGAAGGTCTTGCCAAGAGTATCCGTTATGCTGCCGACAATGGCGCTTCGATATTGCAGTGTTCATGGGGCTTTGGTACCAAGATGGCAGGTTTGGAGGCCGATAGCCGCTTTGAGCAGGGCACATATTCGATTGTGCACAAGGCTTTGAAGTATTTTATCGAGTCTAAGAACTGCACGGCATTGGATGGCGGTCTTGTAGTCTTTGCTGCGGGTAATGATGCTATGTCTGAGGCATGCTATCCCGGTGCCTACAACGAGTATATCGCCGTTACCTCTATTGCCCCCGATGGTTATCCGGCCTACTATTCGAACTATGGTAAGGGCTGTAATATCGCTGCTCCTGGCGGCTCGGCGCACCCCTCGTGTGATACAGGTCAGGTGCTCTCGTTGGGTCGCAGTAACAAGGAGTATGCATATATGCAGGGTACCTCTATGGCGTGCCCTCATGTGTCGGGTGTTGCCGCCCTTGCACTGTCGTACGCCTTGAAGATTGGCCGCGTACTCACCGTCGAGGAGCTCAAATCGATACTTCTCACCTCTGTAAACGATATCAACGGCCGTCTCACTAGTACGCGCGACTATTATAGCTACAACCCCGATATTCGCGCATGGGAGATGATTACACTCAACATGAACAATTATAAGAATAAGATGGGTACGGGTGTGATTGATGCCTACCAGGTGCTTATGGGTGTGCGAGGCACAACATGTGTTCCTGTGAAGTTGAACGACGATGCTGCTATTGATGTCAATGCCTACCTCGGCGACGGCAAGGAGAACCTCAAAATCATGGGTGTAGTCGTTGATGATGCGGCACGTGCTAAGCTCGGCATCGAGGGCGAGCCGATGATTGCCGACAATATGGTATGTATCAAGTGTACGAAGCCCGGTTGTGATACTGTCAAGGTGCAGCTTATCGCAGGTGGAAAGTCGCAGGGTGGTGGTATGGCCATCGGAGGTATGCTTATCGAGAAGGAGATTGCGCTGATTGTGCGCGAGGGTAACGATACCCCTGCCGGCTGGTTGTAATTTAGTGGGATGTTGAATTGTAAAAAGAGTAAATATATGAAGAGTTTTAAGATTTTGTCGATGTTGCTGCTTGCACTATTGACGCTCACAGGATGTAAAGAGAAAAATCCCGAGCCCGGTCCCGAACCCGGCCCCGGCCCCAAGCCCGAAGGTACGGTCAACGTAGTTGGAGAGTGGCATATAAGCACGTTTGATGGCGAAGTTGCCCCCTTTGATGTATATCTCGCATTTGCCGAGGATGGCTCGTTTGCCATGTACCAGCGCCTCTATACGCTTACCTATGCTCTCTATGAGGGTACCTACAATGTGTCAGGCGACATTCTTACGGGTAGTTATACCGACGGCCGAAATTGGAAGTGTGGCTATAAGGCAGAGCTCTCGGCCGATGGTAGGACTCTCACGTTGCATAGTCAGGAGGATATAAGCCTAACAACGGTATATACCAAGACTGTCGTTCCCGATAGTGTCAAGGATGAGGCTGCCGCAACACGTGCTATTGATGAGGAGCGTTTCTTGTAGTAGGCTGTCATCAGCGTACTAAACAGTTTTACACCACATCGTGCGGCTGGCAAGATAATCTCTTGTCGCCGTGCGATGGTGTGTGTTTGAGAGGCTGTCCGATAAGTGTCGGGCAGCACTTTTTTTTTGCATATATGCTGCTGTTTGCGCCATTTCACCCGCCACTTTTTACATTTCGCCCGTTGAGTGTTTGCCGTTTCGAAATTTATCACTATTTTAGCACCTTGGAAATGTGTTTTTTCGCAACTCGAAACGAAACTAATAATAAATAGACTATGACAAAGGTTAAATCATTACTATTTGCTGTGGCAGTTGTTGCCCTTGCATCGTGTACTACCGACCCCACCGCGGAGGGTGGTGTTGCGAAAGTGGGTGCATCATCGGACAAGATTGTCAATAGCGCGATGTATGCATGCGAGGGTAGCTTGCTTATCTATGTGGATGCCGAGACTGCAGCGTCGCTCGATGGTGGTGCTTGTAGTACGGCTCTTGATGAGGTTACCAAGCAGATTGGAGCTACCTCTGTTGAGCACGCTATTGATATGACACTCAACGCCGAGCGTAAGCGCGAGTATGGCCTCGACCGTTGGTTTGTTGTTCGCTTTCCTGCTGAGGTTGACGTTACCGTAGCTGCCGAGAAGTTCGCTTCGGTAGCGGAGGTAAGTCGCGTCCAGTATAACACCGTGTTGCGTAAGCCCGCGGTGAAGCCATATCCCGTGGATGCAGCTACTATCGCCTCGACGCGCACTTCGGATAACCGCTTCGATGACCCTCTGTTAGACTTGCAGTGGCACTACATCAACACCGGTAACCCGGCTATCTTCGAGGGTGCTGTTGCGGGGGCCGACGTCAACGTTGATCCGGCATGGGATATTACGGCCGGTCGCCGCGATATTATCGTTGCCGTTGTGGATGAGGGTATCGACTACCGCCACCCCGACCTCAAAGATAACATGTGGGTAAACGAGGCCGAGCTCAATGGCGAGGCCGGTGTTGACGATGATGGCAATGGCTACTTCGACGATATCTATGGCTATAACTTTGTCCCCGGCACCGCGGGTACTATCACATGGGATAAGCCCTCGGTAAATCCCGATGTTGAGGGCGATGTGGGTCATGGTACGCACGTTGCAGGTACCGTGGCTGCGGTAAACAACAATGGCATAGGTCTATGTGGTGTTGCCGGAGGTACGGGTAAGGGTGATGGCGTGCGTCTTATGTCGTGCCAGATATTCTCACGCGGTATTCCCACAACTATTGATACAAGTGCGAGTGCTATTACCTATGCTGCCGATATGGGCGCTTCGGTGTTGCAGAACTCATGGGGTTATCCGAGCCATGGCATTCAGCACGACCACAACTATCGTCGTTTCTACTCTATCGAGTACAGCGCTATCGAGTATTTTATCAATACAAAGAACTGCTCGGCGTTGGATGGCGGTATCGTAATCTTTGCTGCGGGTAATGACGGTAATTCGTCTGCTGATTATCCTGCCGCTTATGTCAATTACATTGGTGTTACGGCGCTTGCGGCCGATGGTCTTCCTGCATACTATACCAACTACAACACAGGATGTAATATTGCCGCTCCCGGTGGTGAGTTGCGCCTTACAAACGACGGTTCGATTATTGAGGAGGGTGGTGTCTTCTCTACGCTTCCCAACGAGGGCTACGGCTATATGCAGGGTACCTCTATGGCGTGTCCCCACGTGTCGGGTGTTGCAGCACTCGCGATGTCGTATGCTATGGATTTGGGCATAACGCTCACCGTTGATCAGTTGAAGTCTATCATCCTCACGTCGGTAAACGGCATTGACGATAAGCTCACTACGGGCTCACGTCCCAACCCCGAGGGTGGCCGCTTGCAGCTCAATACCTACAAGGGTAAGATGGGTACAGGTTCGCTTGATGCCTACCGTACGCTTATGGCCGTGCGTGGCACGAAGTGTTATCCTGCGGTAGTTGGCGATGAGGTGGAGATTGACCTTAACGATATTTTGGGTGATGGCAACCTCTCGATGACGATGCTCAAGAATGTGGAGATACCCAGCGCTGTGGCTGACAAGCTCGGTATCGACGATGCACCCGCGGTATTCAAGAATAAGGCCTATATCACCTGTACAAAGCCGGGTTGCGGCATCGTTAAACTACACGCTATCGCCGGTGGCGAGGAGCTCGGTGGTAACAACCAGAAGCCGGGAGGTATGGATGTTACCGTGGAGGTGGCTCTGGTTGTGCGCGCAACCAATGATGACCATGGTTGGTTCTAAGAGTGTGAAATTATAAAACAATACATAACATGAAAACATTGAAGATTTTTGCGCTCATAGCCCTCGCCGCTTTGACTATGACGGCATGTGATAAGGAGAAGGGCGGAAAGAAGCCTAATGGGGCTACTGTCTCTATTGTAGGAGAGTGGCACATAGCTACGTTTGAGGGTGATGAGGCTCCATTTGACATCTACGTCGATTTCAATGAGGATGGCTCATATGAGATGTATCAGCGTCTCTACACGCTGAACTACGAGCGTTATGGCGGCACCTATGCTGTGTCGGGTGATACGGTTACGGGTAGCTATGACGACGGTCAAAGCTGGAAATGTGGCTATAAGGCGGAGCTCTCGGCCGATGGCAATACTCTCACTATGCGCAGCTATGAGGATGTGAGCGTTACAACCGTATATACCAAGACTCCCATTCCTACGGAGGTCAAGGATGAGGCCGCTGCGACACGTGCCACCGATAGTGAGCGTTTCTTGTAATATTTGACGACTATGATTTCAAAGAGTACTGTTTTGCGTCTCACGTCGCTCTGCGCCCTTGCGTTTGCGGTGTCGTGTACGGCCGATGTTGAGCCTCAGACGCGCGATATTCAAATAGATAAGGCTGCGGCCAAGATTATTAACCGTCCTACGCTGGGTGGCGATGATGCTGTGTTGGTATATGTCGATAAGCCTACGGTTGCAGCTATCGACGATAATATGCCCAATGCTCTGTCGAGCATGGCGCAGGAGCTTGGTGCCTCATCTGTGGAGCACGCTATCGATATGACCTGTGATGTTGAGCGCCGTAAGGCCTACGGCTTCGACCGCTGGTTTGTTGTGCGCTTCGCCGAGAAGGTTGATGTTGATAATGTGGCTATGCAACTCGCCTCGTTGCACTCTGTAAGCCGTGTTCAGCATATCATTCGCCCCGAGTATCCCAAGTTTAAGGCACAGAGGGTCGAAGCCTCTCAGGTTGCCGTTACGCGTAGTGGCGACTACCGCTTTGATGACCCGAAACTCCCCTTGCAGTGGAACTATAAGAATACGGGTAATACCGAGATTTTTCCCACGGCACGTGTTGGCGCTGATGCCAATGTGGATGCTGCGTGGGCACTCACGGCAGGCCGTTCAGATGTCATAGTAGCCGTTGTCGATGAGGGTGTGGACTATACACACGAGGACCTCAAAGATAATATGTGGGCAAACGAGGCTGAACTCAATGGTGTCGATGGCGTTGATGATGATGAGAATGGCTATATCGACGATGTTCACGGTTGGAACTTCTCGGCAGGTGGCGAGGTGTCGTGGACAGAGCCTAAGGACCAGGGCCACGGCACGCACGTTGCGGGTATTGTTGCCGCGACGAATAACAACGGTATTGGCGTTTGTGGTGTTGCAGGAGGTACGGGTAAGGGTGATGGTATTCGCATGATATCGTGCCAGGTATTCTCAAATCAGAAGGAGGCTTCGGTAGAGAATGTGGGTAATGCTATCCTCTATGCCGCAGATATGGGTGCTTCGGTTTTGCAGTGTTCATGGTGCTTCTCACCCTATGTGAGCGGTATTGACAATGATGCTGCCTATAAGCGTCTCTTGCAGTTGGAGTACGAGGCTATCAACTACTTCGTCGAGAAGAACAACTGTCCCGCGATGGATGGTGGTATTGTCATCTTTGCTGCGGGTAATGATGGTATGAATGCTGCGGGTTATCCGAGTGCCTATAACGAGTATATCGCAGTTACAGCCTATGGTCCCGATGGACTCCCTACGGCATATACCAACTACGATAAGGGTTGTAATATCGCCGCCCCCGGTGGAGAGAAGGATCTTGGCTTTGAGACGGGACGCATCCTCTCGACACTGCCAGGTAATGCCTATGGTCATGCCGAGGGAACGTCTATGGCATGCCCCCACGTGTCGGGTATCGCGGCTTTGGCACTCTCCTATGCTCTGGATAACGGCTATAAGTTGACCTCGGCGGAGCTTAACGAGATATTGCTAACCTCGGTAAATAGTATCGACTCGTGGCTCTCGGGCTACCACACTACACCCGAAGGTGAGCAGGTGAGCCTCACAAAGTACAAGGGTAAGATGGGTACGGGAATGGTCGATGCCTACCGTACGCTTATGGCTATACGTGGCACGTCGTGTATCCCTGTGCCCCTCAATACGGAGGCATCAATCGCTATCAATAACTACCTCGGCGATGGTAAACTCTCGGTAAAGGTTGTGCGTGACGGCTTCACCATCCCGGAGGATGTTCGTGAGAAGCTGGGCATTGTAGGTACCCCTTCGCTCACGGCTAATAACCTCTTGAAGATTCACTGTACGAAGCCCGGCTGTGCGATGATAACCATCGGCTTAGTAGCAGGCGGCAAGACACTGGGCGACGACAATACCATGGGTGGTAAATATATCGAGAAGGAGTTTGCACTTATTGTTCGTGAGGGTAATAACACTCCTTCGGGCTGGTTGTAATTTCTTGTGATGGGCCGCATCTGCGGCACGAAAACGAAAGGGAATGGCTAATACGTAAATCGGCCATTCCCTTTTCGCTTATGGGGCTCTGTCGGTTGATTAGCTACTGAGATATAATCTCCCGAAGCGACGAATAAATTTCTACTAATTTGCAGAGGCCTTCTTAATAGTCCTGAGTTACAAAAACCTCACTTTGTGTCCCACACCTTTCGCCTGCTTTTATGGCTGATTTTGCTCTCTTCACTTGGTCTAAAACCTTTTCAGCACCTCCGAGGTTATTAGCTCTGTGGCTCCGAGGTTACTCTCGGTGTAGGCCTTAGCCTTACCGCTTGTCTCGGCAAGCAGCGTGGTGTTGTCTCTGAGTGGCTCAAACCATGCTTTGAGTTCCTCGGCCGAGGTTATGCTACATGCAGCGCCCAGCGCAACCATGTCGCGTGCCTCCTTGAACTTATGATACTTGGGGCCAAAGGCTATGGGTAGGCCGAAGGTTGCTGCCTCCAACGTGTTGTGTATGCCTACGCCGAAGCCGCCACCGATATACGACCAGCGGGCGTAGCCATATACCGACGATAGGATGCCCACGGTGTCGAGGATGAGCACCTGCGTATTGCTGAAATCGCTCTCGGCCGTACTCTCGGTATAGCGCACGGCACCGCCCTTCGTCGTGGCGATGATGTGTGCTATGCGTGCCTCGTCCATCTCGTGGGGAGCAATGACGAAACGTATCTTGGGGTTGTCGTTTATGAGTTTTAGGAGCAGTTCCTCGTCGGGACCCCATGTAGAGCCTGCAACGAAGAGGGGTTTGTTGCCGCGAAAACGCTCTATGAGCTCTATCTTCTTGGCAGCCTTGGCGATGGCCGCCACGCGGTCGAAGCGTGTGTCGCCCGCGACTACTACATTTTCGCGTCCGAGCTCTTTGAGCAGCTGCTTCGACTCGTCGTTCTGCACGAAGAGCGTTGTAAATGTGCCGAGGGCCTTGCGCCAGGCACCGCCCCACGCGCGGAAGAAGACCGAATCGCGGCGGAAGATAGCCGAGACTACGTATGTCGGAATATTACGCTTGCGTAGCTCCGAGAGGTAGTTCAGCCAAAACTCATATTTGATGAATATGGCGGCCTCGGGCTTCACTATGTCGAGGAAGCGGCGGGCATATCGGCTGCGGTCGATAGGCAGGTAGAAGATATAGTCTGCCCCCGGGTAGTTCTTGCGTATCTCGTATCCCGAGGGCGAGAAGAAGGTGAGTAGTATCTTGATGTCGGGGCGCTGCTCTTTGAGGCGCTCGATGATTGGCCGTCCCTGTTCAAACTCGCCTAACGAGGCGGAGTGTATCCATATGATACGCTCGCCGGGAGTTATGCTCTTGGCCAGACGCTCGAAGATGCCTCGGCGTCCCTCCTTCCAGAGGCGTGCCTTGGGGTTACGTAGTGCGGCGATACCCACGGCCTTCTCATAGAGAAACATTCCGGTATTGTATAAACACATCGGCTTAACAGTTTTATAGTATATTTTCCGTATATTCTACGGTGTATTCGCCATTGTCATTCATTGTGACGGCAATAAGGTCGAACTGCACGAGTAGGCGCGAGTGACGTATTGCGCAGTATGCGGTGGCGGTGCGCTGCAACGAGCGTATCTTCATGTCGTCGATGCTGTCGTATGCCGACTGCCAGCCTCCGCTGCGGCGTGTCTTGACCTCCACGAAGTGGAGTGTATCCCAGCGCTGGGCGATGATGTCCACCTCATAGTTTTTTATTCGCCAGTTGCGCTCGACGATATAGAAGCCACGCTCACGCAGCCACTCCACGGCGATATCCTCGCCGTGGGAGCCTATCTGCGCGGTACGTGTTATCATTGTTATTTGCGCTTGGTCAGGAAGTCGAGGTTGTCGCCGGGCTGCACCTCGTAGGTCTCAATATCCTTACGGAAGATGCGCATGGGGCGACTACCGATGAGCTGAATGCCGTTGTCATCTACACGCAACATGCAACCCTCGCGCAAGCCTACCACATATCGGCTGCGGTTGGCCTCCAAATACTCCAATATGCGCTGCTCGCGTGTCTCGCCGGCATGTCCCTCGGGGTTAGCGTCGAGGTAGTGGGGGTTTATCTGGAAGGGCACGAGGCCTATGGCGCGGAACGATGCGGGCTGCACTATGGGCATATCGTTGGTGGTGCAGATTGTGGGGCATGTAACGTTACTGCCGGCAGACCATCCTACGTAGGGCACACCGGCCTTCACACGGCGATAAATCATGTCGAGAAGGTCCTCCTCCTGCATCTTTTTGAGCAGCGCGAAGGTGTTGCCGCCACCGATAACTATGGCCTGTGCATGGCGTACTACGTTGCGCTTATTTACGGCGTGATGCACCGAGCGAACCTTGATGCCTATCTCGTTAAAGCGGTTCTGCACCTTACGCTCGTACTCGTCATACGAGAATGTTACGGCAGCGTAGGGGATAAAAACTACTTCGCTTACACCTTGCAATGTCTTGGCAATCTCCGAAATGGGGTATTTCAGATACTCTTCACCGGCATTGGTGGAATTGGAAATTAGCAACAAATTCATAATCCTTTTATTTTAAGTTAGTTAATACCTTTTATTGATAAGTTGTTCATATTTTTTTTTCGTCTATATGCCAAAGATAATAAAAAAAGTGTTATTTTTGTACCGTCTTGCTAAAAAAAGATTTGTGCGAGATGTTATAGGGAGTAAAAATATACTACATATAATGTTTAACTAAAACTTATTTATTATGTCAGAAATTCAGTCAAAAGTTGTCGAGATTATCGTTGACAAGTTGGGTGTTAAGGAGTCAGAGGTTGTACCCGAGGCAAGCTTCACTGCACATCTTGGTGCTGATTCGCTCGACCAGGTAGAGCTTATCATGGAGTTCGAGAAGGCTTTCGATCTTCAGATTCCCGATGCAGACGCCGAGAAGATTCAGACTGTTGGCGATGCTATCACCTACATCGAGGCACACAAGTAATATAGCATAATCCTACGGTAGTGTAGCGCGTGGTGTAGCGAGGGATGATTTCTAACGATGACTCCCGCTTCGTATTCACGCTATGCTCGTATGATGAGAAATTACTAATCTATGGACTATGCCAAGAGATTACCTCTCTCGGCTTAGTCCATTCTTTGTTACTACAATTATCGGCAATGTTTGATTTTATACTACGCCCCATACGTCGTCGCTACGGCAAGGATAAGGCATTCTATGCCGCCATTGACGATATGTTTGGCTTCATGCCCCATAACATCGAACTCTTCAAATTGGCTCTTATCCACAAGTCGGCATCTGTCGAGTTGGAGGATGGTAGCCACATCAACAATGAACGTCTCGAATTTCTGGGCGATGCCGTGATTGAGAGTATCACCTCCGACTTTTTGTTTATCGAGTTTCCCGACCGCGACGAGGGCTTCATGACGCAGATACGCTCGAAGATAGTGTCGCGCCAGTCGCTCAACCGTATAGCCTCGAAAATAGGTCTCGATAAGCATGTTATCTCGCACGCCGCGGGAAATGTTGTACAGAAACACATCTTTGGCGACGCTTTTGAGGCCATGATTGGCGCCATCTACCTCGACCAAGGCTACGACTTTGCCAATCGTCTGCTCATCAATGACATCTATGGTCGCTACCTCAACATCGACGAGGTTCTGATGTCGGAGACCGACTTCAAGAGCCGCCTCATAGAGTGGTGCCAGAAGAACCACTATTCTATCGAGTTCCGTACCACGGGAGACCCTGCGTCGTCGCATCCGTCGTTCATCTCTACGGTACTCGTTGATGGTATTCCCGTAGGTCATGGCGCAGGCGACTCAAAGAAGGTCGCCGAGCAGAATGCTGCATTCTCGGTATCTCAGACTCAGGCGGTTGCTATTGACGATGAGGCCAGCGCACGTCTGCTCGATAAACTCGATAAACTCGACAAGACACAGACCAAGAGCTGCTAAGGGGCTCGCTGCAAGCCGAGGCGTGGCGTTGTGGCGCAGATAAGGTGTTTGAAATTTTCGTATTTGGATAAAAATGTGTAACTTCGTGGGTCTAAACCTACGAAGTTTCTCGTTATGCGTAATATTCAGGATAAGCTATTGTCGCGCGGTGCCGATGCTCTCGACGATGTGGAACTCCTTGCGGCACTCTTTGCCGAGGGTGCTCAGGATGATAGTGCCATAGCCCTTGCCCGTTCACTTGTGGAGGAGTGCGGCGACTCGTTGCCGCGTCTTATGGATACCGACCTCTCGCGACTGCGCATGACGGCAGGTCTCGGTTTGCGACGTGCCGTGCAACTCAAAGCTGCTGCCGAGTTGGGTCGTAGGGTGGCTGTCGCCGAGGCTGCAACGGTAGATGTGGTGCGCTCGGATGCCGACGTGGTGAAGATTATGGAGCCGCAACTCGCGGGGTTGAAGCACGAGGAGTGCTGGGTGTTGTACCTCGCCTCGTCGGGTAAGGTTATCGACAGCGTGCGCATCAGTCAGGGTGGCGTGCAGGCTACGGTCGTTGATTATCGCCTTATCCTCAAACGAGCATTGGAACTGCTCGCCGTGCAGATTGTTCTGGTGCATAATCACCCCTCGGGTAGTGCTGAGCCGAGTGCCCAGGATAAGCAGCTCACGGAGCGTGTTGCCGAGGGCTGCCGTCTCTTCGATATACGCCTTTTGGACCATGTTATCATCACCCGCGGTAACCATTTCAGCTTCCGTGGCCACGGGCTGATTTAGCGTCATTGTGGGGTAGTGTAGTCCGAAATTGTGATATTTGAAATTTTTGTTGTATCTTTGTCGGGATATACGCCATAGGCGTAATGAGTAGGAACGAAAAACAAAAAACAATATACTATGACTCAGGAAGAACTCTTCAAAAAACTTATCGCTCACTGCAAGGAGTATGGCTTCATTTTCCCTTCGAGCGAGATTTACGATGGCCTTGGCGCTGTCTATGATTACGGCCAGAATGGTGTTGAGTTGAAGAACAACATCAAGAGCTACTGGTGGGACTCTATGGTTAAGCTCAACGAGAATATCGTAGGTCTCGATGCTGCAATCTTCATGCACCCTCGCGTATGGGAGGCTTCGGGTCATGTGGGCGCCTTCAACGACCCTCTTATCGACAACAAGGACTCGAAGAAGCGCTATCGCGCCGATGTCCTCATTGAGGATTGGCTCGCTAAGCAGGATGAGAAGATTCAGAAGGAGGTGGAGAAGGCGCGCAAGCGTTTTGGCGATAAGTTTGACGAGGCTCAGTATCTTGCAACATCGCCCCGTGTGTTGGAGGTTGCCGAGAAGCGTGATGCCGTACATCGCCGCTTTGCCGAGGCGTTGAATAACAACGACCTCGTGGAGTTACGCCAGATTATCCTCGACTGCGAGGTCGTATGCCCCATATCAGGCACTCGCAACTGGACAGATGTGCGTCAGTTCAACCTTATGTTTTCTACGCAGATGGGCTCTACGGCCGATGGTGCCAACACCGTATATCTGCGTCCCGAGACTGCGCAGGGTATCTTCGTCAACTTCCTCAATGTGCAGAAGACAGGTCGCATGAAGCTCCCCTTCGGTATCGCACAGATAGGCAAGGCGTTCCGTAACGAGATAGTTGCCCGTCAGTTCATCTTCCGTATGCGTGAGTTCGAGCAGATGGAGATGCAGTTCTTCGTGCAACCCGGTACCGAGATGGAGTGGTGGAAGAGGTGGAAGGAGACACGTATGGCATGGCACCGTGCTCTCGGCTTTGGAGACGATAACTACCGCTTCCACGACCACGATAAGCTCGCTCACTACGCCAATGCTGCTACCGACGTCGAGTTCAACTTCCCCTTCGGCTTCAAGGAGGTGGAGGGTATCCACTCGCGTACAGACTTCGACCTCGGCCGTCATCAGGAGTTTTCGGGCAAGAAGATTCAGTACTTCGACCCCGAGCGTGGTGAGAGCTATGTCCCCTATGTTGTTGAGACCTCTATCGGTGTTGACCGTATGTTCTTGCAGATTATGTCGGCAGCCTATACCGAGGAGAAGCTCGAAAACGGCGAGGAGCGTGTAGTGTTGCGCATTCCCGCAGCCCTTGCGCCTACGAAGGTGGCTGTCATGCCCCTGGTTAAGAAGGATGGCCTTCCGGAGGTTGCCCGTCAGATTATCGACGACCTCAAATACGACTACAACGTGTCGTATGACGAGAAAGACTCTATCGGCAAGCGCTACCGTCGTCAGGATGCTATCGGCACCCCCTTCTGTGTTACTGTTGACCACCAGACCTTGGAGGATGGCACCATTACGGTTCGTCATCGAGACTCTATGGCTCAGGAGCGTATCAAGATTGAGGCTCTCCGCGCCATGGTCGATGAGGCAGTATCGTTCCGTACCCTCTTCAAGAAGATGCAGGCATAAGCGGCATGGGACGACTGCTGGCCATAGACTACGGCACCAAGCGTACGGGTATCGCCGTGACGGACCCTCTGGGCATCATCGCATCGCCCTTAGATACTGTCGATACGAAGGCGCTCGAACGCTTCCTTGCCGACTATTTTCAGCATGAGCAGGTGGATGTTATCGTCGTGGGCTACCCGCGTCAGATGAACGGACAACCTTCGGAGACTATGCGCTACATAGAGCCACTCATGGGACGTCTGCGTCATGCCTACCCCGACAAGAGGGTAGTGCCCTATGACGAGCGTTTCACGTCGGTTCTTGCGCAGCGCACCATACGTGAGAGCGGCATCGGTAAGATGGCGCGTCGCGATAAGTCGCTCGTTGACAAGGTCTCGGCAGCAATAATACTGCAAGACTATATGTCGTCGTTAGGTATGTAAAATTAAGTTAATATGATATATCCAATAGTTATTTACGGCTCGCAGATACTGCGCAATGTGTCGGAGAATATCACTCCCGAGTACCCCGACCTCAAAAAGTTTATTGACGATATGTGGATAACCCTTGCCGAGGCTGAGGGTGTGGGTCTTGCAGCACCGCAGGTGGGCAAGAATATACGTCTCTTTATTGTTGATTGCACACCCTGGGCAGAGGAGGATCCTTCGCTTGCCGATTTCCGTCGTGTCTTCATCAATGCCGAGATATATGAGCGCTCGGAGGAGACGTCGCTCTTCGAGGAGGGATGCTTATCGCTGCCCGGCCTGCATGAGAATGTGCGTCGTCCCATCACTATCCGCATGCGCTACCTCGACGAGAACTTCGTGGAGCATGATGATGAGTTCACGGGCAAGCCTGCGCGCGTCATCCAGCACGAGTATGACCATATCGAGGGTAAGGTCTTCACAGACCACCTCGCCCCTCTGCGTCGCAACCTCATTAAGAATAAGTTGCAGAAGATGGCGCGAGGGTCGTATCGTGCGGCTTATAAGACCAAACGATAAAATTTCTTGCGATAAGGGCGCATCTGCACCCTCTCAATCATCAGCCTGAATAGGATGTACGCCAAGTACTACCTATCCAGGCTGATTTCTTTATCGAGGGCACATCTGCAACCCTTCTGACAAGAAATTGTTTTTCTTGTGATAAGGGGCC